>CAYFQG010000070.1:0-1522 GCA_964345295.1 uncultured Oscillospiraceae bacterium | reverse complement strand
TAGCTGATAATTTCGTTCGTTGGAACGAACAAACTACTATTAAATAAGGGAAAGAGAGAGCGTAATCTGAACTCTGTCTCTAAACAATTATCTTTGTATTATGGATAGAAACAGTGAAGAGTATCAGCAGATGCGGGACAAAGCGTTATCTCAACTGCGTAGTGGCGAATCGCTCACAGGTAAAGACGGAGCTTTTGGTCCTTTGTTAAAAGAGTTTTTAGAGGCTGCTTTAGATGGCGAGATGTCCTCTCACCTTGACGCTTCAGAGCGTCTTAACGGTAATAAGCGTAATGGTCGTGGAAGCAAACGAGTCAAAACTATGGCCGGCGAAATAGAGATCGTAACACCTCAGGATCGTCACAGTAGCTTTAGCCCGGAGATTCTTAAAAAACGTGAGACGATTCTTGCAGACAACATGTCTTCCAAGATTATCAGTCTGTATGGCATGGGGTTGAGCCTTAGGGATATTTCCTCCCATATCGAGGAGATGTATGATGTTGACATCTCCCACAACACGCTAAGTGAAATCATTGAACGCATAGTTCCCAAGGTCAAGGAGTGGCAAAGCCGCCCACTGGAATCAATGTACACAATAGTTTGGCTTGACGCGATGCATTACAAGGTGAAGGATGGTGGTCGTACAGAAAGTCGTGCAGTCTATAATGTCCTGGCAATCAACAAAGATGGGCACAAAGAATTGATTGGCATGTATGTGTCAGAAAGTGAGGGTGCCAACTTCTGGCTGAGCGTGTTGACCGACCTGAAAGCACGTGGCATGAAAGATGTTCTGATCGCTTGCATAGACAATCTCACGGGCTTTGCGGAAGCAATCAGCACTATTTTTCCTGAGGTAATCATCCAGAATTGCATCATACACCAGATTAGAAATTCTTTGAAATACATATCTTCAAAAGATCAAAAAGAGTTTATGTCAGACTTGAAAACAGTCTACCAAGCCCCTAATAAAGATTTAGCAGAGCTAAACCTTGATAAACTAGAAGATAAATGGGGTAAAAAATACCCTGTTGTCTTAGAATCATGGCGACGGAACTGGGATAATCTATCGGCTTATTTTGCGTATGACGAGCATATCCGAAGACTGATTTACACAACTAATGCCGTCGAGGGCTTCCACCGTCAAGTACGAAAAGTGACCAAAACCAAAGGTGTCTTTCCCAATGACATGGCATTGATGAAATTAATCTACTTGGCTGTAATGAACATCTCCAAAAAATGGACGCATCCGCTCCAGAATTGGGCGTTAACTGCCGGACAGCTACGAATCAAATTTGGAGAGAGAATGCCTCTGGAGATATAACCCATTTCCTCTTTTTGACTTTTCAAACGCAAAGAAAAGGTAGTTCCCGGATGTGTGCAAGGGTATATAAACGGCTCATTCTTCGCCGCCCTTGCACACATTCGAAAACTATCTTAAGAAGCATTTGGAAATCCAAAAAGAAAAAATTATATTTGTTGAGATTTTAATAAAATAGAAACCAGACAGAGTTTAAATTACACTCCC
>CAYFQG010000069.1:0-1548 GCA_964345295.1 uncultured Oscillospiraceae bacterium | reverse complement strand
TTAAAGTTTTTTAGTTTAACGCAAGGGAGAAAGTTTGAAATGTATCTTATGCACAATTTAAGAAAACTTAATATGCTTCTACTTATCTTTTTTTTGGCCGTAATAGGCGTTAGCACCGTGCTTTCTGTAATAATGTTTATCCATGAGGTATTGAGGTGCGGACTTGGCTAACGGGTTGATGGCCAAAGTCAACTGTGCCATTTGGGCCACTTCTTCTAAAACCACGGCATTATGGACTGCTTCATGAACGTCCTTGCCCCAGGCAAAAGGCCCGTGCGATGCACAAAGAACTGCCGGTACAGCTACGGGATCTAATTTCTTTTCTTTAAAAGTTTCAATAATCACCAGACCCGTATTCTTCTCATAAGCGCCTTCAATTTCTTCTTGCCTCAAAGCCCTGGTCAAAGGAATCTCTCCGTGAAAATAATCCGCATGAGTGGTCCCGAAGCAAGGGATGGGCCGACACGCCTGAGCCCAAGCCGTCGCCTGTGTAGAGTGCGTATGTACAATGCCCGCAAGTTCGGGGAAAGCTTTATAAAGCTCCAGATGTGTTGCTAAGTCCGAAGAAGGTCTCAGTTCACCTTCTACAACTTCACCTTTCAAGTTAACAATGACCATATGTTCCGGCCTCATACCTTCATAAGAGAGTCCGCTGGGCTTAATCACCACCAGGCCATGCTCTCTGTCAATACCGCTGACATTGCCCCAAGTAAAGGTAACCAAACCATAGGCAGGCAGGGCCAAATTGGCGTCACAAACTTCTTGTCTTAATTTTTCTAACATGATTAAAACCTCTCCTATTCTCATTAATTTTATAATAGGCTTAGTGCCAGCATTTTTCTAGTCCACCTGCTTTGGCCTATAAAAGTAATAATTGTATTCCCCCCATATAGCGAAATCATAAAAAATTGATAAAAATTATGGATAGAGGATTGTATGAATCGAGCAACGGAGAAAAAATATGTTTTTGTAGAAGAACGTCTTCAAGGCATCGTAGATTTAGTGAATCAGCTTGGAAGAGTAACGGTCAATGAGCTATGTGAAAAATTCGGTGTATCGGCATCTACTATTAGAAATGATTTACTCACTTTAGAGAAACAAAACTATCTATTGCGTACACATGGAGGTGCACTTAGCAACAGTAGCCAGCCCGTCGGTATGGAATACACGCCCGACGTCCGTTCCGTAGAGCAAGTGGAAGAGAAAAAGCTTATCGCCCGAAAGGCGATTGAATACATTTCGGACAATGATGTTATTGCCTTGACCTATGGGACAACGATTTTCGAACTGGCTAAACTGCTCACTTATAAGAAGAATCTAACCATTACGGTAAATGACTTGACCATTGCATCCTGGCTGGAACAAAACACAGACCACAAAATATATATATTAGGAGGTTTTATCAGAAACGGTTTCCATTTCGTAAACTTCTTAGAAAATGAAGTTGATATTCTAAATATCGACAAGGTTTTCTTCTCTTCTACCAGTTTTCATCTCCACCAAGGTGCAAGCACCTCGGATTTCAACTTGGCGCGTAGTCAGGCCTCT
>CAYFQG010000068.1:0-1695 GCA_964345295.1 uncultured Oscillospiraceae bacterium | reverse complement strand
CCGTAACATCCTGAAGCTTATCCGTATCGTTCCACTGTGCGTTAAACAAATCGATATAGGCTTTGGCAAGAGGCGAGTCTAAACGATTCACCATGTAGTAGGAATTGTTGCCACGTTCACAACCTATATCAACAGTAGTGAAAGCGTCTAACGGCATGTAGGCAACTTCTTCTCCACTATCCGTAACCGTAGCGAAACCCTGCATAGTCTCCCCGGAAATATTGGATTTAAAAGTGACCTTTTCTCTAATCCAATTGGTGCATTCTTTGGCGATGGCCTTTTGTGTCATCTCATTACGAAGCTTAATCTCAAATTCCGTACCGTACAAACTTCTTTCGCGATTAAGGCGAGGGATATAGAATTCTCGCTTTTGTTTTTCTGCTTTTTCTTGGACAAAAGTAGGTGAAGTAAATAGAAAACGACATTCCTCAACAGATTCAAGCTGCTCTTTTAGCTCTTCGTAGGCGTACATGGAAAAAAAAGCTGCTGCAATAGAAAGCTTACTTCCTTTACGAATCGTAGCCATCATATCGTCACAAACGATATCCGTAACATTGTTTAACACTTTAACGCCCATGCTTATCTCTCCGTGTCTTAATGGATATGGCATACCCTCACCAAACTAAAAATCCAATTAAGATGTACGCTTATTCTTTATTATTTCAATCTATTATCTGTCTAAAATCCAGACTCCATCACATATCAATTTCAAATAGTCTATAAAACTATAATAGGTCTGCCCATCTTCTTTTCTAACTACGGTTTCAAAGCTGTTATGGGCACAACATATACGCCATCCTCTCTCCTGTAAGCATATTGTGTCATTCCGCAAATGACGACCAGGATAGAAGGCCCTTTGGCCTTTTCTTCCTCCAAAGCCTTTTTAATCGTCAACAAAGACTCTGCTGCCTGATCGATAGCGTGGGCACCCAATTTAATTTCAAAAGCGCCCCAACGTCCGTCTTCCAATCGAACAACCGCATCTATTTCTCGATTTTTATAGTCTTGATAATGGTAGAGTTTTCCTCCTAATGTCACAATGACACGAACCAGTCATATTTGCAATTCTCATTAGGTCACATTTTCAATTCCTATTAGGTTGAATTTACAATTTCCATTGGGTTGTATTTTATTTTTACATTAGGTCATATCTAAATATGCTTTTGGGCTATACTAAAGGCACTATTTAAAACACAGTACAATCAATAGGAGGCTCAGTATGAAAATCGGTTTTATCGGCGTAGGCATCATGGGTAAACCCATGGTAAGAAATCTCATGAAGGCAGGTTTTGAGCTTCATATTTATGCCAGACATCCCGAGAAGGTAAGAGATGTCGTTAAGGAAGGGGCGACTCTCCATGCGTCCATCGCATCTTGTGTAGAAAATTCTGATGTGGTCATTAGCATCGTGGGCTTCCCTCAGGACGTGGAAGAGGTTTACTTTAGCCCCGACGGTATCTTGTCCCATGTCAGATCCGGCATGTACCTCATTGACATGACCACCACTAGCCCTAGTCTGGCGCAAAGGATTTATAAGGAGGCCAAAGCCTTGAATGTCTCTGCTTTGGACGCCCCCGTAACAGGTGGGGAAACCGGAGCCACGGCAGGCACCCTCTCTATTCTGGTTGGCGGCGAAAAAGAAGCTTTTGATGCCATGGCCGATGTCTTCTCTGCCATGGGCAAAAACATTAATTA
>CAYFQG010000067.1:0-1846 GCA_964345295.1 uncultured Oscillospiraceae bacterium | reverse complement strand
GGAAGACGATTTCCTATGCCTTTCTGTTTGGGACAATGGCCGGGGTATAGGAAAAGAAAAGATTTTAGAGTTAGAACATAGCCAAACACAGCCAAGCAACGACAACCGGTCCATCGGCCTAAAAAATGTACTGGCAAGACTAAGGCTGAACTTTGGACAGGGGGTTCAGTTTGTTATCCGAAGTTCCACCGACTCTCCCGACTCATTCACACATATCACCTTTAAGCTACCCTTGGAAACATTGTCCAAGCAGACAACGAAGGAGGAAAACCATGATTAGGGTCATGATTGTAGATGATGATGCACTCATTCGTGTGACATTAAAATCAATCGTCAACTGGGAAAAGTTGGGCTATGTTGTGGTAGAAGATTCAATAAACGCCGATCAGGCTTTGGCCTACTTAAAACACCACACTGTAGACTTGCTTATTACCGATATGCAAATGCCCGGAATGAGCGGCCTGGACTTAATGCGCGAATTACTCAAACAAGGACGCCTCCCGCTGACCTTGGCCTTGTCGGGTTATGATGAGTTTGAACTGGTTAGGGAAGCATTTCGTTTAGGGGCTCACGACTATCTCCTAAAATCCGACATCAATGAAGCCGCTATGGAAAAGATGCTAAGGTCACTAAAAGAAAACTTCTTCCAAGAAATGACACCCCAGGGCCCTCCTGTACAACATAGGGATTTGGCACTTCTTCCCGGAACCTATATGGTAGCTGCCTTTCAGATACAAGGCTTTTCCAAAGTCGCTCAACGCTTCGGAGATAATCTAAAAGAGCAGTTGGAAAAACCCATGCTTGAACTGGTCAATCAAATTCAGCGCTTCCAAGGCAAGGCGATTTTGAATCCTATAAGCCCCGATTACGTCGAACTTTATTACCCTATTCGTGACCTAAGCAGAGCCCATGAGACCATGCAGTCGGTAACAGAACAGATTCAATCGGTTTGGCAAGCTTATCTTAATATAGAAACAGTAGCCGGGGTTAGCCATCCAGTCGATACCGATCATTTGAATGAAGCAAGCAAGCAGGCGGCAATTCTCTGTAGCTTAGCCAGGTTGCAAGGACGAGGCGGTATCTGCACCCAATGGGATAAAGAGGACTTGACCCTCTTATATGAAGAGTGTGCTGAATCTTCTGACAACTTAATTGCTGCTCTTTTAGCCGAAGACAATATGGTTACACAAGAGGAAATGAGCCAATGGTTCAATCGAAGAAAAAAAGAAGACACAGAAGAATCCGGGCAAGAAATCTTGGTTCTCCTGGCCAGATTAGGAGAAAAGCTCCATGCCTTAGGCGGTGATTTCTACGAAATTTACCCTGAAGGGATTAACGTCTTTAAGGCCTCGGAAGACTTTTCCAGCCGGCAGGAAAGAGAGCTTTGGCTTAGGAGCCTTCTTAGACGTGTGCAAGTTTTCTGTGCCGAAGAAAGAGAAAGCAGGCAACTAAGTCCGACGGAACAAGCCAAACGTTTTATGCAAGATAATTTCACCAACCCGGAATTATCGCTTAAAACGGTCGCGGACTATGTTGGTTTCAACGAAAAGTATTTCAGCACACTTTTTGCCAAAGAAAGCGGTTCTACTTTCATCTCTTACCTCAATGATTTAAGAATTAAACAGGCACAAGAGCTGCTGGAGCAGACGGATCTCAGGATGTATGAGATTAGCGATGCCGTAGGCTATGGTTCTGTTGAGCATTTTAGCCATATTTTCAAGAAAAAGTTAGGCACAAGTCCCAAAGAATACCGTAACAGTCATAAATAATCCTAACTAAAGCACAGGAAATCCAACAATAGCTCATGGCAAGCGGACCTAGCCTCCTGATATTCTGTGAGGCAGAA
>CAYFQG010000066.1:0-1849 GCA_964345295.1 uncultured Oscillospiraceae bacterium | reverse complement strand
CCTAATACTATATAAGAGTCCAAATTCAGGAATGTATGAGTGGATTTGCAGCACAGCTTTGGATGCAATATCCGGTTTTGATTTCTCAGGAGAAAACGATGGCGCAGGTTGGAGCAACTCAAAAGAATCCGGATGCGTACCGTGTAGAAGAATTAGCCTATGGGCAAATGATGGCATGGAATAACAAGGCAGAAAAAGATGCCCATGCGACTTACGTGTTTGATCGTAAAAATCATCTGGTCGGCGCTGCGGTCATGAGTGATGAAGCCGGCACCTTTATTGATGTGCTGACCTTTATTATCAACGAAAAGATGGGTGTCAAAGAACTAAGCAAGATGATCTTCGCCTTCCCTACCCCGACCTATGGCGTCATTTCAACGCTTATGCCGCTCTTCATGAAAAAGGACTAAAATCCGGTAAATAAGTTCTCTATAACAGTTAACCCAAAAGTAAGACCTGCAAGATTCAACCGATCTTTGCAGGTCTTTTTTATAGTGGTGCCCCAGAAGCCTTTAATAGCGTTTAGCGCTCGCTGTATTGTTCCGCTAATCCCGATATATTATTCCGATAACACTTCTATTGTTCCGATAAGTGGTATGATACAAAAAATGAGAGGAGGATTTTATGTACATCACAGTGAAACAAGCTGCTGAAAAATGGGGCATTTCAGGCAGAAGAGTTAGAGCTTTATGTTCCGAAGGTAAGATTTCAGGTGCATTTCGTGATGGACGGGCTTGGAAAATCCCCTACGATGCAGCAAAGCCGACGGACAGTAGATATAAAAGTACCGCAGCCCTCCTCCCTATAATTGAAGAAAAAATGAAAATTCTTAAAAATAGAAGACCTTTAACAGAGGGTGAATTAGAAAGATTAAATGAAGAGTTTTTGACAGAATTTACGTATAACTCGAATGCAATTGAAGGTAACACTTTAACATTACGTGAAACGGACCTGGTACTCAGAGGTCTTACTATTGACCAAAAGTCTTTAAAAGAGCATCTGGAAGTCATCGGACACAAAGAAGCATTCGAGTATGTAAAAGAATTGGTACGTGAAAATATCGAGATTTCCGAAAAGGTTATTAAAGATATCCATTATTTAGTCTTAGCTGATAAAAGAGAGGACAGAGGAAAATACAGACAAATACCGGTTCGAATCTTAGGTGCCGCGCATGAGCCTGTAAAACCCTACCTCATTGCTCCCCGGATGGAAGCCTTATTGGAACAATATAAAGACAGTAAAGAAGATTTCGTGACTAAGCTGGCCCGCTTTCATATCGAATTTGAAGGAATCCATCCCTTCATTGACGGAAATGGCCGAACCGGAAGGCTACTCGTGAATTTAGAGCTCATGAAAATGGGTTACCCGCCCATAGATATTAAATTTACAGATCGATTAAAATATTACAAAGCCTTCGATGAATACTATTTAAAAGATAACATATCTGTGATGGCAGATATGTTTGCAGCTTACCTAAACGAGAGGTTGGACATCTTGCTGTCCATTTTGGATGCCTAACAATGACTTGGGATGACTTTTACGAATATTATTACGATTGGGATGAAACTACACGGATCAAAAATTTATTCTCAGTCGTATGGCTGGGACCTTCGGATGAGGTCTGTGAAATAATCTGCGAACTAGCCTTTCGTCATAAAGATGCGGCCAATCGTTTGGCCGGAAAAGCACTTGCACAGAAAATCGTGTTCTCAGCTGAAGAAATCCAAGACCTTGCCGGAACAATTGATGATAGACTCCTGGAAAAATTATTATGGCAAGCTGCGGATTCTTATTCAAAAAAAGACCCGCTTCCTGTGAAACGGGTCTGCGTCGTTTTTCAAATGTGGCT
>CAYFQG010000065.1:1528-1881 GCA_964345295.1 uncultured Oscillospiraceae bacterium | reverse complement strand
CCTTAATGTGTCTCTTCTTGCCTGAAACTATCGAAAGCACATAGCACAGACCATTCCGCCGGTATGTATTTGCTACATTACCCTGCCCTATTCTTAAAGCATTCCACCGAAAGTACACATACCCATAAGCTCCGGGATAAGGCTCGTTTTTTTGTTCAATCCGCCCAATGTTCATCCCGTTTTTCCCATTTTTCTGTACGATTTGCCTCATTTTCGTAGTCCAGAGCGGTCACCTGTCCGGGATCGACGCCCTCAGTGCTTTCAGGCATGAAGAGGATACTAATCGCACACATATTGCAGCGATTATTTCCATCGGTCATTATCGAGGTCATTTTCGCGTAAAGCAGCTACTT
>CAYFQG010000065.1:0-1518 GCA_964345295.1 uncultured Oscillospiraceae bacterium | reverse complement strand
GGGTAATAAACCGTCTCAAAAGCCTTCTTGAAATAATCGCTCTCAAATAGCGCGATTATTTTGTCCTCATATGTCTTGCCTCTTTCGGCGGCTTCCTGACTCCTCAACGCTATTCTTTCTCTATCTACCTCATATGCACTCTCCAGAGCCTGCCTAACCATGAACTGCATTTCATCTGAGAGGTCTCGGTACTTCCTCACAGCCCCTATAATATATACAAGGGCATCCTCATCAAGCATTCTTGTTGCTTCTTCAGCGGTTATTTCTTCATACTTCTCCTGACGTTCATCAGAAATACCCATCAAATAGAAGTATGAAACATCAAAGAATTTCGCAGCTTTGAAAAAGTCAAAGCCTTTTCGTGGCATACGCTTTTCTTTTTCCCATACTAAAATGGTATTCAGTGATACGCCGAGCGCTTCAGCCAGCTCTGGTTGTTTCATCCTTCGCTCTTCGCGAAGCGCTTTCAACCGTTCTCCAAATGTCGCCATTCTACTATCATTCCTCCTGGTTTCAACTATCGGTCAAAACCCAATCAATATGGTCGTTTATCCTCTGCATAAAAGTGTTTTCAGGCAAGAAGAGGCATCTTATCATTACAGAATCGGTCAAAATGGGCCATTTTGAAGTATTGGCGATAACCATACCCTTGAAGGGTCTATTCTTGTCTGAAACCATCACGGGCATCTGGAGCGTTCTTGCCTCGTCCACACCAAAATGTGCCTTTCACTTCCTTGTCCTCAGTTCTTCTTGCCTGAAACCACTCTCGGCAAGCGCAAAATGCGCTCATTTCCTTATGCGCCATGACGCATGATCATGCGCCGTGTGGTTTTCAGACTGTCCGATCTTCTGCCCTTGATGCTCTCGGGTAAGAAGAGATGACCATAATGACCCGACCTCTTGCAAATCTCATATTGCGTCGTATATACCCTTCAAACATCAGAAAAGGTCAAAAAACATATCAAAAACAATGAGGTGGCACTTCGTCATCCGTGGTTCAAATTTGACGAGGTAAGTTTTCTCCCTGAGATAACTCGGCAACTTCAACCTTGGTCACTTTCTTGATAACCACTATATGTTGTGTCTGGCGCATGATCATTCACCATATCTTGCATAAGTGCTGTGGTTTGTCCTGCCGCAATCCCCTCTGTAGAATCAGGCATAAACAGGATCAGGATCTACGTTAAACGTAGCAGATTTTATAACTCCATAGCATGGATTTATTGCTACGTTCAAACCTTGGATTTCTCTTTATCCTCATCAAGCCACTTTGTTCTCACACTGATTTCGCGTTCATCTGGACGAAGATTTCCCTTTTCTCTATCCAGTCTGTAAGCCTCAGCTATCGTGGCGGAAACGATTCGGAGCGTATCGTAGCTTAACTGGGCCATCATGGAAGTCAGATGCTCTATCTCCCGATCATCTTCCTCAGTGATTACTCGTGCTGCGCTTTCATCATCTAGTTCAACTGCAGGTGTATCATCATCTATTTCACCTAATAGATAGCCCAGCTTCACG
>CAYFQG010000064.1:0-1933 GCA_964345295.1 uncultured Oscillospiraceae bacterium | reverse complement strand
ATCCCTCCATCTTGGGCTTACATCTGGAAGGTCCCTATTTTTCACCTCTTCAGGCCGGTGCTCAAGACCCTAAATATCTCCGCAATCCTGATTCGCATGAGTATCAAGAAGCCCTGGCTTTGACCGACCGGATTATACGTTGGTCCTTTGCCGTAGAACTTCCGGGAAGTGACCTCTTTCTAAAGACCTTACGCGAACATCAGATTGCCACTTCTGTAGCACACTCTAATGCAAGCTGCAAAGAAGTCGAAGCCGCCTACGAAAACGGTGTGACCTGCCTAACCCACTTCTATTCAGCTATGTCTACCGTAACCAGGAAGAATGCCTTCCGCGTCGCCGGTGTCATTGAAGCCGGCTATCTCATTGATGACCTTTACGTCGAAGCCATTTCAGACGGTTGCCATTTACCATCTGAATTGTTACGTCTGATTTATAAAATAAAGGGTGCAGACCGCATTATACTTGTAACCGATGCCATGCGTGGCGCCGGCATGCCGGAAGGTTCTGTTACCAAATTGGGGAACATCACGGACGGCATGGATTGTATTATTGAAGACGGCGTGGCCAAAATAATGGACCGATCTGCATTTGCCGGCAGTGTAGCCACCTCGGATCGCTTGGTTAGAACCTTTTGCCAAGCCACCAAAGCGCCCCTTGAGGAAGTTGTTCGCATGATTAGTCTAAACCCCGCCAAGCTAATGGGTGTAGACAATCGAAAAGGCAGCATTGCTATCGGCAAAGATGCCGATTTATTGGTCTTTGATGAAGATATCAACATTTCGAAAATAATGGTAAGAGGTGAAATGGTTAGGGTTTAATAACTTCAAGCTTGCCCAAAGCATGCCCTTGTAGGCTATAATGTTATTTATATTGCCGCATAAGGAGACTATTTAGAAGAAGCAATGGGGAAGCTAAGGGCATAACTTCGAGAAAAGACAGTCATAATCCCGTGGATTTTGTCTTTTATCTTTATCTTGATTTTGCCCATCGTCATTGCTTCTTTTTTGCTTTCAACTTATAGCCAGAGGTTGCGCTCCGCCATTATTCAGAACAATCAAGCCATCTTACTCAATAATGCCAAGCAGATTGATGAACGCTTTCTGGCAGCCAACAAACTCTCTTATCAACTAAGTCTCAATCCTCGCGTAAGGCGTCATGCCTCCATATCCAATTCCATATTGGATCGCAATCGCATGAATCTCTTTGAGCTCACCAAGGATTTTGCTTCTTATCAAGGAGCCAGTCCCAACGGTCAGGACAGCTATCTTTATTTTGATGACATCGATTCAGTTGTAGGATCCAATTATCATAGCAATAACGAAATGTTCTATAACTTACATATTAATCCCGATTCAATCTCTTTTGATGATTGGTTGAGTTTTCTAAAAAATGAAAACTATTACAACTTTATAAGTATTAAGAACACTAATATGGAAATTCACTATGTAAACATCATAACGAACACCAATTTACACACAACGCTATTGGGGAATTTGATGATTAGTTCGAGATTTTTGATATGAATTTTAAATATAGACAGAAAAAGCAGAACACATGAATCTTCATACGTTCTGCTTAGTCGACAATATAAACTTCTTAGGGTTGCCTATAAGACTCCCAAAAAGTCTTTATATATTCCCGGATCTGAACCCTCAATTAACATTGCATTGCAGGTTTTCTCATAAAATTCTTTAGGACCTACACCGCCGATAATGGCATATGCATAACCTTGATGGTACATCTGGTCTAAACAGGTCAAAAGAAGGGCCTTGCCCACACCTTGTCCTCTAAACTCTTCTAATACAGCCGTTGGTCCAAAGAAATTCAAACATGTTGCATCAAAACATGCATATCCAATAATTTTATTCTTTTACTCACATAGCCGATATAAGCATGACTCCGCAAACGGGAGCCGAAGTTGTCACAGGTTCTA
>CAYFQG010000063.1:0-1943 GCA_964345295.1 uncultured Oscillospiraceae bacterium | reverse complement strand
CCCGGCCAAAGCTCCAGTGAAATATTCTTTAAGATGGTCTTATCGTCAAAACCAAAAGTCAGGTTTTGAATTTCTAAGATAGGTTTTTCGGCCATGCCTTCACTTGACCAATAGGATAGGTCTTAAGTAAGCCGGTTTTGGCCAACTAGTCGCAGAGGACTTTGGTCAAAAAGCCCGTAAAAAAGAGTGAGCTCACCAGACGAATGATGAAAATTAAGCCCACAATTCCGAGCTCCATGGTCCAGTAAGCCGAACGGTAGCCGGTCCAAAGGAAGCTGAAAAGCATGGCGAAAACAGCCGCTAACATGGTAGAAGCATAGTCATAGCGCTTATAACGGAAGATGGCAAAGCCTAGTTCCACACCCAGCCCCTGGATCAAAGCACTCAAAATAACGATGGGACCGAAAGAATTGCCTAAGATAACCTCGATTACCGAAGCAATGTTTTCTGCCACGATACCAACACCGGGACGTCTTAGAATGTAGACGGCGGCCAAAGCGGCCATGAACCAAATGCCATAAAAAAACGCCTTCACATTCGATTGAATCCAAGAAGGAGCACACTCATACATGCTACGAATCTCCCTACGTGACCATTATGTCCATCAGGTTCCGACGGGTCTGTTCTCTTACAAAATGGCGTCCTCTAAATTCTTCATGAGACTGTCCATATCTTCTAAAGCGTACTCCAAAGCATCAACTGCTTGGTCCATCTTTTCGTATTGCTCACTGTATTCGAGGTTTTCCGGCATATTATCGCGTGAATCTTCTTCCTCCCACAGCGCCCTATCGATATCGGTTCTACAGATTTCCAGCCGGGCCAAAACATCTCTTAGGTCTTCTCTTCTGCTACGGTTCATTTTTATTTCCTCCTTTACCTTACAAAAGGTGAATCCAGCAAGAGTCCGACCGTCATGTAATCCTCTTCGACGTCATCTTCCTGCACTGAAAAGCCGATGGCCTTACACCATTTAAAGAGTTTTAAGTTCAAAGTGATATCATCAAAACATGCGTAGTAGGTTGTGAATTCTATGAAGATTTCATGTGTCTTTGGCATAATCGTCAAGCTCTTTAGATAGCCATTTTCATATTCTCTGGTTAGGTGATCGGCGTTATCAAAAACTTCAAAATCGTTGAAGTAATCATTAATGTTTTGGCCCAGACTCTGCTCTTTTTTCTCAAACAAATCGTTCAGTAGGTCGTATGCAATAATGTCGTGGATGATGACAAGCCTCCTTACATCATCAAAATCGTGGACATGAAAATTCATTTGGACCCGTTTATCGATTCTCGTTGTTACTTCAAAAATATCTGTGTATCTTAGAAATCCGTAATGCTTCGGAGTGAAAACGATGCTCTTCCCTTTTAGACTGACCGTCGCACAGTTCATTGTGTCTAAAGGGCCTTCACCATGTCCGGGAAGCTTTCGGACAATTCGAACATCCTGGTCTGACATAGCTTCAACCAAACACTCGTATAGATTCCCAAGTTTTTCGGCTTTCTCGTCGTTGGGAACAAAAACAGCGTTCTTCCGGCTCATCTTTTCCGACTCTAAGACGAGGCTCCAAAAAGCTTTCTCTTCATCGGTGAAGGGCTCATCCTCCAAAACAACCCGATTCGCTCTCTTAAACTTGATTCTCATAACTTTTTACTTCCTTTCTTTTGTCTACCGCTCTGCTTAAAGATCTTAAAACTATCACTTTGACCTCCTTATAAATTGTTTTATTAGCAAAAAAGAGCCCGGGTACATGACCCGAGACCTTTTACGCTCTGAAAAGTTTTACACACGACTTGCTCTTATTACCAAAGGTGGTAGCTAAGTAAAGCCGCAAGTGCTCTCCGTTAGGTTTCGCAGGCACTAGAAAGCGGTCCTTTGTTTCACTTAGTACCACAAAAGGCAGTTAAAGGAATTTTATTGCTTATTAATAAGCAAAGGTGTTCACC
>CAYFQG010000062.1:0-1959 GCA_964345295.1 uncultured Oscillospiraceae bacterium | reverse complement strand
GCTTACCACCTTCATATTTCTTACCGCATTGCCAGATGTAGCGGCGGTACTTGCTCGTCGAATGCCAGACTTTTCTGGTGAAAGCTTCTCCGCAGCATCCACAGATGATGCGTCCCGTGAGGAAGTGCTTGGAGGAACCGGTTTTCCCGGTTTTTCTTCGTTCCAGCTCATACTGAGCCATCTCAAAAACCTCATCACTTACGATCCCTTCGTGGCTATTTTCAACATAGTACTGCGGTACCTCGCCTTCGTTGATTTTCTGTTTCTTAGTCAGAAAATCCACTGTGAAACGTTTTTGCAAGAGAGCATCGCCTTTGTATTTTTCATTGCTGAGAATACTCTTGATGGTTGAGACTCTCCATGTGTCCTTGCCTCTTGGTGACTGAATTCCATCCGCTTCAAGCCCTTTGGCAATGCCGTTAAAGCTCATGCCGAGCAGGAACTCTCGGTAGATGCGCTGAATGATAGCGGCTTCTTCCGGGACAATTTCCGGTCTTCCGTCAGCACCTTTACAGTATCCTAAAAAACTCTTATAGGGCATGGTGATTTTCCCGTCCGCAAAGCGTTTCCTTTGTCCCCAAGTGACGTTTTCCGATATAGATCTGCTTTCTTCCTGGGCGAGGGAACTCATGATGGTGATGAGGAGCTCACCCTTGGAATCCATCGTGTAAATATTTTCTTTTTCAAAGAAGACTTCTACGCCCTTATCTTTCAGCTGGCGGACATAGGTCAGGGTATCGACCGTATTTCTGGCAAAACGAGAGACGGATTTCGTGAGGATTAAATCGATTTTTCCTGACAAGGCATCGGCAATCATCTCCTGAAAGCCTTCTCGTTTTTTCGTCATGAGTCCGGAGATACCTTCATCGGTATAGACTTTGACGAATTGCCACTCAGGGTTCTCCTTGATGTGCTGCGTATAATAGCTGATTTGTGCTTCATAGCTGTTAAGCTGTTCGTCCATATCCGTTGAAACACGGGCATAGGCAGCAACTCTTGGCTTTTCAGTATTTGTACAGATGGGATTTATGATATTTTTCCTCGCCGGTATGACGGTAACTTTCTTATTTGTCATATCGCTCCTTCGTCTTTCTAGCTGCCGCTTCTCTCATATCCTTTGTCCAGGATTCTGAACGAGAGCGGTCTTTCCAGTCGTTTTCCCTGGTGCTTCCATCTTTGAAAGTGAAGACCAGGCGATTGCCGTTATGGACAATGACATTAGTAATCTGATCTAAGAAGATTGTCTCATCAAAATGCGGGAGTTCCAGCACACTGGCAATGACTTGTTCCAAGGTGTCCTCTGGTATTTGCTTTGAAGGGCAGGCGGAAGCACCGCTTTTCCTGTAGGTGTAGCATTGCCATTTATGTCTACCACGGTCATATTTACGAATAAGATTTGCTCCGCACACTCCACATATGAGTTTCCCTGAAAAAACATGCTTAGTGTCGGACTTTTTTTTATATGTTCTACTCGCCTTTATTTCTTGAACCACCTCGAACAGCTCCATCGGAATAATCGGTTCATGGCTATTCTGGACATAATATTGAGGAAGCTCGCCCCGATTCTTTATTTGCTTTTTGTCGAGATGATTTGGCACATAGAGTTTTTGCAGGAGGGTATTACCTGTATAAAAAATATTTGCCGTTAGCGCATTGAGGCGATTGACCGACCATTTCGACCCTTTGAGCGTGAAAATCTTACGAGCGTTTAAGTCTTTGGCAATGGCAGATGGTAGTTCACCATCACGGTATCGCTCGAAGATTTCTTCGACGATTTTTGCCTCCTCGGGAACAATCGTAACTTTTCCTAGTTCAACTAAATAACCGTAGGTGCGTCTGACTTGGCGGAGCGAACCTTCGGCATAACCTTTGCGGATAGACCATTTCATATTATTCGAAGCTGAACGTGATTCTTCCTGGGCAAAGGAAGCGAGGAGCGTGAGTAGCAGCTCACCATCC
>CAYFQG010000061.1:473-2219 GCA_964345295.1 uncultured Oscillospiraceae bacterium | reverse complement strand
AAAACGTTGATAGGACAGGGGTTTCAGAGAATGCCCAAATAAACGAAAGGGTGCAGGTCCGAGCGATTTTGCCGGATTTTTGCTTGCGTTAGCTATACATAATCTTATATTTTGAAACCATCCACTCAAAACTCGGAGTTTCGTGTAGACAGTATGAGTTTCGTGTGGCTTGTGCATTCAAGGGGAAAAGGGGTGCATTTTAAGGGGCTAAAATACGCTGCTTTTCGCATTTTTCCACCTTTTCATTCGCACGTAAAACCCTCTAAACGGAAGTAAAAAGTTTTGCATGGTCAAAATAATCCAATATGGCCTGTTCTTCTTGAGTTCAAATCAAAATAATAGAGCTAAAACGAATGGAGATTACTTTATGCGTTATGGCTATGTAAGAGTTTCAAGTAGAGACCAGTGTATTGATCGGCAGTTAGTGGCACTTTATGATGCAGAAATACCTAGAAAAAATATTTTTGTTGACCATGCCTCTGGTAAAAACTTCGAGAGAAAAAACTATTTACGAATGTATCACAGAATAAAAGCTGACGATGAGGTCTTTATCAAATCGATTGACCGTTTAGGACGTAACTACGATGAAATTATCATTGAATGGAATAAAATCATCAAGGAAAAAGATGCACATATTGTCATACTCGACTGTCCGCTTCTGGATACAAGAAAACAAGTGAACGGTTTACAGGCAGATTTATGGCTAATCTGGTTTTACAAATGCTTTCTTATGTGGCTCAGATAGAACGTGAAAACACAAAGCAGAGACAAAAGGAAGGTATTTATGCAGCTAAAAAGAGAGGTGTCGTCTTTGGACGTCCTGCTCTTGAAATTCCGGATGAATTCGAGTCCGTTGCAAGATCTTGGCAAAGGGGAGAGATTAGCATGAGAGTGGGGGCAAAAACACTCGGAGTATCCCATAGCACCTTTGCAAACTGGCTTCAGAGAATGAAAATAAAATAATCTTGTGTCTGAAAAGGTAGACTTTAATTTACTAGTTGTTTCATTCATAAAAATGATATGTTACAATATACATATATGAGGGATTTTTCTTCTGTTTGTGCTGTAAATTACTACATATTTGTACACCTACAGCAGGTAACGGAGAGTTGAATACTTGTGGAGGTGCATCGTGAAAAAGAGATGGTTAGCATTGTTACTTACTGTACTGTTCATTACATCATCTATAGGAGTGGTGCCGCTTAGTGCAAATGACAGTCTTCTGCCTGACGAAATTGAAACCGGTCTATCTGAAATTGCTGATGCCGGTGTGGTGGAAGTGGATACTATTAATGAACCAAAGAAGCAATCTGATGAATTAAGGGAAGAAGGCGATTTGTCGCCAACTACTACCCGTGATACAGATGAGCAGGGAACTAACACAAGTTCTTCACAACAAACTGCTGGTCAGGTAGATGCTGAGGATTCTGATCTTACTAACAATATCACCTCATTGCGTTTTAAGAAAACTTGGGAAGGCGTGCCTGAAGGAGTGACTCCTCCTAGTATAACGATTCAAGTTAAAGCCGGAGACGAAGTCTATAAAACGGCAACCCTTACTTATCCTGAAACGGTTGTGGAATGGAAAAACCTGCCGCTGAATGACAGTGACGGAAATCCCATCAATTACACCGTCAATGAACTGCCGATCCATGATTTTGAGGAAGGAGATGCTACTTATACGGCCAGCGCTATTGAGACGGTTTATTGTGAACCGTCACAGAGCCAGAGTGACTGGGCTCTAGA
>CAYFQG010000061.1:0-463 GCA_964345295.1 uncultured Oscillospiraceae bacterium | reverse complement strand
TATCACAAGGCTGACGAAAAATGGTCTTTTTTTTGTTTGTGACATCAACAATGTGCCGGAAGGGGAGAATTACGCGACACGGAAGGCTTTTTTGAGAAATGCGATTGCCGCATCGAAGCCGGATAATAACAAACAGCCCCTTAAAGATCTTGAAAAGTATCTGGACGATGGAGGAGATTATTTCGTCTGGCTGGAAGGAGCCCACGTAGACCATGATGTGTGGCCCGATGATTCTGCCAAGGGTCAGATCAAAATTGATGTTAAATTTGCCGATGACGGTTCCGTATCCAAATCCACCTTGCTTTTCCAAGGAGAAAGTACCTGGACCCACTTTGCCGTTGGTACCTACTCTTCCAAATTGGCAGAGATTACCAACACGTATAGTCAGGATACCATTGAGCTTAGTGTTGAAAAGCGCTGGGACGATAATGATAATCAGGAAGGTAAAAGACCGGACAGACTG
>CAYFQG010000060.1:0-2238 GCA_964345295.1 uncultured Oscillospiraceae bacterium | reverse complement strand
TTCCACTTCTTCAATGGTTTCTTCAAGGGCTTGGGTATCATAGTGAGCCAAGATTTGGCCTGATTTGACTTCATCCCCCTGCTCAACTTCAATGGAAGACAAGGTAATGCTTTCCGGCGCCATTAGACTATCTACTTGTTTAAATCTAAGCGAGCCGGTAGCAATCACAGTTTTAGTAATGCTGCCTAAAGTCACGGTGGTTTCTGTGAATTCGGGTACAGCCGCTGGAGTGGACGTACTGGCCGCTGTGCTTGCCATAGAGAATAGCAGGCTTAAGCAGAGAAAAAGTGAGATTTTTTGTTTCAAGTGTTTTTGAATATGCATTGTATTGCCTCCTTCTGGCAGGCTAAATTCCTGCTGAAACTATGTTAACAAAGTAAACTGAAATGATTCTGAAAAAAATTAAATATTTCTTTCAGGTTCTTTTCAGAATAAGCTAGTATTGTATAATATAGGTAATAAGGGGGAATCGAATGCGAATTTTAATTGTTGAAGATGAAAAACATTTAGCCAATGCTTTGGTGAAGCTTCTTGAAGGGCAGCAGTATGCGGTCGATGCATTATATGATGGAAAAACAGGCCTTGAGTATGCACAAAGCGGCCATTATGATGCATTGGTTTTAGACGTTATGTTGCCGGGTCTCAATGGATTTCAGATAGCTTCAACTTTGCGCCAAGAAGGTAGCGATATACCCATTTTAATGCTCACCGCCCGCGACAAGGTCATGGACAAAGTTCAGGGTCTGGATAGCGGCGCGGACGATTACCTCACCAAGCCTTTTACAACTGAAGAACTTTTAGCAAGGGTGCGTGCTCTTTTACGCCGGCAAGGAACGGTGCAATTGGATGAGGTGACTTTTGGTGATATAGTACTCTCTACTAACACGAGTACACTTTCGTGCAAGGACAAGCAAGTGCGTCTTAGCCGAAAAGAATTGGATGTCATGCACATTTTAATGTCTTTGCCTTCAGGACATATTATCAGCAAGGAAGACCTAATTATTAAGGTGTGGGGAGCGGATAGTGAAGCGTTGGACAATAATGTTGAAGCTTACATTTCTTTTTTAAGAAAGAAGCTGTTTTACCTGGATAGCAAGGTACAAATTGTAGCGCAGCGCCGCCTGGGCTATCTATTGGAGTATGAAGTATGTTAAAAGCTTTACGACGCCGCTTTGTGCTGATCAGCATGGCCTTAGTGTTTTTAATCATGACCACTGTTTTGTTGACGGGCATCATTTTTACACGGATACAATTTACTCGGAATTATAAAGACGCGATTGCGCGTGAACTTGAAGTTGATATTAAAAGACTGCCTCGTATTTACTTTCTTCCCGTTCCCGGTAAACCACAGCAGCCGCCTAACATCACCTTTTCCGCTATTGAAAGGGAGGAGGGGATTTGGGAGCTGATGACTCCTTGGATACAAATAGACGAAGACATGCTTCAGACTTTGTGCCAAAGAGCGCAATCTGCTGATTTGACCGACGGTTTTTTTAGAGACCTTGGGATCGCTTACGGCCGGGAAGGCAGCCGTATTGCTTTTGTAAATCTACAGAATGAGTATGCTCAGCTTAGCAGCACCCAATGGACATGGGCAGCTGTATATGTTGGCGCGCTCGTATTGTTCTATTTATTATCCATGCTCTTATCTAATTTAGCACTTAAACCCGTAAAAACCGCATGGCAGCAGCAGCAGAGATTTATTTCCGATGCTTCTCATGAACTAAAGACTCCCTTAACGGTCATCTTGGCCAACCTTGATATTTTAGGCAGTGAGCAGGGTGAAAATCAGTGGCTGTCAGCTGCAAAGGCGGAAGGGCTGACAATGAAAAAGCTGATTGCAAATCTTCTCTTCCTTGCCAAAAGTGATGAAGGAAGAGAACCATTGGAGCATGAAGAACTGAATTTGTCGAACTTAGTAAACGAAGTGGCGCTTGCCTTTGAAGCCCCTGCTTATGAGAAAAACCTGACACTTTTCAGTAACGTATTACCTAATCAGAAAATACAAGGGAACACGGATTTACTCAGACAACTTTTGTCTATACTCTTAGATAATGCGATAAAGTATACACCAGAGGGTGGCGATATTCAGGTGAGTTTAGAAAAGAAAAGCGACCAGTTGATATTGACCGTTCATAACAGCAAAACTTATATTTCTCCAGAGCACCTTGAACACTTGTTTGATCGATTTTACCGGATGGATGAAGCCCGTAATAAGTCGGAAGGGGGGTATGGCTT
>CAYFQG010000059.1:261-2275 GCA_964345295.1 uncultured Oscillospiraceae bacterium | reverse complement strand
TCCCCTTCACAGTCTTGCGCCGACTGGAATGCTTGTTGGAACCCACCAAACCCGAGGTGATTGAATTCGTCGAATCCCTGGGAGACATGCCACCCCATCTGATTGACATTGCCGTAAAAAATAAGTTTGGCCTCAGTTTCTACAACGTCTCGCCACTCGACCTAAAAACTATCGCGTCAGTTGATGACAACGTGAAGAAGTCTCTTCTCAATTATGTCGCAGGCTTCTCTCACAACATCGCAGACATCTGGACTGCTTTTGAATTTCCCAAACTGGCCAACAAACTCAACAACGCCGGCAGGCTTCATGCGCTTATAAAACATTTCTCCACACTACCACTCGGTTCTACCAACATTGATGACAACGCAATGGGCGATATCTTTGAAGAAGTAATGCGCCAATCCTTTGATCTAAAAGGCAAAAATGCTGGTGCCTACTACACCCCGCGAGATGCAATCCGGTTGATGGTTGATGTCCTGTTTGCTTCTGATGAAGACTCTCTGGCCGGAGAAAACACTCTTCGCTCAATCTATGACCCCACTGCCGGATCAGGCGGAATGCTGCTAGTTGCCAAAGATGCACTAGAAAAACTCAACCCCGACATCAAAGTGTCATTGTTCGGCCAAGAAATGATGGATGCGGCCTACGCCTTAGGTAAAGCAGACCTGCTGATCCAAGGCGAGCGCCCAGATTCCATCCGCCAAGGCGACACCTTGTTAGTCGACCTCTATGAACACCAAACATTCGACTACGTTCTGTCAAACCCCCCGTTCGGAACCGACTTCGAGAACCAAGAAAAAAGCGTCCGCGAACAAGCCAAAACACACGGCTCCCGCTTCAGCCACGGAATACCACCCAAAAGCGACGGCCAAATGCTCTTCCTTGCACACTGCGCCTACAAACTGTCTCCGGCAGGGAAAAACGGTCACGGCGGTAGAGCAGCCGTTGTCTCTAATGCCTCACCTCTGTTCAACAGCAGCGACGGAGCAACGGGCATCCGCCAATGGTTATTCGACGAAGACTTGATCGACACCATCATTGCCCTGCCAACCAATATGTTCTACGGAACTGCCATCGCTACTTACGTCTGGATTCTGGACCGAAACAAAGAACCAGAGCGAAAAGGCAAGATCCAACTCATCGACGCGTCAAACATGTTCGAGCCGATGCGCAAACCCCTCGGGGATAAGCGCCGCTTCATGTCGGAGAAAAACCGCAAGACAGTCACAGAGATCTACCGCGACTTCACTAACGCAGACCCGGCAGTCTCCAAGGTACTCACCCCAGAAGACTTCATGTTCCGTGATGTCCCAGTCACTAAACAAGCGCGCCTGGCAACACGCTTCGATGAAGAGGCAGTCCGGGCACTACTCAAACGCAAAGACTTCACGCAGGCCCATATCGACATTCTACGCGCCTTGGACGGCACACCCTGGAATGACCTACCAACAGCCATCACAACGGCGTCTAAGGCAGCAGGATTGAAAGCCTACGCCGGTCTGGTAGATGCCTCGATGAAAGCCCTAGCCTACCCCGATGATGATGCACCACTGGCAATTGACCGCAAGGGCAATCCAGTTATGTCTAGCGACTGGAGCATTACAGAGCGCGTGCCAGTCAGTCACGACCTCGAAGAGCACATGGCAAGCGAAGTGCTTCCCTTTGCACCTGAAGCCGTTTGGAATGAAGCAAAAGCCAAGTCTGGCAATGAAATCCCGTTCACCCGTATCTTCTATGTCCCCGAAGAACCAAGACCTCTAGAAGAGATTGACGCCGATGTGCAGCGCATCATGGGCGAACTCGCTGGGATGTTTGAAGAGGTGAAGACAGATGAGTGAACCGTCAGAAATCGCTCTCCATCACCTGGTCAGATTTCGCAATGGGCAAGATTATGAGCAGGGTACAAGTGAAAATGGTGAGATCCCTGTCTACGGCTCCGGCGGACAGTTTGCTAATACTTCAAAATATCTCTACGACGGCGAGTCTGTACTTTTTGGAAGAAAAGGAACAATAG
>CAYFQG010000059.1:0-251 GCA_964345295.1 uncultured Oscillospiraceae bacterium | reverse complement strand
TCTATGTCCCTGAAGAACCAAGACCTCTAGAAGAGATTGACGCTGATGTACAGCGCATTATGGGCGAACTCGCTGTGATGTTTGAAGAGGTGAAAGTTGATGAGTGAGGCGCTCACGGCAAGTAGCAATAAGTTGCTAGCAAACCTTCCTACAGGCTGGCTGCGAACTAAATTCGGAGCTGAGCTTCAGGAGAGTAACGAGAGGAATGGAGATACTCCACCTGGTCCGTTGCTTTCAATTTCAGAGTATCG
>CAYFQG010000058.1:0-2340 GCA_964345295.1 uncultured Oscillospiraceae bacterium | reverse complement strand
CCCATGAGATTGCTAATGTTGCAGGCGTTGAAGGCATCCGAGCCATGATTGCGGCCGGAGCAGATGCACCCATTGATATTTACTACGGTATTCCGTCTTCGGTTCCGGCGACCAATGCGGACTTGGAGACCACCGGAGGTATCATCACCGCCGAAGACATGAAGACACTTTTGGATGAAGACGAGGTGGTTTGTGTCGGCGAAGTCATGAACTACCGTGAGATTATCCGCCCCAACCAGTTGGAAATCAGCAAGTTTATCGACTACCTTAAGACCGTTCGCCCGCACTTTCCTATCGAGGGCCATTGCCCGCAATTGCTAGGCCTTGATTTGGCCAAGTTTTTGGCCGTGGGCATCATGGCCGACCGTCCCGTAGAGGAAGTAGGTGAGAGGACCGAACAAGTTAGAAAAGCCATCGAAAGCCTGGGCTATCGCCACTACAATCCTTTTATGTCTTTCGGCACCTTGTCTTTGGCCGTAAGCCCTGCCCTGAAACAGACCAACAAGGGCTTGATTGATGTTAAGAAAGGCCTTATTGTGCCTCTAGTAGTTGAATAGATAGGAGAGTTTTATGACTAAGAACGAACAGACCAAAGAAAAAGGCTTGGAGGGCTTTTTTCAGCTGAAGAAACATGGGACTACGGTCAAGACCGAGATTTTGGCGGGTTTAACCACCTTCTTGACCATGGCCTATGTCCTGGGTACCATCCCCAACATGATGTCGGCTACGGGTATGCATGCCGGCGCCATCCTGACGCCCATGATTTTGCTCATCATCGGAACGTCGGTTGCCATGGGACTTATTACCAACAGACCTTTTGCTCTGGCTCCTCCTTATTGCCTTGTTTGTGCCGGACTCCTTCTCGACGCTGGGGACGGCTTTAGGCGTAGGTGGCAAGGCGGGCTTTTTGGACGATGACGGTAACTTGCCCGGTATCGACCGTGTATTCAAGGTAGACGCCACAGCTACGGTAATCGGCGGTCTTTTCGTTATGCCTTGTATGACCACTTACCTGGAATCTTCGGCCGGTGTGGAAGCCGGAGGAAAGACCGGTTTGACTTCGATCTCGACGTCTTTCTTCTTCGCTTTGACCTTGCTCTTTACCCCGATTGCCTTGATGATTCCCGGTGCGGCAACGGCTCCGGCCCTTATTATTATCGGTGTCGGTATGCTGAGCGCCATGGCCAAATTCGACTACGACGACTACACGGAAGCTTTCCCAGCCTTCATGTGCGTGGCCTTTACCGTTTTTGCCAATAACATTGCGAACGGTATCTGCGTGGCTATCCCGACCTACGTCATTTTGAAGCTGGCTAACCGTGAGTACAAAGAGATTTCGCCTTCCATGTATGTCCTTTGCGCCGTCTGCTTCTTATACTTCGCTTCGATTATTATGAAGTAGAGATTGTGCTTTAGAGTATCTCTGTAAAGGACTCGATTGAATTTTGGACCTCCTGACCTTAAGGGTTGGGAGGTTTTTTTATATGCTCTTTTTTGGCCAAAGCAAAATACGGTGATTTATGAGCAATATATTTATTTTATTAATGGGAGGAAGTTTTTATACTCATAAGAACTATATATTCTGCTATGCGATGCAAGAAGAGAGGACAGTGCATTATGCTAAAAGCTGCAATCGTCGGAACCGGTAATATCTCGAATGCCCATATCAGTGGACTTCTGACTTTCCCCGATAAAATTCAAATCGTCGCCTTGTGTGATATTTTTCCAAAGAAGGCGGAGGCCCTACCTTGAACCACGCGGTATACCACATCGACATGATTAATTGGATGAAGGGAGAGCTGCCGGTAGAGGTCAATTGCATGCTGGGTAACGTCATGCACGACAATTCGGAAGTGGAGGATATTTCTTTCGCTGCCGTGAAGTATGCTGACGGCGCGGTCGGTATGATGACCTCTTCCGTCGTTCATCACGGTGAAGAGCAAGGTATTGTCTTGCAGTGTGCCGATGCCAAAATTGCCGCTCCCTGGGATGTCAAAGCAGAAATTTCTCAACCGAACGGTTTTCCTACCGAAGAAGGCAATCAGGAATTAATCACCAAATTAAACGACTTCTATAAGGCGATACCGGACCTGGAGCATGAAGGACACACTGCAGAAATTGAGAATTTCTATGATGCTGTTGCCGGCGGGACCCGCCCCCTTATTACCGGCACCGACGGAAGAAAAACAGTTGAGCTCATTACCGCTATATACAAAGCCGGTTTTGAAAAGCGGACCGTCAGCTTACCCATTGCCAAAGACGATGTCTACTATACCGTGGAAGGCATCCAAAACCATGCCGTTCATTTTTATGAGAAAACGTCGAGTGTGGAGAATCTGG
>CAYFQG010000057.1:0-2488 GCA_964345295.1 uncultured Oscillospiraceae bacterium | reverse complement strand
AAGACTTGGATACCTCACACCAAATGAAAAATTTAAACAAATTATTAACCAGAATTCAGTTGCATTTGCAAGTTGAATTCAGCAAATAATCATACTATGACTTCATTTATACAAACCGCAAAAAAAAGGACAAGGAGAACAGGCATCCTGTTATGCACATTACTCCTCATACTTTTCACCACTCAACAATGCAGTAGACCCGAAGAGATTATCGAGCAACCCGAGGAAACGGAGAAGAAGGATCCTCCCAATGAAGAAAAACCAGGGAACAACGACCCGAAAGAAAACACCAAAGTGGATAAGTCGGGAGGAAAAGTTTTTAAAGACAAAATCACCCTCGTTGTTCCGGCCGATGCATTCAATACACCGGTCACCATGGAGATTACAGTACAAACCGACGGTGCGGTAATGGAGGAGTTTGAGGCTTCGCCCTACTACAAGATAAAGCTTCCGCGCAATTTTGCAAAGCCCATTCAATTACAACTACTTGCCGATACCGAAATCACTGAGAATGAAATTTACTTTCGCATTACCACCCCAGGAATAGAGATCAGCTCGCAGCAGGAAGGCAGTTCGGTGATGTGGATCAAGGGAGTAAAAGAAGGTGATTATTACACTGCCACAATGGAGCCTTTTGAAGAACCATCCGATGAACAGGGCGAACTGATTGTAGGTCTGGTAAAAAACTATCAGGCATCGAATGAGTCGGGGAGCCGGGCCATTACTTCTGACAGGAAATGTGTGGTATACGCTCCCCGCTTTTATCATGAAGAAAGCAAAGAGATCGCCCTGCATGTGGAGGAAGCCATAAAAAAGCTGGAAGCTGTGGGATTCAGTTTTGAGAAGCGAAACAGGCAGATTCAGGTGGAGGTGAAGAAACTCAGTAGTGAGTATGCTTACGGTTACTTTATCCCATCTCGTTTCAGCAGTGAATACAATAGTCTGGTTATAAACAGTCTGAAGATAAATGAGAAAGAGGAAATCAAGCGCTCCATCATGCATGAGATGACCCACTTCGTGCAATATTATTACGACCCACGATGGGGCGTAACCAAATCCTTCGTGGGGGGTGATTTTCTATGGATGGATGAGGCTGTGGCAGTGTGGGCAGAAAGCCTTTATGTGGAGGGCATCTCTTCGGTACAGTTGGGTAACCAGTTCTGTCCCCTGGAGGGTTTCTCTCCACAAACAGGTGAGGAGAAGAATGCACACGGCTATGGCATGGCCGGTTTGGTCCGCTGGATGGCCAATCGCTATGGTAATAACAAGATCATAGAGTTACACAGGCAACAGCTTGCCGGTGCAGCCTCGGTTTACGATGCATTCGATGATGCATTTCCAGATATCTTTCTGGAATATGGGATCTTTCTCCAAGATTATGTCCGCGGAAACGGTGTGAAAGATCTCATTCAATCAATGGCGCGTGATTATTTGACACTGAATGACATGAATGAGGTTAAAACCAAAGCTCCTCCTCAATGTAAACCCTACTCAGCCCGGTATGAGAAGATCTTCATCAATCCTGATTTTAAGTTGCCCGATAGCAAAATCATCCTTTCCATCAATGTGGAAGGCGGTGTAGATGGTGGAAAAGGACAATATTGTGAGTTGTATCGTTATGACTCAAAAAAGAAAGAGGTGGTTTTTGCGGAAAGTTTTTACGACTCCTATCAGTTTGAGGATGTAGAATCGCTTCAAGAGAAAAGAGAGATACTCTACGTGGTCTACTATCATCCCTACAACAAGGAGTGCGAAGTGAACATGACCGTGCGACTGGAGGAGAAGCTGGAGTTCAAAACCGGAAAAATTAGACTGACGATTGATGAGTTAAACAATTACAGTGGGTTCTATTCTGCAACATTCGCCGACGAATTGGTCGTTCCTTTTGAAGAAATGAAGGGAAGTTCCCACTATGCAGACAATAAGGTAATTTTCACTTCCTCATCAACATATACCAATACCTGGAGCAATATCTTTGACAAAGGAGACTGTACCTGGGATATTACCCTGGAGATAGATCCCAAGTCACTGAAAATAATTAAAGGATCAGCATCCAACGTCAGCAATATTTATAATCGGAGTGGGGCCTTGGAAAGAAAGCAGAGTTATACACTTAATTTCATGGATGTTCCCTATATAAAAACTTATACCGACGGCAATTATCGGAGCTACCGCTTTGGTGCATCACAGAGCGATGGCAGTATAGATAAATTTGTCACTGCCTTTAGCTACAATCTAGGGGAAATGACCTGGGATGGCTGGAAGACGAAAGAAGTCAATTCCTGGAAACCAAACACAAAATGGTCGATCAGTGCGACCCTCGACATAAAATAGGAAGGGATCCAATGGAAATTGTCAGTGCCTTACAAAGGGGCTGTTCCAAAAGGGCAGCTCCTTTTTCAATTCTTTATGCAGCAGTTTTCTGATTGTAGTTAGGGTCTGCTGAATAATAGATATTTATTCTGAAAATCAGCAAATTAAACGATAT
>CAYFQG010000056.1:0-2661 GCA_964345295.1 uncultured Oscillospiraceae bacterium | reverse complement strand
CAAAAAGAAGAAGAAAAGAAGTTTTTTTCGGCAGATGTATTAGACGCCTTTCTTTTTCTTCTGAGAAACGGATGTGCATACCTATATCTTGTTTGGATGATTACAAACGGACACATGATCTTGTCCGATTTCCTTATGTACTCTACAGCACTTACTAGCTTTTCCGGCCAAATTTTCCAGGTTTTGCATCTTCTTAAAAAATTATCGGATGAGAGTATTGAGCTTCAGTCTGTATTTGATTTATTAGAGTATCAAGAGCCTTTTGTTCTAGAAGGGCCAGAAATCCCTGTAGCCGAAAGTTATGTCCTAGAATGTAAAGACATTAGTTTTCGTTATCCCCACACAGAAAGGCCCATTCTGGAGCATTTTAACCTGAGGCTTGAGGCCGGTGAGAAATTAGCTGTCGTAGGTCTAAACGGAGCGGGTAAGACCACATTGATAAAAATATTGGCGGGTTTCCTAGAACCGGATGAAGGTGTCGTTTTACTGAATGGTGTCGATATAAGAACTTACGGTCGTGCACAATACTACAAGTTATTTACCGGTGTTTTTCAGGATTCAAGTATTTTGCCTCTATCTATTCGGACAAACATTGTACAAGACGCTTTGGCCGATGATAAGAAGATATGGGAGGCACTTGATGTAGCAGAACTATCGTGTAAGGTAAATCAATTGCCTAAAAAGCTAGAGACCCCTATCAGTAAAACGATTTATCCGGATGGTATTGAACTATCAGGAGGAGAGGAGCAGCGACTGCAGATTGCCAGAGCCTTTTACAGAAATGCACCGATTCTGCTTTTAGATGAGCCGACTTCTGCTTTGGATCCGCTTATGGAACGTGAAATATATGAAAAGTACAATGCTATTACGGCAGGCCGATCTGCCATATTTGTATCCCACCGTCTGGTAAGTACCAAGTTTAGTGACAGAATTATATTATTAGAAGATGGACATATCCTTGAAGAAGGAAGCCATGAAGAACTTCTGGATAAGAAGGGGCGCTATGCTGAACTCTTTAGCTTACAAAGTCAGTATTACGTGGAAGGAGAGGATTAGAGTGAACAAGGCCCAAACCAAGCATCGTATTCTTCAAACATCTCGTCTGGCTTTTAGAGCTTGGCACAAGATTTATCCGAATTTTCTGACGTCTATCGTCCTTATTAAAACTATTCAGAGTGTATTGCCTTATTTTTCTATTTATTTTCTCGGGAAATTATTGTCTAACATGCAACAGGGCAAAACATTTGAAGTGGTCCTACTGCCACTTATCTTACTTTTACTTTCTGAAGTCTTGGTTATGCTCTTAAATAGTTTTCTCACACGAAAATATAGGCTTCTCTCTAAGAAGAGTACTCAGATGAAGAATCGAAGTTATACACGTAAATTTGCTCAAGTGAGTCTAGAGGATTTTGAGTGTTCAGATATGCATCAATATTATGCCCGAGTTCGAACGAGAGAGCAGGGAGGCTTCGGTATACCCAGAGCCAAGCTTATGCTGGAACAATGTAGCGAAGGGTTAATCCATCTGATTTCCGGAATTTTTACCATATTGAGCTTACGAACATTCGGGACATTAAATCTATCTACTACTGACAAGAGCATGGTCTTAAGAGTAGGTCTACTTACGGTGCTGGTTGTTGTACTTCCGCTATTGGGAAGCTTCTTGAAAGCTAAAGCAGATGCTTACTGGGAAAAAGACCCGGTCACAGATGATGGTAATAGACAGTTTCAATTCTGTTATCGCTTTGCTTTTAACCTAAAGACGGCGCTTGAAGTGCGCTTGTTCCGGCAAGATCTAATAATGCTTGAAGAAACAAAAAAGAATACGCTCTATACACCAAGGGGGTCTTTGTATCATTATGCCAAAGGCCCGATGGGTATCTTTAACACCCTATCCCTTACCGTAGGGGAGCTTACAGTCGGTTTGATTTATCTTTTTGTCTTTTGGTCTTTTCAAATCGATCATGCAGATATTGGTGTAATCGTTTCTCTTATAATGACCTTGATTCTCATGAGCAAGGCGATTTCTTCTATCGCAGAAGGAATTAGCATTTCTTTATATAATAAAGAAGCCGTTCAAGACACCGTATCTTTGCTGGATATGAAAGAGGAGTTAAGAGAAGAAACTGAGACAATAGATTTTGATAGCATAAGGATTCAAAATCTTTCCTATTCCTATCCGGGAGTTGAAGACAAGGCATTGGATAATATATCTCTAACTTTAGAGGCCGGAAAAACCTATGCAGTTGTAGGACCTAATGGAAGCGGTAAGTCCACTTTTATTAAAATTCTCAGTGGCTATTATCAAAACTACGAAGGAAAACTTTTCTTTAATCATAATATCCCTGTAACGAAGTCTATGCTGACGTCTTCTACAAGCGGTGTTTTTCAGGATTTCGGCTTAGTAGCCGGAACGGTAGGGGAGAATATTGCCTGTTCTAGGGATTATGATCGGAGTAAAGTTGAAGATGCTCTTAGGATATCTGGTATTACTTTGGCCAAAGAAGCCTATCCTCAGGGCATAGATACCGTTTTAAATAAAAGCTTTAGTAAGGAAACTCGCAATGTGTCCGGAGGAGAAGCCCAAAAGCTTGCTATAGCCAGGGCACTCTATCAAGACCATCCGATTTTTTTGATGGATGAACCTACTGCAGCCTTAGA
>CAYFQG010000055.1:0-2752 GCA_964345295.1 uncultured Oscillospiraceae bacterium | reverse complement strand
CAGTAGGGAATCCATGCAGGGTAATACGTTATTTTGATACAGGCAGGGAAAGGTGGCAGCATGAAGTATAAGCATATTGTTTTTGACATTGACGGTACTCTGATTGATACGGAATATGCTGTATTACATTCTTTACAGGAAACTATAAAGGAATTGTCCGGGAGAAAAATACCATATTCTGAACTAAGATTTGCGTTAGGTATTACAGGAACAGACGCTTTGAAAAAACTTGATATAAAAAACACTTCCTATGCGATAGAATTATGGGATAAAAATATGCGTAACTATACAAATACCATTAAAGTATTTGACGGAATTATTGAATTATTGAAAAATCTTCTAAGCCTGGATTATAAAATGGGGATTGTCACATCAAAGACAAGGGAAGAATTTACACATGATTTTTGTCCGTTTGGTATCAGTCATTATTTCAAAACAATCATATGTGCAGACGATACACAGGAACATAAACCCAATGCCGCACCGATTTTGAAATATGTGGAATTATCAAAAACAGACCATAGTAAAGTGCTTTATATTGGAGACAGCAAATATGACAGTAAATGTGCGGAAGATGCAGGAATTGATTTTGCTTTGGCAGTATGGGGCAGTCATAATAAGCACATAAAAGCAGATTATTTTTTAGAAAGACCTGCCGACCTGTTATCTGCTATCACTTCAGAGAAATTGTATTGGCAATGAACTCTCTTTATCTATCCACATCTGCAAATTTGGCTGTCAGCAACTTGATGGAGCTTTCATCTTCTACGTTCCACTTCAGTCAGTGCTAAACGGATGTTCACTGGACATCCAGCCCCATCCCCTCGACTGGTCATTAAAATGACAACTTACATATAATCAAGTTTCTTTCGGAGATACATTCTGAGTAGCATGATTCCTATATTGATAAACACAAATAGCAAGATCAAATTCACAGGTATGTACTCTCTGATTAGATTTCCAAGCACTGCTATTCCTGAAAGACTTCCAATCAAAAACATCTGTGAAATTTCGTCCCACATTTTTTTGTATTGTTTTATTGTTTCCATAATTATCACCATTAAGATTCCCACTATGAAAAGCACAGCTACGATTGCCAGAATCCTGATAACCCATACTTCTCCACCTGCATTAGCTATTTTCTGGTTAAATCCATTATCATAAGTTGGATATACCAGCCATTTACAAAATCGAACATACCACATGAATGGAGTCATGAAAAAATCCATGAAATCATGTTGAAAAGCACCATTCTGTAGAATTGCAAACAGAACTACCGTAATGTATCCCATTCCCCAGAAATACTCCTTAGCCTTCATGTTTTCCGTTCTGTCCTTTACTTCTTTTTTCGCTTTACGAATTTCCAGCTCAGCACGTTTCTTTTCGTTACGGACTTTAACGATGCCATCGCCTTCTACGGCATTGACCACTACAACGCCATGAAGAGAAGAGGCATGGCTATGTATCAAATATAAGCAGACAGGGCTGTGCAGACAGTATAATTTGGACGATGTGCACAAAAAGTTTCAACCTGGTTATAACATTGACCTTATATGCCTAGACCTTTGGAAATATTTTCGGCCATGTCTGTACCATCTACACATTGAAAGCTTTGGCGGAAAACACTACAATATATCCTTGAATCATTAGAAAAGGAGAATGGTGGATTATGAAAAAAGGTTTACTTTTAGGTCTCGCTGCTGTAATGAGCTTCTCTTTAGTAGCTTGCGGCGGCAACAAGGGTAACGACAATAAGCCTACTGATGTTACTACTTCTATGAGTGCTGAGGCTAGCGAATCTGCAGAAGCTTCCGGCGAAGTTCAAGGCGAAGAGACCGCTACTTATGTTTTGGTCAACAAGACCGGTGAGAAGATTGTTGAACTCTATCACTTCGAGAACGGCCAAGACAAGGGCGAGAACTTAGCAGGTGAAGGTCTGGCTGATGGCGAGCAGGTTACCAGCATGGTTAACTATGACGCTGCTAAGACCAAGGATTATGTCAGCACCTTGCAATTCAAGACCGAGTCCGGCTACGAAGGCGTTTTTGACACGCTCCACTTTGAGAATGTCACCATCGATCTTTTAGCTGAAGATGCTAAGACCGGTCCTACCCCCATTTCTTTCGTTAAAGAGTAATCAGCCACAGATACACTTAACGGATAAGTAAAAAATGGAAGCTGTGTCGGATAGAAATATTCGGCACAGTTTTTTTTATGCCTTTTAATAAGTAAAAATACATGTTAAAAAGGTATCATCAAAGGTTGTATTTTTGATTCTAACATTGCAACAAAAGGTCAGGGAGGCGCCCTTTATATCAATCAGGCCGATGTTGGTATAAGCACTTCTATATTTAGAATAATCAAGCCCCTTACGGTGGAGCGATTCTGATGTTTCCAAAAGGCCATCTATCTGTTTCAGAATCAAGTTTTGAAAATAATCGAGCAGGAAAACTTGGTGCTGCTATCCTGTTGGGGAAAAATGGTAAAGCGGAAATTTCCAAAACAAAGTTCTCATCAAACGACAGTGGTTCCGAAGGAGGAGCCATATACGACGATCTTAATAGTTACACTGACCCTGCCGATGCCACCCAGGGATACACGAATTTAATAACAGATGAAACCGTAAGCTTTGAAAATAACTCGGTGGCTTATCTTTTAATCCTCCTTCGAATTATAAGGATTTTTCATGGATTCGTTTTTCTTCCCCATAACTTTCGAGTATAAGTCAAGGGATGCGAAAGAAGCTTTACCT
>CAYFQG010000054.1:0-2770 GCA_964345295.1 uncultured Oscillospiraceae bacterium | reverse complement strand
CTAGCTGAATTAATAGATTTAAGTAAGAAAGGTATTTTGACACGTTTAGATGAAAAAGACCTCTTGGCTAAAGCCGAACGCACCAAGACTTTCCTCTTGAATTATTGTGTGAGTCCCGAGGCTGAAGTCTATTATCTCCTAACACGTGAAGGTAAACCCGTAGCAGACGAAAGAACCGGTCAAGTCTTTGCATCCATATTTTCCGACTGTTTTGTCTCTATAGGACTATCTAATTATATTAGAGCAACCCGTGACATAAATGTTTTCAAGGCTACCAAAAAGCTTTTCCTCTCTATAGTAAATAGGGTTCAATCCGGAAATTACCTAACCGAGCCATATCCTATTCCCAAAGGCTATGTTTCACACTCAATTCCCATGATTCTGCTAAATACCGCCATTGAGTTTGAGAAAGCATTGGAAACTCTAAATACGCAAGATGAATTGGATTTTTGTCTGACAACTCAAGATTATGCGCAAAATCAAATTATGAATACCTTCTTCAACCCTAAAACATCACTCATGCGAGAATATGTTTCTACTGAAGAGAATTTTGCTACAAAACTACAAGATCGTCATGTAAATCCTGGTCATGCGATTGAAGACACTTGGTTTCTTCTTGAATATTTTACCCGCCGCGGTTTGCTGGAAGGAAATTTTGCTCGCCTTGAAATGCTTGCGCAAAATTCATGGGAAATAGGCTGGGACAAGGAGTTCGGAGGGCTCTTACGTTTTGTCGATAAGGACGGCGGCAAGCCCAAAGGAGAGGTCGGTCAAGATGCCTTCGAAAAACTGGTTCAAGAGACTTGGTCTATGAAGTTATGGTGGCCGCACTCCGAGACTTTATATACTTTCTTAAAACTCTACAGCCTCAATCCTTCGCAGAAGAATAAGGATATCTACTTGAAGTCTGCCGACTACATTTTCCGCACCTTCCCTAATCATGAATTGGGCGAGTGGATACAAATCAGAAATCGCCGGGGCCAAGCGGAAGAAAAAGTCGTCGCCTTACCGGTAAAAGACCCTTTCCACATACTAAGAAACTTCTTACGTATTGTTGAATTGGCGCATGAAGAGGTCGAAAAATGAATGCATTATATATATCCGCTAAACGTGTAGATATCACTCCTTTGCACCCATTACGCTTGGCCGGCTTTGCCAGTCGAATAGGTGTCTACGAGAAAGTCATTACCCCTATTGAGGCACAATGCCTGCTTTTTAAGCAGGGCGACCGTGAAGTGCTTTTAGTCGGTGCCGATCTGCTCTGGTGGTCTCCTGACTTTATCCATAGTTTTAGACCCCGCTTGGCTGAAGCCATGAACTTGTCCGAAGAGCAAATTCTTTTCACCGCTACACATAACCATGCGGGCCCGGGGACCGGAGACAACTTTCTGCCATTGCTGGAAGCGGCTTCAGACCAATATGTAGCCTATCTTAAAGAGGCTCTTTTAGCTACCTGTAAGAATCTTAGAAAGCATTATGAAGAAGCCTCTTTAACCCTTCATAAGGTTCACATTCCCTGCAGCATCAATCGTCGAAAATTAGTAAATGGCAAAATACTGATGGAACCGAATCCCAAACAAGCAATAACGCAAGAAGCGAAGATTCTCACGCTTAGTAGAAAAAAGGGCATCGAAACTACTACACAGCATGACGTTTTAGTACATATTGTGCATTATCCTTGCCACGCTACAAGTTCTGCAGAAAATGCACTACACAGTGAGTACCCTGGTGTCATCAGAAAAGCACTAGAAACGCATTATCCGGACTCTATAACGGTCTTCCTTCAAGGTGCTACGGCTGACATCCGTCCCAATATTAGTGAAAATGGTCATTTCGTAAAAAAAGATTATTCCGAAACAGAACGCTTCGGCCAGGCTGTGGAAGCATTCATATTGGATGCTTTAAAAGAAGAAGGCCGGCCAATAGAGCCCCATCTTCAGCTTAAATATTCTCAAATCGTACTGCCTTTAAAACCCAAATATGATAAAAACATCCTAAGACAAACAAGCACGGAGGATGAGACATTGGATTTAGTTTGGGCAAAAAAAGTGTCTGAACAGGAAGCCTATGATTATCGGCTTTTAAACCTCAGCTATCTAGAGCTTAGCCCCGACTGGAAAGGCTTGTTCTTTAATGCCGAGTTGGTAGATGCCTACCAGCGTTATGCCCAACATTTGGACATTAATGCCCTGGTCATTGGCTATACCAACGGTATGATCGGATATCTTTGTACGGCCCAACAATTAGAAGAAGGCGGCTATGAAGCGGATGAGTCCACCTATTGGTTTGCCTTGTCAGGCCCTTACGATCCCGGCCTGGAAGAAAAAATTAACACACTAATAAGAGAACAATTAGAAACACATTAATACGAGAAAAAAAGGACGCACTATGGCCAAATATCTTTTTTATAACGCACAAGTCATCACTCCGCTTTCTATAAAACCGGGACAAGTTCTGGTCGAAGACGGAATTATCAAGCAGGTTGACTTCAATATTAATCCGGAAGGCAGGCCCTTTATCCCGGCCCAAGTCCGGCCTGAAGCCGACTTAGATAAACTCAGCTCGAATGACCGACAAGACTTAGAGCTGGTAGATTGCAAGGGACTTTATCTCTCACCGGGCTTTATCGAAAGCCATGTGCATGGTGGCGGTGGCTATGACTTTATGGACGGGGACATTGAAAGTATCGAAGGAGCCTGTTTGGCCCATTTGGCCCACGGCACAACCTCGATTGTTCCTACCACCATCACCTCCACTCGTGAGTCCATGA
>CAYFQG010000053.1:0-3428 GCA_964345295.1 uncultured Oscillospiraceae bacterium | reverse complement strand
ATCTGACTAATGGCTAATACCAAAGCCATAGCGATAAAGCCCGGCATGGAGGCCACAATGATGCCCCTAAAATTGATTCTGGAAAAGACCGTGCCGGACTGGGCCTCGTTGCCCGGGCCGGACGATCCGATAACGGGCCTGTACTTTAGGCCGAATTCTTTGGCAAAGGCCGATAAGAAGGCTACGGCGCGGGTTCGGTTCGTGGTACCGGTCGTGCCTGAAGCACTGACCACTCGTCCGCCCATGCTCTGGACCTTGCCCAGAGAGGTTCCGCCGGTGCCGACGATGGGAATCTTCTTCTCGGCTGCCGTTTTTATAGATTCGTGATTGGTCTTATCCGGGTCGGCACTTAAGACTATAAGGCCGTCGATTTGACCGGCTTGGATGCGCTCTGCCAGAGCCTTATCCGCCTCCAAGGCCAATTTATTACAATCTTCCAGGCTTAGTTCTTCGCCTGTTTCCAAGGGCCCTTGGTCTTGGATGGTATAGAGCCTGGCCTTGGTATCCGGGCCCTTCTGGTCTAGACTCCGGTTGGCTCCGACGAAAACGACGTCGCTAAAGGCTATCCCGGCTGATTCGGCTTGGGTTTTAATCTCACCCAGCATCTTGGGCGGTTCTTTACCTCCCTGATTATAGAGGTTGCCGCCACTGCTACCTACTAAAGCAATGTTTTTCATAGGTTGTCCCCCTAACGTAATAGTAATTCCATCATATAAGGCAGGGGGCCGGTCGCAATGCTTACATCCTACAATCTTTGCGTCGCAATACTGGTTGCCTTCCACAAAAAACGGCGTATTTTAAGGCCTTTTGGGCAAAGTAGCGACTTTGTTTCATATAAAGAAAAGACTTTGTAGGTTTTATTTTTGCCTACAAAGTCCTTAGCATGTAGGGTCTTAGTCTGCCTTTTCTTTGGCCAAAATCTTCTCAGCCTGCTTGATAAAGGCTTCCATGACAAAAATACGAGCGTAGTACTTATCGTTTCCGGGTACTACAATCCAGGGTGCGTAAGGGGCATCGGTCCGTACCAGCATCTCGTTCATGGCCTCAATGTAGTCGTCCCAGCGGCCGCGGTTACGCCAGTCTTCTTCGGTAATCTTAAACTGCTTATCCTCATCGTTCTCTCTGGCTTGGAAACGGTCGAGCTGGGTATCCTTATCGATGGTGACAAAGAACTTCAGAATCATGGCGCCTTCATCGGCCATATCTTTTTCCATCCGAAGCATCTCGTCGTAGGCTCTTTCCCATTCGTTTTCCGTGGCGAAACCTTCAATCCGCTCGACCATGACACGGCCGTACCAGGACCTGGAGAAAATATCCAGGTGGGCCTTCCTGTGGAAACGCTTGTAAAAGCGCCAAAGATAGTGGTGCTTGTGCTCGGTCTCGTCCGGGGCGGAAATGGGGTGGATGGTGTAAGCCCTGGGGTCCATTTCTTTGATTAGGCGCTTGATGGCACCGTCTTTACCGGCTGCATCCACACCTTCAAAAGCCAGGATAACGGGTATGCCGGCCTTTCTTAGACGAAGCATGACGTCGTTGGACTTTAGCTGGAGGTCTTCTAACTTTTCTTTATAGCTGTCTCGGTCCAGTACGGGGCTCATGTCGATATTCTGCAAGATATAGTCTTTTTCCTTGTAATCCCTGTGGTGGCGGACACCGTCTTCTCGCCTGGTGCTGACGCGTTCGATGCCTTTTTGTAAGGCTTCCAGGGCCAAACCCAAGGCTTCACGGGAGGCGTCTTTAATCTTCGAACCGTCCAGAATATGCCATGGCGTCTGCGGAAAGTCGGTCCTATCCAAAACTTTATCGATGTGAGCCCTGTAAGCTTCGTAATTTTCATTTTGGTCGTAATCGTAAAGGTCTACATAGAAAGACTGGTAGGCCGTATCCGTGTATTTTTCGATGCGGTCCTTTTGGTCTTCTTTGGGAATATCGATGAAAAACTTCAGCACAATAGCCCGGTCTGCATAAAGCGCTTCTTCGTAGGCTCGGATGGCGTTGAGCTTTCTTTCTAAAACATCTCCGTCCATGTCCAAATTGTTGATGAGGTCAAAATAGTAAGACCGGTCAAAGATGCGAACATCGCCGTAGGCCGGAATCCGCCGCCAAAAGCGTCCCATATAAGGGAAGTCCTTGCGGTCCCGGTCGAAGACGCTGACGTTAAAATGCTTGGGGTCTAACTCTCGGCACAAGTCGTTAATCACCGTGCCGCGACCGGATGATTCCCATCCGTCAACAATGATAAGGACCGGTATATCCATAGACTGGCAAACGCGCTGAAGCCTGGCGAGGCGGGTTGCCAAATCCGAAATCTTAAAATTTCTGTAAGGCGACTTGGGGTAGGTATCTTGTAACATGTAGGAGTCCTCCCTGCTTTTTTCCTATTATAACGCAGTCTTTTCTTTATCCTTGCTTATCTTCGCTTATCGCCGCGTCGAAAAAGCCTTATAATAAGAACATTATTATTTAGATAAGAGCATTTTTATTCAGAAAGGAAGATTATTCTTATGAGCGATAAAAATACACATGAAAAGGTGAATAAAAACTTGGGCACCATTTGTGTCCAGGAGGGCTGGAAGCCCAAGAACGGCGAGCCCAGAGTGCTCCCCATCTACCAATCGACGACTTTCAAATACGATTCATCCGAGCAGATGGCCAATCTTTTTGATCTCAAGGAAGAAGGCTACTTCTACACCCGCCTGCAAAATCCTACCAACGATGCCGTCGCGGCCAAAATCGCCGCCCTGGAAGGCGGTGTCGCCGCTATCCTGACTTCTTCGGGTCAGGCGGCCACCTTCTATTCCATCATGAATATTTGCAAAAAAGGCGATCACGTCGTAAGCTCCTCCAGCATTTACGGCGGCAGCTTTAACCTCTTAGCCCACACCATGGAGGGCATGGGAATCGATGTAACGTTCGTCTCTCCCCATGCGACCGAGGAAGAATTAGAAGAAGCTTTTAACGAAAGGACCAAGTGCGTCTTCGGCGAGACTTTGGCCAACCCGTCCTTGGACGTATTGGATATCGAACGCTTCGCCGACATGGCGCATCGCCACGGTGTGCCCCTGATTGTCGACAACACCTTCCCTACCCCTATCAACTGCCGACCTATTGAATGGGGCGCCGACATCGTCATCCACTCGACGACCAAATACATGGACGGCCATGCCACTTCTGTAGGGGGTGTCGTAGTAGATAGCGGAAACTTTGACTGGGATGCCCATAAGGACAAGTTCCCCGGCCTCACCACACCTGATGAAACTTACCATGGAACTGTTTTTACCGAGAGCTTTGGCAATAAAGCTTATATCTTCAAGATGACGACTACCCTGATGCGCGACTTAGGGTCTATCCCCTCACCTCATAATGCTTTCTTGTTAAACTTAGGACTGGAAACTTTGCATCTTAGGATACCTCGTCATTGTGAAAAC
>CAYFQG010000052.1:370-3452 GCA_964345295.1 uncultured Oscillospiraceae bacterium | reverse complement strand
GTTGAAGACCCTATAAGCTTCGACACTTACGTCTACGAGGTCTAAGGCTATTATTTAAACTGCTTGCGCCATTCCGACGGACTGGTGTTGTAATATTTTCGAAAGGCCTTGCTGAAGTGAAATTGATTTTGGTAGCCCACGGCCTGGGCGATTTCCTTGATGGGATAGTCGGTGTTATGGAGAAGCTGCGAGGCCTTTTTCATCCGATAGAAGAAAAGGAAGTTCTGCGGACTTTGGCCGGTGTGGGCGTGGAAACGCTTACTGAAATAACTGCGGCTTAGCTTCACGTGGTTGGCGATGTCGTTGACGGTGATGTTTTGGTTATAGTAGTGCTCGATAAAGGAAATAGCCTCGTTCATCTGGAACGTAATTTGTGAAATGTTGTCACTACGGACCTTCTTGTCCGAATATTTTAAGAGATCGTCCAAGATTTTATAGGCCAAAGATGTCATATATAGTGAGCTCTCGTCTCCGTTTCGAACCAGCTGGCTCATATCTTCTTGAATTTTGATGCGCCCTTCGCCTACAGTCGGCCGGAAAACCGGGTCGAAAACCTTGAGGCCGGACCTCTCTATTGTGTCCTGGACCCGAACACCGTTTAATTCCACCCATATATATTCCCAAGGATCTTCGGTGTAGGCGCTGTAGACAGTGTTGTAATCCGGAAATATCAGAAAGCCTTCGCCGGCCTTCACCGGAAAACTTCTGAGTTCGCTGTCTTCATCGTATACGCGTAATGTCCCCTTACCCTTATAGACAAAGTGGAAAAGATAGTTGTTTCGAATGAAGGGGCCAAAGCTGTGCAAGGGCTCACAAGCCTCCCAGCCGAACTGGTACAAAGTTAAGTCGACGTATTTTTCACTGCCGTACACAAATTGCTTATAATTCTTACCTGCTATCATTTCTTGCCTTTCCGACTAAGGTAACATATACATTTGTGTTTTGTTTATACATTTTAGCTGAATAAAACACATTTGTACATATAATAAATTGAGATGTGCATGTACAATGCTTGTGGAACTTATATAATGACACCATGGTAACTGCTTGAATCCTTTGTGAATACGCTTGGGATTTCGATTCCGATTGGTAAAACAGAGGATTTATGCCCTGAGGTCTTACTTCATGTGTTTTGTTTGCACCTGAACACACTTTGACCCTATAGGGGCTAAGTGCATAAGACCGATTTAGAACATGTATAAACATATGTGGCTTCATAGGAGCCGAAAACATATCTTGATGAGCCGTAGGAGGATCAGAAACATGGCGGTAAGGTTTAAAGAAGACGCGAATCATCTGACGCTTTATACAAAAGAAAGTGCTTAGATGAAGAGATAGGAAAGAGAGAAAGGAATTTTTATGAAGATTGCGTTTTTAGGAGCAGGAAGTACCGTTTTCGTTCGAAATGTTTTGGGTGACTGCCTGGTTACCCCGGCCTTGTGTGAAGCGGAGTATGCGCTCTACGACATCGATGCCGAACGTCTCGACGACAGTTATCAAATGTTGCTGAGTCTAAATCGTAACTCCAACGACTCCAAGGCCAAGCTTACAACCTATATTGGTTTAGACCAGTTGGAAGATGCCTTAAGAGGAGCCGATTTCGTCATCTGTGCCATCCAGGTGGGCGGCTATGAGCCGGCTACGGTAAGAGACTTTGAAATTCCCAAGAAATACGGTTTGAAACAAACCATCGGAGATACCCTGGGCGTGGCCGGCGTTTTCCGTGCACTCAGAACCTTGCCGGTTTTCGACCAATTCGCCGACGCCATGGAAAAGGTCTGTCCCGATGCCTGGTTTATTAACTACGTTAACCCCATGGCCATCCTCACCGGCTACATGCAGCGCTACCGCAAGATTAAGACGGTAGGCCTCTGCCACTCGGTTCAGGTCTGTGTCCCGCACTTGTTGGAGTCCTTGCAGATGGAATACGACGATCAGATCCAGTGGAAGATTGCCGGTATTAACCACATGGCTTGGCTCTTAGAAGTAACCAAGGACGGCAAGGATCTCTATCCGGAGATTTTGGCCAAAGAAAAAGAAGTCGGTACTCCCGAAAAGGACAAGGTCCGTTTCGATATGATGCACCGTTTCGGCTACTACGTGACCGAATCCAGCGAGCATAATGCCGAATACCATCCTTATTATATTAAGGATAAGTATCCCGAACTTATTGACGAGTTGAATATTCCTTTGGACGAATACCCCAGACGCTGTATCAAGCAGATTGAAGACTGGAAAAAGACAAGGGCGGAATTGACTGAGAATCATGACCTGACCCACGATAGGTCCAACGAGTATTGCTCTTACATCATCGAAGCTATGGTTACCAATAAGCCTTATAAGTTCGGCGGTAACGTGCTGAATACCGGCCTTATCCCCAACTTGCCACAGAAGGCTTGTGTGGAAGTGCCTTGTATAGCCGATGCTTCGGGCGTGGCCCCTACTTATGTGGGCGAACTTCCGGAGATTTGCGCAGCTTTAAACAGAACCAATATTAACGTTCAGCTCTTAACCATCGAGGCTTACTTGTCCAAAGAAAAGCGCGATGTCTATAGAGCCTGTCAATTGGATCCGCATACCGTTTCGGAATTGTCTTTGGACGACATCGAAGCGCTTTGTGACGAAATGTTAGAAGCACACCGGGATTTCCTCGGTGAATATAAATAGTAGAGGAGAAAAAGAATGAAGATTATCGCTGATTGCAGCGATGGGTTTGTCTCTGGCAGCTTGTGGCGGTAATTCCGGCAACAACGAGACCAAGAAGACAAGCGAGGCAGCAGGCTCCAGTGTTGCGACCGAAGCCGGCAGCGAGGCTTCCGAGAGCCAGGGCGGCGAGGCCGGCAGCGGCACTACTTTGGCCGTCGGTATCTGGGATGAGAACCAGAGAGCCGGCTTGCAGGAAATCATGGACGATTTCGCAGCCGAGTCCGGTATCAAAGCCGAGATCCAGGTTGTCGACTGGGCCAACTATTGGACCCAATTGGCCGCAGGTGCTTCCGGCGGTGAGTTGCCCGACGTTTTCTGGATTCTCCCCGCTTATAAGAGCAACGACTTCGCCGTAGAGAACTTCGATATTCAGGTT
>CAYFQG010000052.1:0-360 GCA_964345295.1 uncultured Oscillospiraceae bacterium | reverse complement strand
TGGATAACGGTATGCTCATGGACTTGACCGACCGCATTGAGAAATCGGACAAGATTGACCTAAGCAAGTATCCCGAGGATATCGTTAAGCTTTATCAATTAGACGGTAAGCAATACGCCATCCCTAAGGATATCGACACCATTGCCGTATGGTACAACAAGGCCATGTTCGATGCAGCCGGTGTAGAATATCCGAAGCCCGATTGGACCTGGGACGACTTCTATGAAATCGCCGTAAAATTGACCGATAAGGAAAAGGAAACCTACGGTTTGGTTATCGCTCCGGATAACAACCAGGCAGGTTACTACAATGTTATTTACGATTACGGCGGCTATGTCATCAGCGACGATAAGAAGACCT
>CAYFQG010000051.1:0-3832 GCA_964345295.1 uncultured Oscillospiraceae bacterium | reverse complement strand
TTGAAGCTCATACAAGTATGCCCTATTGCACCCAAGTCTTTAAAAATGCACCCAAGTAATACTTATGAGTGGATTGTATCTGCTTTGGCGTAGGATGCCATTTTAGGACGACTATAGGATATAATCCTAGGTCGTCTTTTTTTATATTTTGATTGGACTAAAGAAAAAATATTTAGTCTATAAATATGGAATTAATCAAACAACGAAAGTTTGAATATATTTGAAGTGAAAGCCGGAACGGTTAATAGCGATCCTACCGAAGCTACCAAACCTGTCGAACCTACGAAGCCCGGCGAGACAACCGCCCCCAGCGACAAGCCCGGAGATAAGTCTGATGTCACCGAAACCGGTGATTCCCCCTTGTTCCTCGGTATCAGTCTAGTAAGTATAAGCTTGGCAGCTGTTCTGGTAACAACACGTAAACGTGTGAAGAAGGCAAAGAATCGCTAAGTAAAAGCGTTAAACAGGTAATAGTGCTTTAGGGCACAGTAGAGAAGAGCCGTTCGGAGAAATCTGAGCGGTTCTTTTATTGTACATGCCAAGTTATGTTTGATGATGAGAAAAGCATTGTATTAAAGTGCAGGACCGCATTTGGGAATTACCCTTTGCCTCTGATGGGTCCGAACTTGCCCGACTTTTGCTTTATGCGTTAAGATGCAATTGTTTGTATCAAAGGAGGAAACACTTGTGCAAAACAAAAATATAAAAAAGATGGTTCTGGCGGCATTTTTTACTGCTTTAGGTTTGGTCTTACCTTTTTTGACAGGACAAATTCCAACGATAGGGAAGATGCTCTTACCCATACATTTCCCGGTTTTTCTCTGCGCTCTTATTTGTGGCTGGCCATGGGGACTTTTAGTAGGGCTTGTTTTACCTATCTTAAGATCTATGATTTTTACCATGCCGCCCATGTATCCGGTAGCCCTTGCTATGGCATTTGAGTGTGCTACTTATGGGTTTATTGCAGGTTTTCTTTATGAGAGAAGTCGGAAACAATCTCTCAAAACCGTCTATACATCCTTGTTGTCGGCCATGTTGATCGGACGTGTCGTCTGGGGTATAGCTATGGCTCTTCTTCTAGGATTTAAAGGTGGGAGTTTCGGTTTCAAAGCCTTTATTGCAGGTGCTTTTGTTAATGCGGTTCCCGGTATTATTCTCCAGCTTATCCTGATACCTTTGATTATGGTGGTGTTAGATAAATCGGGCGTAATAAAGTTTCGAGGTAAATCCTCTTCTTAAATCATTTGAGGAAAATTCAAGGTGAGGTGAGAAGACCACTATTAAACAAAATCACGCCATAGTCCACAAAATGTTCATAAAATATCTGATATTTGGCCCTTAAAAGGGTGGTCAGAAACTGCTAAATGTGATATCTTCTTATCGATAAAATTTTATGAATGTGACGTGCGTCACGTGAAAGGAATGTAGCATATGGCAACTTTTTCTGTCCCTAAGTTTATTATTCACGGCGAGAATTCTCTGGAAGAGTTAGGCAAGCTGGAAGGCTCCAGAGCAACTCTGGTTACCGGCGGCAGCTCCATGAAGCGTTTCGGCTTTTTGGACAAGGCCAAAGAAATTCTGGAAAAGAACGGTTTTGAAGTCTCTATCGTAGACGGTGTTGAACCCAATCCCTCTATCGCAACGTGTATTCGCGGTGGTAAGGAAATGGCTGAATTTAAGCCCGACTGGATTATCGCTATCGGCGGCGGTTCCGCTCTGGACGCTGCTAAGATCATGTGGGTCTACTACGAGTATCCCGACTACGATTTCATGAAGCTGGTAAACTTCGAATTCCCCAAACTGCGCACCAAGGCTCGTCTGGCATGTATTCCTTCGACCTCGGGTACCGCTTCCGAGATTACCGCTTTCAGTGTTATTACCGATACGGACAACCATATCAAGTATCCTCTGGTTTCGCCTGACATCGTTCCCGACGTTGCCATCATCGATCCGGCTCTTCCTACCACCATGCCCGACTTCGTTACAGCCGATACCGGTATGGACGTTATGACGCATGCTATCGAAGCATATGTGTCTACGGCAGCCGATGACTACACCGATCCTCTGGCACTCCATGCTATTCGTCTGGTTAAGGAATATTTGCCCAAGGCATATGAGAACGGCAAAGACGCCGAAGCAAGAGAAAAGATGCACGATGCGTCTACTTTGGCCGGTATGGCTTTCTCCAATGCTTCCTTAGGTATCGTTCACTCTTTGGCCCACAAAATCGGCGGTGAGTTCGGTATTACCCACGGTGAAGCGAACGCCATTATGCTGCCTTATATCATCGACTATAACCGCAAGGAAACTGATAAATACGACAAGCTGGAAAAAGAGCTGGGCGTTGACAACATCGCCGATGTCGTACGTGAACTGAACAAGAAGGTCGGTATCAGCGCCAACTTCAAGGATGGTGAAAATACCGTTATTGCTGAGGACGATTTCCTCAAGGTCTTGGACCGCATGAGTGAGAACGCCTTCAACGATGCATGTACATTGACCAACCCCAGAAAGACCTCTCCGGCTGATGTGAAGAAGGTCTATGAGGCTGCTTACTACGGTAAAGAAATCGATTTTTAGTCCGGTGTAAAAACTGTGCCTAGATAATCGTGAAGGGAGCTTCGGAAACGGATAATAGGACTGCTATCGATATCCGATAAGATGCGATTGGTTAGGATTACTACACCTAAGTGTCGTTTCGGATTTATTAGCAAAGAGGTGCCAGTGAATCCTGTATGTCCGAAGCTCCCTTTTTCTAATACTTTTCCAAAAGATGAACCCGGACATCCCAAGAAGAAGCCCAACCCCCTATTTTCTGCGTATCCGGGAGTGTAGTTTTGGCAGGCCATATCAATGGTATTAGGCTGAATAAAGATATCATCGGAAGCTGTCAGCCCTCTCTTTAACAGCATTTTTGAAAAAATGAGCAAATCATCTAAATTTGAGAAGAGACCAGCATTAGCTGATACGCCGTTTAGATATCGTGCATTTTCATCATGAACGATTCCGCATAGTATTTGATTTTTTCCGAAATCTTTTGTAGAGCAAATATTATTTGCTTCTTCAGGGGTATAACCGGTAGTTTTTAGCTTTAAGGGTTCTTTGACTTCTTTTTCAAATAAGTAATCCAAAGTTTTGCCGGATACTTTCTTCAACACTTCACCCAATAGAATAAAGCCCATACAAGAGTATTCTTCTTTTGTGCCTGACTTATAGACTAAAGGTCTGTTCAAGAGTAGTTTTTGGACTTCGTCGATGCTTTGTGTTTCTTTCTCGAGTAAAAAATGAGCCGGTTCTCCGCTAGTATGTGTGAGAAGCTGAAGTATGGTTATGTCTTTGCTGGCGGTTGCCTCAGGAAAGAAGTGAGAGATTCTATTATTAAGTTCAATTAAGCCTCGATCTATAAAGCGCAAAGTGATGGCGGTAGTGGCTAAAATTTTAGTTAGGCTGGCAAGGTCAAATAGTGTTTCTGAATCGACAGAGTGCTTGGTGACAGAGAAGTTGGTGAAACCGTAATATTTTTTGAATAGAGTGGTTTGATTTAAACAAACTCCAAGGGCCAGGCCACTAAATAATTTTTGTTCTAGAGCATTATTAATTAGAACGTCCAATTCATCTTCAATCTGTCTCAAGCTATTTTTTCTATTCATAAAGCAAGATGCGATTAATCCTTTCCTTGTAGCATTGAATATCGCTTATGACCTGTTTGTTGAAATAGTCAAGATTCCATTGCTGCCTTTCGGTAAACTCGATACCCATTAAACGATGGATAAATGCCAGAGCCTTATTTGTGGACTGTAAAAATTGGAAATCTTCAGGATAAAGTTCCTTT
>CAYFQG010000050.1:0-4045 GCA_964345295.1 uncultured Oscillospiraceae bacterium | reverse complement strand
ATCCAAAACCATGCCGTTCATTTTTATGAGAAAACGTCGAGTGTGGAGAATCTGGAATCCGGAAAAGTCACACTGGGGAACTATTAGTTTGGCCTGTGGTATATTTGGCCTAGTAATAAAGAGCGTTCTAATGCATAGCATAAAGCTATAAGGAGGACAAAATGCTGAGTAATGATGGAATGAATTATGCACCTAAGGGAAAACCCGCTCCGGTAGTGAAGCCGGGCGAGTTTGTCATTGCGGCCGTTGCCTTGGACCACGGTCATGTGTACGGTATGTGTAACGGTTTGGTCGAGGCAGGTGCCACGCTGAAGTGGGTCTATGATCCGGACCCTGCCAAAGTCGAGAAATTCCTGGAGGCTTTCCCCCAGGCCAAAGCCGCCGCATCGGAAGAGGAGGTCTTATCCGACCCTGAAGTGAAACTCGTAGCATCTGCGGCCGTAACGTCGGAACGTTGCGCCTTAGGTCTTAGGGTCATGCACGCCGGTAAGGATTACTTCACGGACAAAGCCCCACTTACCTCTTTGGAGCAATTGGATGCGGCCAAAAAGACAGTGGAAGAAACCGGGAAGAAGTACATGTGCTACTACAGCGAACGTATACATGTCGAAGCTGCGGTTTATGCAGGACAGCTCATTGAAGAAGGGGCCATCGGCAAGGTTATCCAAGTTTTGGGATTAGGTCCCCATAGATTAAATGCACCGTCTCGTCCGGACTGGTTCTTCGAAAAAGACAAGTATGGCGGCATTCTTTGTGATATCGGAAGTCATCAGATTGAGCAATTTCTTTTCTATAGCGGTGAGACCGATGCAACCGTGACCCGCAGTCAGGTCGGGAACTTTAACCATCCCGAATATCCCGAATTGGAAGATTTCGGTGATGCCATGCTCTTAGGTAAGAACGGCGCGACGCAGTACTTCCGTGTCGACTGGTTCACGCCGGACGGTCTTAGGACCTGGGGAGACGGCAGAACGCTAATCTTAGGTACCGAGGGCTACATCGAGCTTCGTAAGTACATCAATATTGGAGAAGAGCCTGCCTCGGGTAACCATGTATTCTTAGTCAATAAAGACGGTGAGCAGCACTTCGAGGTGACAGGCCAGGTCGGTTATCCTTACTTTGGACAGCTTATCTTAGACTGTATCAATAGAACCGAAAATGCCATGACCCAAGAGCATTGCTTCAAGGCGGCCGAACTTTGTGTCCGTGCCGAGATGCAGGCCGAGAAAATTAAGTAAGGTCTGGTTATTGCATTCACAGACATGAAAAAAGCGGCCGACCCTAGACTGTACTTTTCAGCCGGGTCTGCCGCCTTTTTATGTTTAGAAACGTGGATTAAATTAAGCGCTTAATCTCAGCATGAGACGGAAGCCTCTGGTCCTGTAGTAAGACTGGGGACCGTTATAGTATATAAAGACGCGGTCGTGGCGACGATTTCCGAAGAGTGCATCGCCCTGACTTAAGAATTCCTCGTCTGTAGCAAGCCATACCTGACTTTTCGCATCGTAAGCGCCTGTTTCTTGTAAGAGCAGATAGGTGGCCTCGTCAATTAGAGACAAGCCCAAGGTTTCGGCCATGCCCCAAGCACTTTTTTCAGGAGCATTATTTTTTCTGGCCAAACGAGCCTCTTCGTTATAACAGACGCTTCGTCTGTCCTCAGGAGTCTCCTTGCAGCAGTCCACAAAAACATGTCTTCCATCCGGAGTCACAAGTAAATCCGGTTCGCCGCCTGCTTCTTCCATGCGCTCCAATAAGACCCACTCTTCGTCGCTGATTTTGGCCGACAGGCTGTCCCAGCTAAGGCCGGGATGACGTTCCATGTGGTCTTCGAAACGCTTCTTTAGGAGTTCTTGAACTTTGGCCCGGTCCATAACTAGTAGAAGAAGACGCGCTTGGAGATGTCTTCTTCAGCCTTGGGTTCGGGCTCGGCTACGATTCCGCCGAAAGGCATCTGCGCAATGAGCTTCCAGCTGGAAGGCACATCGAACATTTTGGCCACGACTTCATCAATAACGGGATTATAGTGCTGGATGCTAGCGCCGATCCCGGCTTCTCTTAAAGCGGTCCAAAGGCTAATCTGGAGCATACCGCCGGCATGGTTGGCCCAAACAGGGAAGTTGTCGGCGTAGGCGGGATAGAGATTTTGCATGTTCTCGACCACGGTTTCATCGTAAAAGTAGAGAATGGTCCCTGCGGCGGCCTTGAAGCTGTCAATCTTGGCTCTGTCAACCTTGCCTTCAAAGACATCATAAATGGCGTCCCAAAGTTGGTCCTGCTTTTCGCCCATGGCCACGATGACACGCTGGCTCTTCATATCAAAAGCATCCGGTACCAGTGCGGTCACGTCTTCAATGAGTTCCTTCACTTCGTTTTCTTGGATAGGCAGATCCTTGTTCAAAGCATAATAACTTCTGCGCATACCCAGTGCATCGCTTATTGTCATAGTTAACCTCCAAAATATTGTTTTATAGGGTGTTGTTATTCTAGCCCAGATAGGTTTTGTAAGACTGCTAATAAGTCATAGAAAGAATTGTTTACACATGCTTAGCAATTATGAGAATGTAGGGGCTTAGATGGTGGGTTGGTTGTTCGGCATAGTGGACAAGAGAAGAAATTTTGAGACTAGTGTCCAGTATAGTGGACAATGTGTAAATATTTGGATAAACTGTCCTATATAATGGACAAAATAGGGAGGAGGCTTCTCTATGATTATTCGAGAACGCTACTTAAGTCGCATAAGACCTTTTTACAATAAAGATGTTATTAAAGTCATAACCGGCTTTAGAAGAAGTGGAAAATCCGTTCTTCTGCAGCAAATTCAAGCGGAGTTAAATCCTGCCCCATCTAATGTCTTGGCCATTAATTTTGAGAGTCATATGTTTATGGAACTCTTGAATTACAAGGCTTTAAATGCATATGTTTCTGCATTTGCTGAAGGAAAGAAGGGGAAGCTGTATCTTTTTTTTGATGAGATTCAGTTAGTCGATCAATGGGAAAAAAGCATAAACTCATTTCGTGTAACATTTGACTGTGATATTTATATCACCGGTTCTAATTCTAACTTGCTTTCCTCTGAATTAGCTACCCATATAGCGGGTCGCTATGTTGCGTTTACCATTTATCCCTTATCGTTCTCAGAATTTAAAGAAAATAATCAAAATTTCGATACTTATCTAAGGTATGGCGGCATGCCTTATCTTAAACAACTAGATTATGATGAAGAGGCTTCACGGATTTACTTAAATGATGTTTATAACTCTGTGGTATTAAAGGATATTATTAGTAGAAATCAGGTTCGAGATGTCGATCTTCTAAACAGAATAATTCAGTATATTTTGATAAATAACGGTAAAGTATTTTCGGCGCGTTCCATTGAGAGGTATTTCAAATCGGTGGGACGTAAGGTTTCTGTGTCGACTATCTTAAGCTATCTGAATTATTGCCAAGAGGCTTTTTTGCTTTATCCGCTGAAGAGTCAAGACATGAGAAGCAAAGAATTTCTCACAAGCAATGATAAATATTATATTGTCGATCATGGATTGAGACTTCCCTTGGTAAATAATCCGCTCATAGACATAAATTTAATACTTGAAAATATTGTTTGTATGGAATGCCTCAGTAGAGGCTACCAGGTATATGTAGGAAAAGTTGAGGGAAAAGAGATTGACTTTGTGTTGTACAAAGGTGAAGAGGTCCAATATATTCAAGTCGCATATTTACTGGCAAATCAAGCTACAATCGATCGAGAATTCGGAGTTTATAATTTTGTGCAAGATAATTTTAGAAAATACGTGGTTTCTATGGATCCGGTAGACTTTAGCCAAAACGGAATTATTCATAAGAATATTGAAGAATTCTTAGAAATGGAGGAGTGGTAGATTTGTGTATCGCTCTATGAACTACGCTCTATAAACTAATAAAAAGCCTCTTCAAACGGAAGAGGCTTTTCTAAATGGTGGGCAATGCTGGGCTCGAACCAGTGACCTCACGCATGTGAAGCGTGCGCTCTAACCAACTGAGCTAATTGCCCGTATACTGGAGCGGG
>CAYFQG010000049.1:0-4394 GCA_964345295.1 uncultured Oscillospiraceae bacterium | reverse complement strand
TTCAGCTAGTACCCAAAGATAGCGTCCTTGAGACCAGGAAAACTTCAGGTCGGATAATTGTTTAGCACCGTCATTTGTGATGCAGTTAAGGATGCCTCCGTATTCTGCATCATCAAAAGTAGCCCAATATGGCCAAAAGTCGCATTCAATTAAATCAAGGTATTGTTTTTTCAATTCTAACCAACTCAACATATAAAGCTCCTTAGATTGGAATGTAAATAGTAAAAATAAAGCAAAAGGCCGGAACTTTATAGAACCGGCCCTTTTGAGAAGTGTGTACAGTATTAAGATTTTTGATCAAGTGCCGTTAGAAGTTTGTCAACGTCATCGGAAATCTCAATTTTTCTAACGTACTTATTAATCAAGCCGACAAGGACAAATACGGCGAAAGCTACGATGGTGGGAAGGATGATGGAGATATCGCCATGTACCTTAAGACCTAACTGATTAGCGATAAAGACGGCAAAGCCGGCTATAATGGAGAGAATGGCAGCTGTGGAGTCACAGTAACGGAATCTCTTGAAAAGACCTAAAAGCAAAGGAATAGCTGTAGGGCCTAAGAGTGCAGCAAACCAGGTAAGAATGAGTCCGGTAATACCGCCCATCTGGTCACGGAATAATGCAACGAGAATCGTTAAGACCGTAAAACCGATGGTTGTTAACCGGGCATTCCTGAGCTGAATTTTGTCCGGGCGTTTAAGCAAATCCGGCTTGAAGATAGGCAAAAGATCTCTGGTAATAACGGCGGAAACGACGTTCATGTCCGAATTACACATCGTAATGGTATTAGCAAACATGGATGCCAATACTAAACCGATCATGCCATTAGGCAGAAATTGCATGGTCAGCATAGAGTAGAGATTGGCCTCTGCTTCAGCTTGACTCATGCCCTCAAGACCGGGAATGATGGGGGCAATAAACATAGGGAAGAAAAGAATCAGTGGCCATACTAGATAGAGAATTGCCGAGAAAATAGCGGATTTTTTAGCTTGAGCGTCATCCGTTGTCGAGATAAAGCGTTGAGCCAAGTTCCATGTACCGCCATTGTAGCTTAGGAAAATCGTGATGATATAGAACACCGTCCAAAGAGCAGAACCTTGGCCTGGCCCTTCGTTAAAGACTCTGAGGTTGCCTGCTTCGCCCAATTTGGCCAGAGCACCACCCATAGTAAGTCCTATACTATTAAGATGGACTAAAGTTCCTACGAATAGACCGATGCCGGCTAAGATTTGGACAATAAACTGAGCAAAGTCCGTAAGGAGGTCTGCCAATAGTCCGCCGATGGTCATATAGACCAGAGCAATCAGAGATGAAACAATAATACCGATCCAGATAGGCATACCGGTAAAACCATGAAGAAGAATACCAATGGATGCCCATTTGGCGCCGACATCTAATACTTTAACGACAACACCGGATATCGAAACAATAACCTGAGCAGGAAGATTGTAACGTGTTTTGAGGTATTCGGTAGGAGATTGGATGCCCAAGGCTCGACGAAGTCTGGGCCATCTGGGGACAATAGTATAAGCACCGACAATCATGGCGATTCCGATATTAACGGCCCACCAGAAATAAATAGCGGTACCCGTGATATAAGCTATACCTGCATAGCCGGTAAAGACAACAGCGGAATAGCCTGAAACGTGGTGGCTGATACCTGATAACCACCAGGGGATTTTACCTCCGCCTATGTAGTAATCATCCGTCGACTTTATGAAACGACCGGAGATTAGGCCTACACCCAACATAATGATGAAGAAGAGGATTACAATAATATAATCTAATGTGTTCATAAAATTCCTTTCATTGACCTTTGTGACTGTTTTTTGTCTCTTGCTCAAAAGCATCGAGCAGAGCAATTCTTTCTTTTATATCGTTTGAGTGAATTTTTTCTTCTTTTTCTGAATCCTCCTTTCCTTCAAGATAGGCTTCCAAATAGATTGCTTTCTTGATTTCATCCGCTGAATAGTAGGAAAGCATTAAGCGATCCAAACGTTTTTCATTGGCCAGAATCAAGCTGTTCCAAGAAACGGTTAAGACAACAAATAGAGCCAGTAGAATCAGTGGTAAGAAAACTTTATAAAGATGAGCTGTAAGAGAAATCTGTTGAAACAGATTTGTGCTGGCAAACATGACAAGTAGGTTTAGTACAAGTAAAACAGGGAAGACCAGGTAAAAGAGATTCCAAGCCAAGTACCCGTGCCGAGCTTGCAGCAAACGTCTGGTACATAGATGTGCTAAAAGATTAGGATAGCGATCCATTACATCAGGGTTAATCAAAATCTTAATCTCATCATTTCTACTCTTCGTTAAATCAGAGACGACATCTAAAAGAGCTGGCATTGGGCAGGTCCTGTTTTGGTCCAGGATTTTATAGAAATTTATATTGTAGTCAGACTCAATCGTTTCGTTTAATTTAGGCCCGTCAATCAGCTCTAATGCTCCATAGCGCTTTAGAGAAGCGGGAAGATACAAGGCGAAGTGTAAAGCACGGTACAAGATTAGGACTAAAACAATCACAAGGAGGACATTAACCACCGGATGAAAATACCAAGCCGACAGAATCTGCCAGATTAAGCAAACGAGCCCTGGTATAAAGGTAAAAAGATATATTAGGTGTCTCTTTCTTAAGGTTTTTTTAGGCATGGGGCCGATATCCTTTAATCTTTTAACTTTTGTGCAGCTTCCATGTCAACATACATGCGGGTGGGAAAGTTCTGTATGATGGAGGCAGGGCAAGCTGTTTCTACTGGGCCTTCTAAAGTCTTTTGTACAGCCGGAGCTTTTAGTGCTGTGGGGACAATACAAAAACGATATTGGGCTTGCATTATAGTGGGGATAGTGACCGTATAGGCCTGCCTGGGAACATCCTCCAGTGTGGCAAATGTTTTGTCGTGCACTTGTTGCTGACGACAGACTAAGTCCAAGTCAACAATTTTAAATGTATGAGGATCGTCAAAGTCTGCTACAGGGGGGTCATTAAAAGCAATGTGGCCATTTTCGCCAATACCCATAAAAACAATATCTAACGGGTGATCTTGTAGGACTTTTCTGTAAGACTCTATTATTTCCTCACCGGACTTGCCTGCCTCACTATTGATATAAAAGATTTGTTTGAAAGGTGCCTTGTCGAAAATAGCTTGCTTTAGAAAGTGACGGAAGCTTTGAGGAGAGTCAGGGGCTAAACCGACGTACTCATCCATATGTAAGGCATTGACTCTGGACCAGTCGACATCCTTTGCAGAGGCCACTTGGGCCAAAAATTCGTTTTGTGAAGGTGCAGCTGCGAACAGGAGATTTACTTCTTCTTTTTCTTCTAATAGAGATTTTAAACAGGACACGGCTTCTTCTGCGGCATCTTGTCCCATTTCTTCGCGTGTAGAATATATTTTAAGTGTCGTTTGGCCGTATTGGCGTTCTTTGAAATTTTTCATAGTTTAATTCCTCACCCTATAACATTTTTATCCGACCTCTAAAACGGTCCATAAATTTCCGGTTCCACTCATCCCCGCCTGTAGCATTTCCGCTCATCCAGACGGGGGGCTTAATATTATCGTTAACCAACATATTGATTGCTTCTACAACGATGGAGTTTAAGACATAAGCGTTCGCGAATGTAGACAAGGCACCGATTTTTTGTTCAAAGTTATCTAACTTAATAACCGCATCTCCGACTTGGATTTTACAGTCTACGGCGTAATCGACGATATCCATCAGGTTTTTTTTGGAGGGATGTCGGGCGATATGGTTCTCGGGTGTGTTTCGGGCATGCTCGAAAGAGCAGATTCCGATTGTGGTCGCACCGTTTTCTTTGGCCGTAAGAGCGGCATCTATAGTTGCGGAGTTGATGCCATATGCATTCACTACAATAAGCAAGTCATCTTTGCCAATCTCATAGTCATTGATGATGATTTTTCCATATCCCGGTAGACGTTCTACTTGCATGGACTTCAAAGCTCCGTGGCTTAGCATGGTTTCTTGGTCTAAAATGGCATTGACATGCATGAGCCCCCCGGCCCTGAAGAAAATCTCCATTGCAGCTAAGTTGCTGTGACCTCCCGGGCCAAAGATATATACTAGCCGGTCTTGAGCAACCTGCTTAGCGATAACTTCGGCAGCCTTCAGAATGCGCTCTTTTTCTTCATCGTGAATTCTTTGCAAGATTTGGCTTACTTCTTTAAAGTATAAGTCCATGACCTTTCCTTCTTCCATAGATCCTCCTTCTATTTCCGTAGAATTGGGCAAGTCTTCAAACCTGTTACAGCTCATTTTATTCAATGTATACGATATTTTCAATAGATGAGTTTGCGAAATGTTCATGAGTTTTTAAACGATTTGCATCAAATTGTTCATTTTTAAGCAAAAAAAGAAAAGCCCCTCGGAAGGGGCTT
>CAYFQG010000048.1:0-4501 GCA_964345295.1 uncultured Oscillospiraceae bacterium | reverse complement strand
TGTGCATAAGATACATTTCAAACTTTCTCCCTTGCGTTAAACTAAAAAACTTTAATGCAAGGCGAAATCTATGAAGATTAAGGAACTACTCGTTGGGGCCTTAGCTCTGTCTTTGACCCTTACGCATGTGGCGGAGGGACACAAACGAAGGACAGTAAGACCACGTCCGCACCATCCGAAGCAGTAAGCCAAGAAAGTCAAATTGACACCGAAACATCGGAAGATGCAGGTGACACGAACGAAGAAGAGACCGATGGCGAGTTTATCTGCGAAGACGATTGGAATAACAACGAGTCTATTTTCAACTCGGGTTCGAAGAAGGCGGTTTTGGCCGATGAGACCAAGGCCATTTTGGACGGTATGAAGACTTTTGAGTCGGATGTCCTTTATACCTGGGAAAATCCGCAGGACGGCGGTATGGGTTCCTACGGCGAATTGGGCAATCCTTTCTACTATGAGACCTGGGCTGTGGCCGCAACCGTTGTGCGAGCAGAACAAGAGAAGTCCTATGACCTTCTTCAGATGTATAAGGCCAAAGCAAATCCCGAGAACCCGCTCATGGTGATTGAGCTTAATACCTATACGGATGAAGGGGCCTATATTTTTCCTAGTTACCAAAATGCTCTTCGCTATACCGTGAGCTATCAATTTTTGCCGGAAGACCAGGATAAATTCGGCACAGACAAGGGCATAGGCTTCGGAACCCCTATAACTTACTACTTGAACGAGGAAGAAGCCGGATCGGTCTCAGGTTTCGTAAAGAGCAAAGAACTTCGCCGTGTCTATCCGGGAACTTATCAGTTCAAACTGGATGGCCATGAAAATTCCGAATACAAAATCGGTAAACCCGATGCTTCGGGCTATGAGTTTAGTGCCCTTGTCCCGGATCAGGATGTAGCTTTTACCGGCAAGGTCATCATTGGTTTAGGCGCGGCTGAAGCCGGTGATTTGGTCCTTTACGGTTATCCCGATAAAGACAACTATCCTCATGGAAAAAACAATGACATCGTCATTATGCAGGGCTTAATCGGTGCTTCGGATAGCGCTCTGAGTTTAGAGACCATTAATGCCTTGACCAATCCGAATAAGGAATAAGTTTTAGCTAATATTATTTTAATATATCTACAAAATAACCCCGGAAGAAGCTGCTTACCAAGCGTATTTGGTGCTGGCCTCCTCCGGGGTTTATTGATTTTTGTTTCTCTTATGAATTAGTCTTCTTTTTTGTAATACTTAATGAGGGCTTGGGTTCCTAAATCGCCGTCACCCTGAGCTTCCAGTTCTTGGTAATGTGACAGGATGGTTCCGAGGACGTCCAGGTTAAGTCCTTTCATTTCGGCTTCATCTTGGGCAATTTTCATATCTTTTATAAAGTGCTTCATAAAAAAGCTCGGAGCATAGTTTTCGTCAATAATTTTTTGTCCGCAAAAATCCAGCTGCTTACTGCCGGCAGCACCTGTTGCGACCGCCTTCAACAAAGTATTAAGGTCCAGACCTTCTTGCTCGGCGTAATAGAAGGCTTCACAGATGCCGGCCAAAGAACCGGCAATCATGATTTGGTTGGCCATCTTACCGTGTTGGCCTTTGCCCGCCCGGCCCAGGTAGTTGATATTGGCACCCATAGCGGCGAAGACTTTGGCCATGGCATCAAAAGCTTCTTTGTCGCCTCCGACCAGAATAGAGAGGGTGCCGGCAATTGCTCCGGTTTCACCACCTGTAACAGGGGCGTCCAGGGCGTAGGCGCCTTTTCCCTTAGCCTCGTTATAGATTTTCTCGGCCAAAGTGGGGCTGGTGGTGGTCATATCGATGATATGCATGCCGGGCCTTACATGCGCTAAGATGCCGTCCGGGCTAAAATAAACGTCTTCTACGTCCTTCGGGAAGCCCACGATAGTGATAACCACATCAGAATTCTCGACACAAGATGCAATGGAGTCGTGAAGGGTCGCACCTTCTGCTACGACATCTCTTACCTTCTCGGGATGTCTGGCATAAATGTTAAGGTCAAAACCTGCCTTCATGAGATTTCTAACCATGGGCTTACCCATGATGCCTACTCCGATAAAACCGATTTTCATATGAGCCTCCTCTTAATTAGGATGTGTTTTTGTTTTGAGTTTAGTATAGCTTAGATGTATTTTAGGAAATGTGTCATCGTTTTAGGAACAAAGATGCTTTGGCAAGTGTTCCGAAATCTTACCTAATGAAAACTCAAAATATGACCTAATGGAAAATCAAAATTTGACCTAATGGCTGTTAGGGCTTAAGGCTAAATTAGGATTATAGGAGTGGAAAGTTAGCAATTGGTAATAGCAAGGAGACTAACAATGACCAACACATACGATAATGACGTATTTTTCGAAGCTTATGCAAAAATGCCCCGTAGTAAAGACGGCTTAAAGGCTGCAGGGGAGTGGCATCAGTTGAAGCCGCTGATTCCCCCACTTGAGGGGAAATGCGTTCTGGATTTAGGCTGCGGTTATGGTTGGCACTCGAAATATGCTGCGGACCGGGGCGCAAGCAAGGTATTAGGAATTGACCTTAGCAAAAAGATGATTGACGAGGCCAGAATGCGCAATGCGGATGCAAAAATCGAATACCGTGTTTGCGGTATCGAAGACTATGGATACCCTGAGAAGACTTGGGACTTCGTCATTTCCAATTTGGCATTACATTATATCGAAGACTTAGAAAGCGTTTTTAGAAAAGTCCATCAGACCTTAAAACCCGATGGCGTATTTCTCTTTAATATCGAACATCCGGTCTTTACCGCCGGCGTAAACCAGGACTGGATCTATGCAGACGATGGAGAGGCCAAATTTTGGCCGATTGATAATTACTTTATACCGGGAGAAAGGCACACACACTTCTTGGGCTGTGATGTCATGAAGCAGCACCACACGCTTACGCAGATATTAATGGGACTGATAAATAACGGTTTTGAAATTGAAGCTGTAGAGGAGACTGAACCTCCAGAAGATATGTTGGACTTACCCGGATTTGAGAATGAATTGCGTCGGCCCATGATGCTTTTGGTCAGGGTAAGGGTGAAAAAATAGCCTTGTTGCTAATGCGTTTTTCATAAAATTTGGCAGGTGTTTAATTGGAAAGTACACCAATATTCGAATCCATTTTAAAAGGTTATCAATGGCCCTTTGATGTGAATAAAATCAAAGGTTCGTCCATCATAGATCTCCTTGTTTATTACCAAACCCGTGTCTTAGGCCGCCGTGTTTACATGGATTTTATGCATAATCCTTCATCACTAGAGCCTGATTTTCCCAATGTCCCCCCGGTGGCCAAAAGCTATTTAGAAAACTCTTCGGCTTTGGTAAGGATCCTTCCGAAATTTCCGAAGAGAGACTGGCTGTTGTTCAGAACATTATCTACACCTACTATGGTCCTACCGTAATCGAGATTGCCGAGAGAGCCGGTTTGGATTATGACGAATACGTCTGTGAGCATGAGACCATCCTGTCCGATGCCGAAGTCACCACACCTTATGCGCACGTTACCCCCGGTACCGTCGGTGCTCATATCTTCAAGATGTATACCAAGAAGGGTGACAAGGAAGTTACCGGCTTCCGCTTCATCCATAAGGCATCCGATGATATCCTGCCTGAGCTGTGCTTAGACAAGTACATTGAGATTAAGGGCGAGCCTGATATTAGGGTCACTTTGGATGGCATTATTCCTTACGACGATCCTTTCCTGACCTCCGCGGCCCCCGGTATCAACCTGATTCCTTCCATCTGCGATGCAGAAGGCGGTTTCAAGAATGCCCTGGATATTTCTATGGGTTACATGCCTAGATAAGCTGCTCCTAAATCTTACCTAGTAAGCTGAGCTATCAAATAGTAAGAGACCTAAGTCCGGCCGGCTTAGGTCTTTTTTTATAGTTTTCATAATTTTTGTTAAAGCTTTGTCTTACTACCATGATTTTATTTAGATGTTAAAATGGATGTAGCTGGGCGGTAAGGAAGAGGATATTCCCGACCCATCCGAAGAAGATGTCGGAAATATCTATTGCCAAGTATTGTGATGCTGGGCTCATTTTTATCTAAAAGAAAGGATTATATTATGATTAAGCCATTACCTTACGGAATTATTGTACCGATGATTACGCCTTTCACGGACGAAGGCCGGATCGATGTGAGCAAGTTAGAAGAAATCAGTATGCGTCTTTTGGAGAAAGGTGTCCATGGCCTTTTTCCCTTAGGTACGTGCGGTGAGTTCTATGCTATCCACGACCTAGAGGACTATAAAATTATTCTTGAGACAGTAAAAACAACAACTGAAAAGTACCGGGCAGAGCATAAGCGCAACATACAGCTTTATGCCGGTTGTAGTGGTATTACCACAAGGGAAGTTTTACGCAAAATTGACCTGGTAGAGGAATTGGGCGGCTATGATGCTATCAGTATTTTAACGCCTTTCTTTATTAGCCAAACTCAAGATGAAGTCTTCCATTTTTTTAACACGGCAGCCCAACATACTACTA
>CAYFQG010000047.1:0-4713 GCA_964345295.1 uncultured Oscillospiraceae bacterium | reverse complement strand
GTAATAAAGTATATAGCTTCATCAAATTTACTAGTGGTCTTATCAAGGCTGACTTGGTCTTCTTCAATGATGCCAACTAAGGAAGCTCTAATCGAACTGATGGTTACTTACTCTCTTCGTCGTAGAATCTCCTTAATCACGGCATACATATTGTCACGACAGGAGCCAATAAACGTAAAAATTTCAGATATGGAACCGTAATCGCGCTTACAATTCACCTAGCCCATTGGGTACTCCTACTATCTGGTTTTATTCGTAACTACGTGTCGCGATGAGGTCGGTTCCTGTATCGGCAATATTTGTTAGAAGCACATCGCCCATCCTAATAGGTAGGGCCACTCGCAAGTCTCGTATTAGGTCCATGACCTCGTAAATCTTATCTTTGGGGACCGCATCTACGGTTCGGACCGATACCACCGGGTGGACAGTAGAACCCTTCACCCTGACCGTCGATGTCACAACTCGTTTAGGATCGGTCACTTCGTTCTGGGCGTAGATGGGGCCTCTGGGGCAACTGTTTCCCTCGATTTTCAAAATAGTACCGTCATCGGCCAAATCTACTGTAAGCTGGCAACCGATAGGACAGCTAATGCAAGTCAACTTTCTTTGCTCGGCCATCTTTAGCCCTCCTCTTCAATACTTACCGTTACTGTTTGAGGCAGATGTTTTTCCAGGTCCTCTTTTTTCAGATACACGGCCTGCATGGCTCCGGGAGCCATAACCCGCATTTTTCTGGAACTCATCTCTTGACCATCAAAATTCACTTTAATGGAGGCGCCTTCATAAAGCTTCTTAACTCGGAAATTAATGCGGGTAAGCTTTTCTAAGCTATTGAAGTTTAAGACCTGAGGAAGCGTATAAGATACACCGGCACCTTCCTGGACCTTACAGTCTGATGCTTTCCTTATCTCAAAATCCGTCTTCCAGCTGCCCTTTTCTATGAAGGCCACGGCATTTTTGGCCGCCTCTTCCGCTTCTTCGGAAACATTGTCTACCAAGTCGTGGACATGTAAGACATTACCGCAGGCGAAAATCCCCGGTACACCGGTCATGTAGGTATTGTCCACAATAGGACCTCTGGTCTGGTGGGCCATCTTTACATGAGCCTTGCGGCTAAGTTCGTTCTCCGGAATCAAGCCGACCGACAAGAGCACCGTGTCGCAAGGAACAAACTCTTCCGTATCGGGAATCACGCGGAAGTACTCATCCGCCTTCGATAGGTAAACTCCTTCCACCCGATTCTTGCCGACCACACGGGAAATAGTTGTGTTGAAATAAAGCGGAATATCAAAGTCATCCAAGCACTGGACGATGTTTCGTTTAAGGCCCGCCGAGAACGAATTAATCTCGGCTACCAGCTTTACTTTGGCCCCTTCCAGAGTCATCCTTCTGGCCATGATTAATCCGATGTCGCCGCTGCCCAAGATAACCACTTCTCGTCCCGGCATAAAGCCATCTATATTTAGGAGGCGCTGGGCGGTACCGGCAGTGAAAATCCCGCTCGGTCGGTCACCCGGCATATTCAGGGCTCCTCTGGGCCTTTCCCTACAACCCATGGCCAAAATAACGGCCTTTGGCTTTAAACTAAAGAGACCGTATTCACTATTCATCAGCGTCAGTGTCTTATCCGGCGCGAGATCCATGACCATGGTCTTGAGCATGTAATCAATCCCGCGTTCTTCCAGCATCTCGATGTAGCGGCCGGCGTATTCGGGTCCGGTCAGCTCGGTCTTAAAACGATGCAGGCCGAAACCGTTATGGATACATTGGTTTAAGATACCGCCCAGGCAATCGTCTCGCTCGGCCAAAAGGATATTCCGCATGCCTAAGTCATAGGCCTTGACGGCTGCCGCCAAACCTGCCGGCCCTCCGCCTATAATGACCAAATCATAATTCTTCATGCGACTCACCTTGACTTTCTTTGCCGGAACGGACAATTGGCAACTCTTTGACCGGACCTTCTACCAAGTAAGATCCCGGACGATTCTTCAAAATATCCGAAGCTTCCAGCCCCAGCTCTCGACATAGGATTTTGATAAGAAGCGGCGTACAAAAACCGCCTTGGCAACGTCCGGCCATGGGGCGGACCCGGCGTTTCACTCCGTCCAGAGTTCTGGCTCCCAGAGGCCTATGAATTGCTTCCACAATTTCGCCTTCGGTTACTTCTTCACAGCGGCATACAATCCGGCCGTAAGCCTTATCTTTTTCGATCAGCTTGTGCCTTTCGTCTTGATTCATCATGTAAAAATGAGTCATGTCTTTTCTTTGGCCGATGAAGTCGGGATTGTCATCCAAGCCCAACTTATCCTTGACCAGGTTGGCCATATAGACGCCGATTGCAGGCGCGGACGTGAGGCCCGGGGATTCAATTCCCAGGCAATTAAAGAAGCCTTCTTCCGTCTCCTCTAAAACGAAGTCGCCTTGCTCTTCATGGGCTCTTAATCCCGTAAAGGATGTAATCACTTGATAATACGGAATGCCTTCCACCATACTACCGCTCTGATAATAGACCTTATCCAGGCCTTCTCTGGTGGTTTCCACATTGTCCTTATCGTCAATAAATTCCGATGTCGGTCCGACCAGAAGATTATTTTCGGTTGTCGGCGTAATAAGGATGCCCTTGCCGGCCTTGGACGGCAGGTTAAAGATGACGTGGTGGACCATGTTGCCGGCTTCTTTGTCCAGGAGCATGTATTCTCCTCGCCGAGGTCTTATCGAATAAGGCTTAGAAGATGCCATATGTGAAACTTCGTCACTGTGAACACCGGCACAGTTAATAACCGCTCGGGTCTCATAAGTCTTTTCCGAAGTTCGAACCAGCCAGCTGTCCGGGTCTTCTCCGGAACGTTCCAGGCCCAAGACCTTCTCATTAAAATGGAAGTCCACTCCGTTCACCGCGGCCTGTTCGCCGTAGGCGATGTTCATGAGGAAGGGGTTTACCACACCGGCCTCACTGCAGTAAAGTGCGGCCACTACCGTGTCGGCCAAATTGGGTTCCATCTCCAGGACTTCGTCATGGTTCAAGATTTTAAGCCCGGGCACACCGTTGGCCTGACCTCTTTCTAAAAGTTCTTCCAAATCAGCCATCTGGGCTTCATCATGGCACAAGACCAAGGTTCCGATCTTGTGATAAGGAAAGTCCAAAGTCTTGGACATCTCTTCCATCATGCGGATTCCGGCCATGTTCATTTTGGCCTTCATGGTCCCCGGAACGGCATCGTAACCACCGTGGGCAATACCCGAATTGGCCTTGGTCGTACCGGCACATAAATCTTCTTCCTTCTCCAGGACCAGGAACTTGCCGCCATAACGCGATAGCTCGTAGGCTACGGCCGCTCCTATTACACCTGCCCCTACAATAATGGCATCAAACATTCTATTCCTCCCAAGGTTCGTAATCCTCGGCCCAGTTGCGAGCACGCTTTACAGCCTGGTGCCAGTTTCTGAGCTTACGATCACGATTCTTCTCGTTCATTCTACAATCATAGACACGGTCCACATCCCACATCTTCTCGAGTTCATCCAAGCCGGACCAGAACTCCACCGCTAAACCGGCCAGGAAAGCCGCTCCTAAGGCACTGGATTCCAGCGTTTGCGGTCTTTCGACCCGGACTCGGCTGATATCGGCCAAAGACTGCATCATGAAGTTATTTCGGCTGGCTCCGCCGTCGACTTTAATTTCATTAATATCCATATGGGCATCGTCAATCATGGATTCCAGGACGTCATTGGTTAAATAAGCCTGGGCTTCCAAAGTCGCCCGGATGATATGTTTCTTAGTCGTACCCAGGGTAATCCCGATAATTAAGCCCCTGGCATTGGGGTCCCAATAAGGCGCCCCCAGACCGGTAAAGGCCGGGACCACATAGAGGCCATCCGTAGAATTGACCTTGCCGGCTATGTATTCGGTATCTTCGGCACTATCAATCATGCGGACCTGGTCTCTAAGCCACTTAATCGATGCTCCGGACACGAAGATAGAACCTTCCAGCGCATAAGTTACCTTGCCGGGTTCCAAGCCCCAGGCCAAAGTTGTCACCAGGCCGTTTTTTGAACGGACCGCCCTGTCCCCGGTATTAAGTAAGATAAAAGCACCTGTTCCATAGGTACTCTTCACATCCCCTTTGTTAAAACAAGCCTGACCGAAGAGGGCACCTTGCTGGTCACCTACAGCGGCTCCTATAGGAATGGGCGTGCCGAAAAAGCGTGTATGGCTGTGGCCGTAGACCTCAGAACTGGGTCTTACCTCGGGCAGCATGACACGCGGAATATGCAAAATATCCAGAATCTCCTGATCCCAATCCAGTGTATGGATATTAAAAAGCATGGTCCTGGAGGCATTGGAGTAATCGGTCACATGGACCTCACCGTCCGTAAGTCTCCAGATAAGCCAGGTATCGATGGTTCCGAAAAGAAGTTCGCCACGCTCGGCTCTTCCCTGACCATCTTCGATATGGTCCAGAATCCAACGCACTTTGGTCGCCGAGAAGTAAGGGTCCAGGATAAGACCGGTCTTCTCTTGCAGGAGGTCTTTATAGCCGTCTTTTTCTAATTGGGTACACAGAGGTGCCGTTCGGCGGCACTGCCAGCCGATAGCATTATAGACCGGTTGGCCGGTTTGCTTGTCCCAAACCAGGGTAGTCTCTCTTTGATTGGTAATACCGATTGCGGCTATGTCTTCCGGCCTGGCATTGGCCCTGGCCAAAACTTCGG
>CAYFQG010000046.1:2845-5108 GCA_964345295.1 uncultured Oscillospiraceae bacterium | reverse complement strand
GTTAAACTTAGGACTGGAAACTTTGCATCTTAGGATACCTCGTCATTGTGAAAACACCCGAAAAGTTGCCCTATTCCTGCAAAACCATCCCGGTGTCTCCTGGATCAGATATCCTGATTTAGAACAGGATGAAAACCATGCTTTAGCTCAAAAATATCTCTCGCATGGTTCGAGCGGTGTTTTAAGTTTCGGAGTAAAAGGCGGCCGGGACAAGGCGACTATCTTCATGGACAGCCTGAAGCTGGCGGCTGTGGTAACCCACGTGGCCGATGCTAGGACTTCAGTCCTTCATCCGGCTTCGACAACCCACAGGCAGATGAACGACGCCCATCTCGAAGCGGCCGGTGTTAAGCCCGATATGGTCCGCTTCTCTGTCGGAATCGAAGATGCAGAAGATATTATCGAGGACTTAGACCAAGCCCTTAGAAAAACACTCTAAACTATGGATCAAGGCCAAGTCGTACAACTTATCGTACTGATTATCTGTTTGTTTCTGTCGTCCTTCTTTTCGGCGGCCGAGACGGCTTTGATGTCCGTTAATAAAATCAGGCTGCAGACTTTGGCCGAAGAAGGAGATGCCAAGGCCGAAAGAGTCTTAAAGCTGCTAAGTGATACGGGACGGCTCCTCTCGACTATTTTGGTCGGTAACAACCTGGTCAACATCGGTGCCTCCGCCCTGGCCACCTCATTGAGTATTCATTTTTGGGGCAGCACGGGCGTAGGAATTGCCACCGGTGTCATTACCTTGTTGGTACTGATTTTCGGTGAGATTACGCCAAAGTCTTTGGCCGTAGCCCATGCGGAAACAATCTCTTTGGCCATCGGCGGCGTTATTAAGTTCTTGCAGACTATTCTTATGCCCCTGACCACAGTCCTTACGGCTATCACCAACGGCCTGATTCGCCTCCTCAAACAAGACTTATCTCAGGCCAGACCTTTTGTCACTCAGGAAGACCTCCTGGCCATGGTCAACGTGGGCCATGAGGAAGGCGTGTTCGAAGAGGAAGAAAAAGAACTTTTGGAAAACGTCTTCGAATTCAAGTCCTCTCAAGTGAAAAACGTTATGACACCTCGAACCGACGTCGTAGCCATTGACGTCGATATTTCCTATGAAGATTTGTTGGATGTTTTCAAAAATGAACAATACTCCCGCATCCCGGTCTATGAGGGCAGTATCGACAAGATTATCGGCATTCTTCATGTACGAGACTTTATCGATGTGAAATTGGCCGGTGACTATTTTGACGTAAGAAAACACATGCGTGACGTGTTCTGGACCTACGAGTACCAGAATACCACCACACTTCTACAGGAAATGCGCCAGGCTCAGCTCTATTTGGCCGTTGTCTTAGACGAATACGGCGGAACGGCCGGCATCATCACGATGGAAGATATCGTGGAAGAAATTATCGGCGACATTGATGATGAGTACGACATCGCTTTTGAGGAGATTCAGCAAATTAGCCGGTCGCAGGACCAGGCCGCCTTCGAGATAGACGGATCGGCCGATATCGAGGATGTTAATGATGCTTTGGCCATTCATCTCCCTATTGATGAAGACTATGACACCATCAGCGGCTTTCTGCTAGATGAGCTGGGTCATATTCCTGAGGAGGGAGAAATCATCCACCATGACCGGACCACCTTTATCATCGAGAGGATGGACCGAAAAAGAATTGAGAAGGTGAAGGCTATTCAGGAGCTGGAGGAAGAGGAAAAAGGCTGAAAATCGGTCTTTTTCCGCCAAAAGGCAACTCCGTATCCTCCGGTCTCAACTCCGCCAGGTGATAGCGAGCATGGAAGAGCCGGGAGACTCCTTAGAATCTTCCGGCTCCGCATAAAGGGCAAAACCAAAGCAGATACGCTCGCTGCCTGAACGGCCTTCTCTGATATAAATGCGCCTTATCTTAATTCATGCAATTAATGCACTTCCAAATAATCCTTATCCGGCAGTTCAGGGAAAGGTGCGGTAGGAATCGTCTGATACCAGAAGGCGACCGATGCGATATCATCTTGCAAAGGCAAATAGCGATGACCGGATTGCCAGCCCAAAGCCTAGATGGTCACCTTCAACCTCTTCTCGAAACGGATAGGATCGGTGATGTGCCAGCGATACATGCCGAAACGGAACTGCGAACGATACAGAGTGTCCGGTGTCAGGACTTGGTGGAGACCTGCATAAGGCGTGGTAAATTCCACATAGTTCTTATGGGTTCTGGGATCCTCAAAATTATATGAACCGCAGAAATAGTCCTCGGTGCCG
>CAYFQG010000046.1:0-2833 GCA_964345295.1 uncultured Oscillospiraceae bacterium | reverse complement strand
AAGCTCACAGAGCGAATAGCTAATCTGATAGTACATGACAAGCATTTCGGTATCGCGGTTCTCCAGTGTGATGCGAGCCCGCTTTCTAAAAGGCATGGACCAGTAGCAGTTGAAGGCACTTCCGGGGTTGACACATACGGCCAAAGAGCTCAGCTGAGAATACTCAGCCCAGCCCGAGCAGAAAAAGTCGCCTAAAGGTGCTTCAACGGAAGGAGTCTCGGAATCATCCCAATACATACGAAGGATGGTGTTCCGCCAATTACCGGTGGGGGTAATCCAGATATGTTGGATGACACCGGGCCCTTCGATATCGGCAATTTCCCAGGTCTTTCCGGCTTCGATTGCGATGGAGGGATTAACCTTCTAGCCCTTACCTAAGTCTCTGGCTGCAATCTTGGCAAAGCCGTCTTCTAACTCGATACTGCCGCCCTGGCCCACTGCGCCCGTATAGTTCTCCGGACTGATGGACCTGGTTTTGGCATCGGATAATCTCGATAAATTGCTTTATCCTGCTTAACATTTCATTTGTTTTTTTGGTTTGTTTTCTTGTTAATTGTGCTTGCTTGTAATGCAAAGAGGGAGCCATCTCCTATCGGAAAATAGCTCCCTGTTTTTAATGAAATCTTTTGTTACGAGTAGCTGCTCCTATCGCTTGCTGACTCTCCTCTTGAGGCCCAGTAAGATCCCCATAAAGACCAGAATGGCTAATTCATATGCTCTGTACAGGTGCCCCATGTCACCGGTAGCAGGAACTTCATTCTTAGCTTCAACTGTAAGCGTTCCAATCTGCTCTACTATTTCGTAGTTCTGCTCTTTGGCATTCTTGTCCCAAACCAGGCTGTAACTGTTCTTGCTGGATCCGACTTCGGTCTGGCTACCTGTTGTCTTAAAGCTGACTTCTTCACCTTCTACAAGTCCTTCTACCTTACCGGCTGCTGTTAAAGCCTTTCCGTCATAGATCTTGTTGGCATCAGGTGTTGTTACGGTCAAGGGTCTGGGCTCAATCTTAATCGCGCCGTCAACATACTTGATATTGAGCTTAGCTGTGACATCTTCACCTTGAGCATTCTGAATCACTAAGGTATCTGCCTTGGCCACGACATCTTCTTCGGTGACATCCGTTGCGGTTGCGTCCGATTTGGCCTCTGCTAATGTATAGCCTTCAGGAAGTTTTGATACTTCTACGGTTGCTCCGTGGGCCTTACCGTCGTAGGTGAAAGTGCCGCCTGTGGTGGTTACAACAATTTCACCTGCATACTCTGTTACGGTTAAGGTACCCAGCTGTTCTGTAACTGTGTAGTTCTTTTCTTTGGCTGTCTTATCCCAAACCAGGCTGTAGCTGTTCTTGCTGGAGCCGACTGCTGTTTGGCTGCCTGTTGTCCTGAAGCTGACTTCTTCACCTTCTACAAGGCCCTCTAGCTTACCTTCAGCTGTTAGGGCCGTTCCGTCATAGACCTTGTTGGCATCAGGTGTTGTTACGGTCAAGGGTCTGGGCTCAATCTTAATCGCGCCGTCAACATACTTGATATTGAGCTTAGCTGTGACATCTTCACCTTGAGCATTCTGAATCACTAAGGTATCTGCCTTGGCCACGACATCTTCTTCGGTGACATCCGTTGCGGTTGCGTCCGATTTGGCCTCTACAAGTGTATAGCCTTTCGGAAGCTTTGATACTTCTACGGTTGCGCCGTGGGGCTTACCGTCGTAGGTGAAGGTGCCGCCTGTGGTGGTTACGGTAATTTCTTCCGCATACTCTGTTACGGTCAAGTTACCCAAATCTTCTTCTATAAAGTAATTCGATTCTTTCGCTACAGTAGTACTGAACAGTGTGAAGCCAAATAGCCTGAATGTCTTGGGCTGTGCTTCTCCGGGCCAAATAATCTCATACGTATTCGGGCTAGAGCCGACCTCAGTTTGAGAACCCGTCGTACGGAATTCAACCTTTTCGCCATTGACTAAACCTTCAATTGTTCCACCAGCCGTTAAGGGTTCACCATCGTAGACCTTGTTTGCAGAATCCGTCTTAACAGTGAGAGGGGCTTTTGCAATCTCAAGTGTACCGTCTACAATCACGAATTCTACATTAGCGAAGTTTGCATTAGTGTTGCTGAAGTTTTCCGGCTTCAATTCCATGTTGTAAGTGCCGGCATCGGTGCCTTTAGCGGTTGCTACACCATCTAAGCTAAAATCATCTTCTTTATAAAGAGGATTGCTGATTTCTACTGTGTAGCCCTCTATAGTATGCTCCTTGCCGTCGTACGTTGTTGTGCCACTGTTTTCTGTAATGGTCACCGTGACTTTGTCCGTTACAGCGGTAACGGTCAAGGTGCCTTCTACTTTTGTTATCGCATAGTTTTCAGCCAAGGTGCCGTCGTTCAAAGTATAGGTAAAGGTGTTCTTACTATTACCTACGTCCGTCTGTGTGCCGGCCACGGTATAGCTGGCGCCTTCGCCTGTAGCGAATCCGTCGCCACTTACAGTCACTGCGTCTTTCTTTAATGCAGTTCCGTCATAGACCTTGGTAGCGGTAGCTGAGGTTAGGGTTACTTCGCGCTTGGTAATCTCCAGCGTCCCGTCTACAATCACGAATTCTACTTCACTGAAATTCTTATTGGTATTGGTGAAGTTTTCCGGCTTCAATTCCATGTTGTAGGTTCCGGCATTTGTGCCCTTGACCGTTGCGTCTCCACTAAAGGTGAAATCTTTTTCAGTGTAGAGCTCATTACTGATGGCTACTGTATAACCCTCAACCGTTTTCTCGGTGCCGTCATACTTCTCTGTGCCACTGTTTTCTGTAATGGTCACCGTGACTTTGTCCGTTACAGCGGTAACG
>CAYFQG010000045.1:0-5920 GCA_964345295.1 uncultured Oscillospiraceae bacterium | reverse complement strand
TGGCGGACATCGAAGGTCATCTGCTTTTCAACATCCTTCCAGTCGTTCACGACTGCATTATACATGTGTACGGGATCCCACATAATATAGGCCAAAAAGCTCACTGTATATTCGTGGTAGGGAGTCGCATCCGTCAGAACGACTTCTACGGTTTCGTCTTCATAATACCACTGGTCTACAGGAACGACCTGACCGGTAGTCCTGTCCACCACTTCCCACCAATACTTAATATCATCATGGGTATTTACCTTAAGCATCTCGGGGTAGATGTGCTTCATCAAGGGGATTCTTAATTCGGCTTCAGTCGCCATATAAAACAGGCTCATAATGTAGATTTGCTGAATCTCATCGGGATTGGCTTTGGCCCAAGCGTTGTCCTTACGGGTGGTGTAATATGTCTTGTACTTTTTAGCATCCGTGTCAATCAATTTCTTAGGAAACTCTGTACCATCACAGTCTCTCAGTGCATCGGCACCCCAGAGTTTCATAGTCTCTAAAGTCTCTTCGACTATGTCTTCATCGGTCGGAATCGTTACTCGACCAGTTGTTTCTTTCAACATATATCTATTCCTCCTGCCCTAACTGATGGCATAAACTTATCAAAATGGCCTGATTTTTCATGTAACATAAGGTCAAAAACGCCTAGGTAAACTGTTTTTTTAAACAGCGTACCCAGGCGGCTCATAGGAAAATTCTTATAGCAGCTTTTTATTTTCTTTCGAGAATTCTAAGAGAACTTAACATCGAAACCTTCTCTCTGGAAGCACCTAACACCCGACCGATTATGACGTTGCCATGACCGGACAAGGAACAGTCCAGTTCATTCGTTGTGACGCCCTCCGCCTGGATATCTCCGACACCGGAGGTATTAATAACGAAATGCTCAAGATTTCCCCGCTCTATCTTGATATCGCCGGCTCCGGAGGTACGGATTGAGACATCCCCAGTGACCATTTTCAGATGGACATCGGAAGCACCACTTCCTTCGTACTTGAAGTTATGTACTGTTCCGATATCGATATCCCCTACTCCAGAATTATGATAACTCACATTAGAAAGCTTTGAGGCTTCCAAATTCCCCACTCCGCTGACTTGGATTTGGGCCTCTTCAAAGGCCACCTGACAATGAATATCACTAGCTCCAACTGAATGTACGCTTAAACGCTCGGACTCTGCCAAAAGTCGAATCTCTATAGCACGTTCACCTTGAGATTTGCCCCAATTAAAAGCTTGTCGCAAAAAGGAGTTGGGAAAAGCCTGGTCTCTGCTTTGATCTCTTATCGTCAAGCAATTACCTTCTATATGGATGAAAAATGCCTCTTGATCATTTGGGTCGGGAAAGAAAACCCCGATGTCTTCTGCATTTTCTACAGGTACAATGCGCACATCTGTATTATGTCTTAGTTCTAAGTTAAGTGATCGGACATCTTTCAAATAGGGTCCCAGTTCCTCATTTAAGGTCTCTGAAGGGGCTGTTTCTTCAACAATAGGGCCCACATTGGGAATGTATTGTTGGGATTCTATATAATGCTCTAAGTTTGAAATGATAATATGGCCATTGCCCATATTAAGAACGGATCCGGTTAAGAGATTGGCCTGGCTGCCATCTTCGAAACTTACCACAGCTCCCTGTGTTTTTTCCGGCATAAGGTCACTTAGAAGGACCTTATCTTCATACTGATAAATAAAATCTAAGTCCGTTTGCGCGATGTCTTCTAAATCTAAAATGGGATTCGTGAAGCTTTGCTGTGTCTGTTTATTCTGAGCTAAATCTTCTTGTTCAAGATTTTTGTCTGATCTATCCTGTCCAAATAAGGCATCTATAGACATATCCAGGGCTTTGGCCAAATAAGGAAGAGAGGCTATATCCGGCATGCCGGCTCCTGTCTCCCATTTGGAAATGGCTTGAGGGGACAAATCCAACTGTTTGGCTAATTGGTCCTGCGTTAGGCCCAATTCTTTTCTTCTGCGGGCAATCCTTAAGCCCATTTCATCAAGGTTAAACATAAGCGTATGGCTCCTTTTCTTAGTCATTTTCAATAGTATTAGGAATTCCACTACTCCCAGTATGCGAGATTCTTCGGTTTAAAAGAAGCATCTCCTAGTTGAATTTGACTCATTTTACCATACGCTTAGTTGGTCAACGGTTAGTTGAGTTAATAAGTTCGCTATCTTGCAAAAGGTCCAGGCTTCACAGACCCACTTCTATCCTGATTATAAAAATCCTTATCAAAGCTTATGACCTCACCATCCGGTCCTTCGTATTTTTGCTCCGGTTCGAAGGCCATGGGCATCTGATCCGTATCGATTGGGTCAACTTCCTTAAGAAGGTCAAGGAAGTCTACTAAGACCTGAACCTTGCCATCCTTCTCTTCTAAACGGACACTGACCTTGTCATGGTCATTCACTTGGGCATTTTCGTCCAGGTCGCTCGGTTTGGCTCCGTTAAAGAAGGCGTTATTTTTGGACCAGACCGGCAAGGGCATATAGTACTTGTCTCTGGTACCGTCCGACCCTTCTCCGACGGCTCCGGTAAAGTGACTCAGCCACTCTTCTTCGGACATGTAACCGTTATAGACCAAAGTCCCGGCCTGGAGATTCTCGTCGTCCCATTCGTTATCTTGGCAACCGCGACAAATTTCGATAAGGCCCTCTCTTACTTCCGGCTGAACAAAGACATTATTGTAGAACTGTACGTCGCCGTGGAGAATCGACATGAAGCCGATGGTATCGGTGCTGTGCGGCCTATGGATGGGGGTATAACGGGTCGAATCGAATTGGGCCGAACCGTTTTTAACACCCCTGCCGACAGCCGTAATAGCGCCATAGAAGAGATTGTGGACAAAGGCCACACCCTGGGTGGGCAATTTGACACAACGCTCGGACAACATAATATTGTTGTCTACTAAAGTCGGGCCATGGGCAATTTCCAAGAAGAGGTCTTCACCGAAACCCAGGCCTTCCTTATTTTCCCGCTTCAGCAGATAGTCTTCGGGCAGGCAGTTGTCGTGGAAGAGGTTTTGGGTCACACGGGTTCCCTGGGTCTGCCAATCCAGCCAAACACCGCGGACACAGTGGTGGAAGTGGTTATTCTTGATAACTACGTCAATGGGGGCATGGAATTTGATACCGCCGGTTTCGGCACCTCTCAAATTCCGTTTGTTATTAATATGGTGAATATGGCAGTTCTCAATAGTTGAGAATACGCAGCCCAAGTTGCCCACAATACCGGTCTGGCCGCAATGATGGATATGGCAATTCCGTACCGTGTGAGAACCTATGGTGTCCTTACTCCAACCGTCCAACTGAGCAATCAAAGTACAATCACGTTGGGTTTGCGTACCGTCCTTGAGCTTAAAGCGCGTCCACTTATTGTCATTATGCTGTTGATAATATTTGCCCAAAGAAATACCTGAGCACTTGGAATGGGAAATATCGCAATTCTGAATCAACCAGCCTTTGGACCAGTGAGGACCCACCATGCCTTCTTGGAAAGCCGTAGGCGGAGCCCAATTGGTCGCTGCCTTCGTCACGGTAAAGCCGTCCAGGGTGATATAGTCCACGTGTTCGAACTTAGGGAAGAAACATCTGGCCCGGAAAGTAATTTCTACATTTTCTTCATTGGGATTAGCCCCTTGGAAGTTGGCATAAATGACGGTTCTTTCTTGGTCTTCCGATTGGCAGGTGTACCAGCTGTGTTTTGTGAAGTCCTTATCCCAGGACTTGGTGTCAATAACCGGATCTAAGACAGCTTCCAGTGTCGTCTGCTCATAAAGAGATTTATCGTTGAGGAAGACCTCGCCTCGATGGGCTACGGTGTCTTCGGTAAGCCAGTCACCGAAAACCATGCTGGTATAGGGATTAAAATCATGGAAACGCTCGTTCTCAATCTCGACTTTCCATACGTCGCCTTGATAGTGCGCCCAATTATCGATTCTTTCGGCTCCGGTTATGATTGCCTTCTTCTCTTCTAAGGACCGATAAACGATGGGCTTTCCGGGCAGGCCCGCATGAACCGGGCTGACTTCTTCACGATAGATACCGGGCAGGACCAGGATCTCGTCTCCGGGCATGGCTATATCGGCGGCCATTTGAATCTTCTTAAAAGGTTTCTCCTTGCTTCCGTCACCGGATAGCTTCACTGAACTGTCTACGTAGTATCTCATTGTTTGCTCCCTTACTTTATTTAATGATTCGTTTTTATGAGTTCTTGCACATATCTAAGTGCATCTTTATAAGCTTCATCGCTGTCTAAATGTTCGATAATAACCGGCATATCCGCGTTATAGCGATCGACCAGTTCCAAGTGTTTCTTGATATTCATGGTTCCTAGTCCACACTTCGTCTCTTCCAGTTGGAAGGTAAATTCTTCTTTAAGGCGGATATCTTTTAAATGGCAACTTAAAATCTTATCGCCTAATTTGCCAAAGCAGTCTTCCATAAATTCATCTAAGAAAAAATAGCGTTCGGGACTGTTTACCATATTGACCATGTCCAGGTGTACGCCGAAGGCCTCACGGTTTACATCTTCCAATAGTCGAACGGTCTCGTCGGGACCGGTGGGAATCATCCAGGGCATTTGTTCCAAACAAAACTTGGTACGGCTAGGCTTCACTTTGTCGATGAGCTCTTGGCAATAGCGGACGGTCTCTTCCCAACATTCGGAAGAAAAATTTTCTCTATAAGCTCCGCACCAATGAGGACCGCCATAGGTGCCGGCAACATTGACACAACATAAGGCTCCAATCTCATCCGCCAGACGTAGTTGACCTTCGGCAAAAGCTCTGGCTTCAGCACGTTCTTTAGGATCTATGGCCAAAACATTTTTCCATATGCCCACCTCGGCAATGACCAGACCCTTATCCCGGGCAGCCCGGACATAGGCTCGGATTGTTTCTTCCGGTGCATCGTAAGGAATGGGAAAATTCACACTTTCGCACCCCAAAGATTTCAGTTGGCCGGCCCAATGGTCGGCATCCCTATGTTCCAACGAAGCGGAAAGACCTAACTTCATCCTGCTTTCTCCCTCTAACAAACTTTAGCTAGCTTGATGTTAGGCTACCGAAGCACTTTAGACTTCCATTAATTTGCTCTTTACTTAATAATTTTTGCAAAAATACAAAAAAAAGAGGACAATCTCCTCTTTTGGAAAATTGTCCTCTACGAATAGGTTTAAATTTAATATTTCTAGACTTAAAGCTTTCCGCCCGTCGTAGCAATACCTTGAATGAATTGCTTCTGGAAAATCAGGTAGATAACAATCATGGGCACACACGCCAACAAAGACGCCGCCATGAGTTCCGGGTACTTGGTCGTAAACTGGCCTTGCATTTTGGCCAGAGCCGGAGCCAAGGTAGACCACTCTTTGGCCGGAGCTACAATCATGGGCCACATGAGGTCTTTGTAGGCAAAAAGAGCCGTAAAGATTCCCAAGGCTACCATGGAAGACTTGGTCAGAGGTGCCATGATATAGAAGAAGGTTTGGCCGATGTTACAGCCGTCCAGCTTAGCCGCTTCTTCCAAGTCTCTAGGGAGACTCATGTAGGCCTGCCTGAGCAGGAAGGTTCCGAAAGCTGTGACCAGACCGGGGAAAACCAGACCGAACAAGGTGTTGGTCATGCCCATTTTGGAAACCATGACGTACTGGGGAATAACGAAGATTTGCGAGGGCACCATCATCTGTAAGAGAACCAGACCGAAGGCCAAATTCTTGCCGAAGAAGTTCAGCCTGCCCAAAGCATAGGCCGCCATGGTAGCGGTAAGGACGGCACATAAAACACGGAAGATAATAAGCAAAATCGTGTTCAGATAGAGCCTTTCGAAAATATTACAACACCAGTCCGTCGGAATGGCGCAAGCAGTTTGAATAATAGCCTTAGACCTCGTAGACGTAAGTGTCGAAGCTTATAGGGTCTTCAAC
>CAYFQG010000044.1:2084-6311 GCA_964345295.1 uncultured Oscillospiraceae bacterium | reverse complement strand
GGCCAAATATATAAATTTGGCCTTTTGCACTTGCACAACAAAACCTAGGATATAAATAACTGATATGGTCTATTAGTCCAAAGACGTTTTGGAGGTTTTATTGTGAAGAAAGCGAAAACACAGGCAAAACATAAGGTCAAGAAACGAGAAACAACACTCCAATATTATTAATTGCAAGTTAAACTGAAATTCATCTGTCCAATGTTTCTTGGTTTCCTCAAGCAGCTGCTTGAGGAAAGTTTTTTGCACTACTTCCCCCCAGTATTTTTCTGGGATACGTATTGATAAATTCTTCTAGCTGTTTTATTTCTTTGGTGCGAAAGGAATGGAAGGGCAAGAACTTTTTGATAATAGTTTGCAAACTAGAAGTGGCATTTATAATCAGTATCATCACGGTGATATTAACACTTTTCACTTGTCATACTATCGGCGAAAAGAAACTGATGAAAAAGCATTTCATACTTGCAATTTGAGGAAAAGCTACGGTTTTCATTTAGTGGCTCAAGGGGCAGATCCATTGCCAAATGCTTATCATAATATGGAGTTTTACAAGCTGACGCTAGATTACAAACCTGATTATATAAGCTTTTCCATCAATGACTTAAGGCTATTGGAATTTTTTGATGATGGTGAAACTTTTGGACCACAGTTACAAGACGGGAAGTTGGGATTTAGACAATTAGCACCACTTATAGGTGAATATAGAAATTTGAAGGTTTTTAAACTATGAATAAACAAAGAGTTTTTTTAGTTTCTGATTCAACAGTGCAGACTTTTTCGGAAGACTGGGCACCTCAAGCAGGCTGGGGGCAGTTTCTACATTGTCATATGGGCCATCTTCAAGCTATTAAGCCAATTCCGGAAGCTCAATACAAAGAAGCTAGATATTTTGAGACGGATCAGGTGCAAATATTTTCTTGGGCGATTGGTGGAAGATCATCTAGATCATTCATAGAAGAAGGCAAATGGGCGAGATTAGTCCCCCAAATTAAAGCAGGAGATTATGTTCTAATTCAGTGGGGACACAATGATTCAACAATAGAAAGACCCAATCGTTATGTGGAACCAAGTGATTTTAAATATTGGCTTATGCAATACTATTCGGATCTCAAAATTATAGGAGCTCATCCGATTTTTGTAACACCAGTGGCACGTTTCCATCATGATGATAGCGGAATGTTTATTGAGGATTTTAAAGCCTATGGTGACTCTATGCGAATGTTAGCGCTGGAAAAATCTATTAATTTAATTGATTTGAGTCGTCTATCCATAGAACATTTAAACAAAATTGGTCCAGAGATGGCAAAGGACTACTTTATGCTAAGCGTAGAAGGGAAGGATGACCACACCCATCTACATATTGAAGGAGCATACGTATTTGCTGGAATTGTGGCTCAAGAACTAAAACAAATTATGAATGATATAGGAGCTAATATATGTCTAATTTAATTTATGACAAGACTGAAATTGTGGAGGCTATTGACCGTGTTGCTCAAAGAACCATGCAGATGGACATGACTTGGGATTGGCCTTGCGGAGTTGCATATTATGGCTTGACTGAAGCCTATCGTGCTACTGGAAACAAAGAATATCTGAATTTTTTGGAGCAAAGAGTTCAAGAGTATATAGAACTTGGCTTGCCTCAACCATGGACTGTAAATGCTTGCGCCATGGGGCACGCTGTTCTTACTCTCTATAAAGAAACCGGAAACGAAACATATCTAGAAATCCTTCAATCAAAGATTAAGTATCTACGAGAAGATGCACTGCGTTTTGGAGATCATGTCTTACAGCACACCGTTTCAGCTAAGAATGATTTCCCAGAACAGGCTTGGGCAGATACCTTATTTATGGCGGCATTCCTTATGCTTCGAGTGGGTGTAGAGTTTGATGATAAGGACTTAGTCTTAGACGCACTGAATCAATATAAATGGCATATCTACTACTTACAAGATGAAGCTAATGGACTTTGGTATCACGGCTATAACAATATTGAAAAGAGTCATATGTCTTCCATTCACTGGGGACGTGCCAATGCCTGGGCTGCCTATACAATGGCAGAAGTAGGTCATATCCTGCCGGAAGCTTATCTTTACCCGGATTTTTTAGAAATTGTTGGAAGCCTTAACGAACTTTTGTCGGCACTTAAAACAGTCCAGACAGAAAATGGCCTTTGGAGGACAGTCTTAGACGATGAGGAGTCCTACGAGGAGATTTCTGCTTCGGCAGGTATTGCGGCTGCCTTCTTGCTCAAAGGTAATCCGCTACATCTGAAATATATCAACAAATCTATAAAAGGAATCTTAGGCAACATCAGTCCTGAAGGTAAGGTAATGAATGTGTCCGGCGGAACAGCCATTATGGAAGATAAGTATGCATACAGAGCCATTAGTAAACGCTGGATTCAGGGCTGGGGACAGGGTCTTGCTTTGGCCTTTTTGGCAGGTGTTTTAAATTACGATGATACGAGAAATGATGGAGCTTTATAGATGGAACGCATTGCTTGGTTAGGAAGAGTAAAAGACGGCCAGTTTGACGAATATAAGAAACGTCACGATGAGATTTGGCCCGAGATGGTTGAAACGCTGAAAAGTGCCGGAATTTGCAACTACACAATTTATTATGTAGACGGTCAGTTATTCGGATATTACGAATGTGAAAAGGGTGCGGCTTATGCGGCCAAAGTACAAGCTGAAAGCCCAGTTGTGGACCGTTGGAATGCTTACATGCAGGATGTTTTAGAGCTAGAAATGGATCCTAAAACCGGAGCACAAAAAGCTCTGGTGGAAGTATTTCGTTTGGAATAGAAAGAAGAAATCAAAATGACAAAGAAAACGTATGTACAAGTTGGAGTTGGCGGTAGAGCGAGGTTTTATTACGAAGCCATTGCCGGAACGTTCCGGGAAACGGCCGAATTAAAAGCCTTTTGTGATACGAATCAGACTAGGATGAATTATGCCAACCAAGTTTTAAAAGAGCGCTTTGATTATCCTGAAATTCCGACCTATAAGGCTGAAGATTTCGAAAGAATGATTGAAGAGCAAAAGCCTGATTTCGTTATTGTTACCTCTGTTGACAGGACGCACGACAAGTATATTTGTAAGGCTATGGAGCTGGGCTGTGACGTCATTACGGAGAAGCCGCTTACAACGGATGAAAAGAAAGCGCAACATATCGTAGACACAGTTAAGAAAACAGGACGTGATCTTAGAGTGACCTTCAATTACCGTTATGCACCTCATAATACTATGATGCGCGACCTTATTATGAAGGGGACAATAGGAAAAGTGACGCAGGTTCACTTCGAGTGGTTATTAAATACTAGCCATGGTGCGGACTACTTCCGTCGTTGGCATCGTGATAAGCACAATAGTGGAGGACTTATGGTTCACAAGTCCACCCATCATTTCGATTTAGTTAATTTTTGGCTGCATACAAAACCTGAAACTGTCTTTGCGCTGGGTGATTTGAAGTTTTATGGTAAAGCTAATGCTGAAGCCAGGGGTGTTCAGGATTTTTATAACAGAGCCTATGGATCTGAAGCGGCCAAAAAAGATCCTTTCGCTATTCATTTAGAAGATAACCCTCAATTAAAAGCCATGTATCTGGATGCAGAAAAAGAAGATGGCTATTATCGTGACCAGTCTGTTTTTGGAGACGGTATTTCTATCGAAGATACCATGAATGTCATCGTTCAATATGCTAATGGTGCCCAGATGTCCTATTCGTTGAATGCATATATGCCTTATGAAGGCTTTAACGTTGCCATCAATGGTGAAAAGGGACGCATTGAACTCCATGTTGTTGAATCCACCTATATTAATAGTGGTGGCGATCCGGAAAATGAAGGTGTCTTAGAGGGCATACATTTATTAGTCTATCCTATGCATGATAAGCCATATGAGGTGGAAATTCCTACCGCAGAAGGTGGGCATGGTGGAGGAGATCCGGTGCTACTTAATGATATTTTTGGTGTACCTGAAGAGGATCCCTATCATCGTGCAGCCGGTTATATTGACGGTGTGAATTCCATCTTAACAGGCATTGCTGCCAATAAATCTATGGCATCCGGTCTCCCGGTGCATATTAAAGATTTAGTGGATTTGGATTAGCTTAGCCCTTACTAAGAAATTAATTTAATCGGACCTTCGGAATAAGAGTTGCTACATTAACAGACGAGAAAGAGGGTCCGATTTTTGTATGAAAAAACCGGGAAATGATATCATT
>CAYFQG010000044.1:0-2074 GCA_964345295.1 uncultured Oscillospiraceae bacterium | reverse complement strand
ATCTATGGCATCCGGTCTCCCGGTGCATATTAAGGACTTAGTGGATTTGGATTAATATTACAGTGCTTAATAGTACGACATAAAAACTGATCCTTTCTTATCGTGCTTGCAGCATGAGAAGAAAGGGTCAATCTTTAGAAAGCAAAACCGGGAGTAGTCCCGGTTTTATTTGAATATAAAAAATTAGGCGTTTTAACCCAACATTTCCTCGTTTAAAGTCACACCGAAATCGTGGGCGATGGCTCTAAGATTATCATCAGTAATAGTTTGACGAATCTTACCTTGTCCGGCAGCTTGAGCTAATATCCAGATTTGAGCAGCCTTTTCAATGGTGTGCATGAGTCCGAATGTTTCATCAAAGTCTGAACCGGAGCAGAATAGGCCGTGATGGCTCCACAAGGCTGCCTGGAAGTTTTCCATCACTTTGCATGTGGCTTTGGCAATATTGGCCCCTCCCGGAACCAACCAAGGAACTACTCCTACGCCCTCAGGAAAAACGACAGGACATTCGGTTGCAGAACGCCATAACGCTTGACTAAAATCTTTGGCCGTCAACGGTAAGACATACGTCATGGCAATCAGATTTGGTGTATGGGCATGATAAATGACTCTGTTTTTACCGTTAGTAGCTCTAAGCCTTACTGCGTGATTCATGAAGTGCGTGGGAAACTCACTTGTGGGACGTCCGCCATTATCAAGTCCCCAAACAATGCGCCAAGCCTTGCCTTCAGCATTGATTTCTACAATGCCAAAGGATTCTTCAGGCTTTAAAACAACATTTCTAAAATATTTGCCTGAACCTGTCGTAATGAAGTAAGAACCGGCTAAGGCTAAATCACTTACCCCCATTTCATTCCACGAACCGGGCTTGGGGCTGAAATAGGGTGCCAGTGAAGCGATTTCCTCTTCTTTTAAACGATAAGTGAGATTTCCTCCATTACGTTCGTGCCAGCCTTGCTCCCAGCCGTCATTGCAACAGCGAATGAAGTCCTGAATGATAGGAATATTTAACACTTTAAGATTACTTTTCATAAGACTAGCCTCCTGTTTTAGCTTACTGGTTAACGTTTCGATAGAACATCATGTTCGTAACGCATGACGTCATCATACCAAGATGCGTCTGAAGCAACACCTTGCCGGTTACAGTATTCGGTCCAAACCGAAGAAAAGGGAAGCGTTTTGGACTCTTCTTGAATCATAAGACGTTTGGTGAAATCTGCTTGATTTTCGACTTCCTTAAGAAGAGTATGTGGTTGTAAGAGGCCCCATAGAAGCGCCTTTTGGGCATTCCTTGTGCCGATGGCCCAAGCCGCAATCCTATTAATTGAAGCATCAAAGAAGTCCAGACCTATCAGAACACGATCTAGAGCATCGTAATTGGCAATCTCGGACATGATAGCTTTAGTTTCATCATCGAAGGAGACAACGTGATCGGAATCCCAACGGACCGGTCTGGTGACATGTAGTGGCAAATATTTGTTAAAGCATAGTAGGGAAGCTATTTTTTCAGATATATATTCTGTCGGATGATAATGGCCGGCGTCTAAAAGATTATAAACATTGGCTTTATGGGCTGCATACGCAATGTAGAACTCAGATGAACCTACGGTATAAGATTCCAAACCGATACCGAAAACCTTGCTCTCTACACAGTCAATCACTCTGGGGCAGTCTTCAGAAAAAATCTGATCCAATGAATCTTTAAGACGAAGTCTTGGACTTAAACGGTCGGCCGGTGTATCTTTCATGCCGTCCGGGATCCAGACATTGCAGAGTACATAGTCATCTAGAGCTTCACCGATCTGCTGAGATATTTTCCGACAAACCTGTCCATGTCTAATCCAAAATTGTCGGATTTTTTCATCTGCTGAAGCTAGGGTCATGCCGTCTTTTACGTTGGGATGAGAGAAAAAAGTGGGATTGAAATCAATGCCAAAGCCGTTCTCTTTAGCAAATTTTACCCATGGTTCGAAGTGTCTAAACTCGATGGCATCTCGATCCACCCATTCACCATCGGGGAAAACAGCATAAGACGCATGGAGATTGATTCGTTTCTTTCCGGGGATATGTTGTG
>CAYFQG010000043.1:437-6510 GCA_964345295.1 uncultured Oscillospiraceae bacterium | reverse complement strand
CACCAGATGTTATTGATGCTGCTCGGAATACATCTTTTGACAGCTATACCCTCATCTCAAACCAACCTGAAGCATTCGGTTTTATGAATGATAAAGTGTATATTGGTGGTTATCCCGGCACGTTCATATATGAATTTGATTCGAAAAAAGCCGCTCAAAAGCCTAACATTGGCCAGAGATATTCAAGTAGAGGACACTGCAGCAGCCTTGATTCAGATGGAAAATGGTGCCCTAATCACGATTGATTCCGCAACTACAGCCTATCCCGGTTACGAAACAACATTTGAGATTCACGGCGAAAAAGGTTCTATTGTATTTAATGATGATGAAATTAAAACTTGGGCATTTATTGATGAGAAAGATGCTCCGCCTTTGCCGGAAAAAGGTGAAGCAGTGGGCGGTGGAAAATCCAATGTAAATATAGGAAGTTATGGTCATTACGAGTTATTCTGCGATTTAATTTCTGCAATTAAAGAAGACAGACCATCTTTAATTCCACCTGAAGACGCTAAGACAGCCGTCCAGGTGATTTGCGGAATATATGAGTCTGAAAAAACCGGTCAGGTTTTATCTATGAATTAGAGATAAAGCAAACTTAATAACTGATTTATTATTATGCCTTCTAGACCAAGCATTTAGTCTAGAAGGCATTTGTTATCTATGCGTTTAAATATGTATTACTTACCGTAACGGCGTAAGAGACCGCCATTTTTTATGGTCAAAATCTCATCCTCTGTTAAATCGTGTTTTACGGTGAAGGTCTTTCCGGATGTTAAATCTTTAACCAGGTGAACGGAACCGGGAGCCAAGTCTACAATATCATCCATTTCAAGACGGTCCATAAGTGAAATGTCATCATAGTCTGAGGCATCTAAGAACAGGAGAGGCACAATAGCGTTATTAATGAGATTCTTCCTGTGGATTCTGGCAAAAGATTTGGCCAGAACCACCCGTATGCCAAGATATAAAGGTGCCAAAGCAGCGTGCTCTCTGGAGGATCCCTGACCGTAGTTCTCGCCGGCTACAATAAAGCCTCCGCCTTGATCCTTACATCTGGCAACAAAATCCGCGTCAACTGCCTCAAATGTAAATTCGGAAATCTTCTCGATATTACTCCTAAAAGGCAGGACTCTGGAACCGGCTGGGATGATGTGGTCGGTCGTGATGTTGTCTCCGACCTTGAGCATGACATGTTCATGTAAAGGTTCCAGGGCTCTCCCCAGAGGAACGTCTTTAATATTAGGGCCCTTCACCACGGGTTTTGCAGGATCTAAGTCCGGTCGGATTATCATGGAGTCATCGATTAAATACCGGTCAGGCAGATCTGCTCTTTCGTAGGCAAAATCGACTGCAGTGCTAAGATAGCCTTTGATAGCGGAAGCGGCTGCGGTTTCAGGTGAGACCAGATAGACGGAAGCATCGGGGGTGCCGGATCTTCCCTTGAAATTCCGGTTAAAGGTTCGAAGCGAAATGCCCTGAGATTTAGGCGACTGCCCCATACCGATACATGGGCCGCAGGTAGCTTCCAAGATCCTGGCGCCGGATTGGACCAGGTCCGCCAATGCACCGTTTTGGGCCAACATAGTAAGGACTTGTTTAGAACCGAAAGACAAGGTTAAAGACACATCCGGGTGGATGCTGTGGCCTTTCAAGATATCTCTGACCTGCATGTAGTCGGTAAAAGAACTGTTGGTACAAGAACCGATACATACCTGGTCGACTTTTAGGTCTTCCAGTTCACGGACCTTTTTTATGTTGTCAGGTGAATGCGGGCAGGCTACCAGAGGTTCTAATTCATCTAAGTTAATAATAATTTCCTGGTCATAAGAACAACCGGGGTCGGCAGCCATAGGGAGAAAGTCTTGGCTTCGTCCTTGTTTTTCTAAGAAGACTTTGGTGTTTTCGTCTGAAGGGAAGAGCGAGGTGGTGGCGCCTAGTTCGGCTCCCATGTTACAGATGGTAGACCTTTCGGGCACACTTAAAGTTTTTACTCCCGGCCCGGTATACTCGTAGATTTTACCCACACCGCCTTTAACGGACTCTAATTCCAGAACCTTTAAGATGATATCTTTAGCACTGGTGCCGTGCGGCATTTGGCCACGAAGCTCGACTTTACATACCTTAGGGAGAGTGAGTTTATAAGGAATACCGGCCATGGCCAAAGCCACATCTAGTCCGCCTGCGCCCATTGCAATCATAGCCATAGCCCCTGCGGTAGGTGTGTGCGAATCCGATCCCAGTAGGGTTTGGCCGGGCTTATCGAAGCGCTCTAAGTGGACCTGGTGACATATACCGTTACCGGCCTTGGAAAATAAAACACCGTATCGATTAGCCACGGTTTGCAAGTATTTGTGGTCATCAGCATTCATAAAGCCGGATTGAAGCGTGTTGTGGTCTACGTAAGACAAGGCCAGGGTACGGACTTGGTCTATGCCTAATTTCTCCAGTTGGAGGTAAGCCATGGTCCCCGTGGCATCCTGGGTCAAGGTCTGATCCATAACGAGGTTTATTTCCTGACCGGCGATGAGGTCTCCTTCATAAAAGGGATGGGGGCTGTCTTGGGACAGCTTGCGATAATCGGCAGCAACCATATGTTGACGAATAATTTTATAAGCTAAGTTTTCTGCTCTCTTGGTCATAAGAAATCTCCTCCTCAAGTTTTCACTTATGGGTATGGGCCAAAGTTATATTTTCATATTTTACCCTATTTGCTTCACTAGGGTATAATAAGGGCTCATTTTATCTAAAACCGAGGGAAAAGCGATGGATATTCAGGCGAGACTTACGGAAGACTTTCTGTCCGACCTAAAATCCCATACCATTTCGAATGCGCTCTATGACCAATATAAGGTTAAGAAGGGTCTAAGGAATGAAGACGGGACCGGCGTTGTGGTCGGTTTGACCCGGATTTGTGATGTTGTAGGTTATAAACGTGCTGCTAACGGGGCCAAAGTAGAAATTCCGGGTGAATTGGTTTATCGAGGATACAGTATTGAGGACCTTTATCATAAGTTTTACTCAGAAGCTTATAAGGGACTGGTCTATGAGAGAGCCTGCTATCTTCTTTTGATGGGAGAGCTTCCCGATAATAATCAACTTCAGGATTTTCATAGCTATTTAGCTATGCACTATAGCCTGCCGCAGAATCTTTTTGCCCAGGGCTTTTTCTGGAATACCTCACCCCACCTTATGAACCAGATCCAGGCAGGGCTTTTGGCCCTATATAAAGAAGATCCTGCTCCGGACAATACATCAATCGAAAATCTCTTCCGTCAGGGACTTAATGTACTGGCCAAACTTCCCATGCTTATCAGTTATTCTTACCTGGCAACCAAGCAAGGGCGCTTGGCTTCAACCTTCTACCCGGCTGATCCCGAATTAGGTATTGCCGAACAAATTCTCTATTTTCTTTTGGGACCGGACCAATATGGGGAAGAAGAGGTAAGGGTTTTAGACCTTCTGCTTATGGTCCATGCCGACCACGGTATCGGCAACAATTCGACCTTTACCGGCTTGGTCGTGTCTTCAACCGGTACCGATCTTTATTCGGCCTTTACCGCCTCGGTCGCTTCTTTAAAAGGACCTAAACACGGCGGAGCCAATATCATGGCCAGGTCCATGATGGAAGCTGTCATGGAAGAAGTTGGTTTGGATGCTTCGGATGACGCCATCGAAAAAATTTGCACTCGTATTTTAAATAAGGATTTTTATGACAAAGAAGGCATCATTTACGGCTTTGGCCATGCCGTTTATACCGTAACGGACCCCAGATGCCAACTTCTAAAAGAAGAGGCTATGGCTTTGGCCCGAAAGCACGGCAAAGAAAAAGAACTGGACTTTTATTTGCGTTTTGAGGAGACGGCTCGCCGCCTTATTAGGGAGGAGAAAGGCAAGTCCATCGCTACCAATGTCGATTTTTACAGCGGCTTTATTTACAGTATTTTGGGCATAGATAAAGAGCTTTTCACGCCTTTCTTTGTCCAGGCCAGATTGGTGGGCTGGCTCAGCCATATTATTGAAGAAAAGTACAATGCAGGACGCATTATCAGACCGGCCGGTTTCTATGTCGGTCCTATGCGCAATGCCGACGATGAGATGAAGGAGGATTAAGCAATGTATGAGGTAACACTTTTCCCGGGAGACGGAATCGGACCCGACCTGGTTCGGAGCATGAAAACTTTGGTCTTGGATACCATGAAGCTTCCTATTATTTTTGACTCGTATGATGTAGGTCTTACTTCTTATGAGAAGACCGGAGAAGTCTTACCCAAGGCTGCTTTGGATTCTTTTAGGAAAAACCACGTGGCCCTGAAGGCGCCTATTACTACCCCTATCGGCCAGGGCTTTAGATCGATTAATGTTCAGCTACGCATGGCTTTTGACCTTTATGCCAACATTAGGCCTATTCAAGCCATCAAGCATCTGCCTACGAAGTTCCCCGGAACGGACTTTGTGATTTTTCGCGAAAATACCGAGGACCTGTATATAGGTGAAGAGACTCAGATAAGTCCCGATGAAGCGGTTGCCGTTAAGAGAATTACTAGGCACGCATCAGAGAGAATTATCCGTCAGGCTTTCGAATATGCTTTAGCCCACGACCGGGCCAAAGTCACCGCAGTCCATAAGGCCAATATCTTGAAATTAACAGACGGACTTTTCTTAAAGGTCTTCAGAGAGGTCCAAAAGGACTACCCGACTATTAAGACCGAGGAAATTATTGTAGATAATTGTTCTATGCAGCTGGTGATGCGGCCGGAAGCCTTTGATGTTTTGGTTATGCCTAATTTATACGGTGATATCCTGTCTGATTTAGGCGCGGGCCTGGTCGGAGGCCTGGGTCTTATCCCTAGTGTCAATAAAAATGAAGATTATGCCATGTTTGAAGCCGTCCACGGGTCGGCTCCGGATATAGCAGGGAAGGATTTGGCCAATCCAACTGCCTTTTTACTTGCAACCTGTATGCTTTTGGACCATCTTGGCATGAAAGAAGAGGCCAAAGATTTAAAGAAGGCAGTCTACGATACCCTGGCTGACGAAGACTCCAGAACCCGAGATTTAGGCGGTCCTTTGGGGACTTTGGCCTTTACGGATAAGGTTAAGAGTCGTTTGACAAGGGATAGATGACCTAGTATAATTTCACAGGTTATCAAGGGCGGTCCTCTGATATTTTGATATGCATGAACGTCCGGCGAAGAGAGGAGGAAGCATTATGGATCTAGTTAGAGCAGTAGAGCAATCCCAACTGAGACAGGATTTACCTAAGGTCGAAGTCGGTGATTACGTTAAGGTTGCCCTAAGGATTACGGAAGGCTCTCGTGAGCGAATCCAGGTTTTCGAAGGAACGGTCATTGCCATGAAGGGTACAGGTTTGAGTGAAACCATCACCGTACGTCGTATTTCTTACGGTGTAGGTGTGGAGAGAATCTTACCTATCCATGCCCCCACAATCGATAATATCGAGGTGGTACGTAAGAGTGTGGTCCGTCGGGCTAAGTTGTACTATCTCCGTGACCGTGTCGGTAAGAAGGCACGTCTGCGTGAGAAGCTTAACGTTAAGACCAAGGAGGCTCATGCCAAGAAGGTGGAAGCCGTCGAGACGGAAACTACGGAAGCGTAAGACTTACTTAAGTTTTAAGAAGAAGGAAGCACTGGGAAATGCAATAGATTTCGCGGTGCTTTTTCTTTGCCTAAGAGATTAGATTAATATTTAATTAGATAGTCGACAATTGTTTTACCATTCGTATATAAGAAGAGTTCCGTCATTCATGTCAATTTGGATACGTCTTATATTATGGCTTTGGCCATTGAAGATATCACAAGTCAGGGGGAAATTTATGAGTCAATAGGACTCTTGTTTTTGGATGCAATGGTAGTTTCTCGTGACTTGGAACATGTTAGAAATGTTCTCTATAACCAATGTAAAGCTCTGGGTGAGAAGAACACGTTTTAATATTGTCTTGGAGCTTTTAAAAGGTCCCAAGTATGTCAAAGAGTTGGCCTCAATTTTGGATTTGTCGAGTCCTACTTTAAGTCACCACCTACAAGCCTTGGTCAGTGCCGATCTACTTACGGT
>CAYFQG010000043.1:0-427 GCA_964345295.1 uncultured Oscillospiraceae bacterium | reverse complement strand
ACTACGGGGTGGACCGGGCTTCAGTTCGAAATTTAGGCCAAAGTTTAATCGACTTAGCCGAAGAGTCTACGGAGGTATAAGATGCGACGAAGAGATATTGTGAATGAACTGGATGGGCAAGACTATGCTTCCATCTTTCATCCGGAAAAGAGTAGTACGAAGGAGAAGTTGAAACTTATTATAGAGCCCCTCAAATCCTATAAAGGTTTTAAAAGTGACTTTATTATTTACGCACTGACAGACGGTTTACTTCCCATTGTAGCAGCTTTCTCGCTGGGGGTTTTAACGTACAGTGTTCAAACGATTTTAAATGCTAACTTGGAGCAAAGCAGGAGTGTGCTCTATATCGTTGGAGTCTCTCTGGCCTTGTTTATGATTTTTCTAAGCTGGTGGAGAATAGAACCGCTATCTTTATCTCACATCGTAT
>CAYFQG010000042.1:0-7135 GCA_964345295.1 uncultured Oscillospiraceae bacterium | reverse complement strand
CCGGCCCATCTTAAGCCTCCGGTTTTCCGTAAAACTCAATTTGGGTCAAGGCCGGGAAGGGGGATTCACAATCCGGATTCTTAATCAAAGCCTCCAAGCGGACACTTTGGCAAGAGACAGTCTCGGGCAGGTCAAAAACCTGAGGCAGGTCTGTCTTCTCCAACTCTAGAGTAAAACGCTTAGATTCGTCATCATCGAAGATAATCTCTGCCTGATTCCAGTAAGCATCATGGGGGAAATCATAACGGATGGTAAAGCGGACACTGTCGACTTCCATCTTAATCCCGAAGTCTATAGTCATAGCTGCCTTGGGGTCGCGGTTAATACCCCAGGACTGATATGGCCAGGGTCCGTGACCTAAGTTAGCATGAAGACCGTCCGTAGCATTGCGGGACGCAAACCAGGCCTCACCCCGGGTCTCGATATTAGCCGTAGAGTGCGGATAGGTCGTGGTGTTTTCGTGGAGGTCATAGGGGTTAAAAGAAATGCAGCGTCTGGCTTCAATCTCTTCCTTACGGGCGGCTCTGGCGGTAATGAGATGGACATCTCCGGTAAAAGCAGCCGGATCATGGCCGACCTTCTTATCCCCGAAAGGTATGCTGAAGGTGTAACGTTTCTCGCGCATTAAAACCAGCGCTTCATCCATGGTGGCGTCCAGTCTGATCCAAACCCAGGTCATCTCCCGGTCGGATTCAACCAGGATCTGATCGCCTTCTTCATAAGCACCTTTTACACCCAGTCTGGGGTAGGGGCCATGGTGTCCGTCTTCGGCCGTGGTCATCTGATAAGGGTTGCCCTCTTCTTTGGCCACATCGGAAGCCACAATCTCCTTGCCGTCTCTTAATACAGCCACACGAAGTTTCGCCAAGTCTTGGTAAAAATTTTTATCTTGAACAAGTTTCATAGCACGGAGTCCTTTCTAGAAAATAAGAGGCCCTAAAGCCAAAGCCCGGACCTCTTATCGTGAATAATTATTGAGTCTTACTTAAGATCGGTTGTCTGGATGTGGTCCATGTCATCGAACTCCTGGTTCTCACCGCCCATGGCCCAAATAAAGGTGTAATTCGATGTACCGACGCCCGAGTGGATGGAGTAAGAAGGACTGATAACCGCGTCATAGTTTTGCATAACGATGTGACGGGTCTCATCCGGCTGGCCCATCATGTGGAAGACCACATTGTTCTCGGGGATGTTGAAATAGGTGTAGATTTCCATTCTTCTCTCATGGGTGTGGGTAGGCATGGTATTCCAAACCGAGCCTTCGTCCAATTGGGTCAGGCCCATGGAGAGCTGAGCGGTCTCAATGACATCGGGGTGGATGAACTGGTTAATGACACGCTTGTTGGCCAAAGCCACCTCGCCCAAAGGCTTCTTATTGGCATCTTGGAAGGTCAAAAGCTTGGTCTCAAAGCTCACGTGAGCCGGAGCCGATACACCGTAGAAACGGGCCGGTTTCTGAGGGTCTTTACTCTTGAAATGAACTTCTTTGGCCCCCTTGGTGATGTAAATGCAATCTTGGAAAGCCATATCATAAGTGGTGCCGTCGACCGTAATCTGACCGTCGTGGCCCTCACCGCCGATATTAAAGAAGCCTACCTCGCGGCGCTCCAGGAAATACTTAACGCCGAAAGTATGCCAAACGTCCATGCCCTCATCAATAGAAATCTCCTTCTCCACCGGCATGATACCCAGAGTAACCATACGGTCTACATGGGAGTAAACCGCCTGGACGGTATCGGCCTGATAGAGATTCTGAATGAGGAATTCTTGTCTCAGTTCCTCGGTTGTATAACGCTTTAAGTCTTGCGGATTCGCAGAATATCTGGTGTCCATAATTTTATTCCTTTCTATTTGTTTGATATTTTATTTCATCTATAAGTCCAAAGACTTACTTCTTACCGATAGTTATTTCTTACCAATAAGGATCCCACTCGGTGCTAAGGCGGGTTAAGGCCTCCATGTAGTAGTAGTCGCCCCAGGAGACACACTCATCTACACCGCGGTCCTTAGGAATGCCGTTATAAGGCGAATGCTTGGCGTAGGTACCGTTTAAGACGAGGCCGTTGGACTCTTCGGGGTCTTTAACCGCACACTTATCAATTAAGGCCTTCATTAAGATGGAAGCTAACTTGCGGTACTCTTTTCGCTCCTCACCCTCGCAAAGGTCTGCCATTTCCAAGAGGCCACAGGCCACGATGGAAGAAGACGACGAATCCAGAGGCTCGCCGGAACCTTCACCGAAATCCAAATCCCAATAAGGAACCAGGTCAGAAGGCAGATGGTTCATATAGTAAGTTAAGGTTTTCTTGAAATATTCTTTATACTTCTCTTCTCCCGTATAACGGTAGCTGATAGCTGTACCGTACACTGCCCAGGCTTGACCTCTGGCCCAGGACGAATCGTCCTTGTAGCCCTGGTGGGTCACACCTCTCTCAGGCTCGCCGGTCTCTACATCGAAGTAATAGGTATGATAAGCCGAACCGTTGTCACGGACGATAACCTTCAGAGTAGTCTCGATATGCTGGTGGGCTAATTCGGCGTAATAAGGATCGCCGGTCTCTTCGCTGGCCCAATAAAGGAGGCCCAAGTTAATCAGGCAGTCCACAATCAGGCGGTTATGGTCGGGGCTTCCGAAAGGTCCCCAAGCCTGGAGGAATCTGCCTTTTTCATTCCAACGCGAAGCCAGCTGGTCGGCAGCCAAAAGTGCGGCTGTCCTGGCATCTTCATCACCGGTCAGTTTGTAGGCAGACACACAAGAGAGACTATATAGGAAGCCCATGTCGTGGTGGTCGACTTCAATTTTATTTACGATACGGTCCAGGAAAGATTGGACCATGATACCGCCGGCCAAAGCAAAAATCGGATCTCCGGTTCTTTCGTAGCTCAGCCAAATTTCACCGGGCCAAAAACCGGTCGTCCATTCCAGGTTGTCCTCCTGCCAATACATGTTGTTGTCCGAATTACTGGATTGGCATTTATAGGTAAATTCGGGTAAGTTTCGCCTCACCTGGTCTACTGCAAAATCAAAGGCGTCCTGTAATTCGGATACGCCCAGTTCTGCATACTTGCTTAAGTCAATCTCAAAATTCATTCGATTAGCCTCCTTCATATGACTACCGGTAAATAATATAACCGATACAAGTTTAGCACACAAATAGGGTCGGCGTGATAAAATAAGGCTGCTTTTGGACCCACAAGGAGGCACTATGGAAGACTGGATGTTATTACAAAATTTATACGAAACCTTGGCCGAGATAGAATCGCCTCAAGCTGTCGAAGACTTGCTGACCGACCTATGCACCTATAAGGAAATCGAGAACATGGCCCAAAGACTTTATGCCGCAAGACTCCTGGCCGAAGGCAAGACTTATCAGGAGATTACGGCCGTCTGCAATATTTCTTCGGCAACCCTGAGCCGCGTCTCCAGGGCCCTCCAATACGGCAAGGGCTATAAAAAAATATTTGTAGAAGAGTAGGCGCACTCCTCTTCTTAGGCGACTTCAAAATAGGCCAGACGATTTTCCATCTTTTGGAAAAACTGACTTAAGAGTGCTGTAAATAACAGGTAAAAAATCCCGGTATAAAACAGGGGCCAAATTAAGCCCTGGGTCGTATAGCGTTCCGCTACCTTAATAATTTCCGCTACCGCAATCACCCTTACCAGTGACGTGTCTTTTACTAAAGTAATAATCTCGTTACTCATCGGGGCCAAAATATTCTTAACGATTTGAGGAAAGAGCACATAGCGAAAAATCTTTCTTCGACTCAAGCCCAGAACCAAGCCGGCCTCGGTTTGGCCCGATGAAACAGCTTCGTAACCGCCTTTATAAATTACGGCAAAGTAACCGGCATAGTTAATGCCGAAAGTGATTAGAGCTGCCAGAAAACGGTTCTGTGCGAATACCACCTGACCGAATAAAAGGCCGGGCGAAAAAAACACAATCAGCAACTGCAGCATCAAGGGTGTACCTCTTATAAGGAGTATTAGGCTTTCCGTAAGCTTTCTTAAGATCTTACAACGAGACCTTAATGCAAACATCAAGACTAAGCCCAGAGGTAAGGCCACGATCAAGGTAAGGGCAAAGAGGGCCAAAGACACTCCGAAGCCTTTGGCCAATTCCCATGTAACCGTCCAAAACATAGGCGTTATTGGGGTAGAGCCTGACTAAGCTTATAGCGCTCAGCTAAGGCCTTTAAGCTGCCGTCCTCTCTTTTGGCCTCGAAGAAAGAACCGGCCTTATCGACCAGGTCGGAATCTTGACGGAAAGCCACCACATAGTTCTCGGTCGCACTGTCTAAGACATCCGGCAAAGGAACCAAGCCTTGAAAATTACTGCCGTCTTTATTCGTAAGGTATTCGGCCATGATGAGGTCGATAACGCAGGCATCGATGGTCCCCATCTTAAGTTCGGTCAGGCAGTCGATTTGCGCGGTTTTTTCGATATAGTTCACGTCGGTCAAATTTTCTTGCACGTAGCTTTCGCCGGCCGAACCGGACTCGGCGGCAATCTGCAGTCCTTTTAGATCTTCTATGGTCTTAACCTTTTGCCCCAATTCAGGCGTCACAACAAGGCACTGTTTGTTGGTAAGGTAGGCTCCGGTAAGACCCATTTGTTTAGCTCTATCTTCAGACCAGGTCAGGCCGTTCCATATGCAGTCGATGGTCTTAGCCTGGAGTTCGACTTCCTTGGACTCCCAGTTGATTTCCTGAAACTCGACCGAAACACCTAAATCTTCAGCGAAAGCTTTGGCCAGGTCGGCATCAAAACCTACCCACTCCTCACCGTCCATGTAATCCATGGGTTCAAATCGGGTGACACCTACGACCAAGGTCCCCTTGTCCTTCACGTAGGCAAAATCGGAAGCAGCCTTGGGCGAACTGTCCTTACCGCAAGCAGCCAGAGTCAAAATCGCACTCGCTGCGAGGGTCCCGGCAGCCAGTTTCTTCAATGTATTTTTCCATGTCTTCTTCATCGTTTCTATCCTCCCTAGGTCTTTTCTAATGTATTGTCGGGTATTTTACTTTATTACGCTAAAGTTGTAAAGCGTTTATACATTGTTGGTTTTTTGAACGCTATTCTTTGCTATAATAGAAGGGATTTTAAAAATATCTTTTAAGAAAGCGAGTGTGTAAGAAAATGGCTAACATTTTAGACAAGTTCAAATTAGACGGCAAAGTCGCCTTAGTTACCGGCGCTACGCACGGTATCGGCATGGCTATCGCCAACGCTCTTTATGACGCCGGCGCCAAGGTGGCAATTAACTCTATCAAGCAAGAATTGGTTGATAAGGCTTTAGAGGAATACCATAAGGCCGGTCGTACCGAGGTCAGAGGCTATGTCTGTGACGTTACGAAAGAAGATATGGTCAAGGCCAATGTCCAGCAGATTAAGGAAGACTTCGGTCAGCCCATCGACATCCTGGTTAATAACGCCGGTATGATTAAGCGTATCCCCATGACCGAGATGAGCTTGGAAGATTGGGAAGCCGTTATTGACGTCGACCTCAACGCTTGCTTCATCACCTCTAAGGCCGTCTTACCCGACATGATCGACAACGGCCACGGTAAGATCATCAACATCTGCTCCATGATGTCCGAATTAGGTCGTGAAACCGTTTCCGCTTATGCAGCGGCCAAAGGCGGACTCAAGATGCTTACCAGAAACATCGCTGCCGAGTTCGGCGAGCACAACATCCAGTGTAACGGTATCGGCCCCGGCTATATCGCTACTTCTCAGACCGCTCCTTTACGTGAACTGCAAGAAGACGGTTCCAGACATCCCTTTGACCAGTTCATCATCGGTAGAACACCTGCTGCTCGCTGGGGTGAAGTAGAAGACTTGCAAGGTGCTGCGGTCTTCCTGGCTTCCGAAGCTTCCGACTTCGTTAATGGGCACATTCTCTACGTAGACGGCGGTATCCTGGCTTACATCGGTAAGCAGCCGTAAAGTCATTTGTTAGAGATCGGATAAATAAGCTTTAAAAAATTGTACCGATTCAAGCGACACCGAAGTTTAGGCTCCGGTGTCGCTTTTGTTTTCTATTATAATGGGGCTATACAATCGACCTTAAGCCATACGCAAAGGAGTACTGCCCTATGCATAAGAAGCAAGGTAGCAAAATCGGAAGCTTACTGATTGTTTTTCTCATGACTTTTCTTCTCTTCCCGCAAGGGATTAGAGCCGACATGGGCCCCAAGCCCTCCGTCGTGGTCTACCTGGAGAATTTAGGAGGTCAGACCTGCTATGCCACTTTACTTTCCGAAGAAGCGTCAACAGGCCCCCATTCCACATGGAACGGCCAGGCAAAAGACGCCCGCTACAAGGGAAATCCTTATAACGAATACGATTATTTGGAATACGGTAAAGATATCTGGCAGGCCTTCGTCGACTATGCCGACCAAGATCCGGACCATTTCTATTTTCTCCAGACGGTCTGGCGAGTTGACGAAAGCAAAGAATTAGCCTGGACATATTATCCGCCTAAAACTTTCAAAGTCCTCCTCTACTTTCCCGAGACACAGACTTATGCCGTAAGCGGTATCAACTTCAGCTATGCTTTTGATTCTTATTTTAAGACGGATGTTTCTCAAGCCGATCCATCACTAAAGCCGGGAAACAAGGCAGATGGGGCAGATCTTTTACTTCTAAACCAAAGTTACAACTCAAAAAAAGAAATCGCTTCTCTTCTAATCCGTATTGTCCTGACCGTCTTAGTGGAAATGCTCATCGCTCTGCTCTTCACTTTTAGGGAGAAAAAACAGCTCCTACTCATCCTGGGCGTCAACGTCGGAACACAGATTATTCTCAATGTTCTCTTAAATATTATTAACTACCGACAGGGACCTTTGGCCTTCTATATTTTCTATATACTTTTGGAATTAGTCGTTATTGTCATTGAGGCTGTTCTCTTCTATATTTATATACCTAAGGTAAGTAATAAGGCCAAGCCCAAATGGCTTCCCGTTCTCTATGCCATCGTAGGCAATGCGGCCTCCTATGCCGCGGGAAACCTCTTAGCCTCTTATCTGCCGACAATATTCTAAAAGGAGAATACATGTAAATGCAAAGCAGCGGGAAATATCATGGTAAAAATGTCGTCTTTATTTTGACCGATGACCAGGGCCCCTGGGCCA
>CAYFQG010000041.1:0-7888 GCA_964345295.1 uncultured Oscillospiraceae bacterium | reverse complement strand
CCAGAAGAAGAAGGACTTAGGTATGATGGCTATGAGCTACGGCTATGTCTATGTTGCTCAGATCGCTATGGGTGCCAACCAGGCTCAGACCCTCAAGGCTATCCAAGAGGCTGAAGCTTACAATGGCCCGTCTCTGATCATTGCCTACTCGCCTTGTATCAACCACGGTATCAAGGGCGGCTTGACCATCAGTCAGAAGAGAGAGAAGGATGCGGTTCTGTCCGGATACTGGCACCTCTATCGCTTCGATCCTCGTCTGGCCGACCAAGGCAAGAACCCCTTCCAGTTGGATTCCAAGGCTCCGACCGAGAGCTTTACCGACTTCCTCATGGGTGAGGTTCGTTACAACTCCCTGTACAAGAAGTACGATAAGGAGCATGTAGACAAGATCTTTGCCAAGGCCGAAGCAGACGCCAAAGAGCGTTATCAGTCTTATGTGGCCAAGGCCGAAGACCCGACCTTCAATACCGAGGCTTAAGCGAACACAGAACTTTTTAAGTCTGAAGCTTAATTAAATAAAACCCCGCTTGAGAGTTTAGACAATTCTTGAGCGGGGTTTTTTTCGTGCTATACTGAGTACCCGATTATTTAGCAGACGAAGGAGGATCCATGGCCAGAATCTTACCGGACGGCTTTCTAGACGACACACTGATACCCCGTGTCTTTATTCAAGATTACTTGCCCAGGCTGGGCGGTCAGGCGACGAAGGTCTATATTTATGCCTGTTTTTGCCAAGACGGCGACGGAAGTGCCGATACCAAGGTGCTGAGAGATGCTTTGGATCTCAGCAAGGAGGATTTTAAGGCGGCGGTTTGCGAGCTGGTGGGCCATGAATTGGTCACGGCCGACCCGGATTTCGGCCGCGTTCAGCTGGTGGATTTGAAGAAAAAAGTCGTGTCCTACTTCTTTCGTCCAACGACCAATGTTCCGATGAAAGAATCGGCCGAAAGGCTGAGTCAGAACAAGGACCGGGAGAGCCTGGTGAGGTCTATTAATGAGACTTACTTCCACGGCCTGATGGGACCTTCCTGGTACCAGGCCATAGATTCCTGGTTTCAGGATTACGGTTTTGAGCCGGCGGTAGTTTATCAAATGTTTGTCGATGCCAGCAGGGGCAACAAGCTTCAGGGTCCGCAATATTTGGACGCCGTGGCCAGAGACTATAACAAGAATCAGGTCAAGAGTTTCGGCGACTTGGCGCGATATAAAGAGAACTATGAGAAGGTTCGCATGCTCAGTCGACAAGTCGGCCAGAAGCTTAATAAGAAGATGTCCAGCTACGATGAGGAGATTGTGGCCAAATGGGTACAGACTTACGGCTACGATTTTTCCGTTATAGAAGTGGCGCTGCGTAATGCGGTCCGCCTATCCGAACCCAACCTCAATTACTTCGATAAGATTTTAGAAAATTGGTACAGGGCCGGTATTAAGACCAAGGAAGAAGCCGAGAATGTGGAGAAAAACAAGGTTCGTCAATCTCGGGCCAAAGCCCAGGCTAAGGCCAAAGCAACAAGTCCCAAGCCCGATATGGATGAAAGGGACTTGGATGATGATTATTTCGAGCAGTTTTACCGCTATGCCCTGGAAGCCGACTTGGAAAACTTAATGGGCAAGAATGCTTCCGATAGCTCGTCCGGCCAAGATTTAGATTCAGATTCGGATTTAGGACAAGGAGACCCTTCTCATGCGTAAGGCCGCCATTCTCTATGAAGTCGAGATGATTTATAAGGCCCGTGCACTCCGGGCCAAGATGAAGCAAAAAGCTTTGGAAGAGCGTTTAGAAGAGGCCTACCCCGAGCTCGGGCCTTTACGTCAAAGTCTTCAAGACCTCCGCTGTGACCGTTTGCTTTTAGAGACAGTACCAGGTGAGGGCGGAGACCGGGAAAGACAACGTATAGATGAGGCCATAAAGAGCAAAGAAAACGAACTCGAAGCCTTCTATCAATCTCTGCCTGAAGAAGATAAGGCCGAGTCTTTTTATTATTGTTCTTATTGTAAAGATCAAGGCTTCCGCCCACCCTGTCCCAAGTGCTATCCGCAAACGCTTCGCCAGGTTTTGAATGACATGGCGCGTCCTTATATGCCGTCCGCTCAAGCAAGGCGGGAGAACGTTGATTTGACCTTGTTTTCGGATAAGCCTATTGCAATAGGTAAGGCCAAGGCAAGGTCTCGAGCACTCATGGAACGCTATGTAGCTATGATGGACCGTTTGGTAGAGGATTTTCCCAAGCATGCCGAGAATTACTACTTTACCGGCAAGACCGGAACGGGTAAGACTTTCCTGGCCTCTAGTGTCGTGAACAGCTTGTTGGACCAAGGTGTTCTGGCTCTTTTTCTGCCGGCTTTGTCTTTCGAAGAAGTAGTAGGAAGGCTCAGGACGCTACAAAAAAGTTTCGGTTCCAGTCAGGCGGCCATAGACCAGGCCCGGGAAAATTATGAGCTTTTTATAGAAGCGGATTTTCTGGTTTTGGATGATTTCGGTCTTAGTTCCGGACAGGTCCAAGACCCTCTAACCGAGGTTTACCAGTTGCTTCAGGAGCGAAATCTCAGGGGCAAGACGACTATCTTGACGTCGAATTTGACCTTGGCCGAATTAAAGAAGATTTATAACGAACGCCTGGTTTCGCGTATTTTGGGGAATTTCAAGATTTTGCCTTTTGTAGGCGATGACCTCAGGGTGAAACTGGGGCAAGGTATTTAATCACAGAGGAGGACCTCGAAGGTGCCTTTAGGCCACGGAGTAGACTTAGTTAAAATCGACAGGATTGAGAAGGCTTACAAGCGTTTGGGCCGGCCTTTTTTGGAGCGGATTTTTACCCCTTCCGAGCTGGACTACTGCAAGAATCTCAACGGGTCTTATCGCTGGTCTTCTTTGGCCGGGCGCTATGCGGGCAAGGAAGCTTTGGCCAAAGCTTTGGGTACGGGGATAGGCCGAGGCGTGACCTTCCTGGATATGGAAATTTTGGCCGATGCATGGGGCAAACCTCAGGTCAATATCTACGGAACGTACAAGGATTTGTTTGAAAGCAAGGGCTATGAAAGCTTGGTTATGAGTATCAGCCATGAAAGAGAGTATGCTATAGCCAGTTGTATTTTGGCTTAGCAAGAACGGAAGAGGGTTATTATGGACAAGACCATCCAAGAGTTGATTCAAGAAAGACATGTGCCGGAAATCCTGTTTTCGGAGCAATACGAAATGCCCTTGCCCGAACATCCTCTCCACCAAGGACACATTGCCTACCATATGAAGACCGGGGCGCATAACCTGGATGAGTACGATTGGCATAACTTTATGGACTATGCGGATGGTTTCATGAAGGCTTAAAATAAGGCGGTTCGGGAGGCCGGAGATTTTTTCAGAGCCTCTTGTTATTTTTGTGAATTGTGGTAAAATAACGAATGCACTTTTCAGATAATGATTTTGTGATAGATATTTTACCAAGGAGGTGTATAGAAATGGCTAAATGTGAGATTTGCAACAAGAGCATCAACTCGGCTCGTAAGATTAGCATTACGCGTTCACAGGTATCTCGTAGAGCTAAGACCATGCAGAAGGCTAATGTACGTAAGGTGCGTGTCCTGAACGAGAACGGCGCTCCGGTAAGAAAGAATGTTTGCACAAGATGCCTCCGTAATGGTGCTGTAGAGCGTGCCTAATGGCCGTTTGGGCAGAGTAAAAATAAGTTTATTTAACCAGGGTTTAGGCCCTGGTTTTTTTATGCTTGAAACGAAAGTTAGGCCCCCGGCTTGTCTTGCGTTATAATAAGGCGAATTTGAAAGCGGAACTTCGGCTTTAGCCCTTTCCGGCTCTTTCGAAAATACAGTGTAAGAGAGACAAAACGTGGATATCATATTTATCCTTAAGTACATTATTTTAGGTGTTATCGAAGGCTTAACAGAGTTTTTGCCTGTTTCTTCTACTGGCCACCTCATTATTTTTAATAACCTTTTAAGCATTGAAGAAGACGCCTTTAACCGTCTTTTCCTGGTGGTGTGTCAGCTGGCGGCAATCCTGGCGGTCCTGGTTTTATATTGGCCCCGCATCTGGAAAATTATTGTTTCCTTTTTTAAGTGGGAGAAAAAAGGCCGACGTTTTGTCTTAGCCTGGATTATGGGCTGTGTACCGGCGGTGGTTTTCGCCTTGCTTTTTGAAGACGCCATTGATGCACTCTTCTTTAATGTTCCCTCTGTTGTCCTGGCCCTGGCTGTAGGTGCTCTCTTACTTATTTTCGGTGAGAAATTTGTAGCGACGAGAAATATAAAGAACGATGCATCGGAAATGACGGTTAAGGATTCACTGGTTGTAGGTGTGGCCCAATGTGCATCGCTATGGCCCGGTTTCTCCAGATCCGCTTCTACCATTATGGGCGGTTGGGCAGCCGGCTATACCACTTCTGCCGCTGCGGACTTCAGCTTCTTCCTGGCCATTCCCATTATGTTCGGCGCTTCGGGCTACAGCTTGGTTAAATATTTTAAAGGCGGTGCAGAGGCGGCCGGGGCAAGTCTTCACTTTACAATGGACCAAAAACTGGCCTTCGGTTTGGGCTGTGTGGTTTCTTTTGTGGTGTCTTTGATTGTGGTTAAGACCTTCCTGGAGTTTTTGAAGAAGAGGCCTTTGAAATACTTCTCTTACTACCGTCTGGGCTTGTCGCTGGTGCTCTTAATTCTTATGCTGGTAGGAATCGTTTAGGCGGTCGCTTTGTCCACATTTTGCTTATAAGCGAAATTTCCTAAAACAAAAGATTGTCCATTTATAGTGTCCTCCGATAGTGGTCTAATAAGGCCTGAAAGTTATCGGAGGATTTATTTTGTATTGCTGCTTTTTCGCTTTAGTCCCGGGCGCCTTTGTCCCGGTTTTAGTTTATATATTGAAGGCTTTTCCGCTTCCGGATTCTTCTGTGAAGCAGGCCAAAGTCAGTCCGAATTTTTGGGTTGCCTTTTACGCTCTTTTGGGGCTTGTTTTGGGCATCTTCTATGGAAGACAAGGGCCGGACCGATGGAGTTATGCCAAGTATCTCTATTTGGCAGTCATGGTGTTTCTTATTCCGGCAGCCTATTGGGATAAGAAGACCGGGACTATTCCGAATCTTTTTATCCTTATGGGTTTATCGGCCGGTTTAGTCTTGGAAGTGTTTTTTCTTTGGATAGGCTCTCGTGAGTTGTCCGGACGGCGTTATTTGTTCATCTTAATCTTTTGGGTCTTACTGTTTCTTTTTAGAATGATAAGTAGGGACGGTATCGGTTACGGTGACATTAAGCTTTTGGCCGTGACTGCACTCTTCTTTGAACCCCTGGTTCTTTTCTTATTTTTGCTTTTGAGTTTTGTTTTGGCCGGGGTATGGTCTATGGTCTTATTGCTGACAGGCAGGGGCAAAAAAGGCTCTAGAATCCCCTTCGCCCCCTTCCTTTTGTCAGCTTACTGGATTTGTGGTTTTCTCTGGCCTAAACTAGTGTACAGATGAGAAAGATTGTAGTGCAGTATTGAGTGTAGCGGGGAAATTAGATTAAAATTCAACCCATGAGGTTATTAAAAATAGATTGTAGTGAGAGACCCTTTTATTAGGGGCTTACAATGTGTGGCAGATAAGGAGGCCATAAGTGAAAACAGATAAGATTTTAGTTTTGGATTTAGGAAGTACAGAAAATACCAGAGTTGTCAGAGCTGTCAGAGCTTTGGGCGTATATAGTGAGATCCAACCGCACGATATTACCAAAGAAGAGATTGAGGCTCTGGGCAATGTGAAGGGTATTATTCTTAACGGCGGGCCTAACCGAGTCGTCGACGGTGTAAAAGTCGATATCCACCCGAATCTTTATGATTTGGGACTGCCCATCATTTCCGCCCAGTATGATGATGACTACAGCTGGCCGGAAGACGATGCCAAGCTATCCGAAGTCCTTAAGACCTTTGTTTTAGAAGATTGTGCATGTGAAAAAGATTGGAATGTCGATAATTTTATTGATGCACAAATCAGTGAGATTCAAGAAACCGTAGGAGACCGTAAAGTACTCTTGGCCTTGTCCGGCGGTGTAGACTCTTCCGTGGTGGCAGCCTTGCTTATCAAAGCCATCGGCCAGCAGCTTACCTGTGTTCACGTGAACCACGGTCTCTTGAGAAAAGGTGAGCCTGAGCAGGTGGTTGACGTTTTCGGCAAGAAATTAGGCTTGGGTGATAATCTCATCTATGTACAGGCACAAGATCGCTTCCTGGATGCTTTGGCCGGTGTAGAAGAGCCGGAAAAGAAGCGTAAGATTATCGGTGAACTGTTCATTCGTGTCTTTGAAGAAGAAGCCGGGAAGCTCGACGGTATTGAATTTTTGGCCCAAGGTACAATCTATCCTGATATTGCCGAATCCGGTACCAAGACCCAAAAGGTCGTAAAGAGCCACCACAACGTCGGCGGCTTACCCGAGGACTTGAGCTTCAAGCTCTTGGAGCCTTTGAAGATGCTCTTTAAGGATGAGGTCCGTATGGTAGGTGATAAATTGGGTCTGCCTCATGATATGGTTTATCGTCAGCCCTTCCCCGGACCCGGTTTAGGTGTTCGTGTTCTGGGGGCGATTACCAGAGATCGTCTGGAAGCGGTGCGTGAGTCGGATGCTATTTTAAGAGAGGAATTTGCCAAAGCCGGCCTTGCCGAAAAAGTTTGGCAGTATTTTACTGTTGTTCCTGACTTCAAGTCTGTAGGGGTTAAGGACCACGCCAGAAGTTTCGACTGGCCATGTATTTTAAGGGCCGTTAATACCGTAGATGCCATGACCGCTGAAATAGAGGAAATTCCTTATGAGGTCTTACATAAGATAACAGACCGTATCACGCATGAAGTTCCGGGCATCAACCGTGTCCTTTATGACTTGACGCCCAAGCCTACCGGAACTATCGAGTGGGAGTAAATAAAACCATCCCGGAAACTCGCTATTTAAGCGGCTTTCCGGGATTTCTTTTTGCCTTTTGATAACAGTTTGATAACAGGAGCATTTGGGCACTTATTCTGTGCCGCAGGTGGTTTGCAGGTGTTTTACCTGTTGCCATTCTGTTGCCACTGCTCTATCCATTGAAAACGGTCTTGCTGATTCGCTGTCAGCAAGACCGTTTTTTATGTTCCGAAAAGGTGCTTATTTTTCGTCTTTCAGGTCGCTAAATAGCCAATCGGTAAGTTCTTGGGATGGAACCTTAACCCACCGCTGCGTAGTGTCAAATTCGGGGTATCTGTACCGCCATTGGTCATATTCCTCTTTGGTGATTTCCCCGGCTTCAAGCTTCTTAGCCTGTTCAAGCCATGCAAAAAGCATCTGGGACATCTCGTCATAGGCTTTACCGTTGGTTTTATCCAGTTTAATGCACACCTCGCCATCGACCTCTGTCACACGCAGGCCGCGCAAATCTTCAAGGGTGAATAAGGTGTGCATCAGCCCAATGTTGCTGTCAATGTCCGGCACATCAAGCGCATGGGGAGATACACCCAAGACATTGGCAAGGGTTTTGGTCAAGTCAGCTTTCGGTGTCCGTGTGCCGGATTCGTATTGCGCCATGCGCACATCGGCGGTCTTTTCAGGAAAGCCAACCGCCTGACCAAGATATTTTTGTGTCATCCCACGCAAATTGCGCAGAAAGTGGATTCTTTCACCAATCGCCATATTGCCATCTCCTGTCCGTACTCTGTTGAAATGAGTATAGCATATATGCTTAGGGATAGTCAATAAAAACTTTAACAAAAAAGTTAAATATTTTTCCACAAACCGCTTGACTTTAACAATAATGCTTAGTATAATGAAATCATTCACTAAGCAAATACGCTTAGTGAATAGCCGTCGCACATCACGGTAATGGTGTGTATCGCCCGGGCGAATCGGGAGGCGATTCAGAAAGTACCCCGACACGAAACCT
>CAYFQG010000040.1:0-8417 GCA_964345295.1 uncultured Oscillospiraceae bacterium | reverse complement strand
TAGGCTAGCCTCTCTCCTATTTATGAAGTCCGGCTTTTCTTAAAGTCAATTCATAGGCGAGGACAAAGAGGATTGCTGAAAGTAAAAGATAATAGGGTAACAAACCGGTGTGGAAACTACGAGCCAAGATGCCAAATAAAGCTGGCATGATTAAAGTGCCCGTATAAGCTGCCGCCATCTGGAGGCCTACCATGGCATAGACCTTGTCTTGGCCGAAGATATCGGGAGTTTGATGAATTACAGAAGGATAGACCGGCGCACAACCCAGGCCCAGCAACAATATACCGGCTAACAAGATATAAGGATGAGGTGCCAGAATTAACAGGACTGTTCCTAAGATAATCAGGAAGGCACCTCCGCGGATTAGGTGTTTGTCCCGAAAGATAAAGGTTAGGAAACCGTTGATGGCTCTGCCTACGGTAATGCCGATATAAAACAGTGATGCCCATTTGGCCGCGTCAATCGCACTGAAATTGCGCGAAAGATTTAAATACGAAGCAATCCATAGACCGGTGCTAGTCTCCACGGCTATATAGGCGAAGAATGCCAGCAATATTTGTTTAGCTCCCGGAATCTTTAAGACGTCGGAAAAGCTCAAGTCGTCACCGCTTTCATGCACTTCAGAAGTCTCGAAATCACTCTTTTGGTTTTCTTCAGCTTTCTTACGTATTTTAGCTTCTCTTACCATGCGCCAGGCCGGCAAGGAAAGGAATAAGATTAGGCTCAGACCGACTTGGATTAGGCCCATGACCCTATAGCCTGTGTCCCACGGATAACCTAAGGCTAAAATGTTTCCGATTATATAAGGTCCGAAGCTTGCACCAAGGCCCCACATGCAATGAAGCCAGCTCATGTGGTGCGATCCGTAATTTAGCGCAACATAGCCGTTCAATGCGGCGTCTACCGATCCGGCACCTAAACCGTAGGGGATTGCCCAGAGTAAAAGCATCCAGTATTGATTGCTGTAAGAAAAGCCCAACAAGGCCACAGCGGTCATCAGGACACTGATAAAAGTAAGCTTGCCTGTTCCCAGCTTTTTCGTCAGGCGATTACTGAAGAGGCTGGAGATGATGGTGCCCAGGGCAATAATCATCTGAATGTATCCGGCATAGTCCACATGGACGCCGATATCGACATGCATGGAAGGCCATGCTGAACCTAAAATCCCATCGGGTAGCCCCAGGCCGATAAAGGCCAAGTATATTATGACAAGTATAAAATGTACCATCTATTCACTATCCAAAATATTTTTCATGTATTCTAGCAGATGTTCAGGAAATAAGCTTTGGATACAGGCTTTTATCAGACGAGTAGAAAATAAGTGTAGCTACAGAATAAAATAACCCCGGCAAACAATTGTCTGTCGGGGTTTTACTATTTTAGAGCTTTAAGATTGTTCTTTAACTCTACCCTTTCACCGCTGAAGACATCATGCCTTGAACAAAGTATTTCTGTAAGGATAAGAAGACAATCAACACAGGAATCAAGGTCGCTACCGACGCTGCCATAATGAGTGCATAGTCAGAAGTATACTGGGTTGAGAACATTCTTAAACCTATTTGAATGGTCTTAAGTTTCATGTTAGTAAGGTAAATCTGAGGTCCTAAGAAGTCGTTCCAGGTTGTCACAAAGGTAAAGATAATGAGTGTCGTAATAGCCGGCATCGAGTTCGGTACCATTATTTTGAGCCAAATACCGTACTCCGATAAACCGTCAATTCTGGCGGCTTCACAAAGTTCATCGGGAATTTTCATATAGAACTGACGCATCATAAAAACACCGAAGGCAGAGAAAGCTTGAAGACAAATAATCGCCAAATGCGTATTATTCAACCCCATACTACTCATCATTATAAATTGGGGCACCATGTAGGCTTGCCATGGTATGGCGATGGTCGAGATATAGCACATAAAAAGGACATTTCTCCCTCTAAAATCCAGCTTGGCAAATGCATAGGCCGCAAAACTGGAGGTCAAAACCTGAAGGAAGGTCACAATAACAGATAGTTTTACTGTGTTCTTTATGAAGGTGCCCAACGGAATTTTTTGCCATATTTCTACATAGTTTTTCCATCTAGGTGCTGTCGGTATCCAATCAATAGGAAAATTAAAGACATCTTTGTTTTCTTTTAGGGAAGATGAAATCATCCAGGCAAAAGGATAAATGGTCATAAACGTCACTAGAAGAAGTAGAAAATATATGAGAACTCTATAACCTGTTTTTGTTTTTTTATTAAGATTCATATTTCCCCTCCTACTCCGACATCTTTCTTTCACCATAGAATTGTAAAAGAGTAATAGCTAAAACAATCACAAACAAAATCATAGACATGGCGCTGGCATAACCATAATCTAAACTTCTAAAGGCCGTGTTATAAATCTGATAAACCAAAACTCTGGTTGCATCGGACAACTGATTGTCTCCGCCGGCAAAAAGATTAAGGAAAATATCATAGACTTTAAATGAACTGATGGTCAGCATAATCGTGACAAAGAAAGTAGTCGGAGCTAACTGCGGTAAGGTCACATTGGTAAAGCGTTGCCAGGCGTTTGCTCCGTCCAGACTGGCTACCTCATAGAGTTCTTCATTGACACTTTGAAGTCCCGCCAAAAAGATTACCATGTAATAACCCATATTCTTCCAAATACTGAACAGAATGACTAAAACCATGGCCGGTGCCGAGTGTGTCGTCCAATAAGGCAAAGCATTGGTTGCTTTACCGGTCAACTTACTCAAAAGCATATTGACCGGACCTACTGAAGGGCTGAAAACGAAACGCCAAACTGTAGCTACTGCTACCAGAGATGCAACATAAGGAAAAAAAGATATAGTTCGGAAGAAGTTTCTTCCCTTTATCTTCATATTTAAAATCATGGCTAGTGCCAAAGATATAATCAAAGTTAAAGGAACAACTAAAAGTGTGTAAATAGCTGTATTTCGTAAGGAGCGTAAGAATGCTCGATCGTTAAAAAGCCTTTTAAAATTGTCCAGAAAAACGAATTCGATACTTCCTGTCCCCTTCCAATTAGCAAAAGCCAGTATCAGAGAAAACACCATGGGTACCAAAGTAAAAAAGGCAAAGCCCAGAAAGTTAGGAAGAATAAAAGAATAAGCGATTAAATCATTTTTCTTTTTCAAATTACTTTGTTTGCTTGTCATATGTCCCTCTTTTAATAAGAGATGGGTCCTAAGGGACCCATCTTTTTGCTTGTAAGAATCAGCACTACTAATTCTTCAAAATCTGCTCAACTCTGGAACTCATATCTGCTAAGCCTTGTTCAACAGTCTTGGTTCCATTCATAATTTCCGTATGTTCTTCGTTGAGTACAACTTCCACTTCGCCCGCTTTAGGATTAACAGGCATTTCCAGATAAATCTGTGTGGTGTTCAAAGCATCTTTACTATTTTGATCCTGTGGGAAACCTTCCATGTTGGCAATCGCTTCCATAACGGCAGGCGTATGAATAGCAGGAATCGTACCGGTTTTAGCAATTTCTTTAGCACCGTCTTCACCGGTAACCCACTTGACAAAATCTAAAGCAGCTTCCTTATGAGGTGCTTTTTTATTTACGGATAATCCTGTAATGGTACCTAAGGTTGTACCTGCTTCTACACCTGCAGGATGAGGATATTTCACAATACCCCAATCTTTCACATCGGTTTCGCCGTCTTTTACAGCCATGATATGAGAACCGATCTGCCAAGAACCCATGTTCATCATGGCCATTCTTCCGTTATAGAAAAGATCTCTGTAGTGGGCAGATGTCGAAACTGCGGTCGGATAATCCATAACCACACCATCTTCTTGCTCTTTTAAAATAAGCTCGTATGTATCCTTCATCCAATCGTAAGGATAATCATAGACCGTGTGCTTACCGTCTAAGATGGAGAACAGCTGAACCGCACTTCTCCAAGTATGATAATGAGCACCGTAAATCTTGTCGTTACCTTCACCGTGAACCAATTTTCTGGCCAAAGCATCATAGTCTTCCAAAGTCATATCGTTGGTAGGATAAGGGACATTCATTTCATCGAAAATGGCCTTATTATAGTAGACAATCCAGAAGTCGCTTCTGAAAGGTAATTGGTAGAGCTTATCATCGATAGTAACCTGTTCGGTTGTACCACCGTAAAGGCTAAGATCAATACCTTCTTGAGCAATGAAATCATCCAGAGGCTCTAATAAATCTTGGACTACCAAGTTGGTATATCCGGGAGTATCTTTGATAGCTACAACATCAAAATCGGAACCGCCGGCCATTTGGGTTTGGAGCATATTTGAATAGTCCGATGAACCCAAGTCCACTGTTTCAATGGTCACATTGGGGTTAACCTTTTTATAGCCTTCAATGATGGCGTCATAGTAAGCCGTCTGCTCATAGTCCCATAAGGCCCACTTAATCGTGGTCTCTTCGCCGGAAGATGCTTCCGACTGGCTTCCATTTTCGGTTTGTCCTTCTGACTGGCTTTGGCCGGGCTCGCTAGAATTTTGGCTGGTTCCGCCGCTAGTGCCGTTGTTACAAGCAACAGCTGTGAGTCCCAACAAAAATGCCGTTGCTAACGCTAATCCTTTTTTCATATTCACCCTCCTTTAGGTAATTTTGACTACATTCTAGGAGCTTTTAACGTCTCTTTATTGTAAAATTTACATTTTCTTCTGTATTTTTTTCAGTTCTTCTCAACTTGTTGTAAACTCTGACATGAAATAATGAAGATAGGGGAGGTCTTATGCACAAGTTTTTCCAAACACTGAAAGGACAGCTGAGTTTTATCGTTATCCTATTTACGCTAGTCATAACCATACTAGTGACCCTCTCTTCCTACTCATTAATCAGCCGACATCAGAAAGAAGTAAAAACTCAGTCCATCGATTTCAACTTGCAACTTGTAAAAGAAACTGTCAAGCAGGATTTAATCGAATCTATGTCTTTGGCCTCCTGGTCCTGTCACTATCCGAGTGTAGTCGATTTCCTGTCGCACGACTATTCGGGCTCTAAAGCCGTTACACTTTTCAATCGGGTGCAAAACGAAGAGCTGCGTAATAACAGAGCCTATCGCTACATCAACCGACTCTTAATCACCTCAACCGAAAGTCGCCACGTTGTCCATGTCGGCATCAGAAGCACCATCAGTAACCACGATTATCTGAAAGATGAAGATCGCCTGGAAGACCATTTTCCCGTTTCTTCCGAAGCCTCATTTGTTAATATCGCGCAAGACCCCTACGACCGCTTAGATCAGATTGACCTAAATATCACCGGCCAAATCTATGCTCCGAACCAGAGTGACCAGATTGTAGGAACGGTTTATCTGGCCTTAGACCCTGCTATCATCACCAATGCACTAAAGGGCTATACATTGGAAGCCGACGAAAATCTCTATCTCCTCTTAAACGATAAACTTTATAAACTAAATCATGATGCCCGAGGGACACTCTTTGACCCGCAAAAAATTGAGCCGGTTACAGCAAATTACAATACCCTACTGCTAGAAGAATTCACGGACCCGGTCCGCTCCGGCCAAACTTACCGCAGCATTGAAATCCGTGACAACATGAGCCTTATCCATTCCCTGGGATCACAATCTTTTAAACCTCAAATAAGCGACTGGTTTTATATTATCCTGGCCTTAATCCTTCTTATCTGCATCTTGGGTTTAGCGTTAGGCTTGGTCATGGACCGTCTGATAACGCGACCCGTGGCCAAAATCCAGCAAAAGCTTAAGCTTATATCACAAGGCGACTTCAGCCCCGATCCTTCTATCGAATCCGGAACTGAAATAGGCAGTATTGGCAAAGGCATTAATCACCTAAGTCATGAAGTCCAAAACCTCATGGACCAAAGGCTAGCAAATCAACGCGAACAAAAAGAGCTCGAATACCGCATGCTCCAAAGTCAGATTAACCCACACTTTCTTTACAACACACTGGGAACCATCAAGTGGATGGCCAGTTTACAAAAGGCAACGGGCATATCGGACTTAACAACCGCTTTGGCCAGACTCCTGAGAAAAGTTTCTAAAGATACCCGCAAAGAAGTCACACTTAGAGAAGAATTAGAGCTCTTGGATGATTACTTCACTCTACTACAGTACCGTTACGGAGGAAACTTGGACTATAAAAAGGAAATTGAAGACCCGAACTTGTTGGAAACAATGGTGCCACGTTTCATCTTGCAACCTTTGATGGAAAATGCTGCCTTCCACGGTATCGAGCCCAAGGGTAAAGGAGAGATTCGCCTAAAGGCTCAAATTCAGGATAAGAATGTTCGAATCTCGTTCTTCGACAACGGCATAGGAATGCCCCGAGACCAGGTCGAGAAAATCAACCATCCAGGTCCTATTCCCAATAACCAAGACCTCGAACATTCCGGTATACAAAACGTCAACAACAGAATTCGTAACTATTATGGCTTAGAATATGGTTTGAACGTAAAGAGTGTAGAAGGCCAATACACCGAGATTGAGATCCTTCTGCCCTATGTTACGAACGAGGATAAAGATGAAAAAAATTAAAGTACTCTTAGTCGACGACGAACCCATTATCTCCATAGGTATCCGGTCTTTGCTGGACTGGGACCGGATGAACATTGAGCTTTTGACCAATGCACGAAACGGCGTTGAAGCACTGGATGTCATCGAAAAAGAAAACCCGGATATCGTTATGACCGACATCAAGATGCCCTTGATGGACGGCTTGGAATTAGCCGAAGAAAGCAAAAAACGCTTCGGTGAGTTTCCTCTTTTCATCTTCCTAACCAACTACGATGAATTCGGCTACGTAAGAAATGCTTTAAAACTTCAAGCCGTAGACTATCTGATTAAGTTTGAAATCAATGAAGAGTCCCTAACCCATACCCTGGAAAACGCCATTTCACTTTTGGAAGATAGGCACAAGCTTTTAGATGGCAGCCCAAGTTTAGTCGAAAGCGTTGACTCGTCATCTCAGAAAAACATCTTTCAACGCTCTCTCCTAACGCTTTTTGCCAATAAAACCTCTTTCGAAAACACACTTCATAATCTGAACCTTAAGCTATCTTATGAAACCTATCGGGTTGTATTTTTGAAATTGAAAAGCTTCAATAGTGTTGAAGGCTTGGACAAAGATATCTCTAGTCACGCTTTAAGTTTATTAGACGAAAATTTCGAAGATTACACCATTCACCATACCGTCTTCAATCTGGACTCAGATAGGCACATCCTAGTCTTTTTCTCAGACGAACAAGAAGGCTTTTCCCAACTAGACCAAGCTTTGGAGGTCCTAAAAAAGAATCTCAAGATTTATCTAAATGTAGAGGCCAAAATCCACCAAGGTCAAGACGTAAGTAATCCTTTCGACCTTTATATCAGTTATAGGAGTGCACAATTAGGGGCAGAAAAGATAGATATCAATAAAGATTTTTTCTGTCAAAATCATTCGGAGCGCTACCGATACTATCAGAGCTTGATTCAGCTGGACAAAGTGGGGCTCACCAGCCAGACGCAAGATATATTAAACCGGTTGGAAAGTAAGACTTTGCCGCCTAACGAAGCTTCCTATATTTGCCAAAACATTGCTCACATCATTTTGTTGTTCCTTCGCCAAGGACAGGAGTTGTTAACCCAATGCTTTGAGCAATCTAACCGTAGTTACAAGGATGTATACGACATAGAAGATGTGACGGATGCCATGAATTGGCTTTTGCATGTCCACGAAGGCTTTATGAAGACACTCGAAACCGAAGATCAGAAGAAACAAGAAATTGAGCAAATTAAGGACTACATTCTGAAAAATCTGGACCAAAACTTGAATCTAACCGACGTAGCTGAACTTTTTCATTTTAATCCCAATTACTTTAGCCAGTACTTCTCTAAACATGTGGGGCAGGGCTTCGTCGATTATCTGACTCAAGCAAGAATCGATTTGGCCAAAAGTCTGCTTGTCGAAAAGGACCTTAAAATCAGTGAGGTCGCTTTGCGCTGCGGTTTTGATAGTGCAGAATATTTCAGCAGAGTTTTCAAGAAAAATGTCGGCCTGTCGCCAAGCCAATACGCAAGTAAAATGGGCCATATTTAGGGCAGCAACCCCAATTTCACATTGCATTTTCGCGGCGATTTTGCTAATATTTCTCCTACAGCCACGCGGGATTAACTCAGTTGGTAGAGTGTCACCTTCCCAAGGTGAAAGTCGCGAGTTCGAGCCTCGTATCCCGCTCCATGTTGTGGCCGCTTTTGCAGCGGCCTTTTTTTATTTTATTCCCACTTATATTTATGGTTAGCTTCTATGCTACGTATGTTTGAAGCACAACGATCAGATCAACAGGGCAGGTGAATCGTTTTTGTTGGTAGTTAATTACCTGCAATAAATGTTATCATTACATAGTTGAGATTTAACATATAAACGATCCAACAGAAAAGGAGTAATGAAGCATGGAGTTTAA
>CAYFQG010000039.1:4594-8989 GCA_964345295.1 uncultured Oscillospiraceae bacterium | reverse complement strand
GCTGATAGGTTTCTACACCTACATCAATCAGGAAGGGGTAACCTTTCTTATAAAGCGTAAAGGAGCCTACATCGTTGTGGTTATGGGCATCATTGTTGTGGCCGGCTTTGGCCGCAAACTGATATGGTCCTCTGCGACGAATAAAGACACCGCACGAAGGATAATCCACGTCCCGGGCTTTGGCCGTATCTTCAGGTAAACACCTAAAGTTCAGAATTTCTTCTTCCAGCTCAATCTCAATCAGACAGTAGAAAAGATTGATGCCGTCAACATCATCCATATTGCTGAAAGCAAGTGGGTTCTCTCGGACGTCTTCTGCCGCGAAATTCATCAAAGGAAGTGAGCCTATCTGTTTCCCGAACAGAAATTCCCGTGCGCTACAGTGGCCGGCTTTAGTCGATGCATCGGCGAAGTTGAAATAATACGCATCATCAATATGCATATTAAAAATGAATAAGGCAATATTGCGGTATTTATTTTCTTTGTAAATTGCCGCAAAGGCAGGGTTCAACTTACTTAGTAGATACATAGCTGTTGAAAGCGAAAGTCCGGCATGGCGATAGTATTGAGGCCCCTCATCACAACAACCGTCATCACCGTAGTAGGTGTAGTAGATATCCAGACTACGGACCGCCTTTTCTATAATCGCTTCAGCCGGAATTCTGGGGTCTGCATAGGCGATAGCAATCAGCATATTCTGGCTTATCCAAGTCGTCCAATTCATGAGCTTTTCGCCTTCTTGTCCCATCCACTTGTAGAAGTGTGTTACATAAGGGCGGAAAATACGATTTTTTAGCTCAGTTTGAATTTCTTCATAAAGCTCAACAGGTAAAATGGATTGGAGTATATAGGCGGCCAAAGACAGCTGTGCCGCAGTCTCAGCAGAGAAGAGGGCGACGGTTTGCTCTCCGGATTCAGCGGGCGGCGTACCTTCCGGTGGAGCAGCCGGTATATGAGCGGGAAGGGTCCAAATAGGCTCGTCGAGTATGCTTCGTAGGCTTTCTATGATGGCTGGCAGGAAACGTCCCTGATTTTCAAAACATTCTGCCAGAATTCGGAGATTCAACAGACGTCTGCGATCGAAATAATCATTTTCGAATACTATGCGATTGCCGTTTTCAAAGAAGAGATTATATTTTTCCCAAGAGAAGGGGACAGGTGTCTTGTCGATTGTTTGTGTGGCTTCTCTAATAAAAACGTCTCGCCTCTCGGGACCGTGTTGGTCCCAGAAATTTCTGTTTTCGATACGATAATCTTGCTCCGGACGTTTCAAGTCCGTGGCATGTCGACTTAGTATGTCTCTTAACATGACTTATCCTCCACAGCATGATAATGATACCCTATTTCATTGACAAATGGCATTTAGCAGTAAATAGCAAGTCTTGACCTGGTATAAACATTGTTATTTCTTATAATGGATTAAGTATAAGATAAGATGACGATTCGAGGTTGAAGTAGATGATAGCAATTAGAAAAGAATGGTTAGAAAAAATGCTACAAATCGTAAGCCCGGTTTTAAACACTTTAGAATTGGGGACTTTACACGAGAATCTTCCTTTGGATTTTCATCATAAGCGATGTGAATTTGCTCCATTAGAAGCTTTTGGCCGGAGTATTCTTGGCATTGCTCCATGGCTGGAGCTGGATAGTTCTGAATTGGATGATGAAGAACGCGCTCTTCAAAAAAAATACCGAGAAAAGGTTCGCGCCTGTTTAGACCAATGTTCTAATCCTAACTCTAAGGATTTCATGCAGTTTCATGAGGGAGACCAGCCTCTGGTGGATGCTGCCTTTTTGGCTCATGCTATAGTTAGAGCTCCTAAACAGTTGGGAGATCTTTTACCGGATAAAACAAAAAATAATTTAGCTGATGCTCTTAGAAGTTCTAGGGCCATTACGGCGCACAACTGCAATTGGATATTTTTTAGCGCCATGGTAGAGGCCGGTTTATATGTTTTAGGCCAAGACTATGATCTTATGAGAATTCTTTATCCGATTAGACAATTTCAAGACTGGTATCTGGGTGATGGTGTATACGGTGACGGCCCTGATTTTCACTGGGACTATTACAACAGCTTTGTTATTCAGCCCATGTATGTTGACTTGGTCGATTTGTTTGAGGATAAGCATCCTGAAATTGCTACCGTAAGGCCAAAGGTACTTGAGCGTGCAGCAAGGTATGCTTCTGTATTAGAACGGATGATTTCCCCCGAAGGATCTTATCCTATTATAGGTAGGTCTATTTGTTATCGTTTTGGTGCTTTTCAGTTGTTATCTCAATGTGCCTTGCAGCATAGACTTGAAGAGCATTTATCACCTGCAGGCGTTCGAACGGCATTAACCGCGGTTTTAAGACGCACCATGGATGATATATCTATTTTTGACGAAGAAGGATGGCTTTTGCCGGGAATCATAGGAGAGCAAGAGGAATTGGCGGAGGAATACATTAATATAGGAAGTTTATATTTGTGTTCAGCCGTTTTTCTACCATTAGGCTTGAATCCGGAAGATGATTTTTGGGCAAATGGAGATGAAGCTTGGACGGCAAAGAAGATATGGTCAGGTGAGCACTCTATTATAGATCATGCAATATAATATTGGGCTAATAATTTCTTGTTTCAGGGAGCAAATAGAAGGAGTAGTTTAATGAAACGTGACTATAAGGAAGTTTTACAGAAAATAGTAGAGAAAGAACGCATCGTTGCGGAACGCAATAAGGGAAGAATTCCCTATACAACCGTGGACGGTCGTTTTGATGACAAACTTGAGACGAATGTGTCTTGGTGGACCAACGGCTTCTGGGGCGGCTTTATGTGGCAACTTTATACGTTGGATAAGTCTGAGATATTCCGTGAAAATGCCGAATTTGTTGAAGAGCAACTGGACCAAACTCTCATGGACTACCATGCTTTGGATCATGATAATGGCTTCAAATGGCTACAAACCTCAGTAGGTAATTACCGTCAATTCAAAAATGAGAAATCCAAGAATAGAGCTATTTTAGCGGCAGGAGATATGGCCGGACGTTTCAATACCTTAGGCAGATTTATCAGAGCCTGGAATGATTGGGACGAGAATGCGGACCATAGAGGTTGGGCCATAATTGACTGTATGATGAATTTGCCGCTTCTGTATTGGGCCACGGAGGAAACTACTGACCCAAGGTATGCACAGATTGCTAAAGCACATGCTGATACCACAATCGCTAACTTCATTAGAGGCGATGGCTCTTCGGCTCATATTGTTGAGTTCGACTTAGAAACAGGAGAAAGAGTAAGGTCCTACGGTGGACAAGGATACGCTGTGGGCTCGTCTTGGACACGTGGGCAGGCTTGGGCACTATACGGAATGGCTTTAAGCTACAAGCACACAAAAGAAGAACGATATCTGGAGTGTGCTAAGCGAGTTGCGAACTATTTTATTGCAAACATTCCGGATAACGGCCTGATTCCTGTAGATTTTCGTCAACCTTATGAACCTAACTACGAAGATAGCACGGCTGCTGCTATTGCGGCATCCGGTTTACTGGAAATTGCTAAATTCTCTGAGGGGCGTGATAAGGATATTTACACGCACCATGCAGAACGCTTACTGGACGCTTTAATTGAAAATCGTTGTGCGTTTTCGCATGAGATTGATAATCTCTTAGAGAAGTGCACGGAAGCTTATCATAGTGAGGAGAATAGAGAAGGTACGATCATTTATGGAGATTACTTCTTTGTGGAAGCGCTTATGAAACACAGCGGAGAAGAGCTCGATTTATGGTAAGTCTTTTTCCAAAGGTATAAGCTAGAAGCTGTCTGATGCAGGTCACTGACCGCAAAAGGCAGCTTTATTTTTGGACAGATTTAAGGAGCAAAACTATGCGTCTATTTCAACAAAACTGTGTGCGACGGAGCCGAAGTTTAGATGGTGTCTGGGATTTTAGGATGGAGGGATTCGAAAAAGCTTACCGCCTGCCGGTCCCGGGAGCCTTTGAGCAGCATCCTGACTTTATGACCTATCGGGGTGTGGGTTCTTATACGAAGCAGCTGTTTTTACCGGAAGATACCCATGTAAAGCTCTTTTTCGAAGGTGTGAGTCATACCTGTGACGTTTTCTGGGATGGTCGGAAAATAGGCCACCATTACAACGCCTTTACCGGTTTTGAGCTAATTATTCCCAACCAGGTCTCCGGGAGTCACAAGTTGGAAGTAGTGGTTGATAATCGTTTCAGTGAGGCGTCCTCCTTGCACGTTCCGAACGACTATTACAGTTATGGGGGGATTACCAGGTCTGTTCAGATGGAAGCTCTGTCGGATCTTTATGTAAAGCAGGTCCATGTCACGCCGATTTGCGAAAACGGTCTTTGGCAAGCGGAAATTAAGGTGCTTGTACAGAATTTAGCATCCGAGA
>CAYFQG010000039.1:0-4584 GCA_964345295.1 uncultured Oscillospiraceae bacterium | reverse complement strand
CTTGCATCCTTCAGGCTTCGCTTAATGAAGATAAGGATTACGATTTCAGGGCCAAAGTCTTCCATCAAGAAGATGTTCAGCTCGTTGGCAGCGAAACCGTAGAAATTCACTGGAAACAAGACTTTCCGAACGTAAAAGCATGGTCTGAAAAATCGCCGAATCTTTATCTTTTACAAGTGGCTTTGGCCAAAGACGGCGTCTTGTTTGATGACCGCATCGAGCGTATCGGTTTCCGCACTATCGCACAGGACGGTAAAAGAATTCTCCTGAACGGTGAACCGGTCTTTATCAGAGGCTTCAACCGTCATGAAGATTATGCCGTGGTGGGTTGTGCTGTTCCCTTGCAGCTCATGATGAAAGATATGGATATTTTGGAAGATTTAGGGGCGAATTCGGTGCGGTGCTCGCACTATCCTAATGATTCCATGTTCTTGGATTTATGTGACGAGCGAGGCGTTTTGGTCTGGGAAGAGTCCCATGCCAGAGGTTTTGAATTAGACCGCATGCTGAATCCTAATTTCGACCGCCAGTCAGAAGACTGTATCCGTGAGATGGTCGCTCAGCACTATAATCATCCATCGATTTATATTTGGGGTGTTATGAATGAATGTGCCAGTCAGACACCGGAAGGTCGGGTGAAATACGAGGCACAGCTGGGTCTCTTTAAGGAGCTGGATCAGAGCCGTCTGACGACCTTTGCCACCTGCCAGCATTACACTGACATTTGCTTGGATATTCCGGATGTTGTTTCTTACAACATGTATGCCGGTTGGTATGTAGAAGAGCCGTCCAAGGTAACGAATCAGAAAATACTGGACTGGATCAAATCATCCGGAGGAGACGGCAAGCCGGTTATTGTCAGTGAATTCGGGGCCGGGGCGGTTTATGGTTACAGAGATCGTACCCGAGCGAAATGGTCCGAGGAACGTCAATGTGACATTATCAAAGAAAACCTAGAAGAATATCTCAATCATCCGGATGTTGCAGGGGTATACCTTTGGCAGTTTGCGGATGTAAGGGTGACAGAGGAGGAGTGGTTCTATAGGCGGCCTCGCACCTATAATAACAAGGGTATCGTGGATGAATTCAGGCGACCAAAATTAGCATACGATGTCGTTAAGGAAATGTACGAAGCCGATGCGGCCAAAAGAGACAAGAGATAGCGAAGGTATTTTAAATAAATAACAACACAAAAGCCCTTGGACCGAACCAAGGGCTTTTGTCATTGAAGCTTATATGTGAAGTCAATCCGCTCTACAAATGAATCCTAAAAGAGAAGGTCATATCCTTATCCGAGTGAATGTGATAGGCCTCTTCCACGTCGGACATCCAGCTGTCAATGCCGCCGACACCGCGCATGGCTCCGCAAAGCGTTACCACGGTTCTGCAAGGCTCGGGCAGCTCAAACTTGTGATAGGCCTGGCTTAACTGCAAAGGCGTGTAAGGGATAGCAGAGAAGACGTAAGGAGCATCCTTTTTCTCAAAGGTCAGTGTATGCTTGCTATTTCTTAGAACTGTCTGATGTGTGTCGGTATGAGCACCGCACTCCTGAGGCCAAAGATATTCCGGAATATCAGGTCTTTCTTGGTGCCATCCGAACAGACCGCCTTTCTTCCTATCGGGATAGGTCTCACCGCTAAGGCCCAGCCAGCTTACTTCTTCCACCGGTTCGGGTGTGGCAAAGCGAAGACCGAACAAGGGTAGCTGAGGTCTTCCTTCTGCACCGTAGTAGTTTACGCATGTATCCAGACAGCCGTCGGCAACGGTGTAGGTGATATCGGTTTTAAGCTCCGGCATAGCGGGAGCGGTGTAGGTGAAGCGGATAGACACTCTGTCTTCGCTTTCTTCCAGAATCTTAATATCGCTACAGACTTGCCAGGCATCTACCGCAGACCAAATACTTGTCTCGGGCGCAAATTTATTGCCTAAGTCGTTTTCCGTTGCAGCCCGCCAGAATGCCGGACGAGGTGCACGCCAGATCCATTCTTTACCCTTGGAAACCAGCGAAGAGGGTCCACCTTCCGGATAGGAGAAGATGATTTCGAAGTCTTCACCCGAGACACCTAAGGCACCGTCACCATGTATGATTTCTAATTTGCTCTTACGGGTCGGAAGGGCCTTAACTGCTTCCGCCATTTCACGGTTTTCCCGATCCATGGCATCTCGGATTTCTTTAGGTGCATACCAATAACGGACTTCCTGCATGGCGGGTTTCTCCGTGCCGTCGGCAAAGACGATACCGTCACCGCTAAAGGCATAGTCGCTTTGGCGGTCGTTGAAATCGCCGCCGTAGGCCAGATAAGATTGGCCGGACGGATCCTTATGCCAAAGAGCCTGATCCATGTAGTCCCAGATATAGCCGCCCTGGTATTGGGGAAATTCTTCTTCCAGCTTGATATAGCTTTCCATGCCGCCCAAAGAGTTGCCCATGTCATGCATGTACTCGCAAAGAATAAAAGGCTTTTGGGGGTTGTTTTCTAAGTAAGCTCTTATATCAGCCGGTGGCGCATACATGCGGCTCTCGATGTCGGAGATTTGGTCGAATTCTCTATTGTGGAAGACGCCTTCGTAGTGGACCAGACGGCCGGGGTCTTGGGCTCTGAACCAGTCTGCCATGGCCAAAATATTCTCTCCGGCATAAGACTCGTTGCCGCAGGACCAGAAGAGGATAGAGACGTGGTTTTTGTCTCGCTCGAACATAGACTCGGCACGGTCCAAAACACAGTCCTTCCACTCGGGGACACTGCCCGGCACATTCCAACTGGGATCAATAGAACCTAACTTTTGCCAGGAACCGTGGCTTTCCAGGTTGGCCTCGTCCATGAGGTAGATGCCTTCCTCGTCACACATATGGTACCAAGGCGTCTGGTTCGGATAGTGGCTGGTACGGACCGCATTCATATTGTTTCTAAGAATGGTATCCATGGCTCTTTCCATATCTTCTATATTAATAGCCCGTCCCGTATGAGGATTCCATTCATGACGGTTAACCCCGCGGATAACCAGGCGCTCGCCGTTAAGAAGCATGAGGCCGTCTTTAAGTTCAAAACGTCTGAAGCCGGTGCGGTAGGGAATTAGTTCCGTGATGTCGGCTTGGTCATTTCGTACCGTCAACTTGACATCATAAAGTTCGGGCGTCTCGTACTGCCAGGGCAAGACATCTTCGAACTCCAATTCTTGCGAAATCAGATATTTTCCGTCTTGCGTTAAGTCCAGGGTATCGTTCCAGATGAGGCCAAAGTCCGGGTGGCTGATTTCACAATGCACCTCGCCCAAAGGTCCCTCCACCAGGAGGCGTACCTGCATAGTACCGGTGTTGTTATCTTCTTTAAGGCCGGTCTTAAGCCACATATCTTCTATATGGGTTTCCGGTTTGGCCCAGAGTTCCACACTGCGGAAAATACCGCTGAAGCGGAAGAAGTCCTGGTCTTCAATCCAGGAAGCGCTGCTGTGCTTATAAACTTCAACACAAAGTCGGTTATCTTTTTCTCGAAGATAGGGGGTTAAATCAAAGTCTGAAGGCGTAAAGCTATCCTCGGCATAGCCGATGAAGTGGCCGTTTAGCCAGACGTAGAAGGCTTGTTCTACACCGTGGAAACGGATGCATACGGTTTTACCCAGAAGGCCGGGCTCCAAATCAAAAGTTCTGACATAGCTTCCGACAGACGTGTTATCCCAGTCGATTTCGGGCGGGCGGATTTCGGCCTTGCCGTCCCAGGGGTAGAGGGTATTGATGTACTGGATTTGGCCGTAACCTTGTAACTCGATATGGCCCGGCACCATGATGCTGTCAAAGTTCGAATCATCATAATCTTCCTGCCAAAAATCTTCGGGACGGCAAAAAGGGTTCTTGCTCCAGGAAAAACGCCAGCGTCCGTCTAAAGATTGGCCGAAAGAGGATTTGCCGTCCGCCAACTCTTGCTCGTTCGCATAGTGAATATGGTCGGAATGGGCATCCAGTCGATTGACACGAAAGACCGTGGGATCGGTCAGCCAATTGAGATTTGATTTCATAACTCTTTACTCCTTTACTGCTCCGGCTGCTACACCTGCCAGGATATAGCGCTGGAAGAAAATATAAATCAGAATAGTGGGCAACATAATAATCACGATGCCCGCTGCCAAATTTTGCCAGGATCCCTGCTGGACGTTGGCATAGTCCATCAGGAAAGTGGTCAGTGTACGCAGCTTGTTTCCGGGCATGTACAAGTAAGGAATGTACATGTCATTGATTATAGTAATAGCTTTAATGATTGTCACGGTGGCGGTAGCCGGTGCGAGCAGCGGGAAAATAATGCGTACGAAAAGCTGGAAGTAGTTACATCCGTCTAATAGGGCACTTTCATCCAGGGATTCAGACAGGGAAGAAAGGAACTGACGGTAGATATAAAGCTGCATGAGATCGGATGCGACATAGATAACGATGGGTGCTCCTAGTGTGTTATAAAGACCGATATAGAACATTGAAGAAAATACTGATGGCAGCAATCAGCAATATGTTTTTAAAGCCTATACGCTTGTGCATGTTCGTAGCAAAGCATATTCCTGCTGATGAAAACGGTGTCCGTATTGCAGAGCTGAACG
>CAYFQG010000038.1:7853-11207 GCA_964345295.1 uncultured Oscillospiraceae bacterium | reverse complement strand
ATGCACACCTTGTACCCGATTTGTCCTACTTATTAATTGCCTATAAAAATATTAACTGGCTGACAGATGCGCTTGCATGTTGACCGGTTTCATGCTATCTTACCACGGTGACCGCATTTTATGGGTATTAATTTGGCCTGCTTTTTCTTGGGCCGAAACCTATCGAAGCGCGTCCCGAATATATAAGGGGAGGTACATGAAGGACTATGTACGCAATTATTAAGACAGGTGGCAAGCAGTACAAGGTCTCGTCCGGTGATGAGATTTTTGTCGAGAAGCTTGCAGGTGAAGCAGGAGACAAGGTGGAATTTGACCAGGTCTTGGCTGTAGCAGGCGATGAGGATCTTAAGCTCGGTTCGGACTTATCCGGCGTTAAGGTTTCCGGTGAGATTGTCAAGCAAGGCAGAGGCAAGAAGATTCGTGTATTTAAGTATAAGCCTAAGAAGGGTTATAGACGCACACAGGGTCACCGCCAGCCTTACAGCTTGGTGAGAATCGAGGATATTTCACTCTAAGCAGAGGGTAGATGTGATTTCGATCTGCTGGTTGGAAGATTCAAGCCATCGAGTAGGCTTTATCTGCGAAGGTCATGCCGGTTACAGAGAACCGGGAGAAACAGACGAGGTCTGTGCGGCGATTACCGCTTTGGCCGGAAGCTTAGTTACAGCTTGGACAGATATCTTGAACTTAGATGTTACATATCAGTTTGAGTCCGGTTTGCTTTATGGCAGAGTAGAGAAGACAGAAGATATTTCGCAAGAGACTTGGGATAAGGCGGATTTATTATTAGAGAGCTTTATCTTGGGTTGTAAGCAGATTGAATTAAGCTATGGGAGCCAATACATAAGCGTAACGGAGCCCAGGCGAATTGCCTGAAATAGCAATAATGAAGAGAATAATAGAAGACTTGGAACGGAGGTCATTATGTTTAAGTTAGATTTACAATTATTAGCCCATAAGAAGGGTTTAGGTTCTACCAGTAACGGTCGTGATTCGATTGCCAAACGTTTAGGTGCCAAGAAGGGTGACGGAGAATATGTCTTAGCCGGCAATATTCTGTATCGCCAAAGAGGTACCAAAGTTCACCCCGGTAACAACGTCGGTATCGGCAAGGACGACACGCTCTATGCTTTGGTAGACGGTAATGTGAAGTTTGAGCGTAAGGATAAGAAGCGCAAGCAGGTATCGGTTTACCCTGTTGCCTAAGCCTTAGCTTAGAAATTATTATTTATATGTAATACTAAAGTCCGGCCGCAAAACCGGACTTTTTTTAACGAACTTCGGGGAGAACTAAAGATGTTTATAGATCAGGCAAGAATTTATATCAAAGCCGGCAACGGAGGAAACGGAGCGGTCTCTTTTTATAGAGGTAAATATATTCCAAACGGCGGCCCGGACGGGGGCAACGGCGGTCGAGGCGGATCGGTTTTTATGAAGGCTGTGTCAAATCTTTCGACCTTGCAGAACTTCCGCTTTAAAAGAAAATATGTAGCCGGTAACGGTGAGGACGGAGCCAAGGCCAAGAGAGCCGGGAAAAAAGGCGAAGATCTCACCATTGAAGTGCCTGTGGGAACCGTTGTAAGAGAGCATGACACAGGACGCCTCCTGGCCGATTTGAACAAGAAAGGCCAGACGGTTGAGCTTCAGGCAGGCGGCAGAGGCGGTGTCGGCAATGCGGTCTTTGCTACATCGACCAGACAAGCGCCCAACTTCGCTAAGCCCGGTGTCTTGGTTGAAGGCTTTTATGTGGATTTGGAGCTGAAACTTTTGGCTGATGTGGGTCTTTTGGGTATGCCCAATGTCGGCAAAAGCACTTTTATTTCGGTTGTGTCCAATGCCAGGCCCAAGATAGGCGATTACCCCTTTACAACTTTAGAGCCACAACTAGGTATTGCTACAGTAGGAGACTTTTCTTTTACGCTGGCGGATATCCCGGGCCTTATTGAAGGTGCCAGTGAAGGTGCCGGTTTAGGCTTGGCTTTTTTGCGTCATATTGAGCGGACCAGACTCTTGGTACATTTTATTGATGTGTCCGGTTCGGAAGGCAGAGATCCGGTAGAAGATTTTCACATCATTCAAGATGAACTGGAGAACTTTAATGCGGTTTTGGCGGATCGTCCTCAAATTATTGCCTTAAATAAAGTGGATTTGGCCGATCCTGCAGAAGCTAAGGCAACGAAGAAGTGCTTCGAGGATATGGGCTATGAATGCTTCCTGATATCGGCGGCAAGCCACCAAGGCACCAAGGAGCTCCTGGACCATATTGCGGCTGAACTACAGAAATTACCCGAAACAGTCCTCTATGAAGAGCCGGATAAGACTTATAAGGTTTATCGCTTGGAAGAAGATTCTTATACCGTTGAGCAAAACGAAGACGGTATCTTCGAAGTGTCCGGTCCTTATATCGAAGAACTGTGCCGTCATGTCAATTTTCAGGATACGGAATCTTTGCAATATTTCCAAAAACAGCTCCGTGATAAGGGCGTTATTGCCGACTTAGAGAAGGCCGGCGTCGAAGAGGGCGACACAATTTATTTAGGCGGATTAGAATTTGAATTTATTTTTTAGAATGCTATAATTTAGGGCAGTAGGATAATTAAGAAACTGTGTTTTCAAATGTTTCTGTGATTATCGCAAAATTAATTAGGAGGATTTGAAAATGAGCAATTTTCAAGAGACAAAGACTTATCAGAATCTAGTGAATGCTTTTGCAGGCGAATCCCAAGCCAGAAATCGTTACACTTTTTTCGCTTCTGTAGCTAAAAAAGCCGGTTTTGAGCAGATTTCCGCTATTTTCCTGGAAACCGCTGCTAACGAGAAAGAGCACGCTAAATTGTACTATAATCACATTGCAGAAAATTTAGGTGAACTTCCCGGCATGATGACCGTTACCGGTACCTATCCTATCCAGATCGGCGATACCGCTACGAACCTGCTTTCCGCTGCCGAAGGCGAAGAAGGTGAAGTTGTAGACTATAACGAGTGGAGCAAGGTTGCCCAAGAAGAAGGCTTTACCGATATCGCTCGTACCTTCCGTAACGTTGCTACCGTCGAAGACCACCACGGCAAGCGCTATCGTGCTCTGAGAGACAACGTCTTGAACGATAAGGTTTTCGAGAAGGACGAATCCACCGAATGGATCTGCCGTGAGTGCGGTTACATCCACACCGGTACGAAGGCTCCTGAGATTTGCCCGACCTGTAAGCATCCTAAGGCTTACTTCCAGCTGCTCTGCGACAACTTTTAATTAAAGTTTTAAGTTTAGCCGAGATTGAACAAGTATTTAAATCCCGTATAGGCCCAAGGTCCTGTACGGGATTTTTTAATGTTCGGTAAGAAAATGAATCATCTTAA
>CAYFQG010000038.1:0-7753 GCA_964345295.1 uncultured Oscillospiraceae bacterium | reverse complement strand
CCCAAGGTCCTGTACGGGATTTTTTAATGTTCGGTAAGAAAATGAATCATCTTAATACAATCTTAATGTGTCGAAAAAATCCTTAATACCCAGTTTCGGCACCCTGGCTGACACCGACGTCGAATTAAGCAGAATGTAAAAACTCAATTCAATATATGGTTTCTGACTTGCTATGCAAATGGCATTTCTAGCAACAATTCCATCAAATCATTAGAGATCTAGCTTCTTTTGACTGGTCTTAGGCCTAATTCATCAGCTGTTTCCTAATTCGCTCGATTTGGACAAACTATTCCCTTGGATTTAGTCAATCAGGTCAGAAACGGTTAGATCCATGAGGCCTAAAAGGATCGTCAGGCGGACTTCGTTCTCGTCAGAATCAAAGTTAAACTCGTATTCATCCTGTCCAGTTTTCAAGTAATAAAGGTTTCTACTGTACTCAAACAGGAGTTGAAAGCTAGGTGCTTGGAGCTTTTTTGTACCCCAACCGGCTTTCAACACTTTACCTGGGTTCTCTTTCTGATACTCTGCTAGACCCTGTCGCATGCGGTATTGCAGGATCGCTCGTACCATCAAGGCAAGGCTCAGGATCATGGTCAGGGCTCGAATCCGATTCTCATTTTTTAAGTAAATGCCAGAGGCCAGGCAAGGCTTTTTGAGGATCATGAAGCTGTTTTCAACAATCTGCTGACCTTTGTAAATACCCAAAAACGCCTGGTCGCACACGCTTTCATCGAGATTGCCGATCAGAACAAAGCAGGATTCATTGCGCCTGAAAGCCTTTGCTCTTACAGGATGCTCGGCCATCGCTGTGACCTTGATGCTGTAGCTGGTCTCTACGCTGATCGGCTTTGCATCAGGCCGGCGCCGACCGCGTGGCCACTTTTCTACCGTCTCCTCAATGATTTCCCGTTCGAAAGTGAACAGCCTACAGGCTTTCAGCTTCAAGAAGCGCTGCCATTCAGCCAGGGCATCCGACTGACACTTGAATGTTTTCTTCTCCAGATCCAAGATGACCTCTGCTGCTAAAAGCCGTGCCTTTTCAATTTGTAGTTCTACTTTTTCGACCAGGCTAGAGCTACGCACAACTAACAAACGACAGGGGTAGCCATAGACTTCTTCAGTAAAGGCTATGCTTTCATATTGACTGGCTTTGCGACCGCCACCGTACTGCCCTAGAGCCTGCCATTCGTTCTTGCTGTAGGCTTTTTCTATCAGCCTGCTTTCTAATTTACTGGCGAAATTGGCTGGACAACGTGAGACGAACTGTACTCGTCGTTCTGGGTCCATCAGGTTTTTGAAGTGCTCGGCACAGATCAGTTTACTGTCTGCTACAAACACACCTGTTGTTGACAGGGACTGCTGGATCTCCCGAGCGTACTCAATCGCTCGGCGGTTCCAGTCAATATCCGAGGTGCTACCATCCATGACATCGCTGGCAAGGACGATCCCATCTTCATTGACAATCTGGCCTACAACCATCTGCTTGCATTGCGGTCTGCCATCCTTGTTGCAGCTCTTGAATCTGCGCTGATGACTCTATCCTTTTGCAATACTCACTCAAGCGAGTACGATAAGCCGAGCTATGACGAATACTACAAATTATAGCAGTCTCGTAATCACCTTGCAGATGAGTCGATGTTAAAATGATAGTGGATTTTGCGAAGTATACACGTAAATTGTAGAGGTACACGTTTTATGACACTTGACTCGTCTATTTTGTGAGAACATTACGCTTCATTGGAATCATTGCTCCAGAGGCGTTTCAAGTCTCATTTTAAAGTGATAGCCCTCATGTAAACATTAGGAGGAACATCGAATGATCAAGGGTACAGAAATAGATCTCATCGTCAATATAATTTTTATGTGTATCGAGTAGAGAGATGGCAGACAAGACATCTCTATCACCAATATGTTGCTTGATGACGTCAAGCTTGATACCTAATTCTTTTAAGAAGCAGATTTCTCTTAGTAGAGGTATCTGATTGGGATGGTAATAGCGGTAGCCATTTGAATCCACACGATGGGGTTGAAACAAATCAATCCTATCGTAATAAATCAGCGTTTACCTTGATATACTATGCATCTTCGCCATTTCTCCAATAGAGAGTTCTACTTGCATGCTATCCTCCAAATCTTCACCCACTTAGATATCCAGCATTTTAGCATAGCTGTTTTCCATTTGAATTTCACTTGATATCTATATTAAGGATGGTAAATCATTGCATGAATTAAAAAGGCAACAGGATACCCCTGCTGCCTTTTTAAAATGATTGCGGTGTGTAGCTTATCTACGTTCAGACATGCTAGCCCTTCTTTTCTCTCTTTCAACTGCTTCTAATGCTTCAGTCTTACTACCGGTTGTAGATCGAATGGAGTAAGCAACATTGACGATATGGTCAGATGTTCTTTGTAGTGAGAAGAGAACCGAGTAGATGCTCTTGGATACTTCGACTGGGTACATCCCAGAACTGAGGCGCGAGACGTGCTCGTTACGAGTTGAGGATATGAGCTTTTTGATCTTCTTGTGAAGCTTAGCAATGGCTTTGAAATTTTCTGTTTTGTCCTTGGTGAATGATTCAAAGCCTAAGTCAAACATTTCAGAGATTAAGTCGTAAATACGGCTTAATTCATCTTTCGTCTGGTCTAAGAACTGAACATCATTTTTGAACATGTAGTTCGTCTCTTTGGCGATCAGTACTGCATAGTCACCTAAGCGCTCGATATCGTTTGTAACGTGGTGCAAACCACCGATGAGTTTTGCGTCATCTGCAGACTTCGTTGCCGATGAGATTTTAATGAAGTAGCTGGTAAGCTGATTGGTCAAGAAGTCTATACGGTCTTCAGTCTTAGCAATGTCTTCACTTTCACTGATGTCGCTATTGACTAAGGATTTAAACGCACGATCTAGGTTTAATTTGGCAAGACTTGCCATGTCATACAACTCGTTTAGCGCTTGCTCAATAGCAACAGCTGGTGTTTTAAGCAAGTGATCTGCAATGTATGTCGCCTCTTCTTTTGTTGCGGGTTTATCTTTAATGAGACCTTCAACAAAGTTGACCAGTGGATCTAAGAAGATTAACAAGATTGAAGTATATATAGTGTTGTAAATTAAGTTGAATGTAGCAAGGCTGAATTGTGGTTGACCTTGGAATAAGCGTTCGAAGAAATTGACAATCGGTGCTCTGAAGATCATGAGGATGATGGTGAAGGATATAGCACCAATGATACTCGTGATGAGGTGGAACAAGGCGATGCGCTTACCTTTGGCATTTGTTGTCAAGGATGCCATGATACCATCGCTACATGTGCCAATATTTGCACCCATCACCAAGAAGAAGGATTGGTCGATGTCTTGAATGACACCTGTTGCAAGAAAGGCAATAAAGATACCTGTTGCAGCAGTAGAAGACTGGATAATGGCTGTAAATAAGATACCTAAAATAACCAGCAAGATCGGGCTATGCATCACTTCATATTTAAATACTTGTGAGAGTTGGATGCTGAGTGTGGAGTCTGCGCCGCCAATGGCTACTTCCATGACTTCCATACCAATGAACAACATACCAAAACCGATAAAGAAGGGTGCGATCTTGTTCAAAGATTTATTCTCAGTTGTGAAGATGATAATGACACCGATAAATGAGAGGGCTGCAAAGACGGAGCTGATGCTAAAACCACCTTTGCTGATACCGGATAAGGCGAAGAGGAAGGCGGTGAGTGTTGTACCTACCTTGGCGCCTAAGATAAAACCAGCACCTTGTTTGACTGTAACAATGTTTGCATGAGCAAGGCCTACAGTCATAATCGACGTAGCGGATGACGATTGTACCAGTGCGGTAGATCCGATACCGATTCCATAGTTTACGACTCTGTTTCTATCTAATCTCTTGAACAGATTTCGTACGCCAGGACCTGCACTCTGTTCTAAGCTGGAGCTCATCTGTTTCATACCAAACATGAAGACAGCAACTCCGCCTAACATAAGCAGAAGATCCATAAATATTTCCATTGAATTACTCCCTGATTCTAACATTCGTATAGTGAAACACATGTGGTATCAAACTGAATCAAGGCCTGATACTTGTGTATGCGATTAAGGTACTACTCAGTAAAAACTCCATCGTAAATCTTTGCCATGCCTTCCTTATATTAAAAGGACTTAACAGAGCGTTAACTAGATCTTAACAATGGAGCAAATTAATGATATCAAAAAAACATCTGATGTTGAAGTGATTGAGCCATAAACTATCAGATTTGTGAGGTTTAGGCAAAATCTTAGGCCATCGATAGCTAGGATGTATTCTGAATGGTGCCATTCATGATACTGAATCTTTCATTTAGACATCTCTGAGGTCTTTCGCATAGTACAAGATGAGTTCGTCATCTTCAAAACAAGAATGGATAAACTCATTGTAGCCCCAATGTAAGTAAATGGCGAGATTTCTTGTTTCTTTAGCCTCTACACCAATCGTCAAGCGTTGATAGCCTTCTTCCTTCGCATAGGACTCCATAAGCTTTAAGAGCTTGGACATAAGGCCCATGCCTTCAAATTCTTTTTGGATTCGAAGTGCATTGATATTGGCAATAGACTGTTGATTCGCTAAAAGTGATCTACCTTGAACCGCTTTACATTCGCTTGAGAATAAAAGTGTAGCTTCACCGATCGGTCTAGCGTTATGGAGAATGACGAACGTTTTAGCTCTACCACTATCGTTATCCGCTATGAATTGTTCTTTCCAGGTGATCCAACGATCATCGCCTGGATGATCTTTAATGCTTTGATCCCAGATTTTTTCTAATTCATTTCTTGAAGCTGCTTTTATCTCTACTGTATCTATTTGTAACACTCTCCATTTCGTCTAGACATAATACCACTAGATAGCAAGGTAATGCAGGCAACTCATCTCATTTTTAGTTGCATACTCAAGTGAAGGGCGTCCAAATGAAACACCAATGTCACGACAAGTAGGACTTGTATCTCATATCCAAATAAATGTAGGTGTTTGAAGAAGCTTTATTGAAGAAACTCATTTTAGCTTATTTCTAGATAGTCCTTAGTTATTTGCTTGAAAATGCAACAGTACATCAATCCAACAGTGCATGGTCTCGGAAGAAGGGAAGTACATCATGTTTTTACTTGCTCATAAACTATACGCTCAAATTTTTGGAACCACATTTGCTTAATGTCGTCTAAGCTACAAGGAGTCTGCTCAGTTATATGTCCAGATTGTATTCATATTACTTTCAAATGTGATGTGTTCACCGTTGGATGATTTATTCAGTAAAAAATATAATCGTAAAGATCTCGACCTTTCATCTGATTCTCCCAAGCTCTACAGAGGATAGCATGTATTTGGCCTGTAAATAGATGTAAGATGACGTGAAGCTTGTATGAGAAGTAATTTGGCCCCAATCTTGCAGGTGGACTTTAATACTGATGCGATAAAAAACAGTTATTTGATCGATAGGGCTATTCAACTATTTCAGATTTCACTTAGGCTCGTCATCAACTGGTAGATCTTGCGTGTAGAATTAACGTTTCTGATAGTCATCTGCTTATAGAGCTTGTTGCCTGCAAGCTTGACCAAGCCACTTTTTGTAACCATGTCACGAGGAGTGGACCAAAGGAGGGCTCCTTTGACATAGAAAACTGTATCGATGCCTTCAGCAATTTTGATCTTGCTTAAGATATCCTCTTGATCAACTTCATCCCACAAGAAAAGAACATCGCTTTTCATCTGATTGTCATTGGTCCAATTTGAAGGCAGCTTATCCATAAGTCTATTAAAATCGTCTAAACTAAGAAGCAATACCTTGATCTCTAAAGTGAATCTAGATTTGATGAGATCTTCTAAGATGTCTACAAGATCAGATCGATCATGTTTTGTATCTGAGAAGATAATGTTGCCGGAATTGATATACGTGACAACGTTTTGTATCCCTGCCTCTTCAAAAGATTGCTTCAGATCCTTCATGTTGATGCTGTTCTTGCCACCAACATTGATACCTCTTAGTAGTGCTACATAGATCATGCTATGCTCCTATATTGATCTTGTGATCTGGTCGAAGTTTCATTTTAGATCGGTATATGCAGGGCTTTTAAATACGCCATCGTCCAAAGGACGGTTTCGGGGCACTATGCCGAAAGCATCAGTTCTCTATGTTTAAAAATAAAATGTCAGGACCTAGAAGAAAGAGACAGGCTTGTTGACATTTACCAAAGTATGGATTGGGATAAAGGCATATTGGTGGCCGACTTTGACCCGAAAATCTATCCTAAAGAAGAGTGGGAGTCGGCTCCTTATCAAAATGCCTGTTACTATTATCTTGCCTTGTCTGATGAGCTTTGTTCGGCCGATTTATTGGAGGCTTTAAGCTTTACACAGAAAATGAAGCTTTGGAGAGGCTTTTTGCAGAAAGGTTTCGATTACACAAAATTCTCCTGGCTCTATGATGCAATCGCCCACCGTACGCTTAATAACCGGACCGAATGGGAGTTGGCGCTTTATGCCGCCCTAAAAGGGCAGGCTTACCGTTGGAACATTTGCGAGTCCGAATTTGAATGCTATGACGGACAGGGAAAACGATGCTACTATAATTTCAACAGCGAACAAAACTCGGAAAGAGCCTTCTTAAAACTGCTCTTTCCGCTCAACAACTAATAACTATACTCCCAGATATTTTCAATCTGAGGCGCCAGTTCTTCATAAGACCAGGTCTTCAAGGTATTCTCATAATTAAAGGGGTCTAAAATCTTGAAATCACCGTCTTCCATCGCATAGAGGATGAGGAAATGACCGCCGGAGGTAAAGTGGCCCGGCCCGACCACGATAATCAAAGGATGACCTTCTTCGATAGCCTGAACCATGGCATTATAGTCCAGGTAAAGCTCTGAAGATTTCAAGCCCAGTTGCTGAGCGCCATCGAGCATAATGGTTCTGTAGCTACCGTTGCCGTATGCCGAATAGCCGTGATCTTTGGCCCATTGTCCCATGACGCCGGGGTCCATAGACATATCGCCGGTAAGGCCCGAATAAATCATGGATAAAGCCGTAGGCCCGCATCCGTCACTAGCCATATAAGCACCGGAATATTCATCGAAACCCCAACGTTCATCCCACTGAATATAGTAAGGATAGGGGCCGGCATCGATGGGATTGTCGTATACCTGAGGCTCTATGGCTTCATGAGGATCGTCAAAGAGCGTACGCACGATATACTCTCGGGCGACAGGGTTACGATTGCCCTGAATTTGCATGTATTCGGGTAAAGAATTGTAGACCTTTTGGTAAATCTCTTCGGTCAATGCCGAGGGCTTCAAGACGTAAGGATTAAAAGAAGAGGGCAAAGCCTTCAGGAGGTCCTTAAGCTCGGCATCTTCGGAAAAGTCAGCCGAAGGGCTTTCAACCGAATCGGAAGCCTCCGGAAGGGACTTTGTAGGAAGAGCACTTTGGCTTGTTTGGGCAGCCCGGGTGTTTTCTGCCGTTGTCGGGCTTATATCTTCTGTTTCCGTAGGTATCATTTCCGTACTTTCCGTAAGGTATGAAATCGATTCGTCAGAAGGTATCGAAGGCAGGCTGCAACCTGCGGTGATCAGTAAACTTGTGGCCAAAGCCAGGCCGGATAAGACAATAGGCAAGCGTTTATTATGATTCATGTATCCTCCGATATGAAATATATAAACATGATGTTATACTAATTACGATGTTTTTCTCATTTTAGCACAAGCATGCCACATGCTATAATAGATTTA
>CAYFQG010000037.1:0-11396 GCA_964345295.1 uncultured Oscillospiraceae bacterium | reverse complement strand
TTCCCCAAGCTCTATCACGGTTTGGACTTGCAGCTACCGATTTACCTTCAGGCCTATAAGACCTACTATCCGGAAATTGTTCTGAAAGATGCCGCCTATGTGCCCATTACCAGGCCCAGCTACCATGAGAAAAACGGCAAGAAACCCGACGCCTCACTCTGGGAGAAAACCCGCGAGGACGATTTGAAGTTTAAAAATATAGGTTTGGACCCGGACCGTTTAGACCTGGCTTTAAAACATAGCGAAAAAAGAGCGGTTGATTTTGTCGATGCTATTTACGGAGGGGACTTTTCGGCCAGGCCCAGAACTACTGCGGACGATGCCGGGCCCTGCCGTTACTGTGCTTTTAGGTCCATGTGCCGTAAGGACGAAGGCAAAATCGACGTCAACTTAGAACCGTCCATAACGGACCTAGCCGCTGCCATCCAAGGCAAGAAAGTCAACCGTTATAAAGACGCCTTTATTACACTGCTTGAAGAGGAGGACTAGTCGATGGCCTTTCCGTCTCCCGACCAAAAAAAGATTATAGATGCACCCAAGTCCAATATCCTGGTATCGGCAGCCGCCGGATCCGGTAAGACCGCCGTTATGGTCGAACGGATAGTGCAGAGAATTATTGCGGGCGAGTTGAGTTTGACCCGGGCTTTGATCATTACCTTTACCAATGCCGCCGCAGCCTCCATGGAAGAAAAAATCCGCAAGGCTTTACAAGATGCATTGAAAAAGCTTCCGGAAGATGATCCACGGGCCGCAAGGCTTCGCTATGAGATTCTTCACCTGCCTCGTGCTCATATCCAGACCATCCACGCCTTTTGCCTCTGGCTTATTCGAAGCTTTCCGCAAGACGTCGTAGATGAGGAGGGGCAATCACTTCTGGAAGCGGACTTTCAGATTATGGATGACTCTTTAAGTCAGACCTATCTGGATGAAGCTATAGCCCAAGTCTTTACGACCCAATATGAGCTGGCCGAAAAAGGTGAGAATCCGGAATTTCTGGTCCTTTTAGATAATTATGCCTCGGCCAAAACCGACAAGGGCCTAAGAGAGCTTTTGAAATCACTTTTCTTTTATCTCCGCTCCTTACCCGATTATCGGTCCTATGTGGAAAATCTTTTGGAAAATTTGGAAGATGCCTGCCAAAATTTCGGAAAGTCTTTATCTATCGCCTACCTTTATCAGGAGCTAAAGCTTCGGGTCGACTATGCTTTGGCCGGTGAAGACAATCTTAAGCATGAGCTCGACACCAGAACTTGGAACTTCTTTTCTAAGGAAGAGTCGGATTTAGCCTTGGATGAAGAGCTTCGGTCTATTATGAACATGGCCTCTTCGATGGGCCTGATTTTGCAAGCTTATGAAAGAGGAGAAATAGCCGGCGAAGAGCTTTGGGACAAGCTTTATGAGGCCAAAGCCATAGCCAAGGTCAGGGGGCGTAAACCGTCCTTGAGAAACGAAATGGCTAAGTCTTATTTTGAAGATTTCCAAAAGGCCTATGCCGATATCTTGTATGCCTCAGACCTCATCACGGAAAGCCAGGCCAAAGGCTTCACCGCCTTCGATACGACGCCTATTTTGACCATGCCTTTGGAAGAAATCGAAAAAGGCCTGGTCGTTTCCTATCCCTATATCGAAAAGCTCTTCCGAATTCTTTTAGATATAGATTTAGCCTATCAGGCCCTGAAGCGTGACCGAAAGAAAATCGACTTTGCCGACTACGAACACTTCGCCTTAACCATTTTAAAAGGCCGGGACGGGGCGGCCTTTTGCCGAGAGCAGTTTAGAGAAATCTATGTGGACGAGTACCAGGACACCAGTAGCATCCAGAATGCCATCTTAGACCAAATCGGTCAGGACAATGTCTTCATGGTAGGAGATGTCAAACAGTCGATTTATCGTTTCCGCCATGCCCGGCCGGAGACTTTTTTGGAGAAAGAAAAAATCTTCCTTAACACACCGGGCCCCGATGAAGTTTTCTATCTGCAAGAAAATTTCAGAAGCCAGGCCGGTATCCTCTTAGGGTCTAATGAAGTGTTCCAACGCCTGATGACCCGGGACTTTACGGGGATTGAGTATTTGCCTAAACAAAAACTTAGACCGGGTTTAGAAGATACCGCAAAATCCGAGCGGATAGAGATTTGGCCCTATGTAAAGTCCGAAACCGCGGACCTGGCCGCTGCCTTAGCTAAGGAGGACGAAACGGAGAGGTCCTATATAGAACTTGAACAAGCCCTTACAAGAAAATGGGGAGGCTTGACGGCCCGAAAATGGCTCAAGGCAGGCCCTAGGGAGCGTAACCTCATGCGAATCTGCCAAAAAATCAAGCAATTGCACGAGGAGGACCGGGTGCCTTATGACGACATCGCCATTATGGCCCGAGGCAATACGACCTGTGATCTGGCTTCCGAGATTTTGCAAGGGGCCGGCATCCCTCAGAACCGTAAGCAGACCCGGTCGGTGCAAGATACCTACCTTCTTCAAGTGCAGCTCAGCCTCTTGCAGGTTTTAGACAATGCCAGCCAGGACATTCCCTTGGCCAGCTTGCTTTTATCGGGCCTTTTTGAAGAGTCTTTGGATGAAGCCGAGCTCTTAGAAATTCGCCTATGGCAAAAAGAGCATAGAAATAAAGACGGTCTTTATAGAGGCCTCTTAGCCTATAGCGAAGAGGTAGAAGGGCCTTTGGCCTTGAAGGTTAAGCGAATTTTGTTAGACCTGGCCTATTGGAGAGACCGGGAAAAACAAATGGCACCCCGGGCGCTCTTGGAAGAAATATATTTTGAAAACAACTACAAAGCGAAGATCCTACAAAGCGAAGGCCGGGAAGGGCTGGATATTTTGGAAGATTTCCTTAGTGAGGTGGAGAATCTCTATGCCGGCGGTCGCAGTAACCTCTTCGAGCTGGTGCAATATTTTGAAGAAGAGATTGCCTTAGACCGGAACATGAAAAACGAAAACGACCCTACGGGTGAGGGCGTTCATATATTGACCTACCACGCATCCAAGGGCTTGGAGTACGGCCATGTTTTCCTCTTGGACCTGCACAGTAAGTTGCAAGATAAGGACAAATCGCGTGACGTCATGATTTCGGAAAACTTAGGCATAGGTTTTAACAACTTGGACCCGGAAGGCAATTATACCTACAAGTCCCATCTGATTTTGGCCATGCAGACCGATCGCCAGCGCCGTTACCTGACCGAGGAAATTTGTATTTTCTATGTGGCCATGACCCGGGCCAAAAATAAGCTCTACCTTTGTATGGAGATCGATGAAGAGGCCAGGCTAAGCCCCAAGCAAAAATTCTTGATGGAAAAGGCCGGCCAAAGCCCTACAATCGGCTTGGACAGCGCCCTTCTGCAATCTATAGGGTCTTATGAGGATATGATTCTGCTGGCCTTGGCGTCCAATAAAAGCCCTGCGGTTCAGGCGGGCTTAAAGGCTATGTATCCCGAGGACGAATGGGAGATTAAATCTAATCTGGAAAGCTATTATGACCTGACTGAGCCTTCTATATGGACCTTCAAACCGGCCTTGGACATGGGTAGCTATAAAGCTATTTTAGAACACTATGATAGGCCTATCGAAGAGGAGACAACAGCAAAGACTATAAGCTCTGACCGGGAGGAGGACCTTTTATTAGCTAAAGGATCGGTTGGCTTTATTGAGGGCCCCTTAGACCAATACTATGAAGCCAAGATTCAGGCAGCTTCTTTACCTAAGCAAAGCGTAAGTGAAATTAAACGTATGAGCCAGCAAGAAGCGGTCCTGGACGAGGAAGACTACACGATTAACCTGACAAAGCAAAGTCCGGACTTAAATCTTAAATCCGGCAAACTTACTGCGTCTGAACTGGGTACGCTCCTTCATAAGGCCATGCAATTTATCCGCTTAAAACCGGAGGCCGACGCTTCTTATGTCAAAGACCAGCTGGATGATCTCATGGATAAGGACTTTATTTCGCCGGAAGAAAGGCAGTATTTAGAAAGTTATGAAGATAAGATTTTAGCTTATCTAAAGTCTGACCTTGCCTATGAAATCCTGGAAGCCCAGGCCAAAGGACAAGTCTATCGCGAATTGCCCTTTACGGTCCGTTATGAGCCCCCGACAGGCCCGGTCCTGGTCCAAGGTATTATCGACTTGTGGTATCTTCTGGGCGATAAGTTAGCCCTGCTGGATTATAAGTCGGACCGAATTCATTCCTCTAAGGCGGAGGCTGTTTTCCTAGAACGCTACAGGGTCCAGCTGATGCTTTATGCCACGGCTTTGGAAAAGGCCTTGCACCGACCGGTGGATGCGATAACAATTTGGTCCATCCATAATGAAAGAGCCTACAGCTATAGGCGGGAAGAGATTTTTACTATCTAAAAACACCTTCAGAAGGTCCGGATTTAAAGTCCGGGCCTTTTTCTTCCATAAAAGCTTTGCGGCCGGCCCTGCCACCCAGAGCTTGATTTAATTTTTTGTTTCGAAGCCTTCTTTGGCGAAAAAAATCTTTTAAAAGGGCTGAGGCTTCTTCGGTAAAGGGGCCCATGGCATAGGTGACCCGGTGGTTAAGATAGGGGCGGTCTAATAGTGATTCTCGGGAAACTAAGGCGCCCATTTTGGGTTCGGCGGTTGCAAAGTAGACGTGACGGATGCGGGCTTGCTGGATGGCGGAGGCACACATGGGACAAGGCTCCAAAGAGACATAAAGATCACAGTCTTCTAAGCGCCAGGAATGAAGGGATTGGTTGGCGTCGGCCAAAGCTAAAAGTTCGGCATGGGCTAAGACAGATTGAGAGGTCTCTTTTTCGTTATGGCGCAAAGCCAGGAGCTCATTATCTTTCACGATGGCGCAGGCAATGGGTACTTCCCCTTTTTCGGCGGCCTTTTTGGCTTCGGCCAAAACCATTAACATCCAGTGTTTTTGTTCCGTACTCCACTTGTCCATATTTTCCCTCCCGTTAAGAACTATAGGTAGATTATAGGCTAAAAAATCGTGTTAAGATAAAGACCGACTTTAGTAAAGACTTTTTTCGAGCGTCGTGGTCTTCAGAAGAAAGGGTTGGACCAAGGAACAGTACCTGGCCTGGTCCGATAAGCTGGCCAAATCCGGCGTCATGCTTCTGATTCCGACCTCCCACGAAGGGGAGACGGTCCTAAGGATGGCCTTTACCAATCCCGACACGGATATTGATAAAGTATTAAAGATTCTTTTACATACGACCAAGTAGCTAACGGTCGGCCTTCCTTGTAAAAAAGGGCCTTTGATATTATAATTTTTGCAATATGTTTAGAGTTTATAAGGAGAGATAGACCCAAGTGAAAGAAGGACTTTGTACCAACTGCGGCTCTTTAATGCGCATAAATGAAAATGATCCGGAAGGCATTACCTATTGTATTTTTTGTCATGCCCCGGTTAAGAATCAAGAAGCCCTGGATTTGATGGAAGACAGCGAAGGCTATGAGTTTCCTAATGAAACTTATACGGAGCCTACGGCAGAAGAGAAGGCCAAGGCCTTTGAATCTCAGGGTCTGGGCGGCATCCAGGTGCTTAATCGCTCGCAGCAGCGTAAACCTACGGTAAGAAAAGAAGGCAGATTGACTCCCAGAGAGAAGGTCGCTTTACAAAATAAGCCCCTGGTTAAGCCTTACTGTTCTAAGAAGCACAGGATTGCCATTGCGGTTGCTTCTTTGGCCTTTGTTCTGGTTATTGCGGCCATCGCGCTTCCTGTTTATTTTACGAGAGAGAACAAGAAGGCTAAGCTCATGGAGGAAATTCCCGCTAGACTTTCGATTAGCCAGACCGAAGAGCGTGTCAGCATTCAGAAGCAAAATAATTCCGGCCTCATCCTGGTAAGCGAAGAAGCAGTTACGGAAGATAGGGCTAGAGAAATCTTCGACGACTACAGTGCTTTATATGCGGAAGTCTACGGCATTGAGCCCGGCAAGGCCGAGCAGAAAATTAGAGTCAAGGTCGTTGACCAGGAGAGCGGCGGCTATGAAGTAAAGACCGAGAAGGAAGAGGTCAAGGTTCATAAGTTGGGTCAAAAATCATAATGCGTATAAAGCGATGCTAAAATCAGCAAATATAAAAAGCCGGGCTAAGTGCCCGGCTTTTTTAATCCTATGGATATTTAAAATTACTATGTTAATTACTTTAAGCTTTTAAGCTTTCTAACCAGTGATAGACTTCTTGACCTGCAATAGAACCGTCGTTACCGGCCGTGATGACCTGGCGTAAGGTTTTTTCTCTGACGTCACCTGCGGCGAAAATACCGGGGATGGAGGTAGCCATTTTCTCATCGGTAAGAATGTAGCCGGCTTTATTGAGGATAGGTAAGTCCTTGATAAATTCGGTGTTGGGGATTGTTCCGATAAGAGGGAAGACACCGTCGGTGTCGAGCGTCATGGGCTCGGGACGATTCGGGTCATTACTCTTAAAGACAATCTGTGTCACCTTGTTGCCATCACCTAAAATTTCCGTGGGGCTGTAAGACAGGTGGACCTTGATTTTGGGATTGGCTTGGACCTTGTCACGATAGATTTTATCGGCTCTGGCCTTATCGCGTCTTAATACCAGATGGACAACAGATCCGAAACGAGTCAAATAGTCGGATTCTTCCAAAGCCGTGTTTCCGCCACCGATGACGGTAATCACCTTATCTCTGTAAAACCCGCCGTCGCAGACCGCACAAAAGGAGATGCCTCTGCCATAATATTCGTCTTCTCCGGGAATACCGAGTTTTCTCTCTAAGCAACCCGTAGCGATGATGATGGCCTTGGCTTTGTAAGACTTATTATAGGTAAAGACTTCTTTATATGACTCATGGTCCTCGATTCTTTCGACCTGGCCGTATTCTTGTTTGGCACCGAAGCTAAAGGCGTGATCTGCCATTCTCTGGGCCAAAGCATGGCCTTCCACTAAACGATCACCGATCCAGTTTTCAATCTCCAAAGTCTGGGTCAGCTTACCGCCGGGCATCATAGACTCCAAAAGAAGGGTCTCTAAGCCGGCCCTGGATGCGTAAAGTGCAGCGGATAGGCCGGCGGGGCCGCCACCGATGATAATCAAATCATGAATGTGTTCCGTTTCCATATTTTTACCTCCATAAATGCATCAATTGATTTTGTATGTATTCTATCGTTTTTATAAGGCCTAATGAGGGAGGATTGTTACTGAATCCTCGATTCCTCTTCCTTATGGATTCAAGAGGGCTAAAAAACTACCTTGTAAGTTAAAAATGAACGAAAACATCTTAAAATCTTCGAAAATCGAACAAAAATTTGAATTTAGGCCTGGTAATACCTACCGGCTATGCTATTATTGAAGACAACAAAGAACGAATGTTCTGATTCGGAGGTACTTATGCTTAATATCATCTTTTGGCTGTGTCTGGTTTTTACATCTGCGGCTTTAGTCTATATAAAAGGCATTTTGAATCATGAGGATATGGCAAAGCAGATAGAAGCCTATACCGAGAATAAGGCTAAAGAAAATTTAGCAAAAATAACGCAAGCTAATAGCTTTATGGAAGCTTCGCTTGCAGAAGAGAAAACGCTTATGACCCAATCTTCGTCCGTCTTTATCACGCTGGACCGTAAGAAGCGTGCTTCTCACAATGTGAAAAGTAATTCTAAAGGTCAAAGTATCAATTTGGATTCTTATAAATTAGAGGCATTCCCCCTGTCCGACATTACTTCAGAAAGAGTTCCCGAAGAGCAACTTCGCTGTGCCTAAGCAAACGTCTTTATTGCCCGCCCTCCTTATGTTAGAATACCGAGTTAGAATTTAATCTTCAGGGAGGTCTGTATGGCACAAATATTCGATATGGAATCTAGAACCTTTGACGAGTATTTATTGATACCTAATCTAACGACCAAGGAATGTGCTCCTAAGAACGTTAGTTTAAGAACCCCATTAGTTAAGTATAGAAAAGGTGAAGAAGAGTCGCCTCTTTCCATCAATATCCCTCTAACGTCTGCAGTCATGCAGGCCGTTTCGGATGACGGCTTAGCCGTTGCCTTGGCCAGACAAGGCGGCTTGTCTTTTATTTACGGCTCTCAATCGGTAGCCAAGCAAGCCGAAATGGTACGCAAGGTTAAACGTTATAAGGCAGGCGTGGTTGTATCCGACACGAACCTGACACCCGATGACCGCCTGGCAGATGTTCTTAACATTAAGGCTAAGACCGGTCACTCCACGATTTCCATTACGGAAGACGGTTCTGCTAACGGCAAGTTCCTGGGCCTGGTGACATCCAGAGATTATCGAGTATCCCGTATGGATCCGGATGTGAAGGTAAAAGACTTCATGACCGAGAAAGATAAGATTGTTTACGCTTACGAAGGCATTACCTTATCCGAAGCAAACAATATTATCTGGGATAACAAGATTAACCAGCTCCCCATCCTAACTAAGGAAGGCAACCTGGTCGGTCTGGTCTTCCGTAAGGACTATGATGAGCATAAAGAAAACCCAGACGAACTCTTGGACGCTAAGAAGCGTTTGGTAGTAGGTGCCGGTATTAATACCAGAGATTATAAGGAGAGAGTCCCCGCTTTGATTGAAGCCGGTGTAGACGTTTTGGTCGTTGACTCTTCCGACGGCTTCTCCGAATGGCAAGAAGAATGTATTAAGTGGGTCAAGGCCAACTACGGTGATAAGACCTTTATCGGCGGCGGTAATGTTATCGACGAAACCGGTTTCCGCTTCCTGGTGGATTGCGGCGCAGACTTTATTAAAGTCGGTATCGGCGGCGGCTCTATTTGTATAACACGTGAGCAAAAGGGTATCGGCATGGGCCAGGCGACGGCAGTTCAGCTGGTCAGCCAAGCCAGAGACCGTTACTTTGAAGAAACCGGTATCTATGTTCCGCTTTGCTCCGACGGTGGTATTGTTTACGATAACCACATGTCTTTGGCCTTGGCCATGGGATCGGACTTCCTCATGTTAGGCCGTTACTTCGCCCGCTTCGATGAGAGTCCTACCAAGCGTCTCTTTATTAACGGTTCTTATGTGAAAGAATATTGGGGCGAAGGTTCCAACAGGGCCCGTAACTGGCAGCGTTATGAAGACGGTACCGAATCCGGCGGCATGGTCTTCGAAGAGGGTGTAGACTCCTATGTGCCTTATGCAGGATCTTTGAAGGAAAACCTGGACCACTCTTTGGCCAAGATGAAGGCTACGATGTGCTCTTGCGGTGCTTTGAGCATTGAAGAGTTCCAGCAGAAGGCCAGACTGATTCGCGTTTCCGCAACCAGTATTACCGAAGGCGGAGCCCACGACGTTATTACCAAAGACAACGAGATGCGTTCTTAAGCTTTAAATTGTCTAATTATAAAAATATCTTAAAACTAGAAAGAGAGAACCTATATGGCTGAGGTATATGAATTTACCTTAGACGGTATTAATCGTCTTAAGGAAGAACTGGAGAGACGTAAAGTAGAAGACAGGGCAGAAATTGCCGAGCGTATTAAAGTCGCCTTGTCTTTCGGTGACTTGTCCGAAAACTCCGAGTACGATGAGGCTAAATTAGCCCAGGCTCAAAACGAAGGAAGAATTGCCGAACTGGAGAATCTTCTGAAGAACGCCAAATTAATTGAAGAAGATGACATCAGCAAGACCAAGGTCGCCCTGGGCGGCAAGGTTACCTTGCTTGATATGGCCAGCAATCAAGAAGAAGAGTACACCCTGGTTTCGGCCAAGGAAGAAGATATCTTCGAGGGCCGTATCTCTACCGAATCTCCCGTAGGATCCGCCATTATCGGCAAAGAAGCCGGTGATGAGGTGAAGGTGCCTACACCCGCAGGTATTTTAAAATATAAGATTATCCAAATCGGTTAAGTCGGCTAATCTTTAAACTAGGGAATAGAGGATACGATGGGACAAAACAAGGACCAAGGAAATAAGAAGACAGCGGCAAATGATCTGAGCCTTAACGACCAGATGCGTTTTCGTCTGGAAAAACTGCAGGGCTTAAGAGACCAAGGCCGAGATCCTTTTGAAGAAGTTAAGTATGAAGTAACGGCTTCGGCTAAAGATATTAAAGAAAACTTCGATGCCTATCAGGGCAAAGAAGTCGCCGTAGCCGGCCGTATTATGTCTAAACGCGGCATGGGTAAGGTGAGCTTCTCGGATCTTTTAGACGCCACGGATTCCATCCAGGTTATGGCCAGGATTAACAGCCTGGGCGAAGATAAATATAAGGCCTGGAAGGATTTGGACCTGGGCGATCAGGTCGGTATCGTGGGTGAGATTGATAAGACCAAGACCGGTGAAGTAACCGTCAAGATGACGGATTATACCCTTTTGGCCAAATGTATGCGGCCCCTGCCGGAGAAATACCACGGCCTCCAGGATACCGATACACGCTACAGACAGCGCTATCTGGACCTGATTGTCAATCCCGAAGTCAAGGACACCTTCCGTAAACGTAGTAAGATTATTTCTACTATCAGGTCTATCCTGGATCAGAAGAACTTTATCGAAGTGGAGACGCCCATCCTAAACACCGTTCCCGGCGGTGCATCGGCCAGACCCTTTATTACCCACCACAACACGCTGGATTTGGACATGTATCTTCGAATTGCTCCCGAGCTCTATCTGAAACGCTTGATTGTCGGAGGCTTTGACCGGGTCTATGAAATCGGTCGCAACTTCCGTAACGAGGGTATGAGTTATAAGCATAATCCCGAGTTCACCATGATTGAGCTCTACCAGGCCTATACCGACTATAAGGGCATGATGGACCTGGCGGAAGAATTAATTCATGAATCTTGCCTAGCCGTAAACGGCACCGACCATGTTGTCATGAACGGTAACGAAATCAGCTTGGCCAGACCTTTCAGAAGACTGACCATGACCGAAGCCGTCCAGCAGTATGCCGATGTGGACTTCTCGAAAATCGAAACCGATGAAGAAGCCTTTGCTTTGGCCAAGGAAAAGGGGATAGAAGTCGAGCCGGCCTGGAAGAAAGGGGATGTCTTAAACGCTTTGTTTGAGACCTTTGCAGAAGAGCACCTCATTCAGCCGACCTTTATTTACGACTATCCTATTGAAGTGTCACCTCTTACCAAGAAGAAGCCCGGTCATCCCGACTTGACCGAACGCTTTGAGCTCTTTATCGGCGGCAATGAATTTGCCAATGCCTATTCCGAGTTGAACGATCCTTTTGACCAGAGAGAGCGTTTTGAAGCACAGCTGGCCAGAAGAGAAGCCGGCGACGATGAAGCTAATATGGTAGACCAGGACTACTGCCTGGCATTGGATTACGGCCTACCTCCTACAGGCGGTCTGGGTCTCGGTATCGACCGTCTGGTTATGCTCTTGACCGAAGAATCCAGTATCAGGGACGTCTTGCTTTTCCCAACCATGAAACCTCTGGCTGACCAGAAAAGATCGGAAAAGGTCATGGATACATTTA
>CAYFQG010000036.1:6927-11552 GCA_964345295.1 uncultured Oscillospiraceae bacterium | reverse complement strand
ATAGCGCATATGAACTGGAATGAGAAGCGTAATAATCAGAATGCCGACCTTTTCCGTGTATCCCTCAGATTAGAAAAAGTTCCTGCCAGTATCGGAGACTTCGTTTGGAACGACTTGAACAACAACGGTATCCAGGACGAGGGTGAGCCCGGAATCGATGGCGTAACCGTAAAGCTTATGGATAAAGATGGAAATCCTGTAAAGGATAAGGATGGGAAGATTGTAGCAGACCAAGTAACCGGCAATGGCGGATATTATTTGTTCGAAAATCTTAACGAAGGCCGGTACGTCATCCAGGTTGTTCTCGGTGAAAGCCAGACACTAACCCTGAGTGCCTAAGGCGATAATCGGGCCAAAGATTCGGAATGTGGATCAGACAAGCGGTAAAACCAAGCTTATTGAACTGGGCCCTGAGGAGAATAAGATCGACATAGATGCCGGTATTGTTATGCTTTATAAAGTCACGCACGAATTCATCTCCGGAACGCCCGGTAAGGACCTGCCCCCTGAGGTAAAAGCCTTAACGCCGGAGAACCAAACCGGTAAAAAGAACGGCGAAGAAGTGACACCTACCGTTCCTTCAAAGACTAGCGTTGAAGTAGAAGACGGTTTCTGGACTTTTGTTTCTTATGATAGAGAAAAAGATACCATCGACATTGTAGATGAACACTTCATCGGTAAATGGGTCTTTGAAGCAAAGAAGGGTAATGTTTTCGTAGAATACATCACCGAAGATGGCAAGGTTTTGGAAGCCGAGAGCCAGGTTAAGAAAGATGCCCCGGTAGGCGAAAATTACAGCACCGAGCAAAAAATCTTTAAAGGTTATGAATTCGTAAGGATGGAAAAAACTCTGCCAAGGCCAAAGGCCAGGTCGTAGAAGGCGATTTGCATGTGGTATACGTCTATAGACCGGTCCTGCCTGTAACAGGTGAAAGCAATCGTGCCATGACTTATGGAGCCTTACTTTTGGCTACAGCAGCTGCACTGACCTTTGTTGAGTTGACCTCGCGTAAGAAAAAAGACCAAGATTATGGGCTTTTTTACCCTGGTTAACCGGGACTAAATTCCTTTAGAAGACTATGACCGTTTCATTGCCATGCTTTGGGTGGATCCGGCTTACCGAGGAAGGGGCTTATCCAGAGTGTTTATGGACTACGCCGAAAAGCAAAGCGGTGTGGATACCATGCATATTCTTACACAGCATAAAGGTCTTTACGACAAAATGGGCTACCGGCTAATCCGAGAATTTACCGGCTCCATTCATGATAAAGACTATCTATATGAGAAATACTTAGGCTAAGGTCTTACTCCCAGTCCTTGCAGGCATCCACCCATGCTTCATAGTTAGAATACTTTTCTAATTCGGGGATGCTTAATTCAATGGCGCTATTGCTACTGCCGCAGGCAGGAAAGACGGACGCAAAACGTTTGAGAGATTCATCCAGATAAACAGTTACTCCTTCGTTAAGGGCAAAGGGACAAACTCCGCCTATTGCATGGCCGATTAAGTCTATATTTTCTTGCGGTGTCAGCATGGTGGCTTTGGCCCCGAATTGAGCCTTATATTTGGAGTTTTGGACACGGGCATCTCCGGCCGTGACAATTAAGATTGGTTTATCATCCAGCTTAAAGGAAAGCGACTTGGCAATTCTACGAGGCTCACAGCCCAGAGCTTCAGCGGCCAAATCAACCGTTGCGCTGGAGACATCAAATTCTTGTATGCGGTCTTCTAAACCGAACTGTTTGAAATAGGTTTTTACTTTGTCGATGGCCATAGATGGTCCTCCTTTTCGAATAGATAAGGGTTTCTAGTATACGCCACTATATAGAAACTCAAGCCCATAGTCCCGGTCGCTGCTTTCTTCTTGCAGATAATCATAGCCGGGGTCTGTGGTAATTTTAAAACCGCATTTTTGATGTGTTTTTAAAGAAGCAAGATTATTTTTATTGACGCAATCGCAGAGGCGAAAAGGCCCGTCCGTTTTCAATGCATCGATTACAGCAAAGAGAAGATCTGAGGCATAGCCTTTATGTCTATGTTCAGGGGCGGTTTCAAGGGCTTCCAAGTAATACAGCCGGTCTTTTATTTTGGACGTTCGTAAAGCACTTACCCATTGACCGTTGGATTCCCAGACCCAAAGCGTTGCACCGTCTTGTTTTAGAAAGTTATGCTCTAGATAGTCCAGAAAACCAACTTCGACATGGCGGACAGCTTTAAGTTTATCGGTTTCATCAGGATAAAAGTAATCCGTATTGTCTAAATTGCTTTCGGCATAAATATCCATTAAATCTCTTTCCCGGACGTCCGAATACGATGTAATTCTTAGAAGCTGACTACTCATCTCTTAAAGCTTCTTCGAAGGACGATGGGCCAAATAAATCAGCCCGGCAAATAGAGCACCGCCCAAGATGTTACCCAGTGTTACAGGCAGCAGATTTTTAAGAAAGAAATTTCCCCAGGTCAGATGGATAAAGTCTGAACCGGCTACTGTTAAGGCGGGAACGTTCTTTAGAAAAAGTCCTGCGGAGATGTAATACATGTTGGCAACACTGTGTTCAAAACCGGCCCAGACGAAGAAGGCCACAGGTAGAAAAGCTCCCAGAGCCTTGCCGGCACCGCTTTTGGCCATGAGACCTTGCATAACGGCCATACAGACCAGAAAATTACAGAAAATCCCTAAGACTAAGCCTTGGCTGAAACTAAGAGCCGACTTACTGTCCGCGACCCGCATGATGGTCGTAGCGAGCTCTGCCTTGCCGGAAGTAAAACCGCTGAAAAGAACATAAGTGCCGGACAAAATCAGCGAGCCCGTGAAGTTTCCAACGTATACTAAAATCCAATTCCGCAGCATAGCTTTGGCCGAGATGTTTTTCTCAAACAGTCCCAGCAAGAGCAGAATATTGCCGGTGAAAAGTTCAGCACCTGTGTAAAGAATGATGATTAGGCCAAAGGGGAAGACCAGGCCTTTCATGAGCTGGGCCAAAGACGGATTCTGGATGCTGTAAGAAAGAAGCGTTGAAGTAAGGGCACCCATGCCAATCAGAAAACCTGCCAAGATGGCTAAAAGAAAAAGGCGTCCGGCGCTATTGGAAGCCTTCTTTCGGGCTGTGTCTTGATAGGTCTGTAAAAACGCACCGGGTGTCTGCATGGTTGATTCTCCCTTCCTTAATACCCACAAATTATACTGAAGACGCTCTTCATTTTAAACCGGGGATTTTTAGCGAAGTATAGTATTTAACACAGTAAATTTAGCCAAAAGTAATATTATAAAAATGTAAAAAGGAGGACTAAAAGATGAAAACAGTCTATGATTTTACGGTAAAAGACAGAACAGGTAAGGACGTGAACTTGTCCCAATATCAAGGCAAAGTCCTTTTAATTGTGAATACGGCTACCGGCTGCGGTTTTACTCCGCATTACGAGCCCTTAGAGGCCATGTACAAAGAATTCAAAGACCAAGGTTTCGAAATCTTGGATTTCCCTTGTAATCAGTTTGCCAATCAGGCACCGGGCAGTGCCGACGAAATTCATGAATTTTGCACGGTGAAGTTCGGAGCGGATTTTCCTCAGTTTGCCAAAATCGACGTTAACGGTGAGGACGCCGAGCCGCTATTCGCCTACTTGGCTACAGAAAAGCCTTTCCAGGGATTCGGTAAAGGGCTTAAGAGTTTCGGCCTGGATAAGTTTGCCAAGAGCAACAATAAGATTTTCGGCGACAAGGCCTACATCAAATGGAATTTCACCAAGTTCCTGATTGACCGCGAAGGCCATGTCCTTGCGCGATTCGAACCGACCGAAGATATGGACCATGTAAAAGAAGCGGTCCGTGCCGCCCTGTAAGTTCATTTGGCCAAAGCCGTAAAGGTTAGGTTAGAAAAAGTCCGAGGAGGAAGAAAGGAATGGAGACGGAATTAACAGAGATGCAAGCCGCTGCCGTTGCCAGGGAAAATATGTTCTTTCCAACCGTCCAAAAGTCGCACCTCATGCCCGGCCTTCTTTAAATAGATTGCTAATCTGGAGCCCATGGCCCCGGCACCGACAATAAAGATAAGCGATAGCGAAGGCGCTTCCCAGAATCATGTAGCTAGCCAGGCCAAAGGGATAGATGGCGTGCTCTGCGGCGAACAAAAGCGAACTGATAAAGATGGTCAGGACGGTAATGCCTTTGCTCTTATCGCTAACGATAAGATACTTTCGATAGAACATTTCTTCGGCCAAAGGTGGGAAGAGGATGGTCTGCACGGCGAATAAAAAGACCGTAAAAGGGCTATCCCTTTTCATGGAGAACTCTCCGAATCGTGAAGCGTCAGATGGTTGTAAAAGCAAGCGGATGCACAACTATCGGTTTAATTATCTATCCACTAAAGGTTGAATGTAAGTGCGGTGTGGCAGCCATTTTATAAGCTTTATGGAATGCGTAAAAATTGCATCTTAACATAGGAGAAGCGCAAAAGTTGCGCAAGACGTGTTTTGAAATGCGCAAATATGTGCTGTTATACCTATGAGGTGAAATGATGACGATGACACTAAAACAGGCCCGAGAAAAATTAAATATGACTCAAATTGAAGCAGCAAATCATTTCGAGATTTCCAGGCGTTCATATCAAGAGTATGAGAATAATGA
>CAYFQG010000036.1:3805-6827 GCA_964345295.1 uncultured Oscillospiraceae bacterium | reverse complement strand
TGAAAAATAATAACGAGTTATTAAACGAAATATTAAAGGATGGTATTAAAATCTATGGATAATATCAAGGATGATATCCCTTGGGTTTTGGATTTACTCAAAGAATTATAAATGCCCTTTGTTATTATACGTCAACGCTTAGCTAAACCAGTCTTTGGCTCTCTCTTTCGACAATAGCATCTCCATGAAGTTCGGTCTTAATTTGCTCTTCTGAAACACTGAGTTCTTGTGCCATGATTTTTCGAATGGTAGGAACGCAGCGTCGCCCCTGGCAATAGCCCATACCGCCGGCACGAACACGTCTTTTAATACCGTCGATGGTTACGGCTCCCGGTTTTCTGTGAAGGGCGTCAAGGATTTCCGCCTTGGAAACATCTTCGCACAAGTCAATTTTTTCACCATATAAGGGATCTTCAGCAACTAGCTCTTTGCGCCCTTCCTCGGACATCCAGGCTGTTTTATGGAAAGCTTGTCGAATAGGATTAAAGTCGGGATCCAATTCGGCACTGAAGCCTGCTTCCACTAAAAGCTCTTCCACATATTCGGCAATGGCCGGTGAGGAAGTCAAGCCCGGAGATTCGATGCCCCCTGCATGAATGACCCCCGGCATATGTTTAGAAGGGTAAATCATGAAGTCACCGGTATCGGGTTTGGCCCTGACGCCCGTGAAGGTATGGATCGTACGTTTCAAGTCTACATCGGGTACGGATTTTTGGGCCAGTTCATCGACATAGGCCAAAGATTCTTCCAGGCTAGGCGTATCTTCCATCTTGCCGATAAGTTCGGAGCTTGGGCCTAACATGGTGTTTCCGGCATATGTTTTCGTCACCAAAATCCCTTTGCCGCGTTCGTCCGGAGTTTGAAAAATAACGGTGTGAATCTTTTCTTGCGGAGAACGCGAGAGAATGCGGTAAACGCCTTTGGTAGGCAGAATCTTAAAGTCCCGGTCGCCCGCCATGGCAGCAAGGCGGTCCGAGAAAAGTCCGGCGGCATTAACGACAAAGCGGCTCCTAAATTCGCCTTTGTTCGTTTTTATAAGGATGGCGGTATCATCTTTTTCCAGCCCTAGGACTTCGGTTTCTAAAAAGAGCTCCACTCCGTTTTGGACAGCGTTTTCGATATTGCCGTAACACATGTTGAAAGGATCTGCGACACCGGCATGAGGGGAGTAGAGGGCATGGCGTACATTCCGAGCTATGCGAGGTTCAATCTCGAAAATCTCTTCAGGGTCTAAAATACGCAAGTCTTCGTTACCGTTCTTACGTCCTCTCTCCATTAATTCGTCCAGAATCTTGTCGTCCGCTTCGTTGAAGGAGAGCACCAAAGAGCCGCAAGGGTCAAAGCGAAAGCCCAGCTCCTCACTTAATTGAGGCAGCATCTTGATGCCGCGAGCGTTCATATTGGCCTTAAGTGTGCCGGGTACTGCGTCATAACCCGCATGCATGATGGCTGAATTTGCCTTGCTGGTTTCAGTACAAACATCGACATTCTTTTCAAGAAGTCCCACTTTGGCCTGATATTTGGCCAAAGCTCTGGCGATGGAACAACCGATAATGCCTCCACCTATAATGATGACGTCGTACATAATGTCTCCTTCCTTAGATTCGGCTCCGGGCCTTAATGAAATACATCTATCATATCCCAAAGAAAATCTTGAACTTCACAAGATTCTTCCAACGTAAATTGATAGAGATAGTCTTGAATTTTCTGTACTTCATTTTCGCCTTCGCCGGGTGTCAAACAGACCAAAGCGGCAGAGAGAACAAGTTTCTGGCTTAGTTCTTGCATGTCGCTTTCGCGCACACTAAGCGAAAAATGCTTGGATAATTTGGCCATAAGAGATTGGCGGACACGGCGCTTGTCTTTCAGCGAATGTGCGTAGGGAAGATACAGACTGATTTCCATGGCAAGTATGTGCATATTGATTCTCACAGTCTTTTCTTTAAGGCTTACGTTGGCTTTATTATAGAGCATATGAGGAGGAATCGATACGATGGGTAACAGGAAAGTAGGGTAGGATAGGTGCATATTTCAGAAGTAAAGAGCCTATCGAGGCAATCATTAGCACAAGAGGAGGACCCCATGAACTTTGCATTTAATCATTTCAATTTCAACGTTTTAGATTTGGAAAAGAGTCTTGCTTGGTACAAAGAGGCCCTGGGCCTGGTACCGGTAAGGACCAACGAACAAGAGGATTTCACCATTGTATTTTTGGGTGATGAGACAACCGGTTTCCGCTTGGAACTGACCTGGCTTAAGGACCGTAAAGAGCCCTATAACCTGGGAGATTTGGAATACCATTTGGCCATGACCGCCTCGGATTACGATGAAGCGTATCGTAAACATAAGGAGATGGGCTGTATCTGTTTCGAGAATGAGAAGATGGGTATCTACTTTATTCAGGATCCCGACGGCTACTGGATTGAGATTGTAAGAGACGGTTCTTACATGGCTGAACGTACACGCTAAGAGAAAGACAAAGACAGGCCTTACGCCATCCGGCGTGAGGCAAATTTTATTTATTAGAGTCTATCGAAAGGACTGCTTCTACCTCGTTAATCTAATAACTTGCATACAGGCTGTTTTGCCCCTCTACACGTTCAAAGCCCACGGATTCATAGAGCTCGATTTCATTTTTCTGATGAAGTGCTTTATACACTTCCTCATAGTTTTCGTTAAGCAAAATTATTTCAGAGCTGATAGTGCTTTGAGCAGGTTTCTCACATAGTAACTTTATTTGCTCAGTAGCAAATGTTGCCCGACGTGACTCTAAGACTTTACGAAAAGCTATGTTTCCAGGATTGATAACAAAATCCATCTGATATTGAGGATAGTGCTTTTCTATATGGCAAAGCATTTCATCAATGGCATATTCGGCACCGGAAAGGCCGATGATGAGTTCGATGTAGTGATTTTCCGGGAGAATTAACCAGACAAATAAACCCTTCATTTGGCCTTCATTTATCACAATAAAGGCTTTGGTATTTTCATCGTTCAGAGCATCGTAAAGATTTCCTTCATT
>CAYFQG010000036.1:0-3705 GCA_964345295.1 uncultured Oscillospiraceae bacterium | reverse complement strand
TAGGGCCTAATTCAATGACAAAGAAGTTTTCGTCCAGGTCAGGTTCCGGATAGGACCGGGCCAAAGTAATAGTGACACCGTCAATTTGTGTCTCGTGGAAATTTTGTGCCTCACCCATGACAAGATATTGAACCGGACTGTATAGCAATTTGCCGTTTTCTACTTCCAAAGGATTGCTTTCCCATGGTTTGGCTATATCGATTCCCAGACCGGCCAGGTAATGTGTGAGAGAAGGGTATGTTTGCCTTATCTGCTTATAGTAGTTTTTACAATAGGCGCATGAACAAATTATGCTATCCGAAAGCCGGTTGTAATAGAGGCGGGTCTTATCCTTGTTATTCATTGTCGTACTTTCAACTCCATTTTCACGTGCGGAATGCCGTCCAACGAAAAAGCTTCGGAGACGGGTTTAAAGCCCAATTTCTCATAGAAGCCTTTGGCATAAACTTGAGCTTCTAGGAAAAAAGTGTCAGTGCCAAAAATCTCTTGAGCCGCCTTGATTGCTTCCTCCATCACGCGTCTACCAAGACCCTTACCTCTTTGGGCAGCGATGACTCGGCCAATGGTCACGTGCTCGCTTACAACGCCTCGATCTAGAATACGAACATAGGCCTTGATGCCGTCGGCGTCTTTTAAATAGACATGGATGGCTGCCTGGTCCCGATTGTCAATTTCGTCACAAGGACATTTTTGTTCCACGACGAAAACATCGACGCGAAGTTTTAGGATGGCGTAGAGTTCGTCGATGGTGAGCTCTTCAAAACGTTTTATACATAGTTCCATTCTTGTGCCTCTTTCTCGAATCTTTCAGGTTAGGCCAAAGAGAGGGCAATCTAGCCGCAATGATTAAGCTTTGGCCAAAGCTCTATTACAGAAATTTAATCTTAGACGCCTATAATATAGGGACATATTACTCAGGAGAATATTATGCTGCAAATTAAGAATATAAAAAAGACCTATCGCTCGGAGAATCTTGTCCAGCACGCTCTGGACGATGTCAGTTTTAACCTCCGTGAGCATGAATTTGTTGCGGTCTTGGGGCCGTCCGGATCCGGTAAAACCACGCTTTTAAACATCATCGGCGGGCTTGATCAATACGATAGCGGAGACTTGATAATCAACAATATTTCGACCAAAAAATATAAGGACAGGGACTGGGATTCTTACCGGAACCATTCGGTCGGCTTTGTTTTCCAAAGCTATAACCTGATTCCCCACCAGTCTGTCGTAGGCAACGTGGAGATCGCCTTGACCATTTCCGGCATCAGCAAGTCGGAACGACGTAAGATGGCTCTGGATGCTTTAGACCAAGTCGGCCTGAAAGAACATGCTTACAAAAGACCCAACCAGCTATCCGGCGGCCAAATGCAAAGGGTCGCAATAGCCCGTGCTTTGGTCAACAATCCGGATATCGTTTTGGCTGATGAGCCGACCGGTGCGCTGGATTCCGAAACCGGTGTCCAGATTATGGAGCTGCTTAAAGAAATTGCCCAAGACCGCCTGGTTGTTATGGTTACCCACAATGCGGATTTGGCCGATGCGTATGCGACAAGAATCATCCACTTGCTGGACGGTAAGATTACCGAAGACTCTAACCCTTATGAGCCCGATGCCAAAGCGGACGCCGCCATCTCGCATCAAAACTTAGGTAAGTCTTCCATGTCTTTCGGGACTTCCTTGATGCTGTCTCTAAGCAATCTTCGGACCAAAATCGCCCGTACTTTACTAACCGCCTTTGCCGGTTCCATCGGTATTATCGGCATTGCCTTAATTCTTTCTTTGTCTACAGGTGTTAATACCTATATAGACGATATTCAGAAGGACACGATGTCTTCTTATCCCATCACCATCAATGCTGAAGATATGGATATGAGCCGGATGATGGAGGGGCCTCCTGAATCCAGCCGAAATAGAGAAGACCACAAGTCGGACGGTGTTTATGCTTCGGGTTACGACCTGGAAATGACTTCTATCACAGCGGGAATCAAGCATAATAACCTAACGGAATTCAAGAAATACCTGGATGATCCCAATAGTCCCATTCATGAGTATGTCGGAAAAAACGGTATCGACTATAGTTATCAGGTGCTTTTCTCGGTCTACACCCAGGACCCTAAAGAGGTCTGGTTTAGGACCGATGGCTACAACCTGGATGGGACGCCGTTTCGTAAGAACCTTATTCCGGGAGGCCCGCAAGACTTCGCTATGCCGGGTGAAGCAGTCAAGCATTTTTCGCAGCTGATGTCGGGCCAAGACGGTCAGCTTATTAGTGACCTGGTTAAAGAAAATTATGAAGTCGTAAGCGGACAGTGGCCCAACGCTTATAACGAAATAGTCCTTATCCTTAATGAGCGAAACGAAATCAGATCCCAGACTGCCTACGAATTGGGGCTTTTGCCGATTGAAGATTTGAAAAAGCATTATGAGGATATTGCCTCCGGTGAGGAAATCGATTACTTTTCGGAGAAAATTGACTATGAAAAAGTATTAGGGAAGACCTATCGCCTTATCCCGGCAGGTGATTTTTATACCGAAGAGAAGGATGGCACTTTCAAGCCTTTGGACCAAACCGATGCGAGCATTAAAGAGATGTTGCCTGATGCCCTGGAGCTTAAGGTCAGCGGTGTTGTGCGTCTTAAAGACGACCAGGACTTTGCCTTGATGCGGGGGACCATGGCTTACACCAAAGATCTGACCGATTACTTAATCGAACAGGCCGATAAGAGCGATATTGCCAAAGCCCAAAAGGCCGACCCCGACCACAACATTGTGAACGGCGCTGCCTTTGAACCGGCTGATGACGAAGAGAAGATTCAAGACGTAACACGCTTTATCAAGAGCTTTTCCGTTTCAGATAAGGCAGACCTTTATAAACGCCTGATATCGGAAGGTGACAATCCGGAGGCCATGGAAGCCTTAAAGCACATGGAAGAAGTCCAGATGGCCGAGGCACTCGACCAATATTTGGAAGAACCGGATGCAGAAGCTATGTTGTCCTTATACGATTCGCTGATTTACCCCACAACTTACGATAACAACCTAAAAGAATTCGGTGTGGTCAGTTTGGATTCTCCGTCCTCAATCAGTATCTACGCCGATCGCTTCGAAGACAAGGATGGCATTGCCGATTGTATTAAAGCCTATAATGACCAAACGACAGAAGAAAACCATATTGTTTATAGCGACTATGTGGCTTTGCTGATGTCGTCGGTGACTAAGATTATCAATGTGATTACGTACGTTCTTATAGCGTTCGTGGCAGTTTCGCTGGTCGTTTCATCCATCATGATCGGTATCATTACCTACATCTCAGTTCTGGAGCGGACCAAAGAAATCGGCATCCTCCGTGCGGTCGGTGCGTCCAAACGCAACATTGCCCAGGTTTTCAATGCCGAAGCCGTTATCATCGGGCTTTTTGCAGGCCTAATCGGTGTCGGTATCAGCCTCTTGTTGCAGTTCCCGCTTAACTCCGTCATTCACTCTATAGCGGAAACAGATATGGTCAATGCCCAATTGCCCTTGAAGCCGGCCCTCATTTTAATCGCGCTCAGCATGGTCTTGACCGTCATAGGCAGCCTGATTCCTTCTCGTAAGGCGGCCAAAATGGATCCCGTTGCAGCCCTTCGCAGTGAATAGACCTACAAAATAGTAGCCACATTTGAAAAACGACGCAGACCCGTTTCACAGGAAGCGGGTCTTTTTTTG
>CAYFQG010000035.1:0-11798 GCA_964345295.1 uncultured Oscillospiraceae bacterium | reverse complement strand
AAAAATAAGGCCTACAATGATTTTTCTATAATCCGCCGCAGGAATGTGTCCCCAAAGAACACAAGCTGCATCCCAAATTTGTTTTTCAAAACCTATATTGACATTATGTGAAGTAGCCATCTTATACCCTCCGCCATTCCTTATTGTTAGTTTAAGAATATTACCTACACCATAGCATAACGTTTGTAAAAAGTTGCTAGTAAGTTCTCTTGCTCCCACTTTTTTATCTCACATAAAAACGCCCCCGTCATCACCCCACACATACCCCCCTCAGCACACTCCCCTACACAAAAAATCCCCCGGTTTCGCAACCGAGGGATTCGAACCATTAATTTAAGAACAAACCTAAACGCCTACTTAATTATTGCTCTTTCAAGCCCTCGGTCACTTGCTCTAGGACCTTGTCGCCGCCTTGCGCTCTCCACTCTTCCCCCAGTTTTCCGAAAAGTGTGTCGAAGTCGCCCTTGCCTTGGAGGTAACTAATGGTCGCCTGCTGGACAAGCGAATCCAACTGTGTACCGAACTCCATCTCGGCTGCGGTCTTTTGCTTCATGAGGTTGGGAATCTGTGCTTGATAAGCCAGATCAATACTTTCCAGTGCACGGTCTTTGCCGGGTTCGGTATCAGGCAGATAGCCGGATTCCAGCGGCCAGTAGAAGGTACCCCAGGCCAAAGGATGCGCCCAGCCATTGTCCGAGAAGCTGTCTTTGGCCCGTTCTTCTTCGTTCATAACCAGCTTATCGCCGTCCTTGGTGTAGTGAACACCCTCGATACCCAGACGAAGCAGGTCGTTGCCTTCCTTAGACAACATGAAATTTAGGAAGTCGGCAGCCTTGTCGGGCGCTTTAGAATCAACCGTAACGGCCGTGAACATACCGCTCTTACCCTGAGGGCTCAGACCGAACTTACCGTCGGGTCCTGCAGGCGGCAGGCCGTAAGCGATGGTCGCATTGGGCTCCAGAGCCTGAAGACTCTTCTCGATACGGGTCACATGGCGGAATAAAGCAGCCACCATAGATCCCGATTTACTCTGATAGAATTTCTCCTCTTTTTTGGCGTTATCGTTTAGCATGAACTCTTTATCGATAGCACCGGCATCCCACAGGTCTTTGACGAATTCCATACCCTTTTTATAAGCTTCGGTCTCGAATACCGGGATAACCTTGCCGTCTTTGTCCAGGCCAAAATCAACGTACTCTAGCCCGTAGGCCGCAAAGGCCCAGTAGAAGTTGCCCACCGGTTTGACGTCGGTATAGCCGACCGTGTCGTTCACGCCGTTGCCGTCGGGGTCGTCATTGGTAAAAGCCAGCATGACTTTCTTGAAGTCGTCCAAGGTCTTAGGATACTCAAGGCCCAGCTTATCCAGCCAGTCTTGGCGCATGACAATCAGGGTATTGGCCTTGTTGTACTGAGTAATAAAAGGCACGCCATAATACTTGTCGTCTTGGGCGGTCCAGGGATAGTCTTCTTCCAGACGTTTCTTTAAGTCCGGCCGGCTGGCCAGATAAGGGTTTAGCTCAACCAGAAGGTCATCGTCAATCCAGCCTTGGGTCGCCGAGGTACCGAAAGCACCGGTCACGATATCCGGCAAATTGGCGCCGGCCATCTCGACATTGATTCGCTCGAAACTGGCTTCGGGAACGATGTCGACACTAAGGTCAATCCCCAAGAGTTCATCAATCTTCTCGACAATCCGGTCGCCTTTTTCCATGGGCTTGGCGCCGACGTCACCGGTGGTCAGCCAGCGTATGGGGGCGACGCCTTCGGTCTTACCTTCCGTGCCGGAAGCACCGGACGTATCGGTCTTGCCGGAATCCTTGTTCCCGCACGCGGCCAAAGGGGCTAACATCGAGCCAATTAGCAAAGCGCATAGAACATTTCTCACTTTTTTGTGCATTCTTTTTTCCTCCTCTTTTTATCCTTTTACAGCTCCTGCTGTAACACCTTGCGTAAAGTATTTCTGAATCCAGGGATAAATCAGAACAATAGGCAAAACCGCCATCATGATAGCCGCCATCTTCATGGGCTGGCCTAATAAGAACAAGCTCTCGCCACCGCTGGAGTAGGCTGCATCCGATTCAAACAACATGGACCTCAAAAACAGCTGCAGGGGGAATTTCTTTTTGTCGGTGATATACATGACCGCCGACATGAAGTCGTTCCAGTGGAAAACCGCATAGTACATAGCAATGGTGGTGATACCGGCCTTGCTGATAGGAATGACAATTCGAAACAGCACCGAAATATCGTTACATCCGTCGATTCGGGCAGATTCTTCGATTTCTTCCGGGTTTTTGAAGAAGAAAGTCCGAAGCACAATGAGGTTAAAGGTATTGACCGCACTGGGGAGGATCATGGACCAAAGGCTATTCTTAAGTCCCAAACCGTCCACGACCAAGTAGAGCGGAATAATACCGCCGGTAAACATCATGGTAAAAGTAATAAAGAACATGATGACCCGGTAGCCCTTAAGATGCTTTTTGGACAAGACATAAGCACCCGGAATCGTAATCAGCATATTGAGCACGGTCCCCACGATGGTAACAAAGAAGGTGTTGGCATAAGACCGCCAGAGCTGGTCTTGTTTTAGCATGTAGCGGTAAGCTTCCAGTGACCATTCCTTTGGCCAAAGATGGAAGGACGAAGATAGGTAACCCTTGATGGAACTGAAGGATACCACCAGCGTATCCCAGAAAGGATAGAGCGTGGAAAAAGCTAAGAGGGTCAGGAAGACGGCATTGATAATATCAAAAACTCTTGAGCCGACACTGTGTTGGATTTTTATATTTTTGCGTGCCATTAGTACACCCCTTCCTCTCCGGTCATGCGGGCCACAGAGTTCGCTACGACCAGCAAGATGAAGTTAATGACCGACTTAAATAGGCCCACGGCGGAAGCCAGTTCGAATTTCCCTTCGGAAAGGCCCAAGCGGTAGACATAGGTATCGATGATGTCCGCCACGTCGTAGACACCCGGATTGTAGAGGACGAAGATTTGCTCGAAACCGGCCTGCATGAGGCTTCCGATACGCATGATGAGCATGGTGACGATAATGCCCTTGATGCCGGGCAAGGTGACGTAGAACATTTGCTGCAAGCGGGACGCACCGTCGATAGTTGCCGCTTCGTAAAGCTGGCGGTCGATACCGGTCAGGGCCGCCATGTAGATAACGGTATTCCAGCCGAAAGTCTTCCAGATCATGGAAACCACCATGGTAGGGATGAAGGTTTTGGAATCGGCCAAAAAGGAAACCGGCTGACCGCCGAACATTTTGATGATGTTATTGACCACACCGCCGTCGGCCGACAAGAGGTTGGTCATGATACCGGCCAAGACCACCCAGGACAAAAACTCCGGCAAGATAACCATAGATTGAATGGCCTTCTTGTGTTTCTTGGACCGAAGTTCGTTCATGAGTAAGGCCACAATAATGGGAAAGGGGAAACCGAAGAGCAAACGGGTCAGTGAAATCTTAATGGTATTAAAGACCACACTCTTAAACTTGGACATACCGAAGAGATAGCGGAAGTGCTCCATGCCGACCCAGGGGCTGGCCCAGATACCCTTCCTGGGCTTAAAATCCTTAAACGCGATGACCGCCCCGAACATGGGGAGGTAGTGGAAAATGATGTAGTAGGCAATCAGGGGGACCAGCATAAGATACATGAACTTATGCTGCTTGATGTACTTCCATGTACTGTTTTGCTTCTTTTGCAAGGGTAAGACTTGAGCTTTGGCCATAAGGCTTGCCTCCTTTATCTATTCATCTTGAGACATCAGGCTGTCTCTAATGTGTAAGCTGTAAGGCACATTGTGGTTCACCTTTTCGCCCGTCTCTTCCAACTGACTAATCAGGAGCTCTACACTTCTCCGACCCATTTCGTAGGCGTCGATATAGACCGTGCTAAGCCTGGGCGTGAGGTTTTCGCCCTTACCGGGCATGTGGCTGGCTGCGATTACGCCCATATCTTCCGGCACTTCCAGGCCTACCTTGTGGAGGGTTTCCGACAGTGACAAATAGGTGTCGATAGAATCCAGGAACAAGGCATCGGGCGGATAGTCAGTCGCATAAAAGGTCAAGAATTTTCGGCTAATCGTGGACAGGTCGGCAAAAGAATAGCGCTCCAAGATACAGTAGGCACTCTTATCGAGGGCTTTGAGTTTGCGGTTGGCCCGGTCGATGACGTCTCTTATGCCCCGGCTGGCTAAAGTATCATTTAAGTGCAAATCGCTCTCGGCGACCAAGATGTGTCGATAGCCCATGTTAATTAAGTGCTCTAAGACCATCTCGCGATATTCCAGGTAACCGCCGTAAATATTGTGGGCTACAGGCCCCTGATCGAAATCCTGTCGCATACCGCCGTAGACAACCGGAACACCGGCTTCAAGGAGTGTTCTAACATTTTCACCGTTACCGTGGAGGCCGGGAAAAATAATGCCTTCTAAGTTTTTAATCGAAAAAGCGGACTGGCTGTCCATTAGAGAATCTTCCGAGCAAGACAAGAGCAAACGATAGTCGTGTTCGGTTGCGGCTCGGACGGCTCCGTTGAGGAAACTAATAGGAAAATCCGTTTCGAACTTACTTTGGAGCAAGCTGCCGGTCTCGATGCCCAGTATTTTGGCCCTTTTCCCTGCCAAAGACCGCGCGGCCGGGCTGGGTGCATAGTTGAGGCGTTCGATCGTTTCTAAAACCTTCTGCCGGGTTTCGGGTTTGACCCCCTCCTGCTTATTGACGACTCTGGAAACGGTCGCTATGGAATAACCGCAAGCCTTGGCAATGTCGTAGATGGTGTGGTTCATGCTTGCCTCCTTCTTGTAAGTGCTTACATTTTCACCGCATTTAAAAGAATTGTCAATATGTACAAACAAATTTATTTTAATCCATATCATGCGCCCGGTTTGCACATTAATTAGGACACGCCTTATTAACAAAGGCATATTTTATAGGCTATTCCCCCAAATACGACAGAAGCCGGCCTCATAAGAGCCGGCTTCCTCACTGAATTTGTTTAAATTTAATACAAACTATGACTCTTTAAACTTGGATTACTACACTCTCCCCACCTGCCGCTTGAAGTAACGGTGTGCCAGAGTCAAGCAGAAGAACAAGACGGCCATACCCAGCATGACGAACAGGGCTTGATAGTAGGGAGCCATGGACCTTCCGCCCGAGACCAGGTTCATAATCTGGGTCTGATTCTTCACATTCCAGAAGGTCGGGAAGATAGAAGACACCATGTGGAAAGGCTTCCAAATGAACTCTGCCGGAATGAAGACGCCGGCCGAGAACGATAAGAAGAGACTCACCGTAGTCCTCAAGAACGAGTTGGCATTCTTCGATGGGAAAAGATGGCTTAGCAGAAGTACCAGCGAAATGATGGCCAGCATGTGGATAAAGCTCGACAAGACCAGATAGTGGGCGACGGTGTCTCTTAGAAGATCAAAGCCGATAATACCGAACGAAATGAGAATCATGATAAGCCAGAATATCGATAAGGCTACATAGGAGGCTAAGAAAATCTGGCCGCTACGCCGCGCTTCCGAAGCTCCGCTCACCAGGTCTCTTTCCTTAACTTCCTGAGCTTCCAGGCGAACGATGGGATAGCCCACAATAACGAAGGCCACAGCGATAAGAACATAGTCCATAAAACGTACGAAGGCGATGAGGCCGTTTAGTTTGGCATTCTCCACCTGACGTTCCTGATAGACCTCGATGGGAGCTTGGACTTGGACCAGCTCGTCTAATTTAGCCAAAGCCAGGTCTAAATCCTCGCCTTGCGGGTCTCCCCCATAGGTCCAGGCCACGTGGTCCCAGTTGGTCAAATAGGATGTAATCTTCATATCGACCGCCCGTGTCACGCTGACGTTAGACGAGGTGTAGCTTTGGAGCGGGAAGTGTTCACTCGAGTCTTTCATCTTCTCCTGGAAACCTTCTGGTATCACCAGGACATAGGATACAACATTGGCGTAGAGGGCTTCTTGGATTTTGGCCTCGTCTTCATCTACTTCATAAATAGGAGGCTTGGTCTGGCTTTCCAGATAGGCAGTCAGGTGCTGACTTAAGGGGCTTTGGTCGTGGTCGATGACTTGGACTTTGGCCTCGTAGACATCCAGTTCGCCGCCTACTTTTTTGTGCATTTCGGCCTGGGCCACAGTGATGAAGATAATAAGAAATATAAGACTATAGCTTAAGATGGTCGCCAGGTTATGGCGGATGATTTTCTGATACAAACTAAAGACTTTCATAAGATGACCTCCTCAGACCGATTAGGGTCAAGACCAACATGACGGCAAGATAGATTAGAATGGCTCCGAGTTCGCGGTAGAACAAACTAACCGGTCCTCCGGCGGCTAAAACGAAGAAGCCGGTGGATGCCCGACTGATTGGATTGATGGCCAAAGCCCAAGGCGCTTTTTGTACCAAGAGGTCACGAACCGAGTTGACCATAAGGCCCGACAAAAAGCCCATAAATAAGGGGATGGCGATGGAAAGGCCGATGACCAGGGTTTGACTAAAGGAAAAACAAGCGGCAATCATGCTGCCGGTGAAAATCGACGCCAGGGTCATAACCAGCATCATCAGAAGGAACAATTGAGGTTTGGGGCCCATGTCGATGGAAAGGCCTTTGGCCAGAACAAAGATCAGGCAAGTCAAGACCAGGTTGAACAAAAGCATGGGCAGGAGATTGGCCACAAAGCGTTTACGCTTGGAATTAGGCGAGATTGTCTGGCGCATGGCCTGGGCTGTTCGGTTTGCTTCGGTAGAAAAGACTGCGTCGGCACCTACCGTCACCGGAAAAAAGGCCACATAGGCCAGCATGGCGTAATAAAGGACATGGACTTGTGAAATACCCGAGGTCCGGTTAGAAGGGTCCATGCTTTTGGCCTGAAGCTGACCTTGGTCCATGGCTTCCAGGCGTTTCTGTAAATCCTCCAAACTCACCCGGCCTTCCCTCACCGCATCCGAGTAGTTCTCTGTATTGGCTTGGACTTGCTCGTAATTTCGCAGAACTTCCTTTAGGATAATGGATTTGGTCTGGGCATTGGTATTGAGGACGGTCGCGTGGATTTTTTCTTCCGCGTCCTTTTCCACGATGGCGTACACCTTGCCGGCCTTAAGCCAAGCTTCGGCTGCTGCCTTATCTTGGGTCTGGGTATAGAGGATTAGGGGGTCATTGTCGCTTGCTGCGAGGCCGTCTTCTCCCATGGTCGCTTCAACTGCTTTGTCGTCCATTTCGCCCAGGAAATCCGTGAATGTGAAACTTCTCTTATCTTGATCTTCAGTCTTTTCTTCTTCTATCACGGCCAAAGTCACCGTCGGCAGCGTTAGGTCATCTTTTCCTACCATGTACAGGCCCATGACATAAATAATGACGAGGAAGAAGGGAAAGAAGATATTCCAAATATAGTTATTCTTGTTTCGAAAATAAACGAGACTGTTATACCTAAAGAAATTAAGCATGGTCTCTTAGCTCCTTTCCGGTAATTTCCAAGAAGACGTCGTTTAAGGTGGGCTTCTCGGAGCTGATACTCATGGGCTGGACGCCCGCTCTTTCCAAAGTTTCCAAGATGGTCAAAAGCTGGCTCGGACCGTTCTTCATGTGGAGTTTAAGAAGGCCGTTCTCGTAAATTAGGTTGTTTACCTGAGGCAAAGCCGACAATCTCTTAATGAGCTCTTCGTTTAAATCAAAGGACTGGACTTCTATTCTTTCGCCCAAAGACGACATGGCAATAATCTCTTCGCTGGATCCGGTCTGAAGGACCTTGCCGTGGTCCAAAATGGCCAGCTCATTACAAATCATCTCCACTTCTTCCATGTAGTGCGTAGTGTAGATAACGGTCGTGCCCTGGCGGTTCAAGTCTTTGATTCCTTCCAGGATGCGGTTTCTGGATTGAGGATCTACCGCCACCGTAGGCTCGTCCAAAATCAAGAGGCGGGGCTTGTGGGCGATTCCGCAAGCAAGGTTCAGTCGTCTCAGAAGACCTCCGGAAAGTTTTTTGGGCCGCATCTTCCGAAAGTCACCCAGCTTTACAAAGTCGATGGCTTCTTCTACCAGGTCCTTTCTTTTGGCCTTGTCTTCAACATATAACGAACAAAAATAGTCGATGTTTTCGTATACGGTCAGCTCTTCGTAGATGGCCGGATTCTGCGGTACCAGGCCGATTTGTTGCTTAATGTCACTCGATCCGGGCGTCATCTTTTGGCCAAAAATATAAATCTCGCCGTGGTCGTAATGAAGAAGCGACAAGATACAGTTAATTAAAGTGGTCTTACCGGATCCGTTCGGCCCCAAAAGACCGAAAATATCCCCTTGCGAAATATTTAAACTCAGGTGGTCAACGGCCACCAAATCCTTATAGCGCTTGACTAAATCCTTTACTTCAACCTCATATGCACTCATAAAGTAACCTGTCCTTTCTTGGCTCTTAGCTTGCCCCTAGTGTAGTAGGATTAAAAATGCTTTTTAATAGAGGCCTGTCACTAAGATTAATGACATTTGTCATTGGCCCAACTTGGTTATAATAAAGGCAGTTCGAGACTCATTTTTTGGCCAAAGCACCCGGCGGAAGGAGGCAGGTCTTGCTTAATCGAAATTCTTGGCTCGTCTTATCCGGCCTTTGTCTTATAAATATCTTTATCTATAGCGGCCACCGTCCGGATATCCCCTCCATGCTGATTTGTATGCTCTGGGGGACCCTGGCTCTATTAATCAACAGCCGGACCGAATCCAGATGGGCCATGCTTTTTAACCTGGTCTCTTTACCGGCACTTTTTGGTCTGAGTTTTTGGAACCCCTTAGTCTTGGCGGCACTCCCTCTTATTAGCAGCCACTTTAAAGACCGTAGGCTTTATTGGACGCTCTTGCCTTTTCCGGTCTTACCCTATCTGCTGGGACTTCCCTACGCCCATTTTTTGCTCTTGGCCTTTACCGTCTTTCTGGGCTACAGGCTGTCTGCCCTATCTAGGAACTACCAAACTTTGGCCCGAAAATACTATCGGGACGTTGACCAAATCACGTCGGACAAAAGAAAGCTTGAAGAAAACCAAAAAAATCTTGCTATCGAAAGAGAATTGAGCCTGGAAAACGGTATCCTCAACGAGCGAAACCGCATCGCCCGAGAAATTCACGATAATGTGGGCCACCGCCTGACCTCTTCAATCCTGCAAGTCAATTCCCTCCGCCTGGTTGCCCCGGATGCGCTAAAAGAGCCATTGGGCCAGGTCTTGGAAAACCTTAATCTGGCTATGGACGACATCCGGTCCAGTGTCCACCAGCTCCACGGTGAGTCTCTGGACTTAAAACTCAGTCTCGAAAAAATGGTCCGAGATTTTACTTTCTGCCCGGTTTTCCTATCTCTGGATATTAGCTCCAACCCTCCCGGCCCCATCCACTACGCCATTTTGGCCATCTGTAACGAAGCCTTGACCAACACGGCCAAGCATTCCAATGCGACCCGCATGGACATCAGCCTCCGCCAAAGTGTCCGAGGCTACCAGCTCCTCATCGTCGATAACGGTAGTTTACCCTTTCAAGATGATAATCTGTCGCACCCCGGTGAGGGCATCGGCCTATATAATATGGAGGACCGCATCCGTCAGCTAGACGGGCAAATCCATTTCTCCCATGAACGTGGCTTTCGTATTTTTGCGACCATACCCTGGGAGGCGAAAGGAGAAAGCCAATGAAAATTGTTATCGTGGACGACGACCCCATTGTCTGCTCCAGCCTTAAATCCATTATCGAGATTACGGGTAGGACCGCCCAGCCTTCCAATGATAGCTTTGAAGTCGTTGCGACAGGCCTGGATGGCACGGAAGCTGTCACCCTCTACGAAACCCACCGGCCGGACATTCTCCTGTTGGATATTCAGATGAAGCAGATGAGCGGGCTCGATGCGGCCAAAATCATTTTGGACAAGCATCCCAAGGCCAAAATTCTCTTTCTCACAACCTTCTTAGATGAGGCCTATATCTTGGACGCACTGCGTATTGGGGCCAAAGGCTACCTAATGAAAACCGATGTCTCCAGCATCCTACCGGCCTTGATTGCTATCTCCAAGGGCCAAAGGGTTTTCGGCGATGAGATTGTAGATAAAATCCCTCACATGATGACCGAAGCGGCGGCCGGTCCGGAGTCCGAAGACCAAATCAGGCAACACTCGGCCTTCTCTTCTCTGAGCGGTAAAGAATGGGCCATCACCCGTTTGGTCGCCCAGGGGAAAAATAACAAAGAGATTGCCGACGAACTTCACTTCAGCGAAGGCACGGTCCGAAATTACCTTTCAACCATACTGGAAAAGCTGGATTTAAGAGACCGGACCCAGCTGGCCGTGACCTATTATAAGGAAGGCTTTTCTTAAGGCCTGTCTGAATGTCAGTGAAACGATGATTATTAGAAAGTATAGCTTAAAACATGGAAATAAAGATACGAGATATTAGTCAAGAAGGTCAGGGCATCGGCACGAGTGAAGAAGGTAAAGTCTTTTTCGTAGACGGCGCTTTGCCGGGTGAAAGGGTCGAAGCCGAAGTTCTAGGGAAAAATCAAGCTCGAGCCTTATCTTATAAGACCCATTCGGCGGACCGGGTAGAACCGCCTTGTCCTTTTTTCGGCCGTTGCGGTGCCTGCCAAATCCAGCACCTGGCCTATCCGGCTTCTTTAAGGTGGAAGTATTCCAGGGTCTATTCTTGTCTGGAACGAATCGGGCAAATCCCCACCGCTGTTCTGGATACACGTTATTGTGGTAAAGCCCCTGGTGCCGCAAGACCCTCGCCTCAACTTTGGCACTATCGCAATAATTGCAGATATCAGTTGGGTGTAGAAAACGGCCGGCTTGTGTCGGGTTTCTATGAAGCCAAAAGCAAAAACATCGTAGACCAGGGACAGTTGGGCTGTTTGCTGGCTACTTCACTTACAGAGAAAATGCGTTTAGACTTCGTCTCTTTTGTAGACCAAAATCCGGAGGCCTTCTCTTTTTTACCCGATGCCATACAGATTCGAAACAACCATGACGAGACCGAAGTTCTAGTCTCTTTGCTTTTTTCTAAGGCCTCTCAGGCATCGTGGGAAAAACGGCGTGTTTTTTGGAAAATGTGGGCTTCACACTTGGAGACTTCCGGTAGCCTTGACGGACAAAAAATTTCTGTCGTTATTTCTAATAGTAACGGTCCACGCAGGCAAAATATTTTGCTGGGGCGCCCTTTTCTAGAAGAAAGTATGGCTGAAACCAAGCAAGTGGTAGAAGCCTCTTCCTTCTTCCAAGTGAATTCCGGCCAGGCTCTTTATATGCAAAAAAGGCTTCTGACACTTTTGGAAGAAAGAGGTCTTCCCTTCCCTAAAGAAGTTTGGGACATCTATGGCGGGACCGGTAGCTTGGGCCTTTTATGGGCTAAGCAAGGTGCTAAGGTCAAAGTCTTCGAGCTTAATCCTTTGGCAGAAGAAATGGGTATGAAGCAAGCTCGATTGAACGACGTGGCGGATAAATTCTCCTACTTCTTAGGAGATGCCGGTCGGGAAGTTCCGTCCTATGTCTCCGAATCCAAGGGTCCGGACCTGATCATCACCGACCCGCCCAGACAGGGCTTAAGCCCTGCCTTAATTGAAGCTTTGGCCGGAACAAAAACACCCAACTGGCTCTATGTATCTTGCGACCCGTCGACTTTGGCCAGAGACTTGAAATCAATTTTGGCTAAGGGTTATGAACTGAAAGCCTGGGAAGTCTTAGATATGTTTCCCTGGTCGACGCACGTTGAGACGGTTGCTCTTTTATCCCACCAAGAGGTCGAGAAGACTATTTAT
>CAYFQG010000034.1:0-12030 GCA_964345295.1 uncultured Oscillospiraceae bacterium | reverse complement strand
TGCCGAAAATACTTGTCCGGAGACGGACTGGGAAGATAGGTCTTCGCCGGCTTTTTTTATGCCCCAAAATATATGTTATAATTGTTTCGATCTTAATAGAGGTGGAACATGCAAGTAAAAATATTAGTAGTAGATGATGAGCAAGCCATCGTTGAAATTCTTAAATCCAATTTAGAACGCGAAGGTTTTAAAGTCGATGCGGCCTATGACGGTGAGGAAGCCGTTGAGAAGGCTTTGTCGACTGCTTATGATTTGATTTTACTGGATTGCATGTTGCCCGGAAAAGACGGTTTCGATGTTTGTCGTCAATTACGCCAAGAGAGCAGTGTCCCCATTATCATGCTCACCGCGAAGAGTGAGGAGATTGATAAGGTATTGGGGTTAGAGCTGGGAGCGGACGACTATATAACTAAACCTTTCAGTAATCGCGAACTTTTGGCCAGAATTAAAGCTCAGTTGCGTAGATCTAAGCTTAATTCCAGAGCAGATAATCAGGAGTCGACCGGTTCTGTATTTGTCGTCGCCGACTTAGTTATTAATAATGATGTCTATGAAGTAACCCGAAATGGTGAAAATCTCAATCTGACTTTACGTGAGTTTCAGTTATTATCTTTTTTGGCCAAGAATGCCGGAACAGTTTTTTCCAGGGAAGAGCTTTTAGAAGAAGTCTGGGATTACGATTATTACGGTGATGTAAGAACCGTCGATGTTACGGTACGGCGTACCCGTGAGAAGATTGAACCGGATCCGGATAATTATAGGTATATTATTACGAAGCGGGGACTGGGTTATTATTTTAATAAACATGTCTAGTGCTATATATGTATTAAATATGCATCCCCTTTTAGTTTTCTTTTTCGGGATTATTATCGGTGGGGCCTTGTTCGTGGCCCTAGCCGCTTTTTTCATGTCCAAAAAACTTAAGGCCCAAGAAGAAAAAGTTAATAAAATCAGTAAACAATTTCAGCAAAGTTGCCTCCAGGTCGAATCTTTGATGGAGGATTTAGATATCGGTGTCATTGTGTACGGCAAGGACGGCCGTTTAGTGATGGCTAATAAGCTCGTCAGCCAAATGCTCAAGCTAGATGAAGTGCCGAACCATATCAATATCTTTTTAAGTCAGTTTGGTGAAGCCAATGGCCTAAAGGCATCGGCTCTTCTAGGGAATGGCTACAGTGAAGCCCAGATAACGGTGGGAACCAAGACATTCGAATTGCGTATGAAAGATTCCGGTCTTGAGGGGCATAATCGTTTTGCCACCATGATTATCGTCCGCGATATTACGACCAAGTTAGAAGAGGATAAGCAGCGCAAGGACTTTGTAGGCAATGTTTCGCACGAACTTAGGACCCCTCTTACCATTATTAGGACTTATACTGAATCTTTACTCGAGTGGGGGATTGACGAGAAAAAGCCCCAGGCCATTAAGCAAGACTTACAACGTATTTTAGAAGATACGGACAGGATGGAAGCTCTAATTAAGGACCTCCTCCTTTTGTCCAGTTTGGATTCCAAGGCCAAAACCATGCACATGGAAGAAGTGGATATGGTCAGTCAGATGCGCGAACTGGTCAAGCGTTGCCAAGTCCAAGCAGACGAAAAGGGCATCGAGCTAAGTCTGGATGTTCTAACCGAGACCGACTCGGTTTTTGCGGACTGCGTTTCCTTAGATCGAATTTTCCTTAACATTTTGCAAAATGCTTTGCGTTACACCGATAGAGCCGGCAAAGTCCAGGTTTTTATCAGCATGGTAGCGGATGATGTCGTGGTAAAAATCAAGGATAACGGCAAAGGTATCGATCCTAAATATCAACAAGCAATCTTCGAGCGTTTCTACCGTGTCGATAATACCGGTTCCAGAAAACACGGCGGCACCGGCTTGGGTCTTTCTATTGCCAAAGAGTTGGTTAGTTTGCACCACGGTAAGATTCAAGTGCGTTCTGTCCCGACCGTGGGATCCGAATTTACAGTAACTTTGCCGACTCTGGCCAAAGTTTGCCGTAAAATGATGCTGGACCTGGTTCAGGGAGAAGATTTTGACCGAGATCCATTCTTGTCGGAGTTGGAAGCTTATCTCTTAGAACAAGCCAAAGGCCTGGGTATCGAGAAGACTGCTTTGGCCGACCTGACTCGTCAGGAAAGAGAAGTGCTCATGAAGCCTTACAAGGAAGAAGAACACGTCGACCGGAAGGAAGATTTTGCCGGAGTCTTGGAAGTAGACCTGGACGAAATAGATGAGTCGGGCACGGATGAAGAGCCCGAGGACCCGGTTGAGACATAAGTGTCTGACCTTTTGAGGTCGATTCGCTATAATACGTCAGCGGAATTATAATGAGACAGATGATTCAAGATAAATAAGGGGGACCTTAATTTTGGCTAGTTATATTATTAATGGCGGTAAACCGCTTAGAGGTGAGATTGCGGTAAGTGGTTCTAAGAATGCGGCTTTAGGTATAGTGGCAGCGGCCTGCGTTCTGGACGGACCTTGTCTTATCGAGAATTTACCTCATATATCGGATGTTTTGACCTTACTGGACTTATGCAGGACTATAGGTGCTACCGTTGAAATCAGAGATGGTGGGGCTGTCTATTTTGATCCACGCCCTATCCACACCGCTCAGGTTACCGATGAGAGAGCCAGAGACATCCGAGCCTCTTATTATCTTTTAGGAGCCCTGTTGGCCCGTTTCGGTCAGGCTGAAAACTACCTGCCCGGAGGCTGTAATTTCGGAACCAGACCCATTGATTTACATTTAAAAGGCTTTAACAGCTTGGGTGCCAAGGATACCTTGGCTTACGGTAAGATTATCCTGGATGCCGGCGGTAGGCTTAAGGGGGATAATATTTTCCTCGACAAGGTCAGTGTCGGTGCAACTATGAATATTATGATTGCGGCAACCAAGGCCGAGGGCAGGACTACCATCGAGAATGCGGCCAGAGAACCGCATATCGTTGATTGTGCCAACTTCCTTAATACCATGGGAGCCAAAATCAGAGGTGCCGGTACCGACGTCATCCGCATCGACGGTGTGGAACGATTAGAAGCCGGCAGCAGCTATGCCATTATTCCCGACCAGATTGAAGCCGGTACCTATATGATCGGTGCCGCCATGACCAGGGGAGATGTATTGGTCAAAAACCTCATCCCTAAGCATATGGAACCCTTGACCGCTAAGTTAGACGAAATCGGTGTCAAGTTGGATATTCAAGACGATGCTATCCGTGTTTGGGTAGAGGAAGGCCAAGAACTTAAGTCTACCAGTGTCAGGACCATGGCCTATCCGGGCTTTCCTACCGACCTCCAGCCTCAGATGGTCGCCATGCTGACAAGCTGCACGGGCCTCTCCAAGATTTATGAAGATGTCTGGGATAACCGTTTCCAATATATTGACGATTTGAAGCAGATGGGGGCTAAAATCACCGTAGCCGACCGTGTGGCCTTAATCGAAGGTCCCACTCAGCTTACCGGAGCCATGGTAAAGGCCAGAGATCTCAGGGCCGGCGCCGCCATGGTTTTAGCAGCTTTAACAGCCTACGGTGAGAGCGAAATCTATAACATTCATTCTTTGGAAAGAGGCTACGAAGGCCTTATCCCCAAGCTTCGCGGCATAGGCGGCGACATCCGTAAGAGCTCGGATATCCTGGAAGCAGCCGAAAGAGAACTTTAATGCTGTTTAATCAAGACACAAGAGCCAGGGCTTGCACGCTAGTCAGTGGAAGCTCCGGTAACAGCATGTTTATCGCGAGCGGAGATAGCCAGATTCTGATTGATGCAGGCCTATCCTGTAAACGTCTGGAACAAGCCATGGCCGCCCGAGATATTTGGCCGGAAGCTTTGGACGGAATCTTCGTAACCCATGAACACAGCGACCACATCAGCGGCCTATCTGTTTTGGCTAGGCGTTACCATATTCCGGTTTACATGACCAAGGGTACATGGCAGGCTTGTTCAACCAAGTTGAATCGGGCTGATTTGATTGATGTGCGTTTTATCTTACCCAATCAGACACTTAGCTTGGGATCGATGGAGATAAAGGCTTACCCGGTATCTCATGATGCAGCCGAACCGGTGGGCTATTTGGTCGATACAGGTAAGGGGAAAATTGCTTTGGCCTCGGATTTAGGCGAGTGGACCGAAGCCATTGCCGATGAAGTGAAGGGAGCCGATTTGGTTTTCCTGGAATCCAACTATGATACAACCATGCTTTGGAACGGTGCCTATCCCTGGCCTTTGAAGCAGCGCATTGATTCAAGCTGCGGCCACTTGTCGAATTTAGAAGCGGCTTTGGCCAGCCAACACCTCTTAAAAATGGGGACAGACCGTTTTGTCCTGGTTCACCTGAGTGTTAACAATAACCGGCCGGATTTGGCTTATGAAGAAGTCACATCTTATTTGGCGCATGCGGGCGCTTTGGCCGGACAAGATTACAGGATTGAGACCGCACCCAGATTTGAACCTTCGGCTTGGCATTATTTATAAGGACTAAGGAGGCCCTCTTTGAACCTATATATTGTTGCAGCAGGCAAAGTAAAGGAAGCTTGGCTTAGAGACGGCATCCAAGAATATCAGAAAAGACTCAGACCCTATGTGGATTTGGAAATCATAGAAGTCCAGGATGCGGCGGATTCGGATAATCCGGATAAGGAAAGACAGGAAGAATCGGACCGTATGTGGGCCAGAGTGGAAAAGAATCCGGCCTTGGCCAGGTCTTATAAGATTGCTTTAGACCTTCACGGCAAAAGCTTTAACTCGGAAGATATGGCGGCCATGTTCGAAAAAGCCTTTGACCTGGGCGGAGCATCGGTTAGTCTTTTTATTGCTGGTTCTTTGGGCTACGGTGAGAACTTCCTAAATAAGATGGATATGCGCTTGTCGCTGGGACCTTCCACTTTCCCGCACCAGCTGTGCAGGCTTTTACTCTTGGAACAAGTGTATCGGTCGTTTAAAATAATGAGAAACGAGAAGTATCACAAATAAGGAGGCTTTTGCTATGGCGGACAGATTCGGTGTAATGGAAGAAGTGTACCAGATTATTTTGGATAGGCAGAAGAATCCCAGAGACGGTGCTTATACTTCCTATTTATTATCCAGGGGCGAGGATAAGATATGCAAAAAGGTTATAGAAGAAGCGACGGAGTTGGTTTTGGCGGCCAAAAATGACGACCCCGAAAAAACCTTGGCCGAATTAGCCGATCTGCATTACCATCTGTTGGTCTTAATGGTTCAAGAAGGTATCAGTTTGGACCAATTGGAAGAGGAGATGGAGAAAAGAAGGTCTTAAGTTTCGATTAAGACTACATAAGAAGTTTACACCTTCAAAAGCCCGAATTTATTGACACTTTCGGGCGGAGGGTGTTATAATCGTCAAGCCCTTCGCGAGAAGGGGTTATTTTTTATGTGTAGAAGTTCGTTCATATAGGATACGAACTCGGATTTACGGAGGTAAATAGAATGGCAAAACCCGGAGCAGCGGAGATTATTATTTTGGCCTGTGATGAGTGTAAGCAACGCAACTACACGACCAAGAAGAACAAGAAGAGTCATCCAGACCGCTTAGAGATGAAGAAATACTGCAGATTCTGCCGTAAACATACTACGCACAAAGAAACCAAGTAAGCGTAGGAAGTAGAGGTTTTCAGAATGGCTAAGAAGTCGAACGATAAGAATGTAGACAAGAAAAACCAGAAGGATAAGAAACCGAGGTTTACGACCAGGGTTAAACGTTTTTTTCAGGGCTTGAGTGCCGAGATTAAGAAAGTCGTTTGGCCCGGTAAGAAAGAAGTTAAGGAAACGACCGGCGTTGTTGTCCTGGTGGCTGTCCTGGTCATGGTTTTAATCTTTGTCGTAGATAAGCTGATGTTGGGTATTTTGAACCTCATGGGCTTTAATACCGCACGTCCCCAGCCTTCTGAACCTCAAACTCAGATTACATCCACGCAAGTGGAGAGTAGTAATACCACATCTACTACTACAGAGATGGCTGAGACAACTACGACGACTAACCCATAGTTTCTGAGTAGGAGAGTAGCATGTCAGAAATTCTAGACGATAATACAAAAGACAGATTGCCCGAAGAGCTCAACAATGAGGAGACGGATCAGGCTTTGACCGAGAACACGGAAGCTAGCGAATCGACGGAAGCTTCTGATGTTTCAGAGAGCCCTGCCGCCCCTAAGTCTTCTGCTTCTGCCGACTCGGATGACGACGACGGTGCCAAGTGGTACGTAGTCCATACCTATTCCGGTTATGAGAATAAGGTCAAGAGGACTTTGGAGCAAGTTATCCAGAACAGAGGCCTACAGGATCTGATTCAAGAAATTGAAGTTCCTATGGAAGAAGTGGTTGAGTTTAAAGACGGTGTGAAGAAGACCTATATGCGCAAAATCTTCCCCTCTTATGTTTTGGTCAAGTTTGTCATGAACGATGACACCTGGTATACCATTCGTAATATCAGAGGTGTCAACGGCTTTATCGGTCCTAAGGGCAAGCCCATTCCTCTGCGTGAAGAAGAAGTAGCGATGATGGGGGTCGAGACCGACTGGGTACCCGATGTCGATTATGAAGTCGGCGACTCGGTTCGTATTATTAACGGTCCTTTGGAGAGCTTTATCGGCTCGGTTGAAGAAATCAACTTCGAGAAGAAGAAGGTTAAGCTCATCGTCTCCATGTTCGGACGTGAGACCCCTGTCGAGTTGGATTTCACCCAGGTCATGCGCATTTAACTTATTTTGCATTTACTTACTTACAGGATTGGTTTTTTGCCTTTGGCCAAAGACGGTCTTGTGTGTAATTAGATGATAGATACAAGAAAGTAACAAAAATTGGGAGGTGGCTGTAATGGCTAAAAAAGTTAAGAATTATATAAAATTACAGATTCCTGCAGGCAAAGCAACGCCGGCACCACCGGTTGGACCAGTTCTTGGTGCGAACGGGATTTCGATCCCTCAGTTCGTGAAGGAGTTTAATGAGCGTACTGCACAAGATGTAGGCCTAATTATTCCTGTAGTTATTACCGTTTACGCGGATAACTCTTATTCCTTCATCACTAAGACTCCGCCCGTACCGGTTCTGCTGAAGAAGGCTGTAAACATTGAGAAGGGCTCCGGTGTTCCCCAGTCGAACAAGGTCGCTCATATCAAGCGTTCTGAAGTCCGTAAGATTGCCGAGCAGAAGATGCAAGATACCAACGCCGCAAGTGTCGAAGCTTGTATGGAGATGGTAGCGGGTACCGCTCGCAGTATGGGTATCGTCGTCGACGATGACGAAGAATAGGAGGCTTTAGATGGCAAAAAGAGGAAAGAGATACCAAGAAGCTCAAAAGCTTGTTGTGAATGATAGCTATTCTCCGGAAGAAGCAGTGGCTTTAACCAAGCAACTTGCCACGGCTAAGTTTGACGAGACCATCGAACTGCATGTTCGTTTGGGCGTAGACTCCAGACATGCCGATCAGCAGGTTAGAGGTTCCGTTGTTCTGCCCCACGGTACCGGTAAGAGCGTAAGCGTTTTGGTTTTCGCCCAGGGTACGGCAGCTGATGCCGCTAGAGAAGCCGGTGCGGAATATGTCGGCGGAGCAGATTTAGCTGAAAAAATCCAGAACGAAAACTGGTTTGACTTCGACGTCGTTGTAGCCAGCCCCGATATGATGGGTGTGGTCGGTCGTTTAGGTCGTGTCTTAGGTCCTAAGGGCCTGATGCCGAACCCCAAGGCCGGTACGGTTACCCCCGATGTCGCTCAGGCTATCCACGACCTGAAAGCCGGTAAGGTGGAATATCGTTTGGATAGGAGCAACATCATCCACTCTGTTATCGGTAAGGCTTCCTTCACAGAAGAGCAATTAGTTGAGAACTACACGACTTTGATCGATGCTATTATCAAGTCCAAACCTGCGGCTGCTAAGGGTCAGTACATTCGTTCTATTACGATGACCAGCTCTATGGGCCCCGGTTTAAGAATTAACAACTAAGACTTGATAGTGATTTGACAAATGAATAGGTTATGGTATTATCCATAACTGTGCCTAAGATAGTAGGAGTCCGAGAGTGACATAAAGACTGAGGTGAATAATCCTTAGGAGCCTACCGAGGAACGTGAGACAAGCAATTTTCATCCATTGCGATATTTATGCTTTTTTTCGTATCCTTCGTGTCTTTGGCATGAAGGATATTTTTTATGAAGGAGGGAAGATATGCCAAGTGAGAAGGTGCTTCAGCAGAAGCAAGCCTATGTTGCACAATTAGTGGAAGATATTAAGGGCGCCCAGACCGTGGTCTTCACGGAATACTTGGGTCTTACCGTGGCACAAGATACCGAGCTGCGTAACCAATTGCGTGAAGCCGGTGTTAGCTACAGGGTTGTTAAGAATACCTTGGCTAAGCGTGCGGTAATTGAAGCAGGCTATGATGAGCTGCAAGATATTTTCGTAGGTTCTACTGCTATTGCCTACAGTGACGACATTATCGCCCCCGCTAAAGTTTTGAAGAAGTTCGGTAAAAATCACGAACAGATCAAGATGAAGGGTGGCGCCAGTGACGGTAAGGTCGTAAGCTTAGATGAACTGAATGCTTTGGCCGATATTCCGGACTTGCCTGTACTCTATGGCAAGTTGGTGGGCAGCTTAGTATCGCCTATCAGCGGATTGGCTATGTTGGTAAAGGCTATTGCCGATAAGGCAGAAGAAGCCGGTGCCGAGACAGCCGCCGAAGTTTACGAAGGTAAGAAGGAAGAAACGGTTGAAGAGACTGAAGCTGTCGCAGAAGAGCAGACAGAAGAATCCAATGAAGCTCCAGCAGAAGATGCTGAGTAATTTATAATTTTAGGAGGAAATAAAATGGCTAACGAGAAAGTTACACAGTTTATTGAAGAAATTAAGAGCCTCAGTGTTATGGAGCTTAACGAGCTCGTAAAGGCTTTAGAAGAAGAATTCGGCGTTACCGCCCAGGCTGCTGTAGTTGCAGGCCCCGGCGCTGCAGCCGAAGCAGCAGAAGAGCAGACCGAGTTCACGGTTAACCTGACCTCTTTCGGTGCTTCCAAGATCAACGTTATTAAGATTGTTCGTGAGATCACCGGTTTAGGCCTCAAGGATGCTAAGGACTTAGTAGACAACTTACCTAAGCCTGTTAAGGAGAACGTCAGCAAGGAAGAAGCTGATGAGGCTGCTAACAAGCTTAAGGAAGCCGGAGCTGAAGTCGAAATTAAGTAGTAAACTTTGCTTCACTAGTGTTAGAAAAAATTCTGCACTGTTCTTGAAAAAATGATTGACAAGGTCAAATATGATTGTTATCATTACCAAGCACGTTTCGGAAGAGCAGTGTAAAGCGAGAGCGGTGCAGAATTACAACACGGCGGTATAGCTCAGCTGGCTAGAGCATTCGGTTCATACCCGAAGTGTCGTTGGTTCAAATCCGACTACCGCTACCAACAAGGCCCGTTGGTCAATCGGTTAAGACACCGCCCTTTCACGGCGGAGTGAGGAGTTCGACTCTCCTACGGGTCACCAGAAACAGCTCGTGGAAGCCGGCATAAACTGTTCATTCTACGAGCAACGTGCGGGATTAACTCAATTGGTAGAGTGTCACCTTGCCAAGGTGAAAGTCGCGAGTTCGAGTCTCGTATCCCGCTCCACAAAATTAGCCGGGGATTATCCCCGGCTAAACTTTTATAAAAGACACAAAGATTCGGCACCATAGCCAAGCGGTAAGGCAGAGGTCTGCAAAACCTTTATTCCCCGGTTCAAATCCGGGTGGTGCCTCCACACAAGACGAAACGAGCGACCATTGCTAACAATGTGTCGCTCGTTTTGTTTTGTGGAAACCATATTAAAAGCAAGGGAATTTTATCGCTTCGAAGCTCTATGGTAGAACATGGGTTCAGGCAAAGCCTCAAACTGCTTGCCGGTTGTGTTTCATCATTTCATTTTACTTCTTCAACTGATGAAGTGTTTCTTCTACTGTGTTTCCACTTAGGCTTTCTTGTGAAGCCTCTTCAAAAACTGATAGTGTATAGTGATCGGGGGTAACATAATACATACCTGTTTTTATGAAGTTGTATCGATTGGGATGTGAATCATTACGCCAATCAGAGACCGGAAATATCATGAGCATATTTTCTTTTAGATGGGGTATAGTGTCTGCAAATAAACTGCTCGAGTCAACTGAAATTATGTCACCTTTTTTAAATAAGTTTTCTGTGTCTTCAAGAATTTCTATTGTATATCCGAAGTAGCTAAACTCATCCAAGCCACCTAGTTCAGTGTGCTTTTTGTCTACTGCATTTATTCCAGTACTTTCATTTTCAGAATATGTTTTTACTTCACCAACGATCTTGCCGTATACAAAAGTATCAACTATTGATTTTGCTTCATCAAGTGTTACTTCACGAATTGTAGCTAAACTTGCTTCTTGATAAATTACAGGGTATTGATCTCTTAAAACTAATAACTCTGTTTCAGATAAGCGTGTAGGATCCTTTTTTGATAGTGCTCTGGGAATACTAATGCCAGCAATTATAATGATCGATATGAATCCTAATGCGATAACCTTACTCTTTTTCTTCATAGTAACCTCCTAATATTTAGCTCTAATATCTGCAATGTCATGAGATCGAGGTGTATAGAAATTCTCTGGGCCAAAACTCTTCATTAATGATGCTGTTCCCGCAGGAATTGGATTGTAATAATAGCGATCTGGATGTCCCAATCCTAAGGCGTGTCCGATTTCATGAGCCATGGTATGTTTTCTATACGTTTGCCCTGTGGGATTGTTTGGATATTCTGTGTTATAAGGTGTCAGATAGATTGAAGCGTATGATATAAGCCCTGAACTACTTTTAGCGGTAGCTAGATTTGTAATAACTACTCCATTCGTAGCTTTAGGCCTACAAAGCCCAAGAACAAAATGAACATTAGCGCTTCCAACAATATCAGCCCAAGCTGAAGTCGTTGGTGTAACTAAGTCAACAGTGGAAGTATTAAAAGCATTTTGTACAGTTGTCACTTTACTAGCTGTATTGTTCCATGCGGACCTGGCATCAGGCTAATAGACTGAAAAGTTGTAGCTTAAGTAATCACCATTAATTTTCAAGTATGCTTTTCCACCGGATAAGATGGACCACTTTAGTACTACGGGAGTATTTGTTGTCTAATCGTAAAAAATCTCATGTGCTTTCACATTGTCTTGATGTCCTAATTTAATATGATCATCAAGGCTGTCAAAAAAGCTAATAGTTTTTTTCGTTTTGATCACCTCATCAATTTTAGATCTCTAGTATTTTGAGATCTAGATAGACTAAAATAACTGATTCATGTTCATGGTGACAGAAAACATTCGTTGAGTCAATGATAATTTATAGAATTTGTCAGCAGACCTGATTCGCTTATATGAAATCATTTAATATTGCATTGTACAATTCTTAATTTTTCCTTTTGTGTTTGTATTAATACATCATAAACTAATAGTCAAGTCCATAATGTTGGTGTAAATTCACCTCTCAGTACTTTGCGTTGTTTACCTTTCGTTGATGTGCTTCAATTGACTTTCTAATGCTTTTGCTTTTGCGTTATTTCTTTCGCTGTAATACTCATCCATATTGAAATATGCTTTGCTACTAATCCATTTCTCATGGTGTTCCATCAACAATGCACCAATCAAGCGTCCAATGCTTGCTTCGTTGGGGAAGATGCGTATAACGCGTTCTCTGCGCCTGATCTCTTCATTGAGTCGCTCGATACTGTTGGTGGTACGTAAGCGTTTACGGTAGGCTTGCGGTAAGCTGAAGACTGCCGTGATATCGGCAAAACTTTCGTCCAATAAAACAGCTGCTTTGGGTGATAGTGTTTCAAGTTTTGACACCAATACTTGGCGTCGACGGATCGCTTCTTCCAGATCTGGACTGTTATACAGGTCCTTCAACTGGGCATGGATCTCTGGACGTTCTTGTTTTGGGATTTTATCCAAGAAGTTGCGCGAGAAGTGTGTTTGGCATCGTTGCCACATGGCACCTTGAAACTGCTCCTGAACGGCTTTAACGAGCCC
>CAYFQG010000033.1:0-12974 GCA_964345295.1 uncultured Oscillospiraceae bacterium | reverse complement strand
AGCATTGTGCTATGATATCTCCCAGTGTTAGAAGCTCGAAAGGAGTCATCTTTATGGGTCAAAGTTTAGTTAAGCATCGTTTATATCTGCACCGCCCGGGTAGCCAATTTATCACGCTGTTTTCGTTTAAAGGAGCGGTTGATGCCGATCTCATGAAGGCCAAAATCAAAGAAGCCATGAATGCGCATCCCTTTTTGAAACAAAAAATCCGTGTGGATGAGAAACAGGAAGCCTACTATGAACCCATAGATAAGGCTGTGGTAGACGTTGAGATAGACCGCTACGAACCGGCCGATGACGAAGATGAAGAGAGCCTTTTGGATATTGCCTTGGAAGAGGCCAAAGAAGCGGTTGCCTGGCCCATGGATGTTTTCCGCGGTCAATTTATGAAGCACAAACTCTATACCGACGGTGAGTCCTTGGTTTGGCTGATTTCATCCCATTATTTAGGCGGTGACGGCCAATCCATTTTATATTTGGCCCGTGACGTCTTCCGCCTCATGAATCAACCCGGCATCAGGATGGAAAAAGTGCCCCATGAAGAACTGGATACCAGCGACTTACCCGATGAGAAATCCCTCTTCTTTTTATCCAAGATGCGGGTGAAAAGTCTCAACCGTCAATGGGAGAAAAAAGGCAAGCCCTTCAGTCCGGAAGACCGTAACCGCATGCATAAAAACTATCATGAAGCCTACCCGATTCTTATGAACACGCTAAAACTCGAAGGGGAGGTCGTAGAAAACCTTTATGAAGTTGCGCGTTTGCGTAACATCCATTTGGCCTCTCTGGTTGCCGCTGCCTATTACAAGGCAACCCAGGATACGGATAAGGCTCACTTTCAAGTCTCTACCAGACCGGAGCATTATGAAGGTGTAGGTATTTACCAAGGCGGTATCCAAGTGGATTACCCCAAGGGGACTAGCGATTTGCTGGAACTGGCCGACAAGATTTCGGCTGATATGACCGAGAAGCTCAATACGCCCAACATGGTTCACCAATCCGCATCGATCCTAATGGGTTTACATCCGGGACTTATCGATTCCGGCTATTACGCCGCATACGATGCTTATGAGAATCCCACGGCCAAAGTTCTACAGGGCATGTACGGCTTGAACGGCCAGGGGACAGGCTTTCAGATTAATGACATGGGCCGAATTTATGAGGATGAAGATTTTTCTTTTGCTAAATTAGAAGAGGTCTATCTTTTTGCACCTTTTATTTCCAACTTTACCCGCCTTATAGGCTTAGTTACTTTGGACGATAAGCTCTTTATCAGCCAGGAGGCCTATATGGACCAAAGTTTTGAGAAGATTGTATTGGAAAGGGTGGAGAAATCTTTAAGAGAAATAGCCGGCTTCTAAAATTACCGCTCTTTCACGAAAACTTTTTCCGCATTAACCGAATTGCTTATCCTTATGCTAAAATAGTTTGGTATATGTGTAACAAGGGTGACGAGCGCCTATGCCGAAACGTAGCGTTTGTTGCCGGACGGGTTTAACTATAGAAATAGGAGGCCTCTTAGGTGAAAAAAGTTTGTGAAGTCCTCGGTGCAACCGATCTCTTTGACGGAATAGACCACTTTGTATTCGAACCTTACTGTGCTAGGACCGTTCTCCGCTTGTATTGGAAGGGTGAGATTGTGGTCAATGAGGGGGATCGTTGTGAGGGAATCTATTCCGTGGTCTCCGGGACTTTGGCCATACAGAAGTATTCTATAGACGGTGAGTATGTCACGGTTAATCTACTGGAAGCCGGTGACAGTTTTGGTGAGGAGTTCTTTTTAGGGTCCAGGTCGGAATACACCTATTCGATTGAGGCCGTGTCGAATGCCCAGGTTCTGTATTTGCCCAAAGACATCATGATGACCATGCTGGAAAATGACGAAGAGATTCGCCACAACTTTATGAGAACTTTGTCGGACAGAGTCTTACAGCAGAATGCCCGTATCAACGTCTTGTCTCAGCGTAATTTACGTTTGAAAATCACCAGATATCTCTTAGACCTCCATTATGATAATGAGGAAGACGACGATAGGCGCTATGGCTTTATGCAGAAGAAAACGTCGGAGGCAACGCCTAAGGTAGAATTGCCGGTTTCTAAGGAAGTTTCGGCCAAACTCCTGGCCATGCCCCGCCCCTCTTTTTCCAGAGAGTTGGTTCGCATGGAAAAAGAAGGCCTTATTAAGGTCAACGGTCGAGTGATTTGGTTGACGAATTTGAAGGCTTTGGAATTAGACGGCCAGATTGAGGAATTAGAGGACTAGCCTTAGATTATCGGGCTAAAAGGAAGGAGCGAGACAGGTGTCAGGTCTACCGAGCAATGTAATTGTAGCAACAGGGAGTTTCTCGGATTTTTTTCAGGCCTTGTTAGAGGAATTTCGTAACGGCATCTTCCTTTTTGCCAGCCCCTGGGACATTTTTATTTCCTGCCTGGACGTGGCTGTCACAACTTTCGCCATCTATTACATCTTAAAACTTTTATCGGAAACCAGAGCTTGGCAACTCTTAAAGGGTATGCTCTGGCTTATCGTTTTTACGGTCATAGCCGGCTGGCTGGGCCTTAAGACCATTAACTATGCCTTGGTAAACTCCATCTCCATCTTGGTAGTCGGTCTGGTTGTAATTTTCCAGCCGGAGCTCAGGCGTGCTTTAGAGTCGGTGGGCCAAAATTCCATCAATCTTTTTGCCCCCCGTGACGACAACGATTCGGCCAATCAAAAGAACCACAATATGATTGAATCCATTGCGGTGGCCTGCGAAATCATGGCGGAAGAAAAGACCGGAGCACTCATTATTATCGAGCGTCAGACGGCCTTGGGCGACTTGGTTGAGTCCGGTACGGCCGTGATTCTGGATGCCGAACTGACTTCTACTGCGTTGAGGCAAATTTTTTATAAGAATTCTCCTACCCATGACGGGGCGGTTATTATCAGGGGCGGCCGTATTTATGCGGCCCGTGTTCATGTGCCCTTGAGTGATTCCTATCAGGTGAAAAAAGAGATGGGTACCCGCCACAGGGCAGCCATCGGTGCATCGGACATAGGCGATACCATTGCCATTGTTGTCTCGGAAGAGAAGGGAAGCATTTCTTTGGCTGTCCGAGGAAGACTCTATACCCTGGACCATGCGGATGCCCTTAGGACCGTCTTGCGCCGCCTCTTAAGCCCCGGTGAATCCCTGGAAGACCATTATTTACCGCGTCACCTGCGTAAGCTTTTACGTTTAGACAAGACCAAGAGTGTCGAAGAAGAGCGTAAGCGTGAAGAGGAAGTCGATAATTCCAACGCCGCCGAGACCATCAAGTCTATTGAAGATGAGGGCGGTATCGGCAAGGCCGGTCTAAGTGATATGGAGGTGACGACCAATCCTAAGAGATCTAAGGCCCTCATTTTAGTTATTGCCTTGGTATCGTCTTTGGCCCTCTGGCTTTATGCCCGCGTAACGACCAACCCTATCCGTAGTAGGACCTTCGATGTGCCCCTGGTGGCGACCGGCGTTGAGCAATTGGAAATTAGAGACCTGTCTTATGTCAATCCGGTAAGCCAGGTGCGGGTAACCATAAGAGGCAGGGAAGAGACCCTGACCAAGATAGATAGCCAGCAAGTCCAGGCGACCGTGGATTTCTCTTCCATTGAACAGCCTGATGTGTATGAGCTGGAAGTTCGTGTTAATGTCCAAGACGTTTCCGTCTTGTCTTATGAGGTCAGCCTCAGAAACCCCGATACGGTATCTGTCAGTGTCTACCAAGCCGAGACCGTAAACCAACAAGCTGATTAAAAATAAGGAGGGAAGACCATGATCAAAAAAGTTTGGTCCATGCTTCTGGTACTGATTCTTATTCTCTTGGCCGTGTGGATTCTGCTCTTTGTTTCCAACAAAAGCTTAGTCCAAAATCAGGAGTCTGCCGGCGGCCAAAGTTCCGTCACCCAAACAAGCACAACGCCTTAAGGAGGTCCTATGTCTGTTTACGAGAGTGCCCAATCCTTTTATCTGGGCAAAGAGTATGATTTGGCTTCGGGCCAAAGAAGCGACCGCTACCTGCTTTATGATTCCAAAGATCTTACCACCCATGCGCTTACCTTAGGTATGACCGGCAGCGGGAAGACGGCCTTGGGTATTGCGCTTTTGGAAGAGGCGGCTTTAGACCATATCCCTTCTTTAATCATTGACCCTAAAGGCGATATGGGCAATCTGAAACTTTTGTTCCCCGATTTAAAAAGTGAAGATTTCCGCCCTTGGGTCAGTCAGGGCCAAGCAGACCGGCAGGGTATGAGCGTTGACCAATTAGCCGAAGCGGAGGCCATGAAGTGGCGAGAGGGTTTGGCCGATTGGGAGCAGGGACCGGACCGTCTGGCCAAGCTAAGAGACCAGGCTCAAGTCAATCTATACACGCCCGGCAGTAGCCGCGGGCAGGCCTTGTCTTTACTGAAATCTTTAGAGCGGCCTTCGGACGGGGTCATGGAAGATCTAGAGACCTTAAACGACTATGCTTCATCCAGAGTGCAAGCACTCCTGGGACTTTTAGGTATGAATGAAGACCCCATGTCCAGCCCCAAGCACATTCTCTTACATCATATTCTGCTGAACCAGTGGGAGCAGGGCAATTCTTTAGACCTTCCTACACTAATCCGCCTGATTCAAGAGCCCGGCATTACACAGTTCGGAGCCTTGAGCTTGGAAGAGTTTTTCCCTGCTCAGGCCCGCCAGGCTTTGGCCGTAGAAGTTAATAATCTTTTGGCCAATCCCAAATTCAGCAAGTGGACCCAAGGGGCGCCCCTAGACTTCGGTCGCATGCTCTATACACCGGAAGGCAAAGCCTGTGTCAACGTCTTTACCATCAGCCACTTAGATGACCGGGAAAGGATGTTCTTCGTAACGACTTTCTTAAATGAAGTGGTGTCCTGGATGCGTGACCAGACCGGAACGTCCAGCCTAAGGCTTATCCTCTACATGGATGAGATTTTCGGTTATTTCCCTCCGGTGGCCAATCCGCCGTCTAAAAAGCCTCTCCTGAATCTCTTGAAGCAGGCCAGAGCTTACGGTCTGGGCCTGGTTTTAAGTAGTCAAAACCCGGTAGACCTGGACTATAAGGGTTTGTCTAATATCGGTACCTGGTTTATTGGCCGATTGCAAACCGAACAAGATAAGGCCAGACTCCTGGACGGCCTGGAATCTATTGATAAGACCGATCGTGAGGGCTTTTCCAAGGCAGACTTATCCAAAGCCTTATCGGCCTTGCCCCCACGTGTCTTCTTGATGAACAATATCCATGAAACCGGCCCTGTCTTTTTTCAGACGCGCTGGGTCATGTCTTATTTACCGGGTCCTTTGTCACTGCAAGATATTAACCTTTTGGAAAAGAAAGCTACGGACTCGGAAGTGCCTGTCGAAGAATCTGTAAAGCCGGCTTCGGTCCAGGAAGACACTCTAGCACCGGCTGTTCCTGCTCCTTCTTCCTTGAAACAGGAGAAGGCGGCAGAAGAAGATATGCCGATTTCCCTTCAGGCCCGCCTGCCCGACGGGATTCGTCAGGTTTATATGCCTTTAAGTCAGACTGTTGATTTAAACCGATCCCTTGCCTACTATCCCGGCTTATATGCTTTGGTCGAGACGAACTTTATGGATAAAAAGACCGGCATTTCGGAGACGGAAAAAACAATCCATACGACTGTACTGGATAAAGGTCTAATCGAGGTATCATGGGAAAGAGAGGCCAAGGCCTCGTTGAAACCGGACAGCCTTTTAAGTTCCGGCCAAGCGTCCATACCCATTCGAGAAGTCCCGGCGTCCTTTAGTAAGAAGACCAATTTCACCCAATGGGAGAAGGACCTAATCGATTTGCTTTATAGGGCCCAGACCTATGATTTGGCCCGTAACACCTTAACCGGCCTAGTCCAAGCCCCCGGTGAGACCTTAGAAGAATTTCAGGCCAGAAACCGTTTGGCCGTCCGGGAAGTTCGGGATAAGGCTGTCGATGACTTAAGACTGAAGTATCAAAAAAAGATTCAAAGTGCGGAAGAAAAAGTTCGCAAGGCCAATCAGGCGGTTCAAAGAGAAAAGGACCAGGCCAAGCAAAGTACATTTTCGGCCATGGTTAATGCCGGCAACACCGTCCTCAATGCCCTGATGGGACGTAAGGCTTTCTCCAAGACTACGATGAATAAGGCTTCTATGACCGCCCGGTCTGCCGGAAGATCTAGGCAGCAGGCCCAGGATGTGGTGAGGGCGGAAGAGACCCTGGCGACTTATGAGGCTGATTTAGAGCGCTTAAATCAAGAAGCTCAGACGGAAATGGATGCTTTGTCCGCCCGTTACGAGGAAGAAGGTCAAGCCGTAGAAATCACCCACATTAGTCCCAAGAAGTCCGATATAAAAGTCAGAAACCTGTCGGTCATCTGGTTGCCTTATTATGAAGATAGTATGGAGCCGGCTTTCGATGAGGCGGAGGCAGATGCCTGATTTCTCTTATTTCAAATTCATGACAAAAGAAAATGGCGAGAAGTTTCTCGCCATTTTTTTGTGCCTGATGTTTTGTTTAACCGAATTATTATTCCGGCAAACTCTTAATCAAATCGAAGAGGTCTATAGCGGCCAACTTAGGTCCGTCCTGTGCCTTGTCGGGAACACCTAATTGGGTTCGCAAGGTTCCGACCACAACATCGTTTTCGAAAAGCTTAGAGAAGAAGCGGTCAATCAAAACGTCGGTTTCTTGCTGCTTCTGGACAGGGCCGAAAGGATTGGCGAAGTAAGACGTGGTGATACCCTTCTCGGAGGTCGTACCCTTGGCCATACGCTTGCCTTGGACGAAGGTCGGTAAGGCTTCTTCCATGTTTTCAAAAATCTTAATGGCTTTCTCGCCTTCCTCTACCGGCTCGTAGTTATTGGCGTAGACGAAGATATCGACCTTGAGGCTTTCCATAATTTCGTCGTAAGTCGCAACAGGTGTGATGAGGCGGGCATTGACCTTGTCGGGGTTCATAAAGATGGACCGGTCTAATTCCTGGAAGGCGTAACCCGAATCCAGGTCGTCCAGGCGGACGAAGGCACCGATCTCTGTACCGTAGCCTCGCACTTGGTCGGTTTCGGGGTCAATACGGAAGGTACCCATATCGTCGAAAATAATGTCCATTTCGGAAATGTGGTCTTTGGCCAAAGCACGGAAAGCTTCAATACTCTCGGACTTGCCGGCACTGGAGTCGCCCATGATGACGACATTGGCCTGCTTGCCGTTCTTAAGGACGATGTGGACCATGGCGCCGTGGATGGGGAGGTTGCCCTTGGAAATCTGGCGGACATTGTGCAAGGTCAGCATCATCTTCTTCATATAACCAAAGTAGTCATAGCAATCGTGGTGGGAAACGAAGCCGACCATGATGTCGTTACGTTCATCGTGGTAGAAGCCTTCTTCAGGTTCTTCCTGGTGGTTGTCGCCGCCGAAAACATAGATCAAATCGGGCTTTCTGCCGGAGACTTGCTCTTCGGTCGCCAGCTGGAACAAGTTGGCCAAAGAGACACCGTGGGTCAGATAGTCTCTGTGGACATAAACGAAGGCCAGGTACTCACCCACAAAGCAGGGGAAGCAGAAGAAGTGGTTATCGTTAATGCCAATACGTTCGAGCGGATTTTGCAAAAGTTCGGGGAAAAAACCGGTTCTGGTATTACGCTTAGGATAAGAAATGAAAGGTGTTTCCAAAATAAGTCCCTTAACAAAAGCGATAGAGCGCAGTTTCTCGTAACCTTCGAGAATAGGCCAAACGTATTCCTTGCAGACCAAGCCGACATTGGTACCGGCCTTAATCTGGCGAAGAACATTGGGTTTCTCCAAGGCGACGTTTACGGAGATTTCGCGATAAAGTGCCAAGAGCATTTCGTCGAAACGGGTTTTGGCATTCTGGAAAGAGGATGTGGCCAAACCGGCAGAGGTCGTGGTCTCATAGAAGACGGCATAACGCTCGAAGTTTCTCCAATACTTATAAATCTCTTCTACCAGGCGTAAGATAGAGGCCCTGTCTTCATAGGCTTTATGAAACTCGGGAATAGACTGGCTGATTTCCAGGATATTCATAGAAGTCAGTAATTTGGCCAAGCGGGTCATAGCCATAATCCTGGCCTCCCGGGTTTGCTGCGGGAAGTAGAACTTAATCAGGCGGAACATTTCAGAATATTCCTGGCCCTCCGCATCGGTCAAAAAGTGATCGATTAAAGACCTAAAAGCCTCAGAGTCCAAAACCTGGTCAAAGGATGAATAGTAGCGTTCGGTAAAGTTGAAAATGGCTTTGCCATTGCTTAAAGACCATTCCGTCTTCATAATGAATACCTCCATTGTTTCCTGAGATTCGGTGTATTATACCTCTAATAAGGGGCCCTGAACAAATTTTGCGTATTTTTAAGAAGAGTGTAATCATGGACTACGAAAGTTCGGGAAAAATTCTATAATACACAGGTTGTTTTTTTATAAAAGAAAGGGGACAGGTTTATGGGGAAAATAGGCTTTAACAATGCCCAGTACGTGGAAGAGCAAAGTCGTTACATTCGTGAACGAATCGAAGATTTCGATAAGCTTTATCTGGAGTTCGGCGGTAAATTGGCCGGTGACTTCCATGCCATGCGGGTCTTGCCGGGTTTCGATCCCGATGCCAAGGTCAAGATTCTGCAGAAACTTAAAGACGATGCCGAAGTGCTGATCTGTGTTTATGCCGGCGATATCGAGCAAAACCGGGTGCGCGGAGATTACGGCATCACCTACGACGAAGAAGTTTTCCGTATGATCGATGAGTTCCGCGAGTGGGGCCTTATGGTCAACAGCGTTATCATCACCCGATACAACGGCCAAAACGCGGCCAAAGTTTTCATGAATCGCTTGAAGCGCCGCAATATTCAAGTCTATACCCATGCCTATACCGAGGGTTATCCTTTGGACGTTGATACCATTGTTTCTTCTTCGGGTTACGGCCAAAATACCTTTGTTCCCACCAGTCGTAAACTTGTGGTGCTAACCGCTCCCGGACCCAACTCCGGTAAGCTGGGAACCTGTCTGAGCCAGCTTTACCACGAAACCCAAAGAGGCAATAATGCCGGCTACTCCAAATTTGAAACTTTCCCCATCTGGAACCTTCCCTTGAAACACCCGGTCAATGTGGCTTACGAAGCGGCTACGGCAGACGTTATGGACGTCAATATGATCGATCCCTTCCACTTGGAAACCTACGGTGTTTCGGCAGTCAATTACAACCGCGACATCGACCAGTTCCCGCTTTTAAGACGCATTTTGAAAAAAATCTACGGAGAGGATATTCCTTTCCATTCGCCCACTGAGATGGGGGTCAACCGGGCCGGTTTTTGTATTTCGGATGACGAAGTCTGCAAAGCAGCAGCCAACCAGGAGATTATCAGAAGGTCTTTCCATTTGGCCTGTGATTATAAGAAAGGCAATATCGGGGCGGAGGTGGCCCAGAGAGCCAAGCTCCTCATGGATGAAATGCAATTGACCGAAGAAGACCGGTCGGTCGTAAGGCCAGCCAGAGAATACGCCCAAAGGCTTCTGGAAAGACCGGGCACACACTACGAGGCGAATCAAACCCCTCAGGCGACTGCCTTGGAGCTTCCGGACGGCACCATTGTAACCGGCAAGGGATCCAATTCCATGTCCTCCATAGCGGCCTGCCTTTTAAATGCGGCCAAAGGCATAGCCGGTTTGGCCGATCCTTTGCACCTCCTGTCACCGGTTATTTTGGAACCCATCCATTACCTCAAAGAAAATATTTTCGGTCAGAAGATGCATTACCTGGATGCCAAAGAGATTCTCCTGGCCCTGAGTATTTCGGCAGCAACCAACCCCATGGCCGAAGCGGCTTTGATTCAGCTAAAAGAACTTAGAGGCTGTGAAGCCCACTCGACCGTCATCCCTTCTAAGATGGACGATGCGGTTTGCCGAGAGTTGGGCATCAACCTGACCTCGGATCCGGTTTTTGCTTCCAATTCTTTATACTACAACAATTGAGGAGAAATTTAGCCTAGCATAACCGATGTGCTGGATTTATCCTTTTATTTGTAGCATAATGACCCAAAAGCGTTGAAGGAGACGGATTTTCCTAAGAGGCTATCAGATAGGCTTAGGCCTATCGCCAGAGAGAAAGACCTGAGGCTGGAAGTCTTTCATAGCAAGAGGATTATTCCTACCACTCCGGAGCAGGTACCAGGGAGCGGGAGCAAGGCTTGGAAGAGCAGGACTTCGGTGAAATGGTCCCGGCCCCTTCACGAGACGAAGGTAAATGAAGTTAAAGAACAAGGTGGAACCGTGTTTAGATAAGATAAGCACCCTTGGGCAGTTCGTATCCGAATGCCCGAGGGTTTTTTATTAGGAATCCTCGGAGAAGAATAGGAAAAATAAATACTATATAAAGATTGATTGGGGAGGATTATAAAATGAAAATTACTTTAAAAGACGGGTCGGTAAAAGAATATGCCAAGCCCATGTCGGTCTATGACATTGCCAAAGACATTAGCGAAGGCCTGGCCAGAAACGCCTATGCCGGCAAGGTGGACGGCGAGCCGGTTGACCTTAGAACAGTGGTAGACCACGATGCCGAGGTTGAGATTGTAAGTTTTGACGACCCCGAAGGACGCCATGCTTTTTGGCATACCAGTTCCCATATTTTGGCCCAGGCGGTCTTAAGACTGTATCCGGACGCCAAACTGGCTATAGGACCTGCTATTAAAGACGGTTTTTACTATGACATCGAATTTGCCGAGCCGCTCCTGGAAGAGAACCTGGACCAGATCGAAAAAGAGATGAAAAAAATCGTTAAAGAAAAGCTCGAAATCAGTCGTTTCGAAAAGCCCAGAGAAGAGGCCATTGAATATTTTAAAGAGAAGAACCAGCCTTATAAGGTAGAGTTGATTGAAGATTTACCCGAAGGTGAGCCCATCAGCTTCTATCAGCAAGGCGAATTTATCGATCTTTGTGCCGGCCCTCACCTGATGAACGTGAAGCCGGTCAAGGCCCTTAAACTGACATCTATAGCCGGTGCTTACTGGAGAGGCGATGAGCATAGGCAGATGCTGACCAGAATCTACGGTACGTCTTACCCCAAGAAGGCCGAGCTGGATGCGCATCTGGCCCGGATTGAAGAGGCCAAAAAACGCGACCACCGCCGCCTGGGTAAGGAGATGCGACTCTTTACGCTCATGGACGAGGGACCGGGTTTTCCCTTCTTCCTTCCTAACGGCATGATTATCAAAAACAGCCTCATGCAGTACTGGCAGGAACTCCACGATCGCGAAGGCTATCAGATGATTGAGACACCTATTATGCTGAACCGTTCTTTGTGGGAGAAGTCCGGTCACTGGGACCACTATAAAGACAATATGTATACGACGAAGATTGATGACGAGGACTTTGCCATCAAGCCCATGAACTGCCCCGGCAGCCTTCTGGTATATAATTCCGAGCCGCACTCTTATAGAGACCTGCCCTTACGCTTAGCCGAAGTCGGCTTGGTTCACCGCCATGAGAAGTCCGGCCAAATGCACGGCTTGACACGTGTCCGTGCCTTCCACCAGGACGATGCCCATATCTTCATGACACCCGACCAGGTAAAAGATGAGATTGAAGGCGTCATTCGCTTGATCGATGAGGTCTATAAGAACTTCGGTTTTGTGTACCATGTTGAGCTGTCGACCAGACCGGAAGACTCTATGGGTACGGACGAAGAGTGGAATATGGCTATTGAAGCTTTGGAAGACGCCATGAAAGAAATCGATATGCCTTATGTTGTAAACGAAGGTGACGGTGCTTTCTACGGACCCAAGCTGGATTTCCACCTGGAAGACTCTTTAGGCAGAACTTGGCAATGTGCTACGATCCAGCTGGACTTCCAGTTACCGCAACGTTTTGAAGCTGAATATGTCGGCCAGGACGGCGAGAAGCATAGACCTATTATGATTCACCGTGTGGTCTACGGTTCTATCGAGCGCTTCATGGCCATCTTGATTGAGCACTTCGGCGGCAAGTTCCCCGCTTGGCTGGCACCCGAACAGGTTCGAATCCTACCTATCACGGACCGCCACCTGGCCTATGCCCAAGAGATTGAAAAGGTCTTGAAGGAACATGGCATCAGAGTTCATATCGACGACCGTAATGAAAAAACAGGCTGGAAAGTACGTCAGGCCCAGGTGGAGAGGATTCCTTACATGCTGGTCATCGGTGACCGCGAGATGGAAGATAAGACCCTTGCCTTGAGACTGCGCGATAAAGAGAAGACCAAGGTCTTAGACTTGGCCGAATTTGCCGATAAGCTGGGTGAAGAAATCCACAGCCGTCAGATGAGCTCGGCTTTCCTGGACTTGTTTGAGTAAAAACGCACAGTAGCCCGGCCCGACGAAACGAGGGACTTTTTATGAATACGGATTTTGAAGACAGGATTTTGGACTTAGGCAGGACTTTAGACCGGGACAAGGGAGACATCCTGACCGGTGAAGAAATCGACCAAGCCTGGTCCAGGCAGAGGGGAAAGAACCTTTCGCCCCAGGAAATCTGGTATGACTTTCCCATTCGGCCGGGCTTTTATCTTCAGAACGGAGCCGTAGCCTTGCCCGGCGGAGTGAGCTTTACGGTTCACTCCGAAGGGGCTACGGCTATTGATTTGGTACTTTTTAAGAAAAATCAGGAAAAGCCATTTGCTATTATCCCTTTTCCGGACAAGTACCGGGTAGGGGATGTCTACTCCATGATTGTCTTCGGGCTGGACATTTTGGACTTGGAATATTGTTTCCGTCTGGATGGAGACTATAATCCCGGGCGGGGACTTTACTTTGACAGGACCAAGGGTGTAGTGGACCCTTATTGCCGCAAGATTATTATGCGGGAAAACCGAGAAGAAGCCTACCCTTACCGAGGTCAAGTGACGGTCGATACCTATGACTGGGGCACGACGGTGGCGCCCAGACTTGAGCAAGATGAGATGTTCAGCTATG
>CAYFQG010000032.1:0-13647 GCA_964345295.1 uncultured Oscillospiraceae bacterium | reverse complement strand
ATTACGATGTTTTTCTCATTTTAGCACAAGCATGCCACATGCTATAATAGATTTATTTTTTAACTTACCCTGTCGTTTCTTAACTGACAAGACATGTGTTACATCTCGAAAAGTATTCGGCAACTAATTGATTTGGACTCTTAAATCCTAACACATACTTGGCTGTGGAATTATATCTTCTTTCATGTTTGGCTATTTTGTCTTTTAATTGCCTTACACTTCTGAATATTTCCCGATCATATACTATTTTTTGATCTTCTCTATGGCTTCTTTCTACCCGTCCATTCTGCCAAGGTGAATAGGGCCTGGTTCGCCTTACGTATATACCTAACTCTTGAGCAGTCTTTTCAAAGAGACTCGTTTTCTGCGTTTGCTCTTGATCTTGGACAAACTCCGTCCCATTATCTGTTTGAACGGTCTGTATAGAAAAGCCCAACGCCGCTTCTAGTTCTCGGAGAAACTTACTCGTTTCATACGTGCTTTTTTCATCTACGATTCGTAAAATACGCTTGCGACTATACTCATCAATCGCTGTGATTTGATAGTAATGCTTTCCATAACTCGGGAAACGTATACAGCTTTGTGGGACATATTTAATGTCGATTTGGACTTTCTCACCCGGATAGCTTCCTGTCTCTTTCTTATACGTCGTATAGCTCTGGCGTTGTCTCTGTGGCTTCTTATAGCCTTGCTGACGTATTTGACGACACATGCTTCCAAAACTTCTTTGGTAGCCTTTACTTTGACAGCGGACATACACTTCCGCTAATCCGTATTTTCCGTTTCGCTTAAGCATCCGTTGAATTAAGGCCAATTCTTCTTTCCGGTGTGCGGTAGGCGAGTGGATAGGACGTCTGGAGCGAAGGGCTAAACTTTTTGCGGTCCCATCGTAACGAGCTAATTGACGATATACAAACTGACGGTTGGTTTGGTACTTTCGGGCTGCTTTGCTTACACCATACTTCTTAGCGTACTCGCAAAGGCGTTGCCTATAATACATTTCCTCCGTTATAATTCCCATATGAGAAGTTCCTCGGCTTTCTTTTTGCTTGTCACAAAAAATTATACCGAGTAACTTCTCTTTTTTTAATCAATCTGTAACACATGTCTTATGCGCTTACATTAATTTTTTAACTTACCCTGTCGTTAGAGGAGGTAAAGAAGACCAATACGAACAATTATTGCAGGTCTACGATACGTATCATTTGAATAGTGCAGAAACAGACTACGCCGATCCTTTCCGCAATGCGTACATCAGGCTTTTCATTGAATCGGAAGATGCTGAAACATTGGCACTGGAATTAGATGAAATCACAGACCAGTACAATGCCATCAGAAAAGAAAATGCCGAGAAAATTAAAGAAGACGCCGTAGGTTTCTCCTGGGCCGGTTTTACACTCGAAAGAAGGGTCAAGACCGAGAACAACTTAGGTTTCATGACCTGCAAGACCAATTGGATTGTGCCGGGTCCGGGTTTTGTCGTCTTAGATGCCTACAACTTTGATCCCGAGAACGGTCAATTATTGGATGATGACCAAGTCTTTGACAAAATCGGCATGGACTACGAAGAACTTAATGCTTTACTGGGCCAAAGTCTATCCGACCAAAAAATCGACAGAGGCGGAGAGACCTTGGAACCCGAAATCGTGACTTCGCTTGAAGAAGCCAAAGAGCAATTTTCCACCGGTGATATTGACGGCAAAATATTAATCAGAGTGAAGCCCGAACAAGGCGTCCTTTTGGCCGGTGACAAGATGTATGTCGTGGTCGAAGCCTATTTGGCCATGGACGATACCTTCAGCTTCCTGCAAGTTCAGGAAATGAGCTTAGTTCAAAATAATTAGTACGTTTTCGTTCCGGAATAGTATCAGTAAATGAAGAAAACCCTTGTAAATCAAGGGTTTTCAACGTTTATGGTCGAGATGACAGGACTTGAACCTGCGGCATCCTGCTCCCAAAGCAGGCGCGCTACCAGCTGCGCTACATCTCGTTATGAATATGTAGACCTCTGAAAGATCTGACGGCTTTGGATTATAGCAAAGATTCCTTAAATTTGGCAAACTTTGGAAAACTTAAAAGAGCGTGCCTAAATAAATGAAACAAAAGCTACAACCCACTTAATGTGAGTAAATATAATAAAGTTGCTTACAAAATGCAAGCAATAATCAACAGACAATAAGCGAAGGATAAATGAATGAATAGAAAAGTGATAAAAGCTGTAAAAGGCAGACCTGCCATTGACGGTGCAGGTGTTCACCTGACTCGTGTTTTAGGTGCCGGAACCATGAAGGACTTCGATCCTTTTGTCATGCTGGATTCTTTTGACAGTACCGACCCTGCCGACTACATGGCCGGTTTTCCCATGCACCCACATAGAGGTATTGAGACATTAACTTATATGGTACAAGGTGAAATGGCGCACCGAGACAGTATGGGCAACTCCGGTGTTATTAGAAGCGGCCAGGCGCAGTGGATGACCGCGGGTTCGGGAATTTTACATGAGGAAATGCCGCAGGAAAAAGATCGCATGTTGGGCTTCCAGCTCTGGATTAACCTGCCGGCCAAAGACAAGATGACCCGTCCTCACTATCAAGCTTTGGACGAAACGAATATCGGTGAAGCCCAAGCTGAAGACTTTAAAGTGCGTGTCTTATCGGGTGAATATATGGGTGCCAAAGGTTTTACGCCTCTTTATGTACAAGCCAGAGTTTTGGACTTTGCCCCCGAAAAAGGCGCCACGATCGAAGTACCGGTAGAAGAAAACCATAACGCCTTTATCTTTCTTTTATTAGGCGATGCCGAAATTGACGGCAAAGCCTATGATGAAAAATCCGCCATTCTTTTAGGCTCGGGCGATACGATTTCCTTTAAGAGTTTAAGTGAAGGTGGTAGGGTCATTGTGTATACCGCACCCAAGTTGGAAGAGCCGGTAGCCTGGGGCGGTCCTATCGTGATGAACAGCCAAGAAGAATTAGAAAAAGCCTTTGACGAATTAAACGACGGCAGCTTCATCAAGCATAAGCTTTAACTATTGCTAAAAATTTGCGGAATAATTCGTGCATGTTTGCATGGCTTGGGTTATGCTCTAGTAAACAAAATTTCGGGAGGTTAAGGAAGGATGAATCTGAAGGGAATAGAAGTCAATTTAAAACATCAGGCACCTTTGGAAAAGGGTTATATTCCGATTAAGAAGTGGAATGACGCTTATTTGGCGGAGGCTAAGAAGCCTTTAAAAGTTGCCATCAGAAGACAAGGTGACCATGTTGCCGTCTTTGATACCTTTATCAGAGGCGACGAAGCATCCAGAGAAGCCGATATTTTATACGTCGGTAAATTAGTGAAAATGATGCTTTGGGCCAGAGGCGGCTACCAGATTTATATCTGCGGTGATGACGAAGTGGCCAAAGAGGTGGCAGCCGACTATACTGCTGAAGGCGCCAGAGCTTTCGATTACGACTTCATGGAGAATGTTTACGACAGACCTTTGGAATTTGTCAGCCTGCCCTATGATGAATGCCCTGAAGAGAACGAAGCTTCCGAGGCCATCGGTAAGCACCTGAACGGTTGCAGAATCGGTTTTGACGCCGGTGGCTCGGACCGTAAGGTATCTGCGGTTATCGACGGGGAGACTGTCTATTCCGAAGAAGTCGTTTGGTTCCCCAAAATCACCCCCGATCCGGATTATCACTTTAACGGCATTGTAGAGGCTATGGAAACCGCCAAGTCCAAGATGCCCAGAGTCGACGGTATCGGTGTTTCTTCAGCCGGTATTTATATTGATAACGAAGCGCGCGTCGCGTCTCTTTTCTTAGCCGTACCCGAAGAAGACTTTAAGGCTAAGGTCGTGGATATTTATAAGAGAGCAGCCGAGACCGTGGCTCCCGGCAAGCCCTTAATTGTTGCCAATGACGGTGACGTGTCCGCTTTGGCCGGAGCTATGAGCTTAGACACCGGGAATATTATGGGTATTGCCATGGGTACATCCGAAGCTGTGGGCTTTGTAGATGAGAACCAGAACATCGCGGGCTGGTTAAACGAATTGGCTTTCGCTCCCGTTGACCTCCAGGAGGAGGCCACACAAGATGAGTGGTCGGGAGACTTCGGTGTGGGCTGCAAGTACTTCTCGCAAGATGCCGCCATCCGCTTGGCCGAAGACGTCGGTTTGGAGATTGACCACGAGAATCCTTTGGCCGAGAAACTCAAGGAAATTCAGGCCTTCATGGAGAAGGACGATCCCAGAGCACAGGCTATTTACGAGAGTATCGGTGTCTATCTGGGTCACACACTGGCTTATTACAAAGATTTTTATGATATTAAGCATCTGATTTTGATGGGCCGTGTCGTGTCCGGCAAGGGCGGTGATTTAATCTTAAAAACGGCCAGAGAAGTCCTGGCGGAAGAGTATCCTGATATTAAGGATGTAGAGCTTATGCTGCCTAACGAAGAGATGCGCCGTGTAGGCCAAAGCATGGCTGCGGCAAGCCTGCCTTTTATTGCAGAATAGGCCTAAATAAGGTATATTGCTAGCATCGTTTGGCTGAGGCCAAGATGTAGGGCTTTTACCGTAAATTCCGGGTCCCTCGGTTCAAACCGTGGGACCTTTTTTTCTAGGAAGATGAGGAGGACTAAGATGAAGGAAGATTTAGATGCCTTATTAGAGAGAGCCAGAGTCAGAATAAAAGAGGTCATCGAAGAGAAAGATCTCTTGATTTTGAAGCAAGAACTCTTAGGTAAAAAAGGTGAATTGACCGCACTTTTGAAGAATATCGGCAAGGCACCTCAGGAAGAACGCAAAATTTTGGGCCGTGAAGGTAACCGGGTTAAAGAAGTGATTAACGTGTTACTGGACCAGAGAGAAGCATACATCCTGGAACATTCTTCTCACTTTAGTGAAGATGTGGACCTGACCATACCGGGGACCTTTGAGGCTAAAGGGGCCCTTCACCCCATCACACAGATGAAGTACGACCTAAACGACGCCTTCTTATCTATGGGCTTTGAGATTTTCTCCGAAGACGACATCAGCAGCGAGAAATATGTTTTTGATAATTTGAACTTTCCGGCTGACCATCCGGCCAGAGAGTCCATGGACACCTATTGGTTGGAACCCATGGATGAAACAACTGAATCGGAAGAAAACATCCGCGGTGCTAAGAGGCTTTGTATGAGGCCTCACTTAACCGGTGCTTCTGTCCGTTATCTTAAAGAGCACGGAGCCCCCGCCCGCTTTGTTTATCCGGGTCAGGTTTACCGAAACGAGAATACCGACTCCGGTCACGAGAGAGCCTTTACCCAGTATGAAGCACTCATTGTCGACAAGGATTTCTCCTTTGCATCGGGCCAGCTTTTTGTAAAGACTATCTTAGAGAAGGTCTTCGGCCACGAAGTTAATATCAGAATGCGGGCCGGTTTCTTCCCCTTTGTTGAACCGGGTTTTGAGATTGATATGGAATGCCAAGTCTGTGGCGGCAAGGGATGTAGTGTCTGCAAGCAGGTCGGCTGGATTGAGTTAATGCCCGGCGGTGTCCCGCATCCCAATGTTTTGAAGGCAGCCGGCTTGGACCCCGATGAATGGTCCGGCTTTTATATCAATATCGGTTTGGACCGCCTGGTCATGATGCGTTACGGCATCAATGACGTTCGTTTATTCCGTAACCAGGACTTGCGTTTCCTGACACAATTCAGCTAGGACGGAGGGATAGATAGATGAAACTTTCAATAAATTGGCTTAAAGATTATGTAGATCTCCCTGAGTCTTTAGATATTAAACAATTGACCTATGATCTCACGATGAGAACTGTAGAAGTCGAAGGATTTGAAGCGACGGCAGACCTGGTAGAGGGTATTGTCGTAGGTCTTATAAAGTCCGTCGAAGCCCATCCCGATGCGGATATGCTTAGAGTTTGCCAAGTGGACGTCGGATCAGACAAGCTTTTGCAGATTGTCTGCGGCGGTTCCAATTTATACGAAGGCCAAAAGGTGGCTGTGGCGCCTCCCGGTGCCTGGGTCAAGTGGCACGGTGAAGGTGACCCGGTCGAGATTGAAGAGGCCGAACTGCGCGGTGTTAAGAGTCAAGGTATGATTTGCGGAGCAAGCGAGATTAATCTGGACGAACTCTTCCCGGTAGTAGAAGAGAGACAGATTTTAGATCTTAAAGATTTTGACGCCTTAGCCGGCCAAAGTCTGGCAGAAGTTCTGGGCTTGGATGACTATGTCTTGGAAATCGATAATAAATCCATGACCCACAGGCCGGACCTCTGGGGCCATTACGGCATGGCCAGAGAATTAGCCGCCATATACGATAAGACATTAAAACCCTTGCCTGCTAAACCGGACCTTACAGGCCTCAAGCCCTATCCCGTATCCATTGAGACCGATAAGTGCTTGCGTTACGACGGCCTGATTTACGACAGTCTTCATGTGGAGACTTCTCCTTTCGAAATGCGCAAAAGACTCTGGTCGGTCGATATAAGACCTATTAATAATCTGGTCGACATCACCAATTACGTTATGTTGACGACCGGTCAGCCGACGCATGGTTTTGACAAGTCGCACGTGGAGAACGGTATCCTGGTACGTCAAGCTATGCCCGGTGAAAAGCTGATTTTATTGGATGAACAAGAAATTGCCTTAAACGAAGACAATATGCTGATTACCGACGGTCAAAAGCCCATTGCTTTGGCCGGGGTCATGGGTGGCAAACAGGACTCCATCCTGCCGGATACGAAGAGCATGGTTTTGGAGGTGGCTTCTTTTGACTCCATGTCCATTCGTAAGACCAGCCTCATGGTAGGAGAGAGAACCGAAGCTTCTACCCGTTACGAGAAGAGTATCGATACGGCCCGAGTAGACCAGGCTATCGCTTTGGCCCACCGGCTCATCACAGACCTCATCCCGGATGCTACTTTGGTCGCATTCGGCCAGGACGTCCAGTCTGAGACGCAATGTGCCGAGGTAGACCTTTCTTTGAAATTCCTGGCCTCTCGCATCGGTGAAGAGCTCAGTGTTGAAGATGTTAAACGCAATTTAGAGCCTTTGGGTTTTAAGATTTTAGGCCATGAAGGCGATAAGGTGGAGGTCTTGGCTCCGGTCTGGAGATCTACAGGTGACATTTCCTTGCAGGCCGACCTCTTAGAAGAAATTGCCCGCATGATCGGTTATGAGAATTTCGACTATGAAGCACCTCAGGTTAAGCTCGAAAATTTTGTAAAGCAGCCTAAGTGGGAATTAGAGCGCCGCGTGATGGACTTCTTCAGTCAAAGAGGCGGTTTCCGGGAGATTTATTCCTACCCCTGGGTCCACGAACACCTGATTGAGGCAGCCGGCCTGGACGCGTCCGATTGGCTTAGCTTGGAGGATCCGCCGTCACCCGAAGAAAAACACTTAAGAGCCAGTCTTATCCCCGGTATGTTGGGCGCTATCGATAAGAATTTGGCCAACTACGATTCGTTCCGAATTATGGAATTAGCCCAGGTCTTCAGTAAGGGCCACTACTGTCCTTCCGAAGAAGAGGAAGTTTTGCCTATCCAGAAAAGAGAACTGGCTTTGGCCTTAGTAGGTAGTGACGCCATGGACTTGTTCCGTCAGGCCAAAGGTCTGATTGAGAATTTGCCGGCCTATGCCCATTGTGAGAATTTACATTTTGCTCCGGCAGAAAAGGCACCCTGGGCAGACCCCAAGATGTATCTGCAGATTCTAAATGATGCAGACGAGGTCTTAGGTGAATTAGGCCTTTTGAGCATCAAGGCCGAAAGTATTGTCGGTATTAAATTTCAGCGGACCCTTCTGATTCGAATGGATATGGATAAATTGCAGCCCTTGGCTTCCAGACAAAACCGCTATGAGCCCTTGCCTTCTTATCCGGAAGTTTGGAAAGATCTCAATGTGGTGGTAGGAGAAGACGTCAGCTGGCAGGCTATTTCCGACACGGTAAGCCCTCTGGTAAAACGCGTACAGTACTTAGAGGAATACCGCGGCAACCAAGTCGAGGCAGGCAAGAAATCCCTCAGTTTCCGCTACTGGATCGGTTCGGATGAGAAGACTTTGAGCTCCGAGGATATCGACAAGGCCAACCGACAAATCTTGCAGACCTTGGAGACCGACTTAGGCGCAAAACTGAGAGCCTAGAGACTTCATGCAAGAAAACGCTATTCCTTTTAAATTACATGCAGACTTTGAACCTACCGGAGACCAGCCCCAGGCAATTGAAAAATTAAGCAAAGGCATTCTCCGGGGGGACAAGGGTCAGACGCTTTTGGGTGTTACCGGGTCAGGTAAGACCTTTACCATGGCTAATGTGATTCAAAGAGTCCAGAAGCCGACTTTGGTCATTGCCCACAATAAGACTTTGGCCGGCCAGTTATGTGAGGAGTTTAGAGCCTTTTTCCCGGAAAATGCGGTGGAGTATTTCGTTTCCTATTACGACTACTACCAGCCTGAAGCCTATATTCCCGGAACGGATACCTATATCGAGAAAGATTCATCCATCAACGATGAAATCGACCGGATGCGCCATTCGGCCACGGCATCGCTTCTGGAGAGACGGGACGTTATTGTGGTAGCTTCGGTATCTTGTATCTACGGTTTAGGTGATCCGGAAGACTATAAAGACCTCATGATTCATCTTCGGACCGGCATGCAGCTGGACCGCGATGATTTGATTGCCGACCTTATCCGTCTCCAGTATGACCGTAACGATTTTGAGCTTAAACGTGGTACTTTCAGAGTCAGGGGGGACACGGTGGATATCTTCATGGTTAATAACCAAGATAGCTTCCTTCGTGTGTCTTTCTTTGGCGATGAGATTGACCGTATGATTGAGATGGACAGACTGACATCCAGGCCCATCGTCCAGAGAAATTACGAAGCAATTACACCGGCCAGCCACTATGCGACTACTGATATTAAGATGCAGCGGGCTATTAAGTCTATCGAGGCCGAATTAGAAGAGCGTTTGGCGGTCCTCCGAGACGAAGGCAAGATTGTGGAAGCTTATCGTCTGGAACAAAGGACCCGTTACGATATCGAAATGCTCAGAGAAACCGGCTTTACTAAGGGTATCGAGAACTATTCCAGGCATATGTCTAATCGTAAGCCCGGAGAACCGCCCAACACCTTAATCGATTTCTTCCCGGATGATTTCCTTCTGATGATTGATGAGTCCCACCAGACGGTCTCTCAGATCGGTGCCATGTATAACGGTGACCACTCCAGAAAAGTCTCCTTGGTGGATTTCGGTTTCCGCCTGCCCTCGGCTTTCGACAACAGACCCTTGAAATTCGAAGAATTCGAGGCTAAATTAAATCAGGTCATCTTCGTGTCGGCCACACCCGGCAAGTACGAGCAAGAACACTCGACCCAGCAAGTCGACCAGGTCATCCGACCTACCGGACTATTGGATCCCGAGATTACCATCCATCCTATCGAAGGTCAGATAGAGCATCTCTTGGGTGAGATCCGAAAGACCTTGGACCGGGGCGAAAGAGCCATGATTATGACCCTTACCAAGCGTATGGCCGAAGATTTTACAGCCTTTTTGACCGAGCAAAAACTCAAGGTAAAGTACCTTCATTCGGATATAGAGAATGACGAACGCTTGGAAATTTTAAGAGACTTACGTCTGGGAAAATTTGATGTCCTGGTCGGTATTAACCTGCTTCGTGAGGGCTTGGACCTGCCTGAAGTGTCCCTTATTGCCATCTTGGATGCGGATAAAGAGGGCTTCCTAAGATCTACTACGTCGCTAATCCAGATCATCGGCCGGGCCGCCCGTAACGTCAACGGCCATGTCATCATGTATGCCGATGAGATTACCAAGTCTATCTTCCAGGCGGTTGAAGAAACCAACCGAAGACGGGCCATCCAGGAAGCCTATAACGAAGAACACCATATCGTGCCTAAGACCGTCTATAAGGAGATTCGCAATAGCTTGGATACCTTCGAGGAAATCACCGAAGAAGAAGGCGTCAAGAAAGCTCCGCCGGGCGAGCGCCTGACCATGCGTGAAAAAATCGATAATATGTCCGGAACGGAATTGGCCAAAGTTGCTTCTCGTCTGGAACGCGAGATGAAGCAGGAAGCCAAGGCCCTGCGTTTCGAGGAAGCGGCCGAGCTAAGAGACCTCCTGGTTTATGTTCGAGGCAGGTTATCCGAATAGCCGATTTATCCTCCTACATGCTATAATTCTAAGCAGAATTGTGAACCCGTCCTAAGGAGGATATAGAAATGGCTGATTTCAAAAAAGAGTATGAACTATGGCTCAACGACCCCTATTTTTCGGAAGCGACTCGTAATGAATTAGCGGCGATTGCCGGTGATGAAAACGAGATATACGATAGGTTTTATCAGAATTTATCCTTTGGTACAGCCGGCCTTAGAGGCGTTTTAGGAGCCGGTATTAACCGCATGAACGAATATACCGTAGCCCAGGCAGCCGAAGCCTTTGCCCGTTACTTATCTAAACTTCCCGCTGAGGAACGCCAAAGAGGCGTGGCAATCAGCTACGATTCCAGACTTCGGTCCGATGAATTTGCCCGTCTGTCGGCTTCGATTCTAGCCGCTCACGGCATTCCGTCTTTTCTTTTCGATGCCTTAAGACCGGTCCCGGTTTTATCTTTCACCATCCGCCATTTGAACTGTATCGGCGGCATCATGGTTACGGCCTCTCATAATCCGGCCAAATATAACGGCTATAAAGTCTATGGCGAAGACGGCGGTCAGCTGCCGCCCGAAGCAGCCGACTTGGTTGCTCGGGAGATGTCTGAGATTAAAGATTACAGAGAATTAAAGTGGGAAGATATATCGCACTATGACGGTACCGGTCTGATCACCATAATCGGTGAGGACATCGACAAAGCCTATAACGACATGCTGCTTAAGCTGTCTATTTCTCCTGATATCGTTAAGAAGCATAAGGATATGAAGATTGTCTATACGCCTTTACATGGGGCCGGCAATAAGCCTGTCCGCCGCATTTTAAAGGATATAGGCTTTGAAAACGTCTATGTGGTAAAAGAACAGGAAAATCCGGATGGCCATTTCCCCACCGTTGAATTCCCTAATCCGGAAGAAAGATCCGCTTTAGCCATGGCTATCGATTTGGCCGAAAAAGAAGAAGCTTCTCTGGTAATTGCGACCGACCCGGACTCCGACCGTACGGGTTTAGCGGTCCGCATGCCGGACGGTGCTTATCAGGTCATGACCGGTAACCAGATAGGCCTTTTGCTTATGGAATATATCTTGAAGTCCAAGCACGATAAGGGGCAGTTGCCGGATAAGTCTTTTGTTGTTACAACAATTGTTTCCTCCAGACTGGCCAAACGTATTGGCCGCCATTACAATGCCGATCTTTTCCTTACCTTGACCGGCTTTAAGTTCATAGCCGAGCAGATTAAGCTTCACGACGAAGAAGGGGACATGCACTTCCAATTCGGCTATGAGGAGAGCTTCGGTTATTTGGCCGGAACTTCTGTCCGCGACAAAGATGCCGTGGTAGCCTCCATGCTTTTGGCCGAATTAGCCGCAGTGTCGGCTGAAGAAGGCATGACCCTCTATGACCGCATGCAGAAAATTTATAAGGAGTTCGGTTATGCTTCCGAGAAGACCTACTCCATTATGGCGGAAGGGGCGACCGGCCAGGAGAAAATCAGACAGGCCATGGTCAGCTTAAGAGAGAATAAGGGTCAGGACTTGGCAGGCGTCAAGGTTCAGACCATCAGCGATTTTAAGACATCCGAAGTCTTAGATACCGAGACCGGCCAAGTCGGTCCTCTGGATTATCCCGAGTCCAATGTTCTTCTTTATGAAATCGACGATATGGACTGGATGTGTGTACGTCCGTCAGGCACCGAGCCTAAGATTAAGATTTATTTCGGAGCCTATGCCGATACGGCCGAAGAGGCGGATAAGAAGCGTGAAGACATGGAAGGCAAGGTTTTAAACTACGTCAAGAGTCTTTTAGCCTAAGGATAAGTAGAGGACAATATTGGCTTTTACGCACTTACATTTACATACGGAGTATTCACTTTTAGACGGGGCTATCAGGATTAAAGACCTGCCGTCCCGTCTTAAAAGTCTGGGCATGACCTCATGTGCCGTTACCGACCACGGCGTCATGTACGGGGCTATTGACTTTTATTTAGCTCTGGAAGAAGCAGGTATCAAGCCTATTATCGGGGCGGAGGTCTATGTGGTGGCCGAAGGCCGCCTGGTTAAAGAAAAGGGCCAGGCCTTTTCCCACTTAATCCTTTTGGCCGAGAATAACACAGGTCTGAAAAACCTTAACAAGATTGTTTCCCAGGGTTTTATCGACGGCTTTTATTATAAGCCTCGTGTAGATTACAGCGTATTAAGAGACCACAGCGAAGGTTTAATCGCACTTTCTTCTTGTTTATCCGGAGAAGTGCCCAGAGCCTTATTAAAAGGCGACATGGCTTTGGCCAAAGAAAAAGCTCTTAACTATGTGGAGATTTTCGGCAAGGACAATTTTTTCTTGGAAGTTCAGGCCAACGGTATGCCCGAACAAAACAAGGTCAACCGTGATTTGAGAAAGTTGGGTGAAGAGCTGGGGATTCCTTTGGTTGCCACCAACGATTGCCACTATCTTTTAGAAGAAGATGCCGCGGCCCATGACGTCCTCTTGTGTATGCAGACCGGTAAGAAACTGCAGGACCCGGACCGGATGCGGATGGGGGCCAGGACTTTTTACCTAAAAAGTGAAGATGAGATGCGCCGGGATTTGCCGGACTTCTCAGATGCTATAGACAATACGGCCCTCATTGCGGACCGCTGCCATGTGAGCTTTGATTTTTCGACCATTCACCTGCCTAAATTTGAAGCCCCCGACCATGAGACCAGTGAAGCTTTCATGCGCCGCATGGCACTGGAGGGTTTGGAAAAAAGGCTGGAAAGGCCGCACCGAGAAGACCGTGAAACTTATATGAAACGCTTTGACCACGAGTTTTCCATTATTCGTGATATGGGATTCGTGGACTACTACCTTATAGTGTGGGACTTTATTCGCTATGCCAAAGACCATCAGATTATGGTAGGGCCGGGTAGGGGGTCCGGAGCCGGATCGCTTATTGCTTATTGTTTGGGTATAACCAATATCGACCCATTGGAATACAATCTCCTCTTCGAGCGTTTCCTTAATGTAGACCGCGTTTCTATGCCTGACTTTGATATCGATTTCTGCTACGAAAGACGGCAGGAAGTTATCGATTATGTGGTTAGAAAATACGGTGAGTCCAGAGTCTGCCAGGTTATTACATTCGGGACCTTGGCCGCCAAGGCCGTCATCAGGGATGTCGGACGTGTTTTGGATATGCCCTATCAAGAAACCGATCGTCTAAGTAAGATGGTTCCCAATGATTTGGGCATGACGCTGGATTTGGCCTTGGAGAGAAATCCCGAATTGGCCAAGCTTTATCAAGAAGACCCTAAGGTTAGAGAGGTCTATGATTTGGCCCGGAAGTTCGAAGGCATGCCCCGTCATACGTCTACCCATGCGGCCGGTGTCATTATTTCCAGCGAAGAAATTACCGATATCGCACCGGTCTCCCGAAACGACGATGCCCTGGTCGTTCAATATGTCAAAGAAAATATCGAACGCCTGGGCTTACTGAAGTTTGACTTCCTGGGTTTGAG
>CAYFQG010000031.1:0-14427 GCA_964345295.1 uncultured Oscillospiraceae bacterium | reverse complement strand
GCAGATTATAATCCTAATTAAAGCGAGGTGGATTAAGATTAAAACCTATATTCCCAGGTTTGCAGATAATATATTGAAAAAAGAGTTGGAAGCCTTTGCTACAGTTCTAATCACCGGCCCTAAATGGTGCGGCAAAACTGCCACGGGTCTGCATTTGTCCAAAAGTGCCTTATTCATGCAAGATCCGGATGAAAGAAGCCAGAACTTACAATTGGCGGATATTAAGTCTTCTCGTCTTCTGGAAGGTGAGATTCCCCGGCTGAATGATGAGACGACGGCGTTTACGTCATTGCTATCGGTTGCCTAAAAAAATAGGTTATACTAAGGCAAATTTACTTCGGCGGAGGACTCGTATGGATAAACCCAAACAACAACAGCACTACAAGCCCCTAGTTCAAATCAGCCTGCTCATTCTGGGCCTGCTTTTTATCGTTATAGGCGCCTATCGAGGTGAAGTCGGCTCCGTCTTGGGCAAAGCCATCCGCCTTTGTCTGGAATGTGTGGGAATCGGGTGAGACCTATGGCCAAAGCGAAGAAAAAAACGTTCAAAAGCTTTTTGAAAAGTCGCCACACTGTTCAGTTCTTGGCAACTCTTTTCTCCAACCCTCATCTACCCAATTTTTTCAAGGCCGGTCTCTACCAAGGCAAGGCCAAAGCCCTCTGTGTCCCGGGACTCAACTGTTATTCCTGCCCGGCCGCGACAGGCTCTTGCCCAATCGGTTCTTTTCAGGCCGTTGTGGGTTCTTCTAAGTTTCGTTTTTCTTATTATGTGACAGGTATCTTGATTTTCTTAGGTATGGTTTTGGGGCGTTTCATTTGCGGCTTCCTGTGCCCCTTCGGTTGGTTTCAGGAGCTTCTACACAAAATCCCCGGTAAAAAATTTAGTACGAAAAAACTAAAACCCCTGCGCTACGTCAAGTACCTTGTCTTGGCCCTGGCAGTGGTGGCCCTCCCTATCTGGCTGGTCAATGGTGCGGGCCTAAGTTTCCCTTACTTTTGTAAATACATTTGCCCCCAGGGCGTCTTAGAAGGGGGCATCCCTTTGGCCATTGTGAACCCGGATATACGTCGGGCCTTAGGACCGCTATTTGCCTGGAAGACGGTGGTTTTGGCCGCGGTTGTGGTCTTAAGCGTCCTGTTCTACAGGCCCTTTTGCAAGTGGTTATGCCCACTGGGTGCCTTCTATGCCTTATTTAATAAGGTATCCTTCTTGCATTACAGAGTAGATGACGACAAGTGTATCCGCTGCGGTAAGTGTAGCCGGGTTTGCCAAATGGATGTCGATATTACCCGGGATAGCGGCCATCCGGAATGTATTCGTTGCGGAGATTGCAAGCGTGCCTGCCCGACTCAAGCCATTAGTGTATACTGGGGCCTCGATAAGGGGCCAAAGCCCGTGAAGAAGTGTCCGGACGCATTGGGTCCGGCTGAAAAAACAGGAGAAATGCATGATGAAAGTTCTACATAAAATAAGTCGAGTCCTGCTGGCCTTAACTCTGGTTTTTAGCTTGGTGTCCTGCGGCGCTAAGACCCAAAGCGACAGCAGCCAAAGCCTGGCGGAATCTTTGTCGACCGCATCGGAAGCGCCATCCCAAGAAGATAGCCAAGCGCCTGACCAAACGCTTTTTCCGGATTTTCAAGGCCAAGACTTCGAGGGACAAAAGGTCGATCAGACACTCTTTGGCCAAAACGCAATAACTCTTGTGAACTTCTGGTTTAACGGTTGTCCGGCCTGTGTGGCAGAAATGCCGACACTGGAGAAAATCAATGCGAAACTAAAAGATAAGGGCGGAGAAATAATCGGTGTAAATGTCGAAGTTTCGGTCGATGCGGCTGCGCTTGATGAGGCCAAAAGTATTTTGTCCAAGCAGGGAGCGACCTACCGTAATATTAGTATCGCGGGCGGTGAAGAGGCTATCCGTTTTATGAGTCAGATTTATGCCTATCCTACAACTTTCTTCGTGGATAAGAGCGGTAGGATTGTAGGAGATCCTATTGTAGGCAGTCTCGATGACAAGAGTATAGATGTGGTTTTGGACTTAGTAGACGACTTTATCAGCTAGAATGAATCCTTGCTGTTAAGGCTCGGTAAACAGATTTAGTTAAAGCTAGGGCAAACGTGAATTTTGGTTAAACATCATAGTTTTAACCCTTTTTTGAATTGCTTGCCTATGCGTAAAGTGTTAATATCAAACGGTAAAAATTTATAGAAAAGAGACTATGTTAATGATCGCTAACAAAGTAGTAGTTATCGGTGGTGGCGTCTTAGGAACGCAGATCGGACTCATGTCGGCCTATACCGGACACGAGACCACCTTCTTCTTACGTAGTGAAGGTTCCATCGGCCGTACCAAGGCAAAGATCGAGCTTTATTCCGGCCAAATGATTGAGAGCTTGGAGGCAGCTAAGAAGCTTATCGGTAATCCCGTAGGCCAGCTCCTCTATCCTCGTGCTTTGATTGAAGACTGGAGCACCGTCAGTGTAGAGAAGATTGACGAATTAATCGCTCAAGGTAAAGAGAGAATGGAAAAGCTGGTCCACTTCGAACTTGACGTGACCAAGGCTTTCGTCGATGCAGATATTGCTATCGAGTCCATGTCCGAGAACCCTGAGTTGAAGATTAATATCTATGAGCAGATCAGAGATCACCTGCCTGAGAAGACACTTCTTCTGACCAACTCTTCCACCTTGCTGCCCAGCCAGTTTGCCGAACATACCGGCCGTCCCGAGATGTACTGCGCTCTGCACTTTGCTAACGAGATTTGGAAGAACAATACCGCTGAGATCATGGGCCACCCCGGTACTGATCCGGAAGTATTCAAGAAGGTTGTGGCCTTCGCCAAAGAGCTCAACATGGTACCCATCGAGGTCCACAAGGAGCAACCCGGTTACGTTCTGAACTCTCTCTTGGTACCTTTCTTAAGTGCTGCCCAAGGCCTCTGGGCTAACGAAGTTGCCGATCCCGAAACCATCGACCTGACCTGGCAGTTAGCGACAGGCGCACCTGCCGGCCCCTTCAAGATTTTGGATATCGTCGGTTTGGAAACGGCTTATAACATTAACCAAATGTCTCCCGATGCCAATGTTGAAGGTTCGACCTCCAACAAGATCGGTAAGCTCTTGAAAGAGAAGATTGATCGCGGCGAAACCGGTATCAACACCGGTAAGGGTTTCTACGAATACGACAAGTAGAAGAATCGCCTTAACTTAAGCTAAGACATAGGCCATCCTCGTCATAAACGAGGATGGCTTTTTTAAGATAAGCATGAAGGTGAGTAAAGATGAAAAGCCTCTATTTTTTTGATAATGATGCCGGTGTTAGAGCACCCGGCCTTTTAAACAGTGTAAAAGCCATCCGTCAAGCAATCGATCCCGCAGCCCCTTTGTTGGTGCAAGGTTCGGAATGCTCGGACACCGAACAGAATAGCATACAGGAAAGCGGGCAGAAGCAAGATGAAGACCCCCATCCCATGCTCAAAAACTACAGTGGCGTAGCCGAAATCTGCCGGACTTGTAAAAGCTATGCGGAAGGTCTCTTGGAACAAGGCCATGTACCGGTTTTGGTAGCAGGAGACCACAGCATCGGCATGGGTAGTGTGGCGGCGACCGCTTCCTATTACGACGATTTAACAGTGGTTTGGGTCGACGCCCACGCTGACATTAATACAGAGAAGACGACACCCAGCGGGAATATCCACGGCATGCCTTTGGCCTCGCTTTTAGGGATCGGGTCTCCTGAACTCAATAGGCTCTCGGGACAGCACCACCCCATCCGACCGGAAAACCTGATTTACTTAGGCCTGCGAGATTTGGATCCCGGCGAAGTTGAGACACTTAGAAACTTGCCGGCCAAGGCCTATTGGTTTGAAGATATTAAGAAGGAGGGTTTGGCCAAAGTTCTAGAGGACCTCAAGACCTCCGTTAAAACTAAAAATATCCATCTCAGCATTGATTTGGACTCTATGAATCCCGACTTGGTGCCCGGCGTTTCGGTACCGGTCCCGGGCGGCTTCACACCCGATGAAGTCTTGGACATTGTGCGCTTCTTCCAAGCGAACTTTGACGTCAGGGCCTACGACCTGGTCGAGTATAACGCCCGCCTGGATTCGGAGGATAAAAGCTTAAAGGTTGCCCTCAGAATTTTGCAACAAATTCTTACTTATACAAAATAAAATGATTTTTATGATAATCGATTAGGCCTTCTTCTTTCATCCGCATGAGTTCTTTGGACAGGGCGCTGCGGTCTACATTCAGGTAGTCCGCGAGCTCCTGGCGGTTGAAGGGAAGGTCAAATTCTCGACTTTTTTCACGGAGCGACACGCCGGATAGGTAGGCACCCAGGCGTTGGCGTACCTTTTTGAATGAAGTTTGCGACGCTCGGACCGACAAGTCCAGATTCTTACGGGCCGACATGAGCAGAAGATTTTTCATAATCTTGCTGTACCAAGTGCTGTCACGGTGGGCGCCTTGGTAGAGATGGGCCACGTTCACAAAAAGGATCTCGCAGTCTTCCACGGCCACGGCATTGACCAGCAAGGGTTCATCGGTAAGGGCATAAGTCTCGCCGAAAATCTGCCCTGTGGTTAAAGTGCTAAGGATACTGCGTTCACCTAAAAAATTGACATTTTCCAGGTTTACCCGCCCCTTTAGGATAAGGCCCAGGGACTGGATTTTTATACCGGCAAAATAAATGGTTTCGCCCTTGGGAAAGGTCTTTTCCTGCATGCACCGGCACTGCCTTAAATCCTGATATTCGTCTTCGGTAAAACCCTGAAATAAGGGGGATGTTAAAATTGGCATAAATTTTCCTTTTCGTGGTTATAACAACCGAACTACTCTGGAAATTATAATAAGCTCTAGGTGTTGAGTCAATAAAAGCCTACTAATGGCGACACACTATAGATGTATTTTCGGAGGAGTTTTATGAAGAAAAATAATGCCCAAACTAAAGACGAAAGAGCCAAACTTTTACAATCCTATATTAGCCGCTTGTCTGAAGGAGAAGACCTGGAGTCAGTCCGAAAAGACTTTGTGGAGAATTTCCATTCCGTAGATGCGGCCGAGATTGCCCACGCCGAGCAGCAGTTGATTGCCGAAGGGGCCAAAGTTTCCGACGTCCAAAGACTTTGCGACGTCCACTCCGCACTTTTCCGCGGAGCCACCCGAGAAGAGCAAATTGCCAAAGCCGAAGCTGCCGTTATGGAGTCCATAAAAGAAAAGGGCCGTGAGGCGGTAGAAAAGGGCCACCCTATGCAGGTTTTTAAGGCCGAAAATGTCCATATTGAAGGCTTAGTTAAAGAGGCTCAGAAGGCCTTGTCTGAGGATATCGAGAGGTCTTCCGAAGACTTGCTTAAACAGGTGGAAGCCCTTAGCGCCGTCAGTATTCATTACGCCCGAAAAGGCGATTTAATCTATCCCTTACTGAACAGAAAATACGGTTTTACCGGTCCTGCCAGCGTGATGTGGGGCGTAGATGATGAGATTCGCGATGAGCTCAATAAGCTGGGTAAAACGAATCCCGCCGACCCGTCTTTTAGGACCCGCCTGACCCAGGTGGTCGGCCGCATCGACGAGATGATTTATAAGGAGAACAACATCCTTCTTCCTTTGTGCCTGAAAAATTTCTCGGAAGAAGACTGGATCAGGATTTACTACGATATGCCGGCCTACGACACTTTGTTGTCGGACGGCTACCCAATTTGGGACAAGGCCGAAGCAAGCCGTGCAGAGCTTAGCACGGTGGGAGGTCATTTGGCCAAAGATGTAGACCGGAAAAAGGACCTGTCCGAAGCCGAATCTGGCCGTATAAACTTAGGCAGCGGCCACATGACCGCCCATGAAATCTACAGCGTTCTTAATACCATCCCCATGGAGCTCACCTTCGTGGACAAAGATAACACCAACCGCTTCTTCAGCAAGGACTGCTCGGTTTTCAAAAGACCCGATATGGCCATAGGAAGAGACGTCTTCTCTTGCCATCCGCCTAAAATCGAGGCCAGAGTCAGGCAGGTCATCCAGCTGCTCAGAGAAGGGGTTCAGGACAGTGTCGATGTTTGGATGGAGAAAAACGGCCGGCCGGTTCTGGTCCGCTACATAGCGGTACGAGACGACCAAGGTGAATATCAAGGTGCCTTGGAAACGGTCCAGGACATGGAGTTCGCCAGAAAATATTTTGAGGGTAAAAAAGATGCATAAATTAAGATTAAGAGAATTTATCAAGACCCTGCAGATGAAGACGGCAAAAGAGTACTGATAGATCGCCTTTGGCCCAGAGGTGTCAGCAAAGAAAGAACGCACCTGGATGCCTCCGACAAGATTCCGCCCTATGAAGAAGAGATTAAGAAGGACTTAAAAAAAGAGAATGTGACCTTCTTATATGCGGCCAAATCCGAAGAAATCAATCACGCCAGGATACTGAAAGCGTGGATGGATAAACAAATAAAAGAAAGTGAGAAGTAAAGATGGACTGTAAAATGTTTTGTTATCAGTGTCAGGAAACAGCCGGCAACACCGGCTGCACCGTATCGGGTGTCTGCGGTAAGAAGCCGGAGGTAGCGGCTATGCAAGATCTCCTGGTCTACGTGACCAAGGGTATTTCCGCTATCACCACCCAGATGAGAGCGGAAGGCAAGAAGGTCCCACAAAGAGGCAACCACCTCGTCACCGCTAACCTTTTTTCCACCATTACCAATGCCAATTTTGATTTAGAGGCCTTAGAAGCCAGAGTGACCGAGAGTATGCAGGTGAAAAACTGCCTCCTAGGTCAGGTTGATAAGACCGAAAAGCTCCCTGAAGCTTCCTTATGGAAGGGTGAGCCCGAGGACTATACGGCCAAAGCCGCTGAAGTCGGCGTACTGGCAACCGAAGACGAAGACATCAGAAGCCTCAGAGAACTTATCCTCTACGGTCTTAAGGGCATGGCTGCCTATGTTTCGCACGCTAATGTTCTTTTGCATGAAAATGAAGAAATCGACATTTTCATGCAGAAAGCCTTAGCCAAAACATTGGATGATTCCCTTACGGTAGACGATTTAGTTCAACTGACTTTAGAGACCGGGTCTTACGGTGTGAAAGCCATGGAGCTCCTGGATAAGGCCAATACCGATACCTATGGAAATCCTGAGATGACCCACGTGGCTCTGGGCGTTCGTAAGAATCCCGGTATCCTGATTTCCGGCCATGACCTAAAGGACCTGGAAATGCTCCTCAAGCAAACGCAAGGCACCGGTGTCGACGTCTATACTCACGGCGAGATGTTGCCCGCCCACTACTATCCGGCCTTTAAGAAGTATCCCAACTTTGTCGGCAACTACGGCAATGCCTGGTGGAAGCAAAGAGAAGAATTCGAAGCCTTTAACGGTCCTATCCTGATGACTACCAACTGCATTGTGCCGCCCAAGGATAGTTATAAGGACAGGCTCTACACAACCGGTGAGGCCGGCTATCCCGGATCCGTTCACATCGAGGGCGGTATCGGCGAAGAGAAGGACTTTTCGGCCATTATCGAGCACGCCAAACACTGCGTTGCCCCGACCGCCTTGGAAGACGGTGAAATTATCGGCGGCTTTGCCCATAACCAGGTCTTCGCTTTGGCCGACTCCATTGTCGATGCCGTAAACCAGGGTGCTATTAAGAAGTTCGTGGTCATGGCTGGCTGTGACGGCCGTCATAAGACCAGAGACTACTACAAGGACTTTGCCGAGGCCTTGCCCGACGATACGGTTATCCTGACGGCCGGTTGTGCCAAATACCGCTACAACAAACTGCCCTTAGGTGATATCGGCGGTATTCCCCGTGTCTTAGATGCCGGCCAGTGTAACGACTCTTATTCTTTGGCCTTAATCGCCCTAAAACTGGTTGAGGTTTTCGGTGTGGACTCTGTCAATGACCTCCCCATCGTTTACAACATTGCCTGGTATGAGCAAAAGGCTGTTATCGTTCTTTTGGCCTTGTTAGCCTTGGGTGTGAAAAATATCCACTTAGGTCCCACCCTGCCGGCCTTCTTGTCGCCTAATGTAGCCAATGTCTTGGTCGAAAACTTCGGCATTTCCGGTATCGGAACCGTAGAAGAGGATATGGAGAAACTGATCTACGCCTAAATAGTCGGGGCGGACTATGGGAAAACGTATTACGGACAAAGTGACCTGGGTCGGCAAAATCGACTGGGAGCTCAAGCGCTTCCACGGCGATGAATATTCGACCGATAAGGGTTCAAGTTACAACGCTTATTTAATCAGAGATGAGAAGACGGTCCTCCTGAGCTCTCCGACCATTAACTACGGCTTTACCCATGCTACGGCCGGGACTTTGGAAATGATGAAAGGCCTCAAGTTTAGGAACAAGAAGGCCGCCGCTTTCGGCAGCTCAGGCTCAGATTGAGAACCCAGAGACTATCTCTCTACAGACCTAGAACATTTCTTCGGCTGTGAGAAGTAGGGGAGGCTAGGCAGCCATTAAACGCATCTAAGTTTATAAGCCTTAGTAAAATTTAAGATAGTCCGGTTTGGTGCAAAGAAGCATTAAGCCGGACTGTTTTTTATGAGCTTATTTCATTAGGAAAGCCGTAAATAGGACTTAGGTCAAAATTTTGCCCGCCAAATAGGTCAGGGCATTTGCCAGAGAGTAACCAATCACTAACAAGACCCTATAGACCTTAAAGGGGATTTTCTGCAAGACGATTAAGGGCTCGGGGACGTAGTTGGTGAAGCCGTAGTTGGTGCCCAGAAGCGGGTTTATTTTATAGACGATGGCCAAATAAAAGAGTGTGATGAGGGTCGTGTCGCGCAGCATGGCCGTGGTCAAAAATTCGGGGTAATAAAGGATGTGGCGCAGCCCTAGAAAGCAGATACAAATGTGGCCGATGTAATAGTCCAAGTTCGCCATATGGGGGAATTTAAAATTACTGGGCTTGGCCATAAGGATAGCGAAGAAGCCTCCGTATAGACCGGAGAAAGCGGCCCACATTACGAGGCTGTTCCAAGCCTGACTGTTAAAAGGTACAAAGAAAGAAACCGCCAGGATGATGCCGGAAACATTGCAGGAATATAGCGGGTAACGCATGTCGAAGGGATAGTGTTTGCGGTTGAAGATGTAACGCGATAAGTTCTGCAAGATAAGGAGGACTACCAATGCTCGGCTGGTGCTGTAAACGAAGTCTCGGGAGAGGCTTTGGCGGTTTCGTAAGAGGTAGATACTGACCAGCAAAAAAGCCAGGGCAATAGCCCAGTCCTGCCAGCGGGTCAGCCAGACACGGCTGTCGTCTTCCTCGGTTCGCCATATGTGTTGCCAAAAGCCTTGCATCGATTTTTAAGGTCTTCCTGTCTCTTTCTTTTTGGCCAAAGCCGCAACTAAGTATAAGATATTCCTGCCTCAAATGTCGCCTGATTTTCTGCCGAAAAGGTTACGGGACAGGTCAGATTTGGCCTGCAAAATAAGCTTAAGCGAAGATTAACGAAGCCTTAATGGAAAGAGGAGAAAAGCCCTTTATGGAAACTAAGCGTCTGATTAAGGATGCTTTCATCGAACCTTTGGCCGAGAAGAGCTATTCCAAGATTACCGTCAACGATATTACTGCGGCGTGCGGCTTGTCCAGGAACACCTTCTATTACCACTACCAAGACATCCCTTCTCTCTTGGAGGAAATCTTGGAAGACTGGTTTGATCCGCTTATTGACGACTTCGTGCACGTGGAAACCTTGGGAGAAGGCATCCTGATTATTACCGATGTGTTTAAAAAGTATAAGGACCAGTTTTTGAACCTTTACCATGATACGGAGAAGATGCGGGTTTTCCGAAAATTAAGTGAACTGGCCGTGTTGTTGGCGGAACACTTTATCGATTTTCAGACAAAGGATAATCCTCTGCCGGAAAAGGATCGTCAAGTCTTTCTGCGTTTCTATAAGGCCTATTTTTCGGGCCTGGTCTTAGACTGGTTGGAAGATGATTTGAACTACGACATGGCCGAATATATTCATAAATTTACTTATTGGTTTGCCGAGCCTTTGGAGTCCTTATTAAAGAGGGCTCAGAACAATCCCGAGATTAGTCCGGAGGATAAGTAAACTAGTAAAGAGACCGGAGAAGGTCTTCTTAGACGCTTTCTGCCGGCCTCTTTATGAAGGGCTAAACCAATAGCGATTAGCAATAATTAGCGAGCTGCTTTGACTTTCTTTTCTTCTTGGATTTCATCCCAAAGTCTGTTACTTGTCTCGTCCCAATTCTCTGCGTAGGGCTCGCACTTTTCGTAGAGATGCTGGACATTTTCAGGTGACTCCATGTCGGTGGACTTGGAATTGCTTGCCTCAACCATGCTTCTGATGTACTGAGGGTTCTCTAACATAGGGCAGGGTTTGAGTAAGTTATCGTTGAAAGGTTGGTTATCATGATAACCCATGAAGAGAGGCGACTGGAGGCACTCCAGTAAGGTCTTCTCGCGGATGTTGGAATCCGAGTAGTGGACAAAGGCACAAGGTTCAACGTCACCGTTGGAAGACGCCGTCGCCGCGTCTGCCGTCGGTGGCATGCTCGTTACCTTCGAGTGAGATGGCGGGGATGAAGTTGCCGACTCTGAGCATGTCGTTGGCGAATTTCTCGTCAATCAAGGTCGAGTTGGTGAAGGCCAGGAACATACAGTCCGGATGCCTCTCACACAAGGTGATGATGTCGTTTTTACGGACCAAAGGCTCACCGCCGGAGAAAAGATACATGTAGACGCCGAGTTCTTTGCCTTGCTCGATGATACTGTCTAATTCTTCTAAGGTCAGGTTTAGCTTGTTGCCGTATTCGGCAGCCTAACAACCCTTGCACTGGAGGTTACAGGCTGAAGTGGGGTCCATCAGGATTGCCCAAGGAATATTGCATTGGTACTTCTTGCGGGCTTTTTCCTAGCCCTTAGGCCTAACTTGGCGTAAAATATCAGGCAAGTTTTTTAGGGAGGTTTTTTATGGCACACGATGAGACCTATACGGCGGTAGTGACAGTAGTAGGACAGGATAAACCGGGGATTATTGCTCGGGTGACGGGTGTTTTGGCCCAGTATAATGTGAATGTACAAGATATTTCTCAGACTATTATGCAAGACATCTTTCATATGATTATGCTGGTGGATACCGGTAAGATGACCCTTTCCTTCCAGGACTTAGACCGGGCTTTGCAAGAAGTCGGCAGTGACTTGGGCTGCCAGGTGACCTTGCAGCAGCGTGATGTGTTCCAAGCCATGCACCGCATATAGGAATGGGGATGCTTTATGATTCAAGCCTATGAAATTTTAGAAACGCAGCGGATGTTCGCCGAAGAGCATCTGGATGTCAGGACCATTACCATGGGGATTAATCTTCTGGATTGTGCCCATGAAGATCCTGAGATTGCCTGCCGTAAGATTTACGATAAGATTACGAAATCCGCAGAGCACTTGATCCCCGTGGCGGAGGAGATTTCCCGGGACTACGGTATTCCTATTATTAATAAGCGACTCAGTGTTACGCCTATTTCGTTGGTTGCGGCAGCGTCTAAGACCGATAACTACACAATTTTCGCCGAAACCATGGATAAGGCGGCCAAAGCCTTGGGCGTGAACTTTATTGGCGGCTTTTCCGCACTGCTTCATAAGGGTTATACCCGGAGCGACCGTATTCTGATGGATTCCATCCCCGAAGCTTTGGCCACCACCGAAGCGGTCTGTGCTTCGGCTAATATCGGAACGTCTCGTGCCGGTATCAACATGGACGCAGTAAGAGACTTGGGTCCCATGCTCCTGGATTTGGCCGAGAGAACCCGAGACCAAGACGCTTACGGCTGCGCCAAGTTTGTGGTCTTTGCCAATGCAACCGAAGACAACCCCTTCATGGCCGGCGCCTTCCACGGTGTGGGTGAAGCCGAGCGGGTAATTAATGTCGGCGTGTCCGGACCGGGCGTGGTCTTGGCCGCGTTGAAGAGCAAAGAATCCGATACCATGGATATTGCCCAGCTGGCCGAGCTGATTAAACGTACCTCTTTTAAGATTACCAGGGCCGGCCAATTAGTCGCCAGAGAGGCTGCTAAACGCCTGGAAGTTCCTTTCGGCATAATCGACCTATCCCTGGCGCCCACGCCGGTTGTAGGCGATTCTATTGCCCGTATATTGGAAGCTATGGGTTTGGAGTCTTGTGGTGCCTGGGGCACGACAGCGGCTTTGGCCATGCTGAACGATGCGGTGAAGAAGGGCGGTACCATGGCCTCGTCTCAAGTTGGCGGCCTGTCCGGTGCCTTCATTCCCGTCAGTGAAGATGAGGGTATGATTGCCGCAGTGGAGAAGGGAAGCTTGAGCTTAGAGAAACTCGAAGCTATGACCTCGGTCTGCTCGGTCGGTATCGACATGGTAGCGGTCCCGGGTGATACACCGGCGGAGATTTTGTCCGGCATTATCGCCGATGAGGCGGCTATCGGAGTCTTCAACAATAAGACGACGGCGGTTCGTGTCATTCCCGTACCGGGGGCCAAAGTCGGCGACAAGGTCCACTACGGCGGTCTCTGGGGTGATGCGCCCATCATGGCGGTTAATCCCTGGTCACCAGAGAAATTTATTTCCCGCGGAGGCAGAATGCCGGCGCCTATCCACAGCTTTAAGAGCTAGGTCTAGGCCGAGGTTTTAGGCCGGGCTTCGGCCTAAGTTAAAAAAGAAAGACTTTTATATTTATGGCATTTAATAAAGAGATTTATAAAGACTATGAAGAGACGCTCCAGACCATCGTAAAAGAGCTCCTGGCCAAACCGTCACCTTCGGGCTACGGCCATGAAGTAACGCAATATATCCTGGATTTGCTCTCTAAATGGGGCGTCGAAGCCTATCGCACCATTAAAGGCGGCGTTATTGCCCATATCAAAGCAGATCCTCATAAGGCCGAAGATACTACCGAAGGAGGCCTCCTCCTCCAGGCGCACGTGGATACTTTGGGCGGCATGGTCCACCGCATTAAGGGGACGGGCCGGCTTAAGATTACGCCTATAGGCGGGCTCGTCGCGGCCAACACCGAAGCCGAAAACGTCGTGGTCAAAACTCGTGACGGCAAGACCTATGAAGGGACTTTCCAATTGGAGAATGCCTCGGTCCATGTCAATGCCGATTTAAAAACGCAGGAAAGAAACTGGGACACTATGGAAGTGGTCTTAGACGAAGATGTGACCGATGCCGAGAGTGTCAAGGCTTTGGGTATCGAAGCCGGCGACTATGTTTTCTTTGAGCCTCGGACCCGCATTACCGATAAGGGCTATATTAAATCACGTTTCCTGGACGACAAGCTTTCGGCGGCCGTCCTACTGACTTATGTTAAATACCTGACAGACCATAAGGTGAGTCTTAGTCGAGACCTCTATATCCATTGGACGATTTATGAAGAAGTCGGCCACGGCGGCTCTTCGCCCTTTTTCGACGGCGTGACCGAGTCCTGGTCGGTCGATATGGGTTGTGTGGGTGAGGGCCTCAATTGTACCGAGAAGCAGGTCTCTATTGCGGCCAAAGATTCGGGCGGTCCTTACAATTACGATGTGGTCAATAAGCTGATTGCTTTGGCCAAAACCTACGACATTGATTATGCGGTCGATATCTATCCCTTCTACGGGTCGGATGTTGAGGCCACTTTAAGAGCCGGCCATGATTTCCGCCATGCGCTGATAGGCCCCGGTGTCTATGCGTCTCACGGCTACGAAAGAAGCCATCTGGACGGAGCCATGAATACCTTCCGCCTCATCCAGGCTTATTTAGAAGATAAGTAAATAGGAATGGACCCTCAGGCTATCTTAAAACAATTTCCCGGCTGGGACGGGCCCGATACGGCTTTAACCCCCTTCCTGGCCGAGGAAGATGCCAGGGCCTATACGGTTTGGAAGGTCCGAGGGCCGGAGGGGATGGCCGTATTGAAGAAGACCGAAGCGTCTGAGGCACGAGCCTACGACTTGTTTTTTTCGGACCGGGACCCGGTTCCTCAAATTTACGGAAAGTATCAAGTAGGAGAGGATACCTATCTTCTGATGGAATATTTTCCGGGCCGGACCTTGTCCAAGTGTCAGAAGTCCCATCTTATTTTGGCCTTGGACGGCCTTGTTGCCTTACAAAAAAAGTATTGGCAGGCCAAAGAAAGGCCAGACTTTCCTTGCACTTTTGACGAGGAATATACCTATCTACAAGGCCGCATGGACTATATGGAGGACTTGGCTTTTTGCTATCAAGCCTATTTAGACCTCTATGAGACCTTGCCTAGGACACTGTGCCATGATGATTTGTTGCCCTTTAATGTTCTCTGTGACGGGAAAAGAGCGGTTTTTATCGACTGGGAATATGCCGGCATCTTGCCTTATCCTACGGCCTTGGCCAGACTCTTAGCCTTCGGTGAAGAGGATGAAAATTCAATCAAAGGTTCAATTACTGATAAATAAAGGATTAAAATAGACGCC
>CAYFQG010000030.1:0-15843 GCA_964345295.1 uncultured Oscillospiraceae bacterium | reverse complement strand
CTGGTCCACGGTAAGCCCGTGACGGAGGTCATTTACATGAGGTCGGGGCCCTGGACGCCATAGCCGATGTGACGGCTGTTTGCCTCTTGCTGGAAATGTTAGGCGTGCAAAAGTTTTAGCTTCACCAATCCATGTGGGCAAGGGCCATGTACGTTGTGCCCACGGCATCTTGCCGGTACCGGCACCGGCTACGGCCAATATTCTCAAAGGCGTTCCTATCTATAGTGCCGACATCGAAGGAGAATTGTGTACACCGACCGGAGCAGCAATCGTTAAGTATTTTGTTTCGGATTTCATTCCCATGCCGACTATGAAAGTACAAAAGATAGGCTACGGTTTAGGGAAGAAAGAATTTCCTAAGGCCAACGTGGTTCGTGCTCTTTTATCCGAGACAGAAGCAGACACAGACGCTACGGAAACGATTGTTGAGCTTTTATCCAACATCGATGACGCCAGCTCCGAGGAAATCGGCTTTGCAATGAATCAGCTTTTTAAGGCAGGGGCTTTGGACGTCTATACCATTCCTTTGGGCATGAAAAAATCCCGCCCCGGCATCCTGTTGGGGGTCCTTTGTCGAGAAGAACAAAAAGACTTGATGCTTTCTTTGATTTTCAAGCACACCCCGACTTTAGGCATTAGAGAATATAGGTGTAAGCGCCATGCTTTAGCCAGAGAAAGCCTGGTAAAAGACACGCCGTTGGGGCCGGTGAGGCTAAAAAAAGCTAGTGGTTACGGTGTTTCCAAAGCCAAATATGAGTATGAGGATATCGCCGAAATTGCCGAGTCCAAAGGCCTATCTATGCGTGATATTTTGGACAAGCTAGACGACTAGCCATTCGCACTTCATTTGCAAATAAGGCTAATTAACCTTACAATAACTTTTAGCTGTTTTCCTAATTTTAGGTTGATATAGGAGACTTGAAATTTGAAAATTGAATAAAATTGGAGGTGATTACCACATGGATAAAGTTATATCTTTATTAATTGGTCTGGTGATCGGCCTTGCAGTTGGCGCTGTCGTTGTATATCTGTTTTACAAAATGGGTTTCAGCAAGGAAATGGAGAATATTAATGAGGCGAAGAAAAAATCGGAGAAGGATTCTGCAGCCAGTCTAGCGACTGCTCAGAAGGAGGGCGAGAGCCTGAAACGCGATTTACTCCTGCAGGCAAAAGAAGAGATTCACAAGGCCAAGGTTGAATTAGAAAAAGATGTAAGAGAGAGACAAAGCGAACTGGCGAGAGAGCGTAATCGGATTGACCAGAAGGAAAGCAATCTGGACAAGAAGACCGAACTCGTAAGCCGTCAGCAAGAAGCTTTGGATAGCCATGAGAGAAGACTTAAGGCCAAGGAGGCCAGAGTGGATGAGTTAGAAGCTCAGAAGCTCACCCAGCTCGAAGAGATATCCGGTCTTAATGTGGAGGAAGCCAAGGCCTTGGTTTTGGAGTCCGCCGAGAAGACCTATCGCAGAGACTTGGGCGTCCTTTTCAGCCAGGTAGAAGAAGAGTTGAAGAACGATGCCGAGTCCAGAGCCCGGGATGTTGTGGTTACGACCATCCAGCGTTACGCTTCGGAATATGTAGCGGAGAATACCGTATCGGTTGTAAATCTTCCGACAGATGAGATGAAGGGCCGGATTATCGGTCGAGAAGGACGTAATATCAGAGCTTTCGAGACTGCTACCGGTGTCGATATGATTATTGACGATACGCCCGAAGCCGTCATCTTGTCTTGTTTCAATCCGGTGCGACGCGAGATTGCCCGCCTGGCTTTGGAACGCTTGGTACAAGACGGTCGTATTCATCCTTCCAGCATTGAAGCCGCTGTGGCCAAAGCAGAGAAGGAAGTAGACCAAACCATCCGACGCGAGGGTGAGAGAGCCGTACTGGAATCCGGTGTCTTAGGTGTTCCTAACGAAATTGTGAACCTATTAGGTCAGATGCGTTACAGGACCTCTTACGGCCAAAACGCTTTACAGCACTCTTTGGAAGTTTGTGACCTCTCCGGCATGATGGCCGCCGAGTTGGGCTTGGATGTCCAGCTGGCCAAGAGAGCCGGTCTCTTACATGATATCGGTAAATCTTGCGACTTCGAACTCGAAGGATCCCACATTGAGCTGGGTGTTGAGATTGCCAAGAAGCATAAAGAAGATGACGTCGTCATCAACGCTATCCAGTCCCACCACGGTGAAGTGGAGCCCAATTCTCCTATTTCTGTTTTGGTGGCTGCAGCCGATGCCTTGTCGGCAGCCAGACCCGGAGCCAGAAGGGAGAACCTGGAAACCTACGTTAAGCGAATCCAAGCCCTGGAAGATTTGGCCAACAGCTTTGAAGGTGTAGAGAAGTGCTACGCCATCCAAGCCGGACGAGAACTGCGAGTGATCGTCAAGCCGGATGAGATATCCGACCAGGAACTTGACTTGAAGGCTTTCGAAATTTGTCAAAAAATCGAGGAAGAATTGAGTTATCCCGGCCAGATCAAGGTCAACATGATTCGTGAAACCAGAGGTAGCGGCGTGGCACGCTAAGCTTACTAATGAGACAAAAAGGAGCCCGGAAGAAGAGATTTCTTCCGGGCTTTTTTCTTTCCCGGTCCCAAAGACTTCCAGTACTGTGCTAGAATTATCAGCATATTATTTAGACAAGACATGTGTTAGACAGGATATATTTTATGAAGAAAAAGAATAACAATAATAATACGAAGCTTAGGGGACCTAAGATTTCCCCGGGGGCGTCTTTGGGTTTTATCCTCTTGGCCCTGGCCTTTATAGGCCTGGACCAGTGGTCTAAGTATGGGGTTATTACGGATTCGGTCCTCAAAGAAGGCGGTCAACATGTATTAATCGACGGCTTTCTGAATTTTCGCTATACCTTTAATACCGGAGCAGCCTGGTCTTTCCTGGCAGAAAAAAGCTGGGGCATTTATCTTTTGACCGGCATATCTATAATTGCCTCCCTTGTCTTCCTGGTCTTTTTAGTCCGCTCCAGCGGCTGGCCCAAGTTTCTGCCCTTTACGTTCAGCTTGCTTTTGGCCGGCACGGTAGGGAATCTCATTGACCGGATTCGCCTGGGCGGTGTAATCGACTTTGTCGATGTGGTCTTCGGCGACTGGCATTTCCCGACCTTTAATGTGGCGGATTCGCTTATTGTGGTCGGTATGATTTTCCTTTTGATTTATATTCTTTTCTTTGAGGAGAAGCACCGGAATTCTTTTATGACGGATGAGCGTTACCGGGTGCGGCGGATATAGTTAGGGCCGGTTAGGATAGGCAGCAGTTTATAGAGGGTAAGACAGATGGCACAGGATAAAGAGATTATCAGACTGGAAGTAGATAAGGACGGGCTTAGGCTGGACAAGTATTTGGCCCTGGCCCTGCCGGAGTATTCCCGTGAGACCCTCAAAACCTGGATTAAAGAGGGCCGAACCCTTCTGGATGGTAAGCCCTTCAAGGGTTCGGATAAGTCGGTTCAAGGAAGCCTTCTGGAGATTGACCCTCCCGAGCTAAAGGACAATACGTTGGAGGCTCAAGCGATTCCTTTAGATATTATTTATGAAGACTCTTATCTTCTGGTTGTCAATAAACCGCAGGGCATGGTGGTTCATCCGGGGGCCGGCAATCCCGATAATACCCTGGTAAATGCCTTGCTCTACCATACCGGCGGAGCCTTGTCTCAAGTTACGTCTCAGTCGAGGCCGGGCATTGTTCACCGCCTGGATAAAGATACATCGGGTCTTTTGGTTGTGGCCAAAACCGACGAGGTCCATAGGCTCTTGGCTCAGGCTATCCGAGACAGGCAGGTACACCGTGTGTACGAAACCATTGTGCACGGCTTTTTCAAAGAAGACCAGGGCATGATTGATGCTCCGATGGGAAGAGATTCTCAAGACCGTATCAAGATGGCGGTTAGAGAAGACGGCAAAAAGGCCAGAACTTACTTTAGGGTCTTAGAGCCCTTGAAACACGGCACCTATCTTAGGGTCAAGTTGGATACCGGTCGGACCCATCAGATCAGGGTTCATATGCGTTTTATAGGCCACCCTGTCCTGGGAGACCCTCTCTACGGCTATAAAGATGACCAATTCGGCCTCAAGGGTCAGTGCCTACACGCTCGTTATTTATCCTTTGTCCATCCCGTAACCGGTGAGAATATGGCCTTCGAGAGCCCCTTACCGGATTGGTTTAAAGATACTTTGAAACTTCTGGCTTACGATCCGGAACGTGAAATTGCCTGGCCGCCCGTTTGGCCGCACGAGACCGATGATTTTGCGGAAGCCTATTTGGACGAAGACGACTGGGATTATGAAGGCTAAATTTCTTAAGTTCAGAAGAAAGCTGTCTTACAGAATAGGTGAAGGCCTCCTGGGAGAGGACCGGCCTCTTCCAGAGGAGACACCGGTATTGCCTTCTAAGGATAAGTGGAGTCTGGCTTTGACCGGGCTTATTCTGGTCCTTATTTTAGGCTTGACCGTTTTTACGGCCCAGCAACGTTTGTCAGCCCGCCATCGCCTGACCCAGATACCACAAGAAGAGATTAACCGTCTAACGGAAGAAAAAGATAAGCTACGAGATGAAAATGCCAGACTTAGAGACGATAATCTCCGACTGGCATCGGCCATTAATGAGGCCAGAGAAGAGAATTTGTCCTTGCTGGACCTATCGACCGAAGAGAACCAGGCCCTCTTACAAGCCTATCGTGATGCCTCCTATCAGGCAGGTTTTTGGACCTATGAGGGTCCGGGTATTCGGGTGAGCTTGCAGGATAAAGAAGGTATCCGTTATGACAAGAATACGCTGGTAACTGAAATTGTCCACGATGCCGATGTGCACTATTATGTAGACTTTCTAAAGGCCCACGAAGCTTTGGCTATACAGGTAAACGGCGAACGCTTGGCACCCACCAGCCCTCTTCTTTGTGTAGGTTCGTCTATTCTGGTCAATAGGGTTTATCATGCGACTCCCTTTGTGATTGAAGCGGGATTAGACGATGCCGAGGCTTTGGCCCAAAATTTATTAAACAGCAGAACTTACCAAGCCATGGTTTCGCGCGGATTACGCGTGACGATAGAGTATGTGGAAAATATTAAGATAGAACCCCAAAACGACTTGATTTATGTAGAAGAGCAAGTGAAGCGATTAGGAGGTTAGAAGCGATGAAGAAGCCTAAAATGAGACGTAAAAACTCCTGGCGCCGCAAGGCCAGCAAAGCCATAAGCCTCCTTTTGTGCTTTATTTTGGGGCTGCTTTTGGCCTTACAGATGAAAAATGTGGCGGATCTAAAGAGTCTGAACCTTCTGGGCAACGACAGTGTGGAAAGTTTGCAAGAGCAGGTGAGAAGTCTTTCGGTAGCCAACAATGAACTTCAAGCCAGAAACGCCAGTCTCAATGCCAACTTGGAGGAGCTGGTGCGCCTGGGTAACGACGATAACGCCCAGATTAATTTCTATCGCCAGCAGATGGAGAGCCTGTCGGTGTTTGCGGGCCTTACGCCCGTTAAGGGGCCGGGCCTTATTATTGATATTAACTTGACCCAGCCCGGTGCCAATATTTCGGCTTCCAATCTTTTGGTTATTAAGAATGCCCTGAACGGAGCCGGTGCCAATGCTATTTCGATTAATGACCAAAGAGTGGTCGCAACGACGGATATTGCCAATACCGGTTCGGACGCCCATCCCAATATCATCATGAACGGGACAGGCATTACATCGGACAGCCATTACGAAATAAGAGTTATAGGCGAGGAGAGGAAACTTAAAGACTTTGTAGACTTTCATACGCCCATCTGGGACCACCTCAAACAGGCCGGTTGTACGGTTAATTTTTCCTTCCCCGAAGAAGTGGAAATTCCCGCTTTGGCCAAAGACAGTCCCGCCTTCCGTCAGCAACTCTTGGAACCTGTGTCTACGCCCTAATATGCTATAATTCCCTTAAATCTTTAGGACTTTTAGGAGGTCTTTGTTGGAATCTATAGTGCGAATTGAAGACAGCGATATTATCCGCGAGGTTTTGGGAGCGGCCAATGCCAATGCTAAGACCATAGAGGAACTTTTCGATGTTCAGATAGAGCCGGATATGGCAGGTATCTCGGTCCGAGGCCGGGACGAAGCGACCGTCCGTAAGGTAGAGGAGATCCTCCACAAACTCCTTCGCCTGGGTCAGGACGGTGTGCCTATTTCTCAGCAACTTTCTCAATACCTGACCCAAGCAGCCTATGAGGGGGCCCGAGCAGAATTCGAGGGCTACCACCCCAGCTGGATTTGCCTGAATTATAAGGGCAAGCCTATTATGTCCAAGACCCAAGGCCAGTCCGACTATGTGGATAAGATAAAGAAGAACACGGTCACCTTTGCCATTGGGCCTGCCGGTACCGGTAAGACTTATTTGGCTGTGGCCATGGCGGACCAGGCTTTTAGAAGGCACGAAGTAGATCGAATTATCCTGACCAGGCCGGCGGTAGAAGCAGGTGAACGCTTGGGCTTTTTGCCCGGTGACCTGCAGACTAAGGTGGATCCTTATATGAGGCCTCTCTATGATGCCTTACAAGACTTGATGGGAGCCGACCAGTATTTGAAGAATATGGAGAGAGGCTTAATCGAGGTGTCGCCTTTGGCCTATATGAGAGGGCGGACCTTGGATAACGCCTTCATCATCCTGGACGAGGCTCAGAATACGACTATTGAACAGATGAAGATGTTTTTGACCCGTATCGGTTTTGATTCCAAGGTCGTCGTGACAGGTGACGTGACACAGATTGACCTTCCACGCGACCAGCAATCCGGTTTGGTCCATGCGACCCGGGTCTTGAAGAGAGTAGAGGGTTTGGACTTTGCCCGTTTGAGCGGTAAGGACATTGTGAGAAACCCCATTGTTTCCAGAATCATTAAGGCATATGACCGGTCCACGCAGGACCACAGTAGGGATAAGTGAACAAGATAAGTGTAAAAAGTGTTTTTTATGGCATTCTTGCCCTGGCTTTTTCGGGCCTGATTATTTTGCTTTTGTACCAGTCTGCCTTACCCAATGCCTACAGCTTGGAGGTAGGCGATAAGGCACCGGAAGACATTGTGTCTACCAGACTTTTGGTGGACAAGGTTAAGACCGAGCAAAGAGCCGTTGAGCAGGCCAACCAGGTTCCGGAAGTGTTCCTGAGGTCCGATGAGGTGTCCCAGGCTTCTATTGAACGCTTGGAATTCTTCTTTGACCAGCTGGATATGGCCAGAGAGAGCATTAAGCCCTTGTCCAATCCCGACCAGGCCAGCCCGTCACCGGTTCCTCAGGGCGAGCGGGCCAGGCAAAGTATCGATCAGGCAGCCGGCCAGGTCGTAGATGAGGTACGTAATCGATACGGCATCGAAATGAATTACACCGATGTGCTGAACATCATCGGTCTTCACGATAATATCTATCAACTGGTAAAAGAACGTTCGCTCGATATGGGGCGGTCGCTCATGGCCGATGAGCAAGATTCGTATGGCTTGGTGGTAAATATTTCGACTAAGGTTAACGAATTAGTCCAGACCAATAAGCTCTACAGGCAGGAATTAGGTTCCATTGCCTCTATCTTAAGAGCCTTCTTAGAGCCCAACATGTTGCCTGACCGTGAAGCGTCTCGAGCGGCCAAAGAAACCGCCATCCAGCAAGTCTGGGCCAATCCGACCCGTATCCCCACCGGAACCGTCTTGGTGAAGTCCGGCGAAACCATTAATCAGACCCAGTATGATTTGTTGGTCGAGTCCGACCTAATCCGCACCGGGTCTGTGAACTGGTCCATGCTATTACCTATTGTGGGTCTTTATATCTTTGCACTTTTATTGGTCTACTTATACTTTACCCAGTACAAGAAAAAGCAACTGCGTAAGGAAAAAGATTGGCTGATTATCCTGATGACCATCGTCATCGTCGTTTTGGCGGCGGCTTATATCAGGACCATCCATCCCTTGCTGATTCCTCTTAGTTTTGTGGCTATTATTATCAGCACCTACTACGGCCTTAGGACCTCGTTACTGTTTACGGTCCTTTTGACCTTGCTTTTATACCCTTTGTCCGGCCTGGATCCCAAGTTCTTGTTTGTGATGATTCTGGCTACCTGGACATCGGCCCTGGTTGCGGCCAGCCAGTCTAAGAAGCGAGACTATCTGATTATTATGTTAAGTACGACCCTGGCCCATTCTTTGGCCAGTCTGCTTTATTCCACCATGCTGCAAGAGCCTACGGAGATGCTGGTAGATTCACTGATTTATTCGACAATCGGAGGTGGCTTGTCGGCCCTCTTGGCGGTGGGCCTGTCGCCCTTCTATGAGGTGGTCTTAAGCCAGGTGTCGCCGACCAAGCTTATCCGCTTGTCCGAACCCAGTCAGCCGCTTCTAAGAAAACTGTTTTTGGAGGCGCCGGGGACCCACCAGCACTCTATGATGATTGCTAATTTGGCCGAAACGGCGGCGGAGAAAATCGGAGCCGATGCCCTTTTGGTTCGTGTCGGGGCCTATTACCACGATGTGGGGAAGACCTGGAACCCTCAGATGTATACGGAAAATCAGGCCGGATTTAATCCGCACACTTTGCTGACGACCGAAGAGAGTGTCCGGGCGATCATGCGCCATGTCAGTGCGGGCGAAGAACTGGCCAAGCGCTATCGCCTACCCCAGGAGATTACCGATTTTATGCTGACCCACCACGGGACTACCGTGCTCCAATACTTCTATGTCCAAGCCGGTAAAGAGGCCGAGGCCAAAGGCTTGCCCCCGCCGGATCCCAAGGACTTCACCTATCCGGGCAAGAAACCCAACAGCAAGGAAACGGGTATTTTCATGCTGGCGGATACGGTCGAGGCGGCCATGAAGTCTTCCGGCTTTACCCATGTAGACGATGCCGAGAAACTTATCAGAAAATTAGTCAGAGGCAAAATTGACCAAGACCAGCTGGTCGAGTCCGGCCTGTCTTTCCAAGATGTGGAGGACATCATCCAAGCCTTCCTCCAAGTCTATGCCGGCCAATTTCACGAAAGGATAAAATACCCCGATGCCAATTCAGTATCAAAATGAGATTTCCGAAGCAGCCCTTGAGGCTTTGAACTTAAATGCTACCACACTTGAAAACTATGGCAGACTTATGAAGGAGGCCGTTCAGGCTGTCTTAAATCTGGTCGATTTTCCCGAGGATTATGAGCCTGATTTGTCTCTAAGCTTGGTCGATGAGGAAGAAATTAAAGCTTTAAACTTAGAAAACAGGGACTTGGATCAGGTGACCGATGTCTTAAGTTTTCCTCAGTTGGAAATGGACCGAGCTAAGTTCTTAGACGACATAAGTCCCGTGGATGCCTATCCGGCTCCGGACACATCAGACAAGGCTTTCTATCTACCTTTGGGGGATATTGTAATTTGCCTTCCCCGCGCTCTGGAACAGGCGGAGGAGTACGGCCACGGCATCGACCGGGAGCTGGCTTTTTTGGCCTGTCACGGCGCCTTGCACTTAATAGGTTATGACCATACCAGGAGTGAAGAAGAGGAAAAAGTTATGTTTGACCTCCAGGAAAAAATCCTGGAAGGCTTAGGCCAAGCCCGGATTAAAAGCGGCTTTGTTTCCATTGTAGGAAGGCCCAATGCGGGCAAGTCCACCCTCCTTAATTGCCTCATGGGAAGCGAACTGGCTATTACATCCAGAAAGGCTCAAACCACTCGCAACAATATCCGAACGGTTTTGGACGACGGCCAAAGCCAGATTATTTTTGTTGATACACCGGGTATTCACCGGTCCAAGAATAAGCTGGACCGTTTCATGGTGGATTCGGCCTGGCAGGCGGTCGAAGGTGCCGACGTGGTTTTACTTCTGGTAGACCCGGAGAAAAATAAGATTACGGAAGTCGAAGAGGTATGCTGCCGGAAGGCAGAAGAAAACGACATTCCGGTGCTCTTACTTCTGACTAAGACCGATAAGATTGAAAAAGAAAAGCTCTTGCCGGTTATGGCCAAGTACAGTGCCTTCTATCCGTTTAAAGAAATTATCCCCATTTCTTCCATGACCCGGGATAATATTGATTTGCTTTTAGAAAAAATCAGAGAATACCTGCCCTATGGTCCGCGCTATTACAGTGAAGATGCTTATACGGACCAGACAGAGCGGTCTTTGGCCACGGAATTTATCAGGGAACAGGTCCTTCACTATACCCACCAGGAAGTCCCCCACCATGCGGCGGTCGTAATTGACTCCTTCGAGGAAAAAGAAGACGAAGACGGCAACCGTAACCTGGTTGTGATCGGTGCGTCCATTATTGTCGACAAAGAGTCTCACAAGGGTATTATTATCGGCAAGGGCGGCCAGATGCTGAAGCGTATCGGGGCATCGGCTAGAATCAAGATTGAAGAGATGGTGGATTGTAAGGTCTATTTAGACTTGCATGTCAAAGTCCGTTCCGACTGGCAGAACCGGGAAAATATCTTAAAAGAATTGGGCTATCAGCAAGCCCAAGACTTGTCGGGGCCCGGTATCCAATAAATGGCCCATGTTAAAGTACGGGGGATTTTGCTCCGCCTGGTCAAGGTCAAAGACTCCGATGCCTATCTGACTCTCTTGACCGGTGAGTTGGGCCTGGTGGAAGTTTACGCCAAAAGGCTTAGGACTCGTACCAGCAAGCTCTGGCCTAAATGCCAGCTGTTTTCCTTCGGTGATTTTATTCTCTTTGAGAATAAGGGGCGTTACAGCCTGGATGATGTGGATGTGGTCTATGCCTTTCAGACCTTAAGAGAAGACCTCTTTACCTTGACAGCTGCCTCACAGATTGCGGAAATGCTTATAGACCAGACCCATGAGCCCGACGAAGCCGAGCTTTTTTACCCGCTTTTTATCCGCTATTGCTATGCGGTGGACCAGGGAAAGAAAGATCCCTTGTGGCTAACTTATTTAAGCCAGATGAAAATTATGGATGAGGCGGGCTATCAGCCTAGGTTGCTAGGGTGTGCCGCTTGCGGTAAAAATCCGTCGCCTGTTGAGCCTCTTTATTTTGATTACAATTACGGATCTATCTTGTGTGACCGTGATGCTAAAAAAGGACAAGAGCATTACAGATCCGACATAGGGCCCATTTCTTATGACCTCTATCGGGTCTTAAGCTATGTGGAACAAAGCCCGGTAGACAAGCTTTTCCTGGTAGAAGGTAAGGACGATTGGATTGCCGAATTCGGCTTTTTTATCCGCCATTATTTGGAAGTTCGCTTGGATAAAAGTTACGATAAATTCGAGGCCTTCCGAGATTTCGGTTTTTGATTCTATTCGGCTGGGGGCGGCGGGCTTAGATAGTCCTTTAATTCTTTTAAATTACGGACTTCTTCCGTCATCCATTCTTCCGGCAAGAGCTGCCTGTAATTGGGCCGGCTGTAGCGGGCATCAAACAAGAGCAAGAAACCCTTATCTTCTTCGGACCTTATAAGGCGGCCGGCGGCCTGAAGGACCTTGTTCATGCCGGGATACTGGTAGGCGTAGGCAAAACCTGCCCGATATTCCTGATCATAGTATTGAGCCATGATGTTACGTTCGGGACTAATCTGAGGCGTACCGACCCCCACTATACTGACGCCGGTTAATTTTTCTCCTACAAGATCGATACCTTCCGAAAAAACACCGCCTAAGACGGCCAAGCCGATGAGGGTCTTACCTTCGGATGGCTTATCGAAAGCTTCCAGAAAAGCTTTTCGTTCGTAAGAAGTCATGGCACTTTTTTGAATCTGCCACTCAATATTTTGGCCCGAAAGCATTTTTTGTAAGAGCGGCAGGACCTGGTTCATATAGGCAAAAGATGGGAAGAAGATTAATTGTTGCCCTTTTTTTAAGAGGATAGCCAGGGCCAAAGCTTTGGCCAAATCAGGCGATGTCCGGCGCCTTTCTCTATAGGTTGTCTCAATAAAAGGACAGATATAGACCTCCAAATTTTCGGGAGGAAAAGGCGAGGGCAGGCTCAGCGTGTCGGGCCGGTTATCCCGACTCTTGCCACAGAAATTCCCGGCGAAATAAGAGATGGGTTCCAGTGTCGCGGAAAAGAAAACCGAAGCATGCTTGTTCATATAGGTTTTGGAAATCTTGTCCGAAATATCTAAACAGATAAGGCGGATGGCCAAGCCGGTCGGCCCCTGCCTGACACAGGCCACATAGGACCCGGACCAGAGGTCTTCAATGATGCGGGTGAAAAATTTGGCCTGGCCGATGATTTCGACCAAACGCCGTCTGGCCTTGGGATCTTCTATCAGATCAAAAAGGTCCCGAGATTCCCTGAGCCAGTTCAAAAGAAGGCCCGATAGAACTTTGGGCGGAGCGGTAGTGGCCAGGAAGTTTCGGTCTTGGACCAGGCGCATAGCTTTGTTGTTTTCCAATTCGGGCCAGGAAGGTCCGGACTTCGCGCCCGATAGGTCACCCGGAGACGAGTTGTCTTCACCGGACGTGGTGGGGGGATTCATGCTACGGGATAAGTCGTTTAAGTAGTTTAGGATGGCCTGAATCGGATCTCGGTGGAACCTGTCGGATTCGGGCAGGATATCCAATAAGGTTTGAAAAGCCCGGGTTTCTAAGGTGGCTGAATACATGTCACGTGCCCGGTCGACCAGGTTGTGGGCCTCATCTACCAAGAGAATCTGAGAGCCGCTGCCTTGGCCGAAAAAACGCTCCAATTGGATTCTGGGATCGAAAGCATGGTTATAGTCACCGATGATGAGATCACAGTATACGGCCAGGTCTAAGCTGAGCTCGAAGGGGCAAAGCTTATATTGTTCGCCGGCTTTAAGGAGGGTCTCGGGATGAAAAATTTCCAAGGGGCCTAGGGCGTTAAGGGCTCGGGGCAGGTTGTCGTAATATTGAGTAGCATAGGGGCAAAGAGCGGTGTCACAATAAAGATCCGGCCTTAGGCACATCTGTTCTTTAGCCCTAAGTGTGATTTGCTTCAGGGCCAAATGGCTGTGATTCCTTAAGTCCTCCAAAGCATTTTCGGCAACCAGTCGGGTAGATCTTTTGGCCGTTAGGTAAAAAATATGGTCGAAATGGCCGTGGCGAAGCTGCTTTATGGCAGGATAAAGTGCGGACATGGTTTTGCCGATGCCGGTCGGAGCTTGAGCTAAAAAAGGCGTGATTTCTTCGATGGCTTTATAGGCGTGCTCGATGAAGGATCTTTGGCCGGCTCTGAGGTTGGGGTAGGGGAAGCTTAGAGCGTCAATGGAACGGTTTCGTTTGTCCCACCAAAATCGGATGGATCTGGCGAGTTTCAGATAGTCTTGGAGGCTTTGATCGAACCATTTTTCCAGGTCCCGGAAAGCTTCTTCTTTTTTGTAGTACCTGGCTTCCAGCGTTTCGGCCGAGACATAGGCCAAAGCGTAGGTCACGTTTTCAGGGGGAGAGGTATCTCGAGTTTTATAGTAAAGATAGGTGTACATCCTGGCCTGGTACCAGTGCATGATTTCGCCGTCTTCAGGGAGGAGGTCCAGAGCGGAGGCCACCGTCTTCACCTCCACGATAAGAGGCTCTTCCAGTTTTTCGCCGAAATCATGAAAACTGATGGCTCTGCTGTCTTCTTGGGGTGTCAGAAGAATATCGGCCCGGCCTCGGACGGTGATGGACTTTATAAAATCATCTTCCGGATCGGGATTGGACCAGTTATAAGACAAGGTTAATTCCCGCTCGACCCGGAATTGCAGATATTGAGTGTCCAGGAGGTTAAAGAAGGCCTGGTGGGTCCTGGTGCCCTGCCTGGCAGTCAGTTCACTGTACTGAAGAGAGGACAAGCCACCTTTGCGGTAGAGGGCTTGGATGAGATCTCGGACACCTACGGCCAGACTTTGTGGTTTTTTGGGGGAAGTTTCAGACAAATTTTTCTCCTCATGTCTTATAATGGTTTGGAGTCTATCATACTAGATTTCTTTAGAGAGAAGCATAATTATGCAAAAAAAGAAGACGTTAGTAACCGGTTCGGCCATGGCCTTTATTTTCCTGATGGGGATTGTCAGTTTGTTCTCCGACATGACCCATGAAGGCGCTCGAAGTATCATCGGTGCATATTTAACCTTGGCGGGTGCATCGGCCGCCGCTATCGGCTTCGTCTCCGGTTTAGGCGAGTTTTTAGGTTATTCCCTCCGCCTGGTCTCGGGCTTTTTTGCAGATAAAACCAAGAAATACTGGCCCATGACCATTGTGGGCTATATTATCGATGTGATGGCGATTCCGGCTTTGGCCCTGGTGCCACAAGGCGGCTGGAAATGGGCCTGCGCTCTCATGTTGATTGAGCGTATCGGTAAGGCCATTAAGAAACCGGCCAAAGACACGCTCCTGTCCTTTGCCGCATCACAAGAAGGGGCCGGCAAGAGTTTCGCCCTGCAAGAGTTGTTAGATCAAATCGGTGCCTTCTTAGGACCTGTGATTCTATTCCTGGTCCTTTATTTGAACAAGACCGCTGATACCTATCGTAAGTACGCCCTGTGCTTTGCTGTATTGGGTATCCCGGCTATTATTACCGTCGTGCTTCTTTTAATAGCCAGGAGAAAGTATCCCAATCCGGAAGAGTTCGAGCCGGAAGCAGAAGAGAAGACACACTTTCACTTCCGTCATGAATTTATTGTCTATATTGTGGCCATTTCTTTCTTCGCCTTAGGCTTTATTGATTTCCCTATCATTACCATGCACACGGCCAAATTAAAACTGGTCCAAGACGACGTGCTTCCGCTCTTATACGCAGGTGCCATGGCAGTGGACGCTGTGGCGGCCCTGATCTTTGGTTGGCTCTATGATCGAATCGGGGTTAAAAGTCTGATGCTTTCCACCGCAATTTCGGCACTCTTCCCCTTATTTATTTTCGGCTGGGGCGGCCAAAGCAAGACGGCCTTGTTTATCGGTATAGCCCTTTGGGGTGTGGGGATGGGTGCTCAAGAATCTACACTGAAAGCTGCTGTCTGCACTTTTGTTCCCAAGCAGTGGAGGTCTTCGGGCTTCGGTGTTTTTGAAACCGCCTTCGGTGTCTTCTGGTTCCTAGGAAGCTGGCTGACCGGGGTCTTATACGACCAAGCACTGACAGGCATGATTATTTTCTCTATCCTGGCCCAAGTTGTTTCCATTGTTTTCTTAGGTTTCTGCCACCACATGCATCAGAAAACAATCGCTCAAAAGAAGGATTAGCCTATAACCATGATGCGTTTAGATGATTTAATGAAAGCCATTGATTTTCCCGATGAGGCAAGGTCTTACTTCCTGTCCTGCTACGACCGCCTCCTGCAAAAGCCTCAGCTTTATCAGAATTTGCTGGGAATCATGGACTCTTTCTTCTTGGAAGAAGGAGAAGACTATATCGGAAGTTTGGATCAAGTAGCAGCAGATTTAGATATACCTACTTACTCCGCCTACATGCTCTTCTTACTTCTGAGCGCAAAGCCCTTACGTTATCTTTATAAGTATGCCGAGATTCCCGAGTCTATCTATTTGGATACGCTGAAGGATTTAAGTTATAAACTAAAAGAATGTAAAACGGTCTATGGTATCTGGGGAACCTTTGTTCCGGGCTGGTTCAAGGGCTTTTTTAATCTCAAGCGTTTCCAATTAGGACGCTTACAATTTGAATGGATAGATTTTCAGGAGGAAGGGTATGAGAGAGGCACGGTCAGCCTTAAGAAAGGGGACCGGATATTAAACTGCCATATCCCGTCGTCGGGACCTTTGACCAGAGAAGCGGTTCTGGATTCTTTGGCCAAAGCCTATGCCTTTTATAAAGAGGACCTCAACAGTTCGGTCATGCCGGTGGTGTGCTCGTCTTGGTTACTTTACCCTCAACACTATGAAGTTTATCCCGAAGGTTCTAATCTTCGAGATTTCTATGATGCCTTTGACA
>CAYFQG010000029.1:0-16173 GCA_964345295.1 uncultured Oscillospiraceae bacterium | reverse complement strand
TAATAATCAATCCAATAATAATCGTTGTTCCTGCAGACAAAAGTCCCGCTACAATTATTCTTACAATATCTTTCATATCAATGAAACGCCAGACAATGTTATAGCTGCCAAAAGCCAAATACATTAAACCGGTTATGATCGAAAGAATCGGAGCAAAAGAAAAAAGATTTTGACTCAGGTGCTTGGGTATGGAGCTCCACTGAAAATCAAAACGCAACAAAAAAGCCAGTAAGAAACTAGCATAAATAATAACCTGATCCAGAAAAACAACAATTATTTTCGAATTTTTACGCAAAAAATTCCTTGCCATGCAAATTACTTCATTTCTATCTTTTCGGGTATTATAGCAGTCTTAGAGCAAATTAAAAAAACTGGTTACTTCAGAGCTCCCTACCCCTCAACCTCCGCCAGCGCACGCACCGCTTCCACGGCACATTGAATAGCCAGGTCCATATCGTAATGAGGCGGAGGGTTAGGAAGGCCTTGGCGCTCTCGGTCCTTATTCCACAGTGTATTGAGAACACAGCCAGTCCGCATCCCCAGTATGTGACCCACAATAAAAAGCGCGGCCGACTCCATCTCGGAAGCCAAGGTACCGGCCTTAAGCCAGGCTGACCACTTTTGCTCTAGTTCGTAGGAGACAGGCATCCGGTCCGGGTCGTGCTGACCGTAAAAGGGGTCTTTGGAAGGAACCCCGCCAACATAATAAAAAGATTGGGTTCCAAGGAGAACCCCACGTGGGGCCTGACCCAGGGCATTGGTCACCTCGAAATCTGCCAGAGCGGGGAATTCAATGGGGACATATTCTCGGGTCGTGCCTTCCATGCGGATAGACCCTTGAGCAATGACCAGATCTCCCGACAGCACATCCAGGTCCATGCCTCCGCAAGTTCCCACACGAATCACCGTATGAACACCCAATTGATGAAGCTCTTCCAGTGCAATAGCTGTAGAAGGGCCGCCCATACCGGTCGACATAACCAGGACCGGTGTTCCCTCGATTTGGCCCATATAAGACGTGTACTCACGGCTGCTGGCCAGAAATTGAGGATTTTCCAGGTACTCGGCAATCGCCTCAACTCTTCCGGGGTCGCCCGGCAAGATGGCATATTGGGCTTCCAAGGAATCCTCTAAACCGATATGGTACATCTTCTTCGTCATAGCTTTATCCTTTCACACGAATAAGAGGAGGCACAATCTCTTGCACCTCCTCTTTACATATTTATTCATCTTGATTGCTGTTCACGGCTTTTGACGGTTTCTAGCTTGCAGCGCCTAACATTACTTCGCCACTGCACAGACCTAACTAACGTCTCTTCTTGCGCTTGCCGGTTCTCTTACCGCGCCTACGTCCTGCTGCAAATGCGGCAAAGATAGTCGATAGTATGGAGCCGAAACCGCCTACTGAAGCGGTTGCTCCGACCCTGTCCACAATACCCAGAAGTCCGTTGCTGAGGCCTACCACCAGAGCGGATACTGCTCCGACTCCGGAATTAGCCGCATCCAGTGCGTCTAAGGTGTGCTCGAGGAGCTCCGGACTGGCTTCGGTGACATCGTCGGTAATATCCACCAGATTTCCCAAGATATCTCGGATCTTAACGGCCATGGCCGGTAATTCGGCCGTGGTCTCCACGAGGGGTACCGAGACATCATCCAAAAGTTTATTCACTTTCTTCATCGTGGCAATGACTCGAATCAGCAGAACAATCAAAACCACCAGGGCAACAATGCCCGCCAAAATCAGAAGTCCCAGGAGGATATCCCTCAGGTCTAGCGATACGTTGACAGCTAGAGCAGTCGATAGTGTGTGAAACGTCATGTAATCCTCCTTATCGCTTAACGTAAACCGGTCTGATTAAAACGGCTTACTTTTCGTCCTTAACTTCGTCAGCGAACTCTTCGACTTCCTCTCCGATATCATCGGCTGCGTCTTTCACGGTGTCACCGACGTTTCTGGCGTGGCGACGAGCTCTTCTGGCGTTCTTACGGGTCTCCTTCTTAGTTTCATCGAAGTTCTCTTTAAACTGATTATAAGTATCCGATACCTTAGCGCCGACTTTATCGCCTACTTCTTGCGCCTTGTCCTTAGCGGTGTTGTAGGTTTCGGTAGCAAATTCGCCGATATCTTCACGGGTTTCCTTACCGGACTTAGGAGCAAATAATACACCCAAGGTTAATCCGGCCAAAGCACCGCCGGCGATGCCTGCGAATGTACCGATTGCTGTACTTCTTCTCTTGTCTCTCTTATTCTGGCCTGTAAAAGCTCCGATAATTTCCTCAATAATCATAAGTTTTACCTCCTATGTATTCAGCGATTTGTATGTAAAGAATTATAACATACGCATTTGAGCTTGCACTTGCATTTCTTACCAGGTTTCCAAAGGTCTGTTCTGATCCGCCAATCGTCTGGCCATCACATCCTTACAGGCCTTGGTAAATTTGGCCGCCAAAAGCGGTTCCGAATAAAAGTGAATATAGGCTTGAGAAGACCAAATCGTCGAGGTCGAAAAGCCTTCCATTTCATAACCCAGGCCCATGACATTGGTCCTGTAAGACGCTCCGCCCGGTTCAAAAGCAATCAAATCTTCCAAAACACAAGGAATGCTCGTGCCCTGTGAGGCCAACAAGTCGTCTCGCCTGGCCGTCATAGACGCATAATACGGCGGATGCGGGTTCGGGTTACGGGTCGCCACGGTCGAGATAAGCCCTACCAGAGGCCACTCCAAGCCCGTATCGGTCCGATAGGCCATGGCCAAATAAAGTGACGCGGTCCCTTCGGCCAAAACCGGAACACCCTGCTTAGCCAACCGGTAAATATGTTGGCGCATGGATACATTCTCGGATGCTTCAGCCAAATAATCCAAGAGCCGGCCGGATCCGAAATAAAGTCCGTCCAAATTATTGGGCAAGATGGGATCTTTCAAGGGGCTGAAAAAGACCAGCTCCGCCCCCATCTCTTGTAAGATATCCAAATTTTCTTTGTAGTAATAAGAAAAAGCCTCGTCGTAGGCCACGCCCAGCCGGTAACGCCTGTTTTCGAAACCCAAAAGCTGCTGGGCCCTAAAGATTTTCTGAGGCAGGTCTTCATCCAAAGACGGGGCCTGGTCGGCAATTCGAAGAATCTGTCGGATGTCGAGCCTGTTTTTTAACTCTTGACGTAAGATATCGATTTGCCTTTGTAAGTTTTCTTCGTAAATATCCGGTAAAATTCCGGCCCGGCTAAGAATATCTTCTTCTAATAAGAAGGGAGGAATCGTTCCTAAGATAGGCAGCTGGAGCTCGGTCTCGACTTGCCTTCTTATATCTTTAGGAATAGGTTCTTCCATGCCGGTCAAAATAAAACCTGCCACAACTTCGCCGGGTCTAAAATCCAATAAACCCTTTAAATAAGATAAGTGGGTAAAAGAAAACTCTCGAACGTCCACCACCAAAACAACCGGCGTCCGGCTCTTCCGGGCCAGGTCCGCCGGACTTCCCGGAGGTACACTCTGGTCTTCCGACCAGGAGATCTCCAGAGGGCTGTAGGTGTCGAAATAAGGCATCCTGGAATGAATGAGGGCAATTCGGCTGGACTCGGCGTAGTGGGTCAAAAGATAAAACAAGGAATCTTCATCATGAAACCAGGCGTCCAAGCTGTAGGACGGGTGACCGCTGGCTATCCTTAAGGCGTGGTGGAAATCGTAGGACGGTCCGGCCGCATAAGCAATAGGCTTTAGGCCGTCTTCTTGCCAGATTCTCAGAAGGGCCAGCGACACCAGGTCGCCGATGCCCTTTTTGCCCACACCGGCAATCATGATACGAGGTGATTTGGCCAAATTTTCCGTCTCGGCCGCCTCCTGACCTTTCCGTATCTCGCGCACATAATAGGGGACCTTCGCCATGGTCTTAGCCTCCTCCTAAAGTCTGAAGAATCGCTTGCTTTGGCCCTATTATAGCAATAATTCCGCCTAGTTCAGTTTAGACTTGAAAACCCTCTTGAGTGCCAGGAAAACCACAAAACTGATCACGCTGTTGAGGCAGGCCTTGATAAGATTAAAAGGAATAATCGCGGGAAGGAGCAAGGCCTTGACCGCCTCGACCGGTGCGTTGGTGAAAAGCGGTGTGATGATGAGGTTCATGGGAATCATAATGAGGGTCATGGCGACGCTGCCCAGCACCAGGCCTAAAATAAGATTCAGATTGGTCTTCTTTCTCTTCCACAGCAAGGCCGGGATAAGGACCAAGAGGCCCGAGGCCAAAAAGTGCATAAAAAGGCCGTAAATGCCTGACGCCATGGGGGTAACTAGTTGGACCAGGCAGATGACCAGGAGGACCAAAAGTCCGTGGGCAGGTCCTGCCATAAGACCTGCGATAATGGCCGGTACATCACCCATCTCGTAGATAAGCCAGGGTGCCACACCCGGAAAAAGCGGGACCCTTAGAACAAACATCAGTAAAACACCCAGTGCGGCCATAAGACCGTCCAGGGCCAAGAGCCTGACATTCTTGGTCTTTTGTGCCTTGTCCAAACCTGTCGGACCGCCTACTTGCTTTGCGTCTTCTTTCATCGCCATACTAGCTCCTTTCGGCCGTCTTCTCGTTTATAAAAAAAGCCCCGAAAAAATCGGGGCCCAATAAATAAACTAAAACCAGTCTTTCTTCCATCCGGACTATACCGTCGGCTCTAGAATCGCACTAGATCAACTTATGTTCGCGGGCTTATCTTCCTCAACTAAAACCTATATTATCGTAAGTATTAATCTCAGAAGCTTACCGCCGGTGGGGATTTTCACCCCGCCCCGAAGACAGCTCTATTAAAATTGTTAAGCTCATTATGGTCCATATGAAATGCTTTCGCAAGGGGAATACAGACTAAGATTCCAATTCGTGTTCATGCATATTGCGACTTAGTTTTGCATCCGCTATACGACGTGCCAAGTCTGCCCGGTTTTCTTCACTGTAAAAAGGATCCGCCGACTCTGCTCCCATAAGGTCCGTCCTTTGGCCTTACTCAGCCACCGACTTAAAGGGGTTTGTCGCCCCACTCATCTACAATGCGTTGAATGGAGTAAGACTTGAAATACGCTTCCATCTGTCCTTGGAAATTTCTGTAAACCGCATTCACCTGGCAACCCAGGGTATCGCCGTAGCGACTACAGTAGGAATCTTTCCCCAGGCAGCGGTTAAAGGCCGTCGTCGGTTCCATAAGTTCAATGATATCCCATAAGGAGATATCTTTGGGATCTGCCAAGAGTTTATAGCCGCCCTTAACACCGCGGAACTGTTCGACATAACCGGCCTCCACCAGCTTCTTCATAATCTTAAAAATATAATTAGGTGAAACATGTGAAAAATCGGCCAAATCTTGGCTTGTGACCAGACCGTCGGCCTCAGCTAAATATAAGACTACACGAATGGCATAATCCGTCGTTAAATTCAGTTGCATTGTCCAAAGTATTCTCTTTCTTCAAAGGTTTGCAGGCGGCCCTTAAATCAGACCTTGCTTGTTAAGTTTAATTGATTGTAGCATATAGGTATGTTATCTAAAAATTATCTGAAATATTTTTCACAAATTGTATATCGATAACATCTCGCCTTTATTTTACAAAAAAACGCAAATGAAAACCTTCTCATGACTGGTGATTTAAATCACAAGAAACATCTGAAATTGGCATAATAGTGCATCTTTTGTGAGCAATATCACATACACCGTGTCGCAGCCCCTCTATACTTAATACACGTAAAACAAAGAAAGACAAATTGTGATGTGGCGCACAAAGTAATGCCCATCCGAAAAATGCCTTAGGGCATCAGGAAGATATTTGTAGGAGGACATTTGAATGACAAAAGAGATAATGAACACTGCAAGCGAGGCCAACATGGCCTGGGAAGGCTTTAAGGGAACAACCTGGCAAGACGAGATTAACGTCAGAGATTTTATCCAAGCCAACTACACCCCCTACACCGGCGACGAGGCTTTCCTGGCCGATGCGACCGAGGATACTTTGGCCCTGTGGAACGAAGTCGACGCCATGATTCAAGAGGATGTGGCCGAGGGCAAGATCCGCGTAGACCTGGATCACTTCTCGGGCATCAACGAAGTGGGCCCGGGATATATCGATCAGGCCAAAGAAAAAATTGTAGGCCTTCAATCCGACGCCCCTCTGAAGCGTCTGGTGAACCCTTTCGGCGGTGTCCGTATGGTTCGTAACTCTTTGGACCAGTACAACATCGACTATGACGAGGAAAAGCTCAACACGTTCGAGCAATACCACAAGACCCATAACCAGGGTGTCTTTGACGCCTATACCCCCGAGATGCGTTTGGCCCGTACTGCCGGTCTTCTGACCGGTCTTCCGGACGCTTACGGCAGAGGCCGTATCATCGGCGACTACCGCCGTATCGCCCTCTACGGTATTGACCGTCTTGTTGCCGAAAAGACCAAGGACAAGGCCAATTTAACCGGACCTGCCATGGACGAGACCATCCGTCGCCGTGAAGAGCTCAGCGAAGAAATCCGTGCTCTGAAGGAAATCGCCGCCATGGCCCAAAGCTACGGTTACGATATTTCTAAGCCCGCCACGACCGCTCAGGAAGCCATCCAGTGGACCTACTTCGGCTATTTGGCCGCGGTAAAAGAAAATAACGGTGCCGCCATGTCCTTTGGCCGTAATGCTAACTTCTTCGACATCTACATCGAGCGTGACTTAGAGCGCGGCATCCTGACCGAGACCGAAGCTCAGGAACTTACCGACCAGCTCATCATTAAGCTCAGACTGGTGCGTCACTTGAGAACGCCCGAATACGACGAGCTATTCGCCGGCGACCCGACCTGGGTAACCGAGTCTATCGGCGGTATGGGTGAAGACGGCCGCCCCATGGTGGTGAAGACTTCTTACCGCTTGCTCCACAGCTTGAGAAACTTAGGTCCCTCGCCCGAGCCCAACCTGACCATTCTCTGGTCTCAGGAATTGCCCGAGGCTTTCAAGAACTACTGTGCCCAGCTCAGTATCGACACCGACGCCATCCAGTACGAGAACGACGACGTCATGCGTCCGATTTACGGCGATGACTATGCCATTGCCTGCTGTGTGTCCGCCATGCGTATCGGTAAGGAGATGCAGTTCTTCGGCGCCCGTGCTAACCTGGCCAAAGCCCTCCTCTACGCCATCAACGGCGGTGTGGACGAAGTGAAAACCGTGAAGGGTACGGACCAGCCGCTTTTGGTCATGGAAGGTCTGGAGCCTATTACGGCCGACGTCTTGGATTACGATGAGGTTTTGGCCCGCTACAAGATTGTCTTAGGAAAACTGGCCGAGCTTTACGTCAACACCATGAACACCATCCACTTCATGCACGACAAGTACGCATATGAAGCAGGACAAATGGCCCTCCACGATACCGACCTCCATCGCTATTTGGCCATGGGTGTCGCCGGTATCTCCATCGCCGCAGACTCTCTGAGCGCCATTAAGCATGCCGAGGTTCGTCCTGTCCGAAACGAGCACGGACTTGCCATCGACTTCGAAACCGAGGGCGACTTCCCCTGCTACGGTAACGACGATGACCGTGTGGACCAGATTGCCGTTGACTTGACCAAATTCTTCATCGGCGAACTTAGAAAGCACCACACCTACAGAAATTCCGAGCCGACCTTGTCGCTTCTGACCATCACCTCCAATGTCAGCTACGGCAAGAAGACCGGTTCTACGCCCGACGGTCGTAAGAAGGGTGAAGCCTTTGCTCCGGGTGCCAACCCCATGCACGGCAGAGACAAGACGGGGGCTTTGGCCTCGTTGAACTCCGTGGCCAAAATCCCTTACGGCGACTGTGCCCAAGACGGTATCTCCAATACCTTCACCATCGTTCCGCAGATTTTAGGCAAGGACGACCAAAGCCGCAGACAAAACCTGGTGCAAATCCTGGACGGCTACTTCGTTCAAAATGCCTTCCACCTTAACGTCAACGTTTTGGATAGGTCTCGCCTGATCGATGCCATGGAGAACCCCGAAAAGTACCCCAACCTGACCATCCGTGTGTCCGGTTATGCGGTCCGTTTCAACCAACTGTCCAGAGAGCACCAGGAAGAAGTCATCAAGAGGACCTTCCATGAGGCTGTCTAATATAGGAAATATACATTCGATTGAAACCATGGGCCTATTGGACGGCCCGGGGGTAAGAACCATCTTCTTCCTCCAGGGCTGTCCTCTGAGGTGCCAATACTGCCACAATCCGGATAGCCAGGCTTTTGAACCCAAAAGGAGCATGAGTCCCGAAGAGACGGTACAATTCGCCAAGCGCTATCAGCCTTATTACGGTAAAGAGGGCGGGGTAACCTTCTCCGGGGGTGAGCCTTTGGCCCAGATGGATTATCTCTTAGAAACCCTGCCTCTTCTAAAGGACCAAGGCATCCACGTCGCCATCGACACATCGGGCTTCACCGATTATGAGAAACTTAAGGAGCTCCTGCCTTATGTGGACTTGTTCTTGCTGGACGTCAAAGCCTTCTCCGACGCCGACTACAAGAAGGTCACGGAGAGGCCTATGGGCCCCTTCGAGAAGTTCATGGAGACTTTGATAGAGGAAAATTATCAGGGGCGGGTCTGGATTCGCCATGTCATGGTGGAGGGCTGGTCTGATTCGGAAGACGCCATGGACCGGCTCTGGGCGACGGTAGAAAAGCTGGCACCTTGGATCGACCAAATCGATATCCTCCCCTACCACACCATGGGCGTTGACAAGTACGAAGCCCTAGGGAGGACCTACGCCCTGAAAGGCGTACCTCCTATGGATAAGGATAGGGCTAAGGAATTAGAAAATTACGTGAATAAGAAGCTGGAAGAGGCTAAGGCTTCTAAGTAAATTTATTAGTAAAAAAAGACCGTGATGCAACAGCCACGGTCTTTTTTATGCTTATAAGCTCTCTTTAAACTATTCTTTACTTAAATCTTCCAACAATACCGCTTTGTCGGATAGCGACGACAAGCGCATGGCCTCATAAAGCTGCATAGCCGGAAGGGCATCCGAGGCGTGAATATAAAGATTCGTATTGTTTATGACCGCCTGATAGAAGGTCCGGATGGCTTCCTTGTGACCGTTGCCGTAATAGAATTTGGCCCCGTAGAGCATATTCTCCGAGAAGATTTTCTCGTAATTTTGGCCATCAAAAAGGAAGACGTCGGTTCCGCGAAGGATGAGTGTCCCCTTTTCGAAGCGGAGCGAAATCTCGATGGGCGCATTAGAGTGGTTTAAGACGGTTGCCGAGAAGAAACCGTGCATACCGTCCGGATAAGTAAAGTATGCCTGGACCGAGTCTTCGACTTCAATAGGATAATCCGACAAAGTCCGAAGTGTAGCGGAGACTTGGGACGGAAGCATGGGCGTCAGGAGAGTCATAAAATCCAGGCTATGGACAGCCTGATTTAAGATGACACCACTGCCGGCTTCCTTTTCTTTACCGCGCCAGGGTGCGTTGGCATAATAATCAGCCGGACGATCCCAGAAGACATGGGCCTCGATACCTTGTAATTTCCCGTAGAGATCCTGGCCAATGGCTTCTTGTAAGAAATGCAAAGACGGGTTATAGCGGTTTTGCAGGCAGACACCCAGCTTCTTGCCGTATGTTTTCTCATAACCACACATTTCCACTGCGGTCTTGTAGTGAGAAGACACAGGCTTTTCGGTGAAGACGTGGACACCGTGCGCCATAGCGTCTTTGGTCACGATAGGGTGGAGATAGTGTGGGAGGCAAAGATGGACGATATCCAGGTCTTCCTTGTCCAGCATCTCCTTGTAGTCTTCATAGAATTTGGCCTCGGTGGGTGCCTGGTCTCGTAAGTCGGGATTAATATCGCAAACCGCACGGATTTCGGCCAAACCGGACTCCCGGATGGCACGGATATGAATTCCGGAGATAACACCCAGACCGATAACTCCTACTTTTAACATTCTAAAACCCCCGCTAATTCCGGCACATAGGTCTTGGGTAAGTGTTTTTGCCTGGGATAGTTTTCCATACCGAACTCTTCCATGTGCACAGTCCGTCTTTCGCGGTCTGAGATGAAGCAGGCTTCCATCAGGGTCATGATGTAAAGGCTTTGCTCGACCGGCACGACCGGCTCATCACGGCCTTCGATAACCGCTACGAAGTTTCTGTAGAAGTTAATGGGGTCGCTTTCGATGACATCGACCGGTAAGACTTCCTGGCTGAAACGGGTCCGAGGCGCCATGGTCTTGGTAGGTCCTGCCGAGGTGTAGAGAATCTCGTCTTCCCAGGTGACTTCTAAGTCTTTGGCCCGGACGATTTCTCCTTCACAGTCCCAGTTTCTCAGAACCAGGCTGCCGGTAAGACCGCGAACAATCCATCTGGGTTCGGACACGAAGGCATTGGTATCGACTTCGACAGTGACCAAAAGTCCCGAATCAAAGGTAAAGCGGGCTTGGAAACCGTCGTCCACGTCTTCATGGTAAGTGTGGTACATATGGCAGTCCACATCCCGGATATTCTCCGGCATCATCCACGAAACCTGGTCCAGGAGATGGACACCCCAGTCCAGCATCATACCGCCGCCGGCTTGGGGATGGGTCCGCCAACCCTCGGGGATACCTCGAGAGCCCAAGACCTTGGACTGAATAAAGAAAGGACGGCCTAAGTCACCGCTTTGTATGGCTTTTCGAACCGTTAAGAAGTCGCGGTCCCAGCGGCGATTCTGGTGGGCCGAGAAGTGGCGACCGGTCTTGTTCTTGACCTCGATAACCCGGCGCATTTCGTCCGAGTTCATGGTAACCGGTTTCTCACAGACCACATCTTTGCCGGCTTCCATGGCCCGGATAGCGTAATCCGCATGGAAGTTGTTGGGACAGGCCAGCAAGATAATATCGATGTCCGGATCGGCCAAGATGGCGTCCAGCGAATCATAAGCTTTGAGGCCTTTGCTCTCGGCTATTTGGTTTCGTTCCGGCCTAATGTCGTAAGCAGCGTAAGGCTGAACTTCTTCTACTCTGGCCAAATTCTCGTGGTGCCAGGAGGCCATGCCTCCGTAGCCCACGATGCCTAACTTATATGTTTTACCCATGTTGCTTTGCTCGCTTCTAATATTGTTTTTGTTATTTTATTTAACGAGGCCTTTGAGGTAGTCGTAGCCTAACTGCAGGCCCTCATAAATCTTCTCGTTGCTGCCTTCGTAGACAGGGTCTTCATGCTCGATAGACACGGCACCCTGATAACCAATCTTCTTCAGCTCCTCGATAAGGGCCGGGAAGTCTACCTGGCCCATGCCGGGCATGCGGAAACGCCACCAACCTTCTTCGTTACGGTTGCCTAGTTGGCAATCGTAGATGCCGTAGCGGTGCAGACGGTCGGGGAAAATCTCGGCGTCTTTGGCATGGACATGGAAAATGCGGTCCTTATATTGCTCAATCAGGGGCACGTAGTCGATCATGAGGTGGAGGAGGTGGGAGGGGTCAAAGTTAAGACCGAAGTTTTTCTGCGGCACTCTTCTGAACATCTCGTCCCAAAGCTCCGGCGAATACGTGATGGTGCCGGGGAGGTCTTGTTGTAACCAGTTCAGCATGGGGCAGTTTTCGATGACAATCTTGATGCCTCTCTCGCCCGCGTAGTTCACGAAGCCGTTAAATACAGTCTCGAACTCATCGAAGTTTTCTTCTATGGTCTTGTCGATATTCCGACCGGCGAAAAGACCAACGATGTCAACACCCAGCATCTGAGCTGCGTCAATTAATTCGTAGGTGTGGCGGTGGACTTTTTCTCTTACAGCCGGGTCGTTAGAAAGGCTGTTGTCGTAGTAGCCCAAAGAAGAAATCTTCAGGCCGTTGTCATCAAACATCTTGCGGATACGGTCGGCTTCGGCCTGGGTCAGGCCGTGTACCGGAATATCCGAAGACGAGAAGTCTCTGTCATTTTCTTGGGGCCAGCAGGCCAGTTCCAAGGATTCGAAGCCCATTTCTTTGGCCTTTTGAATCTTCTCCTCGAGAGAAACGCCTCTTAAGCAGGCTGTGTAATATCCTAAATACATGGTATTGCTAATCCTTTCTTATACTTCGGGAATCTCGATAGTCACTTCGTGACCCAGCTTAGCGGACCGGACCAAACCGTCGATGATGGCCTGGTTAATCACAGCCTGACTGGTGGGAACGGTAGGCTCACCGCCGTTTTTGGCCGCATCCACAAAAGCTCTGACCTTCTTATAGAAGAGGTCTGTTTTCTCGACCATGGGGACTTCGTAGGAAATTTCGCTGCCGGCCACGGTCTTGTAAACGGTCAAGGGCTTATCGAACTCGCCGTTCCAGCACTCGGTGGAAGGAATCTTCAGCCCGCCCTTGGTGCCCAGAATGAGGGCATCACCGCAAGTGTCCATGTGCATGGCCCAGGAAATACGGAAGTCCAACATAATGCCGCCTTCGAGACGGACAAAGCCGGCCGCAAAGTCCTCAACACCGAACTTCTCGGCATACTCGGGGTGGTTGGGGTAGTAAGAGGGGTCGGTTCCGAAGAAATTCGACGTGTAACCGGTTGCGGTCAGGGGCTTGGGATAGCCTACGGCGTTCAGGAGCATGTCCAAAGAGTAGGACCCGATGTCGCCCATGGCGCCGATTCCGCCGGTTGATTCTTCGATAAAGCTGGTTCCGTAAGGGGTAGGAATGCCGCGTCTTCTACCGCCGCCGGCCTGGAGATAGTAAATGTCGCCCAGTTCGCCTGAATCGACAATTTTCTTAATCATCTGCATGTTTTCGCTCATACGAGGCTGGAAACCGATGGTGAGAAGTTTGCCGGATTTCTTCTCGGCCTTCATGACTTCGATGGCTTCGTCCAAAGTCACCGTGAAAGGCTTCTCCAAGAGGACGTGGACGCCGTGTTCCAAGGCGTCAATGGTACAGGGGGCATGCTGGGTGTTGTAGACACAGATGCTGACGGCATCGAGTTCTTCATTCTCTAACATCTCGTGGCCGCTTTCATAGCAGGTGACGCCCTTAATGCCTAAGTCCTTGAAGAACTTCTCCGCTTTACCGGGTACCAGGTCGGCGCCCGCCACAATCTCTACGTCCGGCATTTCGGCATAGGCCAAAGCATGGGCCTCGGCTATCCAACCGGTTCCGATGATACCGACTCTTAGCTTATGCTCGGTATCGATAACAGTCTCTTCCAGACTCTCCTTAAAACGATCTAAAATATCTGCTGCCATATAGGTCTTCCCTTTCTTCTATTTACTTAATGTAACTTTTTAGAGTTTAGAGCAATCGCCTGTTTTACATAATGCCTTTGAGGTAGTCGATGCTGAGCTTGGCACATTCCAAAGGTGTCTTGTCCATGCTGGGCTCGTCTTGCTCGACGACCAGCCATTTGGCCCCGGCCTTCTCAGCAGCTTCTAAAATAGCGGGGAAGTCTTGGACACCGTAGCCTACGGGCCTTAACTCGAAGCCTTCCGCTGTCTCTTCTTTGGCCTCGCTGTCATCACCGATTAAGGCATACATGTGGTCGTTCTTTTGGCCTTTAAAATCCTTGAGGTGGACGATGGGCGAACGGCCTTGGTACTTCATGAGATAAGCCGCCGGATCCTCTCCACCGACGTTGACCCAACAGGTGTCCAGCTCGGTCTGAAGCAAATCTGCCGAAAGCTCACTGTAATAGGTATCTAATATGTATTGGCCATTGATCTTCTCAAATTCGAAATCATGGTTGTGATAGAGAAGCTGCATGCCACGGTCCTTCACACGCTCTGCGATGGACTTAATGAGGGCGATATCTCTGTTCACTTCTTCCTCATTCTTACCGGCCTTCATCCAAGGGATGGCGATATAGGTCATGCCGGTGGCGGCGTAGGCATCTAAGACCTCGTCTTTTTCTAATTCTGCAACGGGGACGTGGGCCGATACCAGCTCCAAACCCACTTCATCCAAGATAGCCTTAACTTCTTCAACCGACATATCGTATAAGCCGGCCAGTTCGACACCCTCATAGCCCATGGCCTTAACGTCTTCCATGGTCTTACGAAAATCCTTCTGTGCATCCTCTCTAACCGAGTAGACTTGCAAGGCGAGAGGTAAGCTTACTTTAGACATATTTTTAGCCTCCTAAAAATGTTCTCTTGCCTATAGTCTACAGGCTTCTTAAATATATACAAGTACTTTCGTCAACAAAATTATCCTATTTTCCGATTTTTTTGTAGCCAAGTGTGGGCGACTATTCTTGCGCTATTTGGCTATAATGATGGCACTTAATGACAAGGCGATTTTGAGGATAGTAAGGGGTAAGAATCATGGATGCTTTTTTCAAAGATGTGATGGCCGCCGGGCAGTTTTTGGCATGTGATACGCCATGGGATCAGGCCAAAGTAGGGCTCTTCGGGGCACCTTTCGACGGGACGACTTCCTTTAGACCGGGGACACGTTTCGGTCCCTCCGCCATGCGTCAAGTCTCGGACAGCATGGAAGATTACAGTCCTTATCAGGACAAGTTAGTCGAAGATGCCTTAGTCTGTGACTTGGGCGATATTGAGCTTCCCATGGGTGATACGGTCATGGCCTTGGATTTAATTGAAGCTACTTGCCGGCACATTTTGGAAGCGGGTAAGAAGCCGGCTATGCTGGGAGGCGAACACCTGGTGACCTTAGGCACGGTCAGAGCTTTGGCAAAAAAATATCCGGACCTTCACATCCTTCACTTCGACGCCCACACCGACTTAAGAGACGATTTCCTGGGTGTGGAATTGTCGCACGCCACGGTGATTAAAAAGTGCTGGGACATCTTGGGCGACGGCCGCATCCACAGCTTCGGCATAAGGTCCGGCCTAAGAGAAGAGTTTGTCTTCGGCCATGACCACCTAGACTTTCATCCTTTCTTGATTGGGTCAGCGAACATCGGAAAAACAGATAAAATCCGGACTCGCGAAGAGCTGATTAGGTCCTATCAGGAAAGCATAGATGCGCTGGCTCGGACATTGAAAGATCAGGGCACACCTTTATATATCACCTTGGACTTGGATGTATTCGATCCGGGTATCATGCCGGGCACCGGGACACTGGAAGCGGGCGGTCTTAGTTTCTTAGAGGTATTGGATTTACTTTTCAGGGTGGAAGGGACCAATGTGGTCGGATTCGACATTAACGAGCTAAGTCCCCCCTATGATCCGACCGGCCAATCGACGGCGCTGGCCCTTAAGCTTCTGCGGGAAATGCTTTTGCTCTTGTAAAGACAAAATGGTATTATATTGGCCGACTCTGCTCCCATGGCCTAATGGATAAGGCGACAGTTTCCGGAGCTGTTGATGCGAGTTCGATTCTTGCTGGGAGCGCCAGTCATAATGCTGCTAGGTTTATTTCTTGGCAGCATTTTTATTTCTCTAGTTCATTAGCTTGCGCTTTTGCCACCGCTACACCAATCTATGCTAAAACCCCAAGTAAATCAGCTGGTTTTGAGGGCAGGGCAATTACATTCAAGTTTAAAAATCGAATATTCCTCTGGGTTTTTCTCCTGATGTTCGCATCGGGCTTTTTGAATGCGTCCACCTTGGTCCTCTACGCCAGGGCTAGTTCACACCATACCGGCAATCTGACCCAACTCGCCATTCAGTTATCGAACGGCAATACCATTGAAGTGATGAGTCTCTTGGGCATTATCCTAGCCTTCTTTTTAGGTGGCCTGGTGTCGGGCCTCCTCTTCTTCGGTTATCACATGGGCTACTCCCGACGCTTCGGTACTAAGCTGATTTTAGACGGACTTATTCTCTTTGCTTTACACTTTATAACAGAAGATGCCCGGGCAAGGGCCATGGTCATTGCCTTTATTTTGGGAAGCCAAAACGCCTTTCTCACGAAATACAAGGGGCTCACCACCCGAGTCAGTCATGTAACGGGCTAGCTGACAGACATTGCCGTCTTTTTGGCCAGGCGAATCCGAGGCAGCCGCCAAGACGGTCCGCTATTTAAATTCTGCGCCTTTCAGACCTTGTGTTTTTTCTTAGGTGCTCTATTGGGCTGTTTTCTCATAAAAATAAACCCCGGTTTACATCTCTTTGTACCCGGAATAATCTTTATATTCTTAGGCTTGTATTACTTATTCATGATTAGAGGCTGGAATAAATTGTGGGAAGCTGCATCGAAAAGCGTTGCTCATTTGAACTGTTTAAAAGCAATGGGCCCCCTAGTCTTTTTCTCCTCCGGCCAAAATCTTCTCAG
>CAYFQG010000028.1:0-16642 GCA_964345295.1 uncultured Oscillospiraceae bacterium | reverse complement strand
TGTTTTGAATTTCTCTCGAAAAGCTCTCGTTCCAAGCTGACGTTCAAGAGAATTTCATGGTAGTATTAATAACAATACAGTCTGGCTGTTTTTTACAACTTACAGTTAGCCATTAGAGAAGAAGCCCACAGCGTTTTACCTAGCTTATAACCGTCCATCACTTCTATAAAGACGCGGAGGTTCAAAATGACTAAAGCTTTTCAAACTCAAAAAGTCCAAATGCCTTCCGGCCTGTCCTTTGAAACAGGGATAAAAATTCAAGGGCTTGATGAAGAGCGCTGGATAGGCTCAGAAATGCCTTATACTTCGGAAACCACTTTCTTGCCGGAATTTATGTTGAGAGAGACCGATAAGGTAAACCGAATGGGCCGAAGCAAAATCTCTATATGGCCTGAACAAGCATTGGACAAGTACAGTATTGAAGACATTTTGGAGATAGAATATAAAGGGCAGTTAATAAGTTTTCAGTCCGCCCTAACTATTTTTAATTAGAGTAGGGATAAGGTGTACACAGGTGTCCATGTGTGGCACCTAGGCACCTGGCGAAGCATCTCCCCTCCCTAAAACCAACCCAAAATTACTTCTCCCACATACTATCACAATAGGCACAACGGTAGCTGTCCTTATCTCGATCGGCCAAGTAGAAAATCGACTCAATAGCCCTTTCCTGACCGGTGATGCAACGAGGATTTTTGCACTCTAGGAGCCCTCTAATTTCTGAGGGCTTCTCCAGCTTGACCTTGTCGGCCACTTCTCCGTCACGGATAATATTAAGGGTCATGTGTTCGTCCCAGAAGCCTAAGACGGCCAAATCGATAGGCAGCAGGGCGCCGATCTTAAGGATATCCTTCTTACCCATCAGTTTACTGTCGACATTGGTCAGGATGGCCAAAGGACAATCCAAAAGGTCTAACTTGAGGCTCTCATAAATCTTCAGAGCCATACCTGCCTTAATATGGTCTAAGACCAAACCTTCTTCTATTTTACTGACATCCATGTCTTTCGCCTCATTTCTTTAGGGGGTCTTCTAAGCCCATCAACTTCATCATCAGCGCCATCCGCATAAATTTACCGCAATAGACCTGGTCGAAATAAGCCGCTCGGGGATCGTCGTCCACTTCAACCGCTATCTCGTTTACCCTGGGTAAGGGGTGGAGGATAGCCAAATCGCTCTTAGCAAAACGTAGTTTCTCCAGATCTAAGATATAAGTATCCTTGAGCCTTACGTAGTCCGCTTCGTTGAAGAAACGCTCCTTCTGCACCCGAGTCATGTAGAGAATATCCAGGCTGGGAATGACTTCTTCTATAGTCGTCGTCTCCATATAGGGGTGGCCGGATTTGGCCAAAACACCTTCTTTGAGGTAGTCAGGCAGGCGAAGTTCCGGCGGTGAGATGAAGGCAAAGTTCATACCGTCATAGCGGCAGAGCGCATTTACCAGAGAGTGCACCGTCCGGCCAAAGGTCAAGTCGCCGCAAAAGCCTACAGTGAGTTTATCCAGGCGCCCCTTGCGTTCCTTTATGGTAATAAGGTCGGCCAAAGTCTGGGTCGGGTGATGATGGCCTCCGTCTCCGGCATTGATAATAGGAACCAGACATCTCCTGGCCGCGGCCAAAGGAGCGCCTTCTTTGGGGTGACGCATGGCGATAATATCGACATAATTACTGACCACCTGTATGGTATCGGACAAGGATTCTCCCTTGGTCGTTGACGATGAGTCAGACGAAGCAAAGCCCAGGACCTTCCCCCCCAAATCCAGCATAGCTGCCTCAAAGGAAAGGCGGGTCCTGGTGGACGGTTCAAAAAATAGACTCCCCAACTTCTTACCCTTAGCCACTTCCTCGTAGGCATCAGGCTTTTCCATAATAGATTCGGCCAGGCTAATCAGGTCATCTATTTCTTCTACGCTAAGGTCTCCTATATCAAAGACATGGCGGGGATGCGCTTTTTCCAACATTTCATTTTGGGTCATCATGGCTTAATCCAGCTTTCGTCTTGAGGATTATCACGGAAGGCCTTGAGCCTTTGGATATCTTCTTTTTTAATCGTGCCTTTTTGAGCAGCGACTTCCAGAATATGGTCAAAATCGGACAGGCTGTAAGTCGGAACACCTGCCTCTTCGAAAGTCTTTTTAGCCTTTGCCATGCCGTAAGTGAAAATGCTGATAACACCCAAGACTTCGGCTCCGGCTTCTTGGAGGGCACGGACCACCTCGACCGAAGAACCACCGGTCGAAATCAGGTCTTCAATGACGACCACTTTTTGGCCCGGCAGAAGTTTTCCTTCAATTTTATTCTGGCGACCATGGTCCTTGGATCCGCTTCTGACATAACCCATGGGTAGATCTAGAATGTGGCCTACAATGGCGGCGTGGGCGATGCCGGCCGTAGCAGTTCCCATGAGGACTTCGACCTCGGGGAATTTCTCTTTTACTAAGGAGGCTAGTCCTTCTTCCACCTGTACCCTTGCTTCAGGGGCGGTTAAGATGAGACGGTTGTCGCAATAGATAGGACTCTTGATACCCGATGCCCAGGTAAAGGGCTCCTCGGGTCTTAAAAAGACGGCGCCGATATCTAATAAGGCCTCGGCAATAGCAAATGAACGTTGATTTTGTTCCATAGATTTCTCTCCTTTAATTCTTTTTGGATGACAGATTAGCGGCTTATTCGCCTAAGAAATCCGCCAGACACTTCTCATAGGCTTGGACCGGATTCTCGGCCCGGGTTATGGGACGGCCGACTACAATGAAGTCGGAGCCGGCTTCTCGGGCTTTGGCCGGAGTCATGATGCGCTTCTGGTCATCCTTGCCTGCCTGAGACTCAAAACGAATCCCCGGTGTAACGGTAAGAAATTTTTCTCCGGCGTATTGATGAACCCCCGCGGCTTCCCAAGGTGAGCAAACCACACCATCCAGGCCGGCATCACGGGCGTTAAGGGCATAGTGTTTGACCACATCTTCCATTTCCTCGGGAATGAGAAGGTCTTCGTGGAGAGTCTTATCATCAGTCGAGGTAAGCTGTGTCACGGCGATAAGGAGAGGGCGTTTTACCTCGGTACCCCTTTGGTCTTGGCTTAAGCCTCTCAGGGCGGCTTCCATCATGATTTTGCCTCCGCCGGCGTGACAGTTCACCATGTCTACATCTAAGTTCGCGAGGACACGGAAGGCTCTCTCCACGGTATTGGGAATATCGTGAAGCTTGAGGTCTAAGAAAATCTTGTGCCCTCTAGCCTTAATCTGACGGACAATGTCCGGTCCGGCAGCATAGAAAAGTTCCATACCGATTTTAACAAAGGGTTTTCTTGGCCGGTCTTTAAAAAGGTCCAAAAATTCCAGGCAAGCCTCGGCTGAAGGGAAATCACAAGCTATAATAACGTCTTTTTCCATTTGAAACTCCTTTATTCTTCTATTCGTGATGGGCTAAGCCCACCAGATCCTCTAATTTGTCTACACCCAATTCGGCCAAAACACCGGGCAGCCGGTCGATGATATCCGATGACGCCCAGGGGTTTATCAGATTAGCCGCACCGACTTGGACAGCCCTGGCTCCGGCCAAAACCATCTCCACCACGTCCTCAGCGGAACTCACACCGCCCATGCCGATGATAGGGATTTTGCAGGCTTCATAGACGTCCCAGACCATACGCAAAGCTAAGGGGAAAATAGCCGGTCCCGACAAGCCGCCGGTCCGATTGGCTAAGACAGGCTTTCTTCTATGGATGTCAATCCGCATGCCCATAAAGGTATTAATAAGGCTAAGCCCGTCTGCTCCGGCTTCTTCACAGGCCAAAGCAATTTCCACTATATCCGTGACATTGGGCGAGAGTTTAACATAGACCGGTTTTTGCGATATTTTTTTAACCGCCCGGGTCAAAGATGCGGCCAAGTCCGGATCCGTCCCGAAACTCATGCCGCCTCCATGGACATTGGGGCAGGAAATATTGAGTTCAATAATACCCACGATAGGCTGGGCCGATAATTTCTCTACCGTTTCCACATAGCCCGCTTCAGAAAAGCCGCTGACATTGGCAATGACGGGCTTGCCGTAATATTTTTCTAAGAAAGGCAGCTCGTCTCGAATAACAGCATCCACACCGGGATTTTGAAGGCCCACCGCATTGAGCATACCGGAAGCGGTTTCGGCGATTCTGGGGCAGGGGTTGCCAAATCGTTCCTCTTTTGTGGTCCCTTTGAAAGAAATAGATCCTAACTTCTTAATGTCATAGAGAGGGGCAAATTCTCGGCCGAAACCAAAGGTGCCCGAGGCCGGTATGACCGGATTGTCCAGGGTCAAGTCCCCCAGGCGAACCGACAAGTCTACCTTCTTTCCTACCATAAGATTTCCTCCGTTCTAAAGACCGGTCCTTCTTTGCAAATTCTTTTGGAGCCTAAGGGGTAATTTTTCACCTTGTGAGAGCACCCCATACAGGCCCCCATCCCGCATCCCATACGTTCTTCAAAAGAATATTGGCCGGGCGCTAAATCCATTTTATAAATGGCTTCTAACATGGGCATGGGGCCACAACAGTAGAGGTAATCACCGTCTTTATAAGAACCTTCTAAGATTTGGGTCACAAAGCCTCCGGTGCCTTTAGAGCCGTCTTCGGTCGCTACTTGGACCTCTAGGCCCAGGTCTCGGAAAGCTTCTTCATAGAAGACTTCTTCCGCCGTTTTAAAACCCATGGCGATTCTGGGTTCTTGCCCTTTGGCCTTTAGGGCTTTGGCCAAATAGTACATAGGCGGAAGGCCTACACCGCCTCCTATGAGAAGCGGCTTTTTCGCATCGACTAAGGTAAAACCGTTCCCCAAAGGCGACAGGACACTTAGAATCTGTCCTTCTTCCAGCCGGTCCGCCATGGCCCTCGTACCCTGTCCCAGAATCTTATAAATCAGCACTAATTTACCGTCAGCGTAGTCGGCTACGGAAAAGGGACGTCTGAGGTAAAAACCCGGCACGACCAGGTTCACGAATTGTCCGGGAGCCGGCATGCCAAAGGGGCCTTTATCTTCGCCTTTTCCTCGAATAATACCGTTCTCTTCCAAAACCAGCTCATAGGTTAAATGGGCAATCTTACGGTGGCTTATCACCCTCGCTTGGTAGTCTTTCAATGCCACAGCCTAGTCCTCCTTCTTCTCGTCGATGGTGGAAATACCGATGGTAATTTCTTCTAAGACATCTAAAAGCACTTCCACAGTCTCCAAGGCGGTGAAGATGGTGACGTTGTTTTCAACCGCCGTCTGACGGATCAGGGCACCGTCGGTAGACTGGGCATTGTGGTCTTTGGCCGGATCTCTGGTATTAATCACATAGGACACATAACCCTGGCGGAGGGCTTCCAAAATCTCGTTCGATCCCTCGCTGATTTTGGTCTTAACCCGGGTCTTAATGCCGTTTTCTTTGAGGAAAGCAGCCGTCCCCGAAGTGGCTTCGATATTAAAGCCCAATTCATAGAAGCGGCGAACCAGGGGAAGGGCCCGTTCCTTATCCGAATCCGCTACGGTGACAAAAATCGTTCCGTAGTTACTGACCTTCATGCCCGAGGCCTGGAGCGCCTTATAGAGGGCACGATTTAAAGACTTGTCATAGCCTATGGCTTCACCGGTTGACTTCATCTCCGGAGATAGATACGCATCGGCACCGTGGAGTTTAGCGAACGAAAAGGCCGGAGCCTTGACGTACCAGCGTTTGGGCTGAGGGGGGCAAACCAGGCCGATACCCTGGTCTCTCAAACTTTGGCCCAACATGACTCCGGTCGCCATATCGGCTAAATCAAAACCGGAAGCCTTGGACAGGAAGGGAACTGTTCTCGAGGACCTGGGGTTTACCTCAATGACATAGACGTCATCATGAGGATCTACGATATATTGGATGTTATAAAGACCTTTGATTCCTAAACCAAGCCCCAACTTCACCGTGTAGCCTATAATCTTGATACGGACTTCATCTGATAGGCCAAAGGCGGGGAAAACACTGATGGAGTCGCCGGAGTGGATGCCGGTCTTTTCGATGTGCTGCATAATGCCGGGCATGAAGACATCCTGGCCGTCGCAAATAGCGTCGACTTCGACCTCGGTGCCACGGATGTACTTATCGACCAGAACGGGCTTATCTTCATCGATTTCAACCGCGGTCTGGAGATAATGACGGATAGCCTCTTCGGAGTTCACGATTTCCATAGCCCGGCCACCCAAGACAAAACTCGGCCGGACCAGGACCGGGTAACCGATTTTTCTGGCCACGGCGACACCCGACTCGATGGAGTAAACGGCCTGGCCCTTGGGCTGGGGAATGCCCAGTTCTTGCATAACCTGCTCGAAACGGTCACGGTCTTCGGCTCTTTCGATGGCATCGTTATCGGTTCCGATGAGTGCGATACCTAAGTCGGTCAGGCCCTGGCTTAAATTAATGGCCGTTTGGCCGCCCAAGCTGACAATGACACCCAGGGGCTTCTCGCGCTCGATGACATTCATGACATCCTCCAGGGTAAGAGGCTCAAAATAGAGGCGGTCGGCCGTGGTGTAATCGGTCGAAACGGTCTCGGGGTTGTTGTTAATTAAGATGGCTTCGTAGCCCATGGCCTGGAGGGTCTGGACCGCATGGACGGTGGAGTAGTCGAATTCGACACCCTGGCCGATACGGATAGGACCGGAGCCTAAGACCAGGACACGTCCTTTGGATTCAGGGTGGGCCTCTTCTAAAATATCGCCGGCACTGTGCTTATAAGTCGAGTAGAAATAAGATACCGGTTCGGGGAAGGTCGTCTCGGCCGTATCGACCCGGTCATAGGCCGGGAAGATGCCGTAGTCTTGGCGGAGGCGGATGATGTCTTCGACTTTTTTACCCAGCTTCTTGGCGATAAAGGCATCGGAGTAGCCTAAGGTCTTGAGCTCTCTTAATTTGTTCTCGTCTAAATCCGCTTCTTCAATCAACTTTTCGCCATCCACCAGTTTCTTAATTTCTTCCAGGAAATAAGCCGTGATGGCGGTCCTTTCGTGGATGGCTTCGACCGTCACGCCCAAGCGGAAAAGGGCGGCGATAGCAAAAATACAATCATCGGTAGGGGTTTCCACGTAGTCTAAGAGGTCTTTTTCTTCCCAGTGGTCAAAGCGTGGCAAGTATAGATAGGATGCCCCGACTTCCAGCGAACGAACGCCCTTAAGGAGGGCTTCTCCGAAATCGCGGCCCAAGCTCATAACCTCACCGGTGGCTTTCATCTGGGTCGACAAGGCCTTGTCTGCTCCCTCAAATTTATCAAAGGCGAAGCGGGGGAGTTTGGCTACGATGTAGTCTAACTGAGGCTCGAAGGAAGCCGGCTGTCCGGCTACTAAAATCTCTTCCAAGTTCAAGCCGACTGCAATTTTGGCCGCCACACGGGCGATGGGGTAGGCAGAGGCTTTGGACGCCAGAGCCGATGAACGGGACAAGCGGGGATTGACCTCGATCAGGTAGTAGTCCAAGGAGTTGGGGTCCAAGGCAAACTGAACGTTACAACCGCCCTTGATGTTGAGGGCTCGGATGAGTCTTATAGCCGAATCATGGAGCATAGTGACGGCTTCGTCGGACAGGGTCAGAGTCGGCGCAACCACAATGGAGTCACCCGTATGGACTCCTACAGGGTCCACATTTTCCATGGCGCAGACCGTGAGGGCCGTATCGTTGCCGGACCTTATAACTTCGAACTCGATTTCTTTGAAGCCCTTAATACTCTTCTCTATAAGGACCTGGTGGACCGGCGATAATTCCAAGGCGTGGTGGGCCAAAACTTTCAGTTCTTCCGGTGTATCGGCAAAACCGCCACCGGTGCCGCCCAGTGTGAAGGCCGGTCTCAAGATGATGGGGTAGGTGATTTCTTCGGCTATGGCCAAAGCTTCATCTACTGTATAGGCCACATGCGAAGGCAAGATGGGTTCGCCAATTTTCTCGCAAAGTTCGCGGAAGAGCTCCCGGTCTTCGGCCTGGCGGATGGCTTCCAGATCCGTACCGATGATTTCCACCTGGCACTCATCCAAAACACCTTTTTGGTCCAGTTGCAAGGCCAGGTTCAAAGCCGTTTGGCCGCCGAAGCTGGCCAAGAGCGCATCCGGCCTTTCGTAGCGGATAATTTTGGCCACATATTCCAAGGTCAAGGGCTCCATGTAGACCCGGTCGGCCATTTGGGTGTCGGTCATGATAGTGGCGGGGTTGGAATTGACCAGAACCACTTCGTAGCCTTCTTCTTTCAGAGCCAGGCAGGCCTGGGTACCGGCATAGTCAAACTCGGCCGCCTGACCGATGACGATAGGGCCGGAGCCTATTACTAAAATCTTCTTTATATCCTCTCTTTTTCCCACACAATCTCTCCTTTATAAATAGTATATAGAACTTGGCCTTGGAGCATCTCCCCGTCAAAGGGTGTTGCCTTGCCGGCCGAAACAAACTGAGAAGCATCAACTTTTTCGACTGCTTCCGGGTCTAAGACCACCAAGTTAGCGGGTTCGCCCGGGGCAATCTCGGGTGCCTTTCCTTTAGCAAACAGGCCCGGTGCTATGGCCATCCGGTCAATTAATTGGGCCAAATCCATGTGGCCGGCCTTGACCAGGGCTGTGTAGGATGCGGCAAAGGCAGTTTCAAAGCCTACCACACCGTTGCTGCTGCCAAGTAGGCCTCGGCTTTTTTCTTCGGCCGAGTGAGGCGCGTGGTCGGTGGCTATGCAGTCGATGGTGCCGTCTACCAGGCCCTCGATCAGTGCGATCTGATCTTCCTTGCTTCGAATAGGCGGGTTCATCTTGAAACGGCCGTAGTCTTGGAGGTCCAAGTCTGTGAAATAGAGGTAATGGGGGGCTACCTCACAGGTTACCGGCAGGCCTTCTTTCTTCGCTTGGCGAACCAGGTCAACGGTTTCCTTTGTCGACACGTGGCAAACATGGTAGGGGCAACCCGTTTCTCTTACCAGCGCAATGTCTCGCTCGACCATCTTCCACTCGCTTTCGGAGCAAATACCGGGCAGGGCGTGGGCTTTGGCATAGGCACCGTCATGAATCACACCACCATTCAGTAGCGCCTCCACCTCGCAGTGGGAAACGATAGGCTTACCGGTCTCTTTGGCCAAAAGAAAAGCCCGGCGCATGATTTCTTCGTCCTGGACACCTCTGCCGTCATCCGAAAAACCGGCCACATAGGGCGCCAGAGCCTTCATATCGACCAGGGTCTTCCCTTCCTGACCTCCTGTAATGGCGGCATAGGGCGTCACGTCACAGGCGGCGTTTTGCTCGATCAAGTCCAGCTGAACCTTGAGGTGGTCTATGCTGTCCGGAACAGGTTTTAAGTTGGGCATGGATAGAACATGGGCGAACCCTCCGGCCAAAGCAGACCGGGTCTCACTGGCTATGGTCCCCTTGTAACTAAAGCCCGGCTCTCTCAAATGGACATGGATATCCGTGAAAGCCGGCGCCACAAAAAAATGGTCCAGCCTTAGGCTTGGACCATCGAAAGAATCAAATGCGTTATGGGAACCAATTTCTTGGATTAAACCGTCTTGGATGAGTAAATCACAAGGCTCAAAGCGCTTGGTCTTCGTCCTATATACCTGGGCAGCTTGTAAAAGAAGTTGCATGATTTCCCCTTCTATCCCGTTCGGGCACAAAATTTTTTAGCCTAATGAATAGGCTCTTAACTTTATCCGAAACAGTTTAACGCATACCGGCAGGTGAATGCAATAGGGGATGTCAATCAAATTTTCCCCTTTTTATATAGAATCCTAGACACCCCTACCGTAAACAGAATACTGATGGGAATTAAAACGCTGATGGCATTGGACAAGGAGGGCTGAATCAAGAAAATGATGAGCATCAAGATGATTGGAGCAATGGCAATTTTGGCGTTTTTGGACAAAAAGACCACGGCTAAACCGCCGAACAAGGCGGGCAAAATGTTGGCAAAGGCAGGGGCCAAAACCGGTGATTCCAGAAGAGGTGTTAACTGATTTAATAGGACCATGCCGATTATGAGAATAACCGTAGTGACAATAGAGCTGACCGCAATGGCAATCGTGGAGATGACCTCACCCTCCTCGGTATTGGGTTCAACCTCAGCAACCTGCATGGCACGTAAGGCTGCCGGCACCTTCATGGCCGTCAGGTTACCGGTAACAAATCCTAAATAGGCCCCGCCGGACCCCAGCATAGGGCCGAAGGTTAAGGCTTCAATGATCCCTACTGTCCAAAAGATAGGTGCTACGGCAAGTAAGCCTTCTAATATCACCCGTCCATTGGGTTTTATCTTGAAGAAGATACTCGTTAGTAAGGGGTAAGACAGAAAGAATAAGATAGCCAGGACCAAGGAGGTACGTCCCCATACATGGACTCTTTCGCGAAAATCGGATTTTTTATTAGTCATCATAGAATCACGCTTCCTATTATTTTGTGAGGCTTAGGGAATAATCTTGTCTAAGGGGATGGCAAAGGCCATAGCCCCCAACATGCTAAGCGGCATGGCATAATTCTCTAGCCACTGCCAGTGTAATTTTTTGATTAAAAGTCCGCATATCAACATGAGGAAAGAAGAAAAAAGCATAACGAAAACCGGAATCCATCCTCTAAGACCACTCTGAACATCCGAAAAGACCATGCCTAAGAAGGTCGCAATCATGCCCACGAAGAGAGAATCCATCAAAATTTGGCTCCATCTAGAATCCCGCTTCTTCAGCTTCTGGAGATTGTTTTCCATCTTTTTCTGGAAAAACAAGATAACTAAAATACCGGAAAGGATGCCCAGGGTCATAACCCAGGCAATGGAAACATAGGTGCTGCCGTCCCTAATCGGTTCTTCCAAGGGGAGATTCAAAATTTTGGCCACGGAAGCGGCCGCCGGCAGCTCATAGGTTAAGGCGCCCAGGACGGACAAGCGCAGCCAGGGCAAGGGGAGGCCCAGGAAGCGTGACAGACTGATAAGCCCCAGTAAAATACTGATAGCTGGCGCAATACTAAAAAGCGCACTTCCAATAGAAATATCCTTCAATGTTTTGGTCTTAATGCCCAGCTCTTTGGCCCTCTTCCATGCCTTAACCAAAAAGAAGACCGATTGTCCTAAGACAAAAAGAATAATAATACCGGCAAAAAGGAACAAAAGGGGGTGATTAATCTGAAACTCCATACGATTACCTCCGAGGCTTCATGCAAAAAGAGCCCAACTATATGCTTTCTAAAAGCGTCCGATAAAAACGTATCATGCCTGCTATATTCTCATGCGAAATAGACTCATTAACCGCATGCATGGATCCCAGCTCTTCCGAGGTCAAGCGGCAAGGGAGAAAACGGAAGCTGTCGTTGGCCACCTCGCCATAATAGCGGCTGTCCGTACCACCTACCATAAGATAGGGCAAAGGCACCGTGTTATCGAAGACCTTCTTAATGCAAGCTGTAACATGCTGCATGGCCTCAGAATGGACGTCACTAATGCCGGTAGGCTCATTTTCCAGCAAGGGCTCAATCGAAAAGTCGAAACCGAAAGAACGAAAATACGCTTTTACCGATTCGACGCTGTCGCCTTGTAGGATCCTTACATTGGCCACACAAGAAGCGTTCTTGGGCAAAATATTGTGGCCGGTCCCGGCCTGGGTCATCGTAAAAGAAACACTGGTTCTAAGCATGGCCGCCGTTTGCGGATTTTTAAGAAGGACTTTCTTAATTATGGGAAAGAATAAGCCGGGATTGGCCAAAGCCTTACCTGTCACACCTTTTTGGTAAGGTGCCAGAGCCTTTAGCATCTCTTCAACCGTAGGCGTCAGCCTGAGCGGGAAGGGCTTATTTTCTACCGCCTCAATAAAAGCAGCCATGGTCCCGATAGCCGTGTGCTTGGGCGGCATAGACGAATGCCCTTGGGCACCCTCAAAGTGGAAACGAAAACTGTTGTTGCCTTTTTCCGCAATACCCACTACGGCCAAAGCAGGCGCTACACCCATCATGGAGCCATCAAGAATGGCACCTCCCTCATCAAAAACATATTGGAAGTGGATATTTTGTTCTTTGAAGTAGGCGGCAATTTTCTGAGCCCCCAAACTTCCGCCTTGTTCCTCGTCAAAACCGAATGCAAAATAAATATCTCTGGGAGGCTTATACCCGTCCATTAATAACGCTTCGACCGCTTCCAGGATACAAATAAGAGAGCCTTTGTCATCTAAGCTGCCTCGGCCCCAAACCCTCGAACCATCGTCATAGCCGGAGAAAGGCGGATGAGTCCAGCCTTCATCTGTCGCGGCCACTACATCATAATGGGCCGTGAATAAAACCGGCATAGAGCCGGCCGAATTCTCCGCAATGGCTCCGGCAGCCGGCCAATGGAAGACCAGGCCATAGTTATTAACAATTCGGCGGTCCAAATGATGATGAATTTCCGGATAGGCGTCTTCTAAATAATGAATGAAGTCTAGGAAAAGATCCCAATCGGTATCCTCAGGGTTCGGATTAGAACACGTGGGAATTTGAATCGCACCTTGCAAACGTCTAATGCATTTCTCAATACACATTTTGGGCAACCGGCTTTCACTTTCTTTTTATTTTAACAAATTGTTAAAAGTAAGCAACAGTGCGCATAAAATTAAGGAAGAGCCCACTCCATTCGGAATGAACTCTTCTTTATATTGCAATATTTATGTCCTAGATGTATTTAGTCCGATGACCGATTGTTAAAAGCAGCCGGGACATTGGGATAACGCTCGTAAACCTCAGCAAGATAGGCTTCTTCGGTTTTCATCTCCTCGAGAATCTTGGGCATATCAATAACATCTGCCATTTGATTCAAAAGGCGGATACCATGGTCTACCATCTCTTCCAACTTTGCCTCATCCGGGATAGGCGATGTTGCCATATGGTCGGAATGCTCCAGGAAATAATAGCCTGTGGCACTGCTTTCGAAAGCTTGGGATTTCAGATGGCCAAAGATCGCCGACGAGTTCGTTATAGGTTCCGAGAATTCCGTAGTAAGCAAGATGTCGTCCAAACGTCCCAGAAGCTTATAGGAAGCTACAATCATGGAGTCAAAGTTGTACATCATGCTTTTAGGATCTGTGAAAATCTTACTCTTCTGAGCCGCGAGTATTCCGTCTATGTAGAGAATCGGAACACCGGTTTGGTCAAAGAAATCACGTACAACAGGCCCTATCGAAATATGGGAAGGTCCGTGTAAGCTAATATAAATCTGACGCTTGAAACCCGACTGCAGCAGGCTTTTGGCAATACCGTTAAGTAGGCTAATGCTCTCTTGGACCGTCAGCTGGATAGTCCCTCTGCCTGAAGCCGTCGCACCGGAATATATGTAAGGCAAGTTCGGCAAAAGCAAGATATTGGAACGCTCTGCCAAGATTAGGGCCAAAGCTTCCGATAAGACGGTCTCACAATCCAACGGCATGCCACCGTGAAGTTCGGTCGGCCCGAAAGGAACGATTATAGCATCGTTCCGGTCCAGGTATGCCTCAACTTCCGCATTAACAAGTTTGTTTAGAAAATGACTACGTAATTTCATTTTATGCCCTCCTCCTAAGCACGAGGACCTTTATCCCGATCAAGCCAGATAAAGCGGAAACACAAGTAAGAACCGATGGCGCAAATAGCAGGTAGTAAAAGATTAATCATGACCAGGCCTTTAATGGCACCTTGCGTCTGAGCCTGACCGGCTTTGGCCGCCACTTGATCATAACCGATCCAACCGATAGCCAGAGCAACGATGGACTGGGCAAGCATTTGGCCGATACGACGCATCAAAGAGAAGAAGCCATATAAGGTACCTTCATTACGTTTGCCGGTAACCTCTTCGTTGTAGTCAATAGACTCGCCTACAAGCCCCCACTGAAGCAAGACAGAAACCATCATCAAAGAAACAGCAAAGGTTGACCAAACCATGTAAACATAGGGGTTAACCGTCATAGTCATCATCACGGCATACAAAGCCACGTATAAAACCACGCTGCTGAGTAAGCCGGCACGGATTAAGCGGACAGTACTGCCAAACACCCGAACCAGGCGGGGCGAAACCAACAGTAACAACACAGTCAATACAAGCGAGAAAATAGCGCTGGTGCTCTGAATACCGATATCGCCTAATACGTCGGCATAGATGTAGGCAGCAGTCTGGCTATTCAGAAGCTGGGCAAAAACAATGATGATGGAGTGAAGAGACAGTGCTAGGTACAGACGGTTGCGACGCAAAGTCACAAAGACATCCTTCCACTCTACTTCCTGCTCCTCCGCCTTCAGTTGGGCTTCTGTATTGCGTTCTTCCGTCAGATAGTAGTGGAAGAAAATCAGAATACCGCCCATGACGGCACAAAAAGTACCGGCTACGGCATAACCGGTTTGGTTTTCGCCCAGGCTTTTTAAGATGCGAGGTACACCGAACATCATGATGAAACCGCCTACAACGGAACCCAAGCCACGAGCCGAAGAAAGCTGTGTACGCTCGGTATCATTAGTACTCATGACACTTAAAAGAGAGCCCATGGCGATATTCATCATGGTATAGCCCAACTCATAGACAATCTTGAGAAGGAAGAGTGCTGCCAGTTGGACAAAGCCATTAAGATAGCCGGGAATGGCAAAGAAGGCAATTAAGCCAATAACAATCAAAGGAATGGAACGCAAAATCCAAGGACGGAATTTGTCTTTGCCATGTGAAGACTTGGCAAAAGACCGGTCCATGATGTTACCCATCATGGGGTCGTTGACCATATCCCAGATATTCCAAATTAACAACAAGGTGGACACCGTAACAAAGGAGATGCCCAGGACATTCGTAACATAGCGGTTAAGATAGGCCTGAATAAGCTGGAGTGTTACGACACCTCCGGCATCACCCAGTCCATAACCGATTCTGTGCTTAAGACTTAAACTGCTTTGCTGCCTATTAGAAGCCTCATTTTTTACTTTTGTGTCTTCCATACTTGCCCCTTTCTTTATTTGCTCAAATCTAAATCCTTATCCTTCTGAACTACACATAATGGACATTTGTAACTTTTTTACAAAATTGTAAATTAATTTTATATGTTGTTTGAACAACAAGCAAGGTTGTTTGACTCCTTTTGCGAAAAGCTTAAATTAACCTTGGGCATCGACGGGATATTTATGAAAAAAACGGCAGTGCTGTTGCGTTAACAAAATACAGCACTGCCATCTTAATCAGAACAGAATAGCGTTTCTAAGATTCCTTGTTGCGTAGTTTTCTTCTGTAGAAAAGTAAGATTAGAATACTTAAAACTGTGCTTAAGCCAAACACGAAGCTTGGCATGATACTTTCGCCTGTTTTAATGACCGCTTTTACGTTTACCAATTTAACATGTGTTATGCCCTCTTCACTTATGGTGAATCTCAGATCTTTGGCCTTTTCATAACCTTCCGGAGCTTCTAGTTCACGTAAAGTATAGGTCTCTCCGACTAATAAAGCTCGAATGACATGAGGCTCGGTCGTTGAAACCCACTCGTCAACAAGCTTGCCGTCCCTATCCAGAACAGCCAGCTTTGCCCCCGGAAGTGCCTCATTACTGCCAAGTTCGATCTTAGAGACAAGGGTCGTGGTCTTCTCGTTCTCCCAAGTGAATTCCCAAAGAACTCCATTTTCTTGTATATGAATTTCTTTAGCCTCAGGATGGTTTATATATCCCGGTTTAGCTTCTATCTCCTGCAAAAACCATGTTCCGTAGGGTATCTCTTGAAAAGAGAATCTGCCTTCGTCATCTGTTTTCGTCCAATAGGAGGCTTTTTCTATATCAGGAAATTCTTGTGCTTCTTTAAAGAGTCCGAATGTAACGCCCGCTATGCCCTCGTGCGTTTCATTATCTATCTTTAGACCTTCAATTTTGCCTCTTATAAGTTTGTTTTCCAGAGCAGTGCCTTCTAAAAGCCTAAGCACAAAGGTATCCACATTTTGTCCTTGGTAATGAAACTCAAATTCAATGGCATTATTATTTAGGAGATAACCCTCTGCTGTCTTCTCCTCTAAAAGATAATATTTGCCCAAAGGAAGCTTTCCCGAGTAACTCAACATACCGTCCGCCTTCACCGTCAGGCTTTCTATCTTTCCATCTTGAGGAATCTTACTGCCGTCCGCTGCCACAATATCTTCTCCGGCATAAAGGCCGAAAGAGACCTGGCGGATATCTATTGCCTTTGCAAAGTTCGGATCTTTTTCCAAAGTTTTTATCAAGCTTAGCGATATCTCCTGCAATTGATTGGACGCGCTAAGCCCCACGGATGTAATGGAAATTTCCTGTCCCGCATAAGTTAGTACAACCGGATGCGGTTCTTTTTCTAAGACATAGCCTTGGGGTGCTTGCTTTTCTACAGCCAAATACTTACCTAAATATAAGACCTTGCTTTGGCCTTGGCCTGTCTCGTCTGTAATAACGGTATCAACCAAGTCACCTTCGGAATATCGCACTGTTCCGTCCGGCGTTTTAACATCCTCCGCCGCATAGAGTTCATAAACGGCTCCTTTAAGGCCTTGCTCTTGGAAAACAGGCGTGAAAAGGCCTGCTGATTCTTCCACTGTGGCAAAGCTTAGACCTGACTTCTTAATTTGAATAATACCCTTTTGGGCCCTATTCTCTTTCTTGATTTCAATATAGATATTTTGCTCTCCGTCACGCGAAGTATTTTCAGGTGTCACGTCAAAGAAAACA
>CAYFQG010000027.1:0-17129 GCA_964345295.1 uncultured Oscillospiraceae bacterium | reverse complement strand
CCTGGGCCAGCTCTCCGCCCTGGGAGAAGAAAGGACTAAGAAGCAACGCTTCTTTATAGATTAATCCAGAGCCTTTCATGCTATCCTAAAACAAATGTGACTCGAAACAGAAAGGTTGTGTCCGCCACGTCCCAAGCATTAAAAAGCCTATTGATTTCACCCAAGCCCTCCTTTTTTGGAAGGAAACGGTTTTTATCCGGACTATTCTTATATCGACCATGGCAACATCGCCTATCCGGGTGGTTACGGTGCCGTTTTTCTGGAAGGACTAAGCCAGGTCCTCCCCCTCACCTCTTTTATCGGCCTTGACCTCGAAAGGCCGGAGCAAGAACTGCTCTACGCCTGGATTATGCGGTCTTTTCTCCCCTTTATTGTCAAAGGAGAACTCATGGATATGATTCGGGGACGATCGGCGACACGGAAGGATTTTGAACCCCATATCGCCGGTGTGGACATTCTCCTGTCCATCCTCCGTTTAACCTATCTGACTCGTTTCGCTCCCGAAGAAAATCTGGAGCTAAAAAAAGTCCTCAAAAGTCAGTTTAACGAGGAGCATTTCCTGGATGTTACGGCTTTGGCCAAAGACTATCACACGCTCTACCTGGTAAAGTCCCTAAGAGATGACCAACCATTCCCTTGGAAGAAGCCCCCTTTTTTTGCCTACTGGTACCCTGCTATGGTGAAGTTTGTCGCCCATTCGGCTCGCTATGACTTTACTTTGGGCGTATCGCTTCATGCCTCCAACATCCAAAACTACGAATACCTCAATACAGAAAACAAAAAAGGCTGGTATACGTCCGACGGTATGACCTTTGTCTATAACGGAGACTTAGGCCATTACAGCGAAGATTTCCAAGCCACCATCGATCCCAAGAAACGGCCCGGAACGACGGTTTTGCAAGAAGACCGCCCCGACGGATGGGGCCAAAGTGTCCTTCAAAGCAATTTTAGTTTCGGTCAGGTGGACGACAAGCAAAACGCCGTTATGGCCATGGATTTTGTAAATGCAGATAAGTCTCTAAGTGCGAAAAAAGCCTGGTTTTACTTCCAAGACAAGCTCCTGTGCCTGGGAAGTGCTATCTGGAAACTCAGACCTTCCGACTCTCCCGTAGAAACCACAATTTTGAACCGTAAAATCACCGGCCAAAGTTTTGAATTAAGAGTTGACGGCAAGACATTGGACATAAAAGAAGGAGAGACTAAGGTCTTAACGGCAGTGGATCATCTCTTCCTCACCCTGGGACCTAAAGCCTCTCCTCCTAAAAACACCTTTGCTATAAGTCTTTATAATCCCACACCTATCCACGTAAGGCTGGAACGCCGTCCGGGCAATTGGCAAGACATCAACGATATGGAAAAAGACTTAGCGGCCGAAAACCTCTTCCTGACCGTCTGGATGGAACACGAGATAGACGGGGCATCTTATGCCTACGCAATCTATCCCAACCGTACTTATGAAGGTTTTTTAGCTGAAATAAAAGAAGGAGCCTTGGAGATCCGAGAGAACGATGTTCTCCGCCAAACGGCATATGACCCTAAGCAAAGGCTCCTTTCCGGTGTTAACTATGATCAGTCTTCTTCAGACACGCCTCCTACTTTTTTCTTGTAGTGAAGGCCACCCTTTGGCCAAGATCAGGCCAAAAGCTTTATAATAGACCGACATTAATATACGAGGAGATTATCATGTCCAAGATTCACTACAATACGCTTAGCCCAGAGGCTCAGGCTAAAGTCGCAAGAGTAAAAGAAGGCTTTAGCAAAACTTTTGCGTCGTCTGAAAATACCGAATCTGCTCTTTGCTACTTTCTGTCACCCGGCCGAACGGAAATTGGCGGCAACCATACCGACCACCAGATGGGTAAGGTCATTGTCGCTTCGGTCCAGCTGGCAACATTCGCTTGTGTCGAAAAGCGAGACGACATGGAAGTGCACTTTTTGTCGGAGGGCTATCCTCAAGTTCAAATGTCTCTGGATTCTCTTGAGAAGCGAGACGAGGAAGATAACACCAGCCAGGGTCTGGTGCGCGGTGTGGCCAAGGGCATGGTGAATCTGGGCCGGCAAATCGGCGGCTTTAACGCCTATATTGCCAGTGCGGTACCCTCGGGTTCGGGCTTGTCCTCTTCGGCTTCCTTCGAACTTCTCCTGGTCAGCATCTTCGACACGCTCTTTAACGACGGCAAGCTCCCCGCTTTGGATCGGGCCCGTGTAGGTCAATTTGCGGAAAATGTTTATTTTAATAAGCCCTCCGGCCTCCTGGACCAGTCCGGCTCTTCTTTCGGGGACCTTCTCTATATGGACTTCGGTGCCGGCGAGAATCCGGAAACTCGGTCGCTCCACCTAGACCTGGATGCTATGGGCTATGATTTATGGATTGTCCTAACTGGCGGCAGCCACGCGAATCTCACGCCCGAATATGCGGCGGTCCCTCAAGAGATGGGCCAAGTTGCATCCTATCTTGGTGTGGAACACTTGTCTAAGGCCAAAGAAAAAGACTTTTATGAAAAGCTCCCTGATATCCGTTCCAAAGTAGGCGACAGGGCAGTTTTAAGGGCTATGCATCTTTTCTCGGAAAACAAGAGAGTGGAGGCCATGGTTCAAGCAATTGAAGCCGGTCAGATAGATAGCTTTTTAGACCTGGTCAACCGGTCCGGTTTAAGCTCCGAACTCTTACTTCAAAACGTCCGTGTGGACGGCGATCACAAAAACCAGGAACTGAGCCTGGCTTTGGCCTTAAGCCGTCACTTCCTGGAAGACAAGACCGGGGCCTGCCGTGTCCACGGAGGCGGTTTTGCCGGTACCATCCAGGCTTACATCCGAAAAGAAGACAGCCTAGCTTATAAGGAGCTGATGGAAAGCGTCTTCGGGCCTAATTCCTGCCAAAAACTCCTCATTACCCCCAACGGTGCAGGCCAAATTCTGATGTAATTCTAATTCGGTAAGGAAAGCGAACAAGCGGCCTCTACATGAGGCCGTCTCTTTTTCGGGTATAAATCTCCACGGCACTGAGACCTTCATGGTTCCAATAGCCCGGCTCATGCTTACGATAAAGTGTACGGTCATAATCCGGATTTTGGCTATAAAAGGGGTCTTTCACCTTCTCAATGTGGGCTTTTAAGCCTTGTCGAGCCCGCTTGATGATGTCCTGATATGAGGCATCTCGGATAAGATTTTTCGTCTCGCCGGGGTCTTTGGCTAAATCATAAAACTCTTCCTGCTCAACGATTTCTTGACCGCCCGCAGGGTCGAAATCTCTGTAAACAATATATTTATAGTCCTCGAAACGGTACATTCTGCCCGGCACCGTATATTCGATAAATTCATCCTGCCACTGCGAGACCACATAAGGCGCAGTCGAAACCGCTTCACCGCCGCTAAGAATTTCCGGCCAAAGATTCTGTCCCCTGTCTTCCGAGCTCACTTCAAGACCGACGTAGGCAGCCAGGGTCGGCTTGAGGTCCAGTAAGGAGGCCAAACCGGGAAGCTTTTTGCCGGCTTGGCCTTGACGGATTTTCTTAGGCAAGCGGAACATAAAGGGCACCCGAGTGACATTTTCATAGAAGCTACCGTATTTGGTAACCATGCGGTGAGCCGCCATGCCCTCGCCGTGGTCGGCCATAAGGACCACCAAGGTATTTTCATCCAAGCCCTGCTGTTCCAGCCGGTCTAAGATTTGGCCGATCTGTTTGTCCACAATATCGATATAAGCATAGTAGGCATAAAGATAGTGTCTGTAATCCTCTTCACTCCAGTGTGCGGCATGTCTGAGTCTTCTGTGGGCACAGCACATATATTGAACAAAGTCCGGCCGGGTCGCCATATCCTCCGTCTCGAAGTTAAAGGGTAGCTCCGGCAAATCCGGATTCCCCAAGAAGTCCCGGGTTCCGTCCTGATTTTCACCTATGTAAAAACAAATGTTATGGGGATTTTGCATATCCGCTACGGCCAAGAAGGGGCCTTCTTTAGCTTCGGAAGAGGCCAACCAGTTTAGGACATGGTCAGTCGTATCAATATCCAGAAAGGTTTCATAGGCATAATTTAAAGCCGGGTCGTCGCGTTCAATTTTGATTTCTTCGGAAGCTATTTTACGAAAAGCTCTGAGACTCCCATAATCGTGTTCCTTACCGAAATGGATACACGTGTAGCCGGCCTTAGAAAATTGTTCACCCAGGGTCTCAATATCCGGATTCAGAGACTTAAAAGGGAATTGGCGCATATTGCTGTCAATCTTAGTCTCATGGGGATAGCGCGATGTCCAAAAGGAGGCTCTGGACGGCTGGCAGAGAGCGGTCGTACAGTAGGCTTGATCGAATACCATAGATTCTCGGGCCAGGCGATCCAAGTGGGGCGCCTTGTGGTCCTCGTTGCCGTAAGCCTCCAGCGCCAAGGCAGACAACTGGTCACAGATAATCACAAGAATATTACGGTCGGTCATAGTCTCCTCTTCCTATCCTTTGTTTTTAATTTCTTGAATCAGGGCTTTGAGGTCATTTTTCGACATAAGCGTTTGGCCTTTTAAGCGGGCCAAAATATCCTTGGTCGATAAGCCTTCTTCCAAGAGCTGCTTAACCCGGTCTTCGGTTTCTAAAAAGTCTTCCGAAGCTTCTTTGGCTTCTTCCTTTTCACCGGGCCTATCCAAAAGAAAGACAAATTCACCTTTGGGCGGTACTTGTTTAAAATGGTCCAGCTGGTCTTTTACTTCGGCCCACCGAAACTCTTCATAGGTCTTGGTCATCTCTCGGGCGTAAAAAATAGGTCTTTCGCCTAAGCCCATTTGGGCCAAATCTTCCAAAGTTTTCACGACACGGTGGGGAGCTTCGTAAAATAAACAAGGTCTTGTCGATTCTGCCATAGCTTTTAACACTTCGCTGCGTTCTTTGCCTTTAGTCGGCAAAAAACCCATGAAGCTAAATTCTATAGCATCCGGAGCAGCCAAAGACCAAGCCGTTGCTACCGCTGTAGGGCCGGGAATGACACGAATCGGGAAAGCTTTCTCATGGACAGCTCTGATTAGGGCCGATCCGGGATCCGACAAGGCCGGCATACCGGCGTCCGAAATAAGGGCCAAACTTTGGCCGGCTTCTAAGCGAAGAAGAATTTCCTCCTGACGGACTGTTTCATTAAATTTGTGAAAGCTGAGAAAGAAAACATCTAAACCGTAATTTTGGAGGAGGCGAGAGGAAGTCCTGGTATCTTCGGCCAAGACCATATCGACCGTACCCAGGATAGCCAGGGCTCTGGGACTCATGTCGCCCACATTGCCGATCGGTGTTCCTACAATATAAAGTGTCCCCGGCTCGGCCTCTACGGACTCAAGAACGGCTCGAAACTTCTGGAGAATAAGATTGGGGTCATAGCTCATCTCGGTCCTCCTCTTCCGGGTAATAGGTAGACACTTCCAATGTATAAGACCCGTCCGGCCTTCTTATCACCAGGTCTCTTTCCCAGACAAACTGATCGGTGGGGTCTTTTTGCAGGCACAAAAGAAAATTGCCGGCCCTCTCAGCTGCCCGAGCGGTAATGGCACGAAGCCTTACCGGATACAGGCCCACCTCTTTAGCTGCCCAGAGGACATCTCTTAAGCGGTCCGGACGGTGTAAGATGGCGGCCTTGCCTCCGGGGCCTAAGGCTTTCTTAATATTAAGAAGGAAGGTTTCTAAAGATGCAAAGCGTTCTTCTCGGGCCGCAATCCTTTCCCTATCCCCCGGCGTTTCCTCAGAACGAGCCGGTCCCTTGCCGGTCAAAAAGTAGGGCGGGTTACAGACTACCAGGTCAAATGTGTTAGGCCCAAGCGCTGTGCCGTCCGGCAAGGCCCAATTAGGCCAGGCCTGTTTTGCCAGGTCTTCTAAGTCGGCCTGCACGGGAAGGAAGCGGGTATTTAAGCGGTTTACTAATAAATTGGCCTGCAAGAGTTTATAGGGACGATCCATCAATTCAATTCCGATGCCCTTAGAGCCCGGAATAATCTGTGACAGGAGCAAAAGCAAAATACCGTTTCCCGCACCCATGTCGGCAATCATGATAGGTCTTTCTCCCCTGCTGGATTTAAGTCTCAGTCGGGACGACATCAAATCAGCAGCCCAGTGAGCCAAGATAACCTGGTCTTCTCCGAAACGGAAGGAGTCTTTAATTTGACCGATTTTGAGGTCGCCTATGCCTAGGTCTTCCCAGGCAAAACCGGGTATGGCCTCGATGTCTTGCAGAAGTTGGGGTTTTCGGGGCGCTGATGTCGGAATCATAGCTTAAACTTTCTTAGGTAACAGACGGCCAAAGAGCTTCTTGCTTAAGTTGAGCCAATTTTGCGCTTCGGGCATATCCAAAATAACGGTAGCCAGGAAATAGGCGCCGAACATAACCATGGCCAAAATCACATAGAAAATCAGTTGGACGAGTTTACTGCCGGCCTCAGGCAGGAGAAAGCGGGCCACATTGAGGAAGCCGGATGCAAAAACCAGTGAAGCAAAAGACTTCACTAAAAAGCCGCCAATATCATGTACTCGAATTTCCGGTACAAAGCGCCGCATCAGCCAATAGGATACAGCCAAAATAATAATATTTATGACCATACTGGCCCAGGCCAAACCTTCCAGGCCGAAGTCCCATTGGTTTAAGAAAAGATGGAAAAAGAGTGGGCTTAAGAGTAGCTGGATAACAGCTGTCACCAGGGCAATCCAGCTCTTTTGGCTGGCATAAAATGTTTCGTGAATGAAGAATTTGGCCAATTGGAAAATCAGCAAAATCGCATAAATCTTCAATATAGAACCGGTCGCAAAGACACTGGACATGGGGTATTTCTCAACGTTCCATTGGAAAACCGCCTGGACGGTTTCAGTCGAACATATAAAGAAAAAGATTGATGCCGGTAGCATCAGATAAAGTCCGGTCCGAACGGCTTTGGAAAAATAATCGGAAGCTTCCTTATGTGCTCCTCTGGCCAAAAAGCCCGAAATATTGGGGAGCATCATGGGACCTACCGAAGCCACGATAATATTAAAAGGCAAATTGGAAAGCGTATCCGCATTCCTTAGAGAGGTAACAGCACCTACGAACTGGTCGGCATAAATCTGCGAGATGATAACGGTCAGCTGGCGGACCGAACTGGAGATAATGGGCGGAATGGCCAGGAAATAAATCCGCTTCATCATGGGGTCTCTAAGTTTCAGTGTAGGCTTGAAACGGGTCATATAGGGTTTGGCAAAGTGGAAGACGTAGAGGAAATAGCACATGGAGGCAAAGACGATACCTATTGCCACCCGAACGGCTCCGGATTTAGACTGCGAACCCAAGAAGAAAATACTTAATAGACAAATCAGATTGTATATAGTGTCGCCAAAGACCTGGAGACCGAAGACCTTATTGGCCGAAAGGAGCGATGATACGATAGCGATGAGAATAAAAAAGAGTGTCTGAAGGAATATGGCCCTGGAGACACCGGAGGCGATGTCGATAACTTCGGCACTCTTACCCGGGTTTAAGATGGCAACCAAATCCGGTGCAAAAATCTCTCCTACCAGCATAAAACCGGCAAAAAAGATCAGGATTAACGTAAAGAAAGTCGAAATAGGCGGCCAGACCCGATCTTCTTCATCGTGCTCAATGGCTGAAGATAGAATGGGCGTAACCGAAGCCGTAATGGCGCCTCCGACCAAGAGTGAGTAAACGAGGTCCGGAACGGAAAAACCTAAGATATAGCCGTCGGAAATCGCACCGTAACCGAAGCGCTGGGTGATAAAAATCTCACGACCGAAACCCAGAAGCTTAGTTAAAAGGGAGGCAAACATATATAAAACCATAACGCCCGAAAAAGTCTCGATGGACTGGGCCTTACGGTTATGCTCTTTAACCTTATTCTTTTGCATCATTGAGCTATTTTAGCACAAGAAAAAGGGCCTGTAATTCTAAAAAGAAAACAGACCCTTTTAATTCACTTGTTGCGGCCTAAAGGCCTGAGCAATTTGCTACAAATCTCTATTAAACTGGATTAAGCTTGAGGGCTAATAGCAGATGTCGGGCAAACAGCTTCACAAGAACCACAGTCGATGCAGGTATCAGGATCGATGACATACTGGGTATCACCGGCGCTGATAGCTTGTACGGGGCACTCACCTTCGCAAGAACCGCACATAATGCACTCTTCAGAAATTACATAAGCCATGACGAAAGCCTCCTTTATTTTTTAATATCCTAACACTTAAGTCTTCCTTTTGGCAATGATTGGGACTAGGCAATGTGTTCTAAAGCACATATTTTCACAAGGCCCGGTTCTAGCGTTCATCCCTTCTCTTGGCCTCACCGAAGCCGATTTCCTCTGCGTCAATGCTATAAGGATCGCCCAGACTGCCGTCGGGTCTTTCCGGTTGGACGGTAAGCTTCAGGCCTAAAACGTCCAGCTGGCTGACCTTCACTTTAACGCCCTGATGATTCCAAGAACTTCCTACTTTGGGCAGGAGTTTCTTATTGACCTTATAGGTTTCATTCTCATAAGCCAGGCAGCACAAGAGTCTGCCGCAGGCTCCGCTGACATTGGTCGGATTCATAGCGATATTTTGTTGTTTGGCCATACGAATGGAAACGGGCTCGAATTGATTCATCCAGCTCGTACAGCAAAGTTCTCTGCCGCAAACGCCCAGACCGCCGTTCATCTTGGCATCGTCTCGAACACCGATTTGCCGTAATTCAATACGCATCCTGAAATAGGCGGCCAAATCCTTCACCAGTTCGCGGAAGTCGACCCGACCTTCTGCCGTAAAATAGAAAATCAATTTACGTTCATCCTGCGGAAAATAAGCCGCAACCAGATTCATCTCCAGGTTGTGACTATCTATAAGATCTCGGCAAACGCGAAAAGCTTCATCGGTTTCAGCCTGTAAGTCTAAGTAATCGGCCAAATCCTCGGATGTAGCAAAGCGAATAACCTTACCGATTACATTATTCTTCTTCAGGCAGGGGCAATTAATCAAAGATTCCGAAACAACGCCCATCATGATGCCTTCATCTATCTGCACCATGACCTGGTCGCCTACCTCGGGCACATAATCCATCCGGTCGTCCAGGTCGAAATAGCCGGTCCTGGCTTCCTTCATTAATCTGACACCTATTCTTGTCGACATGAGTCGAATTCTCCTCTCATAAGTAAGAGTGTCCTGCACACTTGTAATTCATAATTGGCGTTGGCCCTTAGCCTGATCTCTAAGTCCTCCAGATAACGGCTTAGATTAGCCCAACCGGTTCTTCCCAGAGGATAATGTGAAACAAATTTCTGAACCTTTTCGGCCAAATCCTGCTGCATCATCCGGTCTTCCATACCTTCTTGGGCCAAAAGACAATCGCGGACTAAATTTTGTAAGAGGGCCAACACTCGGGGCCAATCGTCTTTTAATGTTTTAAAGAAATCGAAGTCCGAGCTCAGCACGGAACTGGGCGCCTCTGAAGGGAAGGCAAAAAACCAGCGATAGACCTCCTCACGGAGCAGCCAGAAATCCGAATCGGTATAAATCTCTATGGCCCGTCCGGCAATACCGGAAGAAAGCGCCGCGGCAAAATGTTCTCTGCCGACTTCTCCCTCCTCCCGGCTCAAAATCCGCGCTATGGCCTCATCGTCCAGGCGCGGCAGCTCTAAACTGACTGACCTCGAAAGGAGCGTGGGCAAAAGTTTGGCCCGGTCTTCTACCATTAAAATGAACTTGGCATAAGCGGGAGGTTCTTCCAGAACCTTGAGCAAGGCATTCTGTGCGGATTCCAAAAGGGCATCCGCATCGATAAGCCATACGCGCCTATCACCTATCTGGGGCTTGGTCCACAAGCTTCTGTGGACCTGTTCTCGCACCGTATCGAGCGGGATGGTCTTACCCGAAGCCTCCGGCAAGATTTCAATCCAGTCCGGGTGCGTCCCCTCAGCAAAATAGTTACAGGCTTCACACTGACCGCACGAGTCATCCTCTCGAGGGTCCAGGCATAAGTAATAAGCACCGATAGCTCGGCCCCAAGTTTCTTTGCCGATACCTTCGGGCCCATGCAAAATGAGAGATTGAGGAAAGTTTGTTAAAACCTGACGTCTCAACCTCTCCCGGAATTCCGGACCTGCTTCCAAGTCACGGAGTTTCTTACATCTTTTCAAAATATTCTACGTTAGTAACAAAGACCGTAGCACCGCCGACGCTTACTTCCACCGGGTAAGGTGTATAGGTGCTGGCACCGCCGCCGGGGCTGACATTGGTGTTTACCGTAGCTTTTCTGGAGCAGGAGAACTTGCGGATAATATCCAGTGCTTCCTTCACCTCATCATCTTCCACAACCGTCATAAGTGTGGTGTTGCCCGATCTCAAAAAACCACCGGACGAATTCAGCTTCGTAACTCTGTAACCGGCCTTGTTTAATTCCGACATAACCCTGGGGCTGTCCTCATCGTGAACGATTGAATAGACTAATTTCATAACCTACCTCCTATAATGTAATAGTTGCTTCTAACACGTTCTCTATCTCTTGCCAAACCGAGTTCTCGTCCCGGTCAGCATCGATTATACGTATACGTTTCTCACGCCTGGCCAAATCCAGATAAGCCTGTCTGACACGGACGCTGAAGTTGAGGTTCTCTTCTTCAATACGATCGGCCTCATCCTGCTCCAAGCTTGCCCTTCGTCCCAAGCGCTCCCTGGCCAAAGCCGGCTCCAAGTCCAGGTAAATTGTCAGTTGAGGGCTAAGCCCCCGGGTGGCCAAAGCAATCGCCGCTTCTACCATCTCAGGATCCAAGCCTCGGCCTCCTGCCTGATAGGCCCAGGTGGAGTCAAAAAAGCGGTCACATAAAACCACCTTATCCGCCGCCAAGGCCGGTCTGATGACCTCCTCTATCAGCTGAGCCCGAGCCGCTTGGAAGAGTAAAAGTTCGGTCAAATCGTCCATCTTGCTGTTCTCCTTATCGAGGAGAATCGCTCGAATGGCCTCTCCGATTCTGGTTCCGCCCGGTTCACGCAAGGCAATGTAGTCCAGCTGTTTTTGCTGTAACCATTTCTCTATACGAATCAACTGCGTACCCTTGCCGGCCCCGTCGATTCCTTCAACTGTCAAGAAAAATCCGCCTTGCATACTCCATATCCTAACAATTTTCCTAAATTATACACTATTTTGCACAGTCGGACGGATTGACCTCTTCCGTAACCTGCCTGGGTTCTTTGGTTTCAATGCTCAAAGAATCCTGCGCCATATAGACTTTATCTTCCAAAACCTCCACCGGATCCACATGAACCGTCAGCTGAATTCCCAACCGGTCTTCGGCAAGACTCTCAATGCGGTCGGCCACCTTGTGGGCTTGGGCCAAGGTCAGATTCTTATCCATCTCCACATGGACAGACCCCCAAATACGGTCCGGGCCGTAGTCATGAAGTTCGATGTCGTGAAGGCCAATAACCAGGTCCGAGCTTTGGATTAATTCTTCAATTTTGGCCAAAGTCTCCGGGCTCGGCGCCTCGCCTATAATCGGGTTAAGCGTATCTCTGATGAGTTCAAAACCGGACCACAAAATAAAGAGAGCCATGAGGACCGCCACATAACCGTCCAGGTTAAAGTTGGTCAAATACGTTAATAGAGCGGCCAAAACAACACCTCCTGTCGTAAGGACATCGTTTCGGCTGTCTACGGCAGAAGCCCTAAGCGTAGCCGAATCAATCAGTTTGCCGGTCTTATTATAAAAAAGCATCATCCAGAACTTCACCAAGATGGAAAGGGCCATGATAATCAAAGAGGTCACGGTATAAGCCATGTCAACCGGGTGAATAATCCTCGACACACCGGACCTCAGGATGGTTAGGCCGATGATAAAAATAAAAACCGAGACCACAAAACCCGCCACATATTCATAGCGGCCATGGCCGTAGGGATGGTCCCGGTCGGCCGGTTTAGCACTCATCTTAAAGCCCCAAAGGCTAATTAAGGATGAGGAAAAGTCCGATAAGTTATTGGCTGCATCGGCCATGATGGAAATCGAATGGGTGAAAAAGCCGATTAAAAACTTCGTCACAAATAAAAGAACATTCAAGATAATTCCTACCATGCTTGCAACATGGCCGTAACGATTGCGGACCTTGGGATGGTCCGTATTTTCGTAATCTTTAATAAAGGTTCTAATAATCCACTGACTAAGCATTCCTATTCCTATGTATACTATCTATAAAATAGTCCTAAGACTTGGTCGTCTTTTTCTTCCAGGCCTCGGACAGATAGGCCTAATTCTACCGCATTTTGCAAGATTTGGGCCTCTTCCGGCTTCAAAGTCTCTCCCGGATAATATAAGGGAATCCCGGGAGGGTAAGGGACCAACTCTCCGGCCAAAACATTATCCTCTTCTCCGGGACTAAGTTTGTCCAATGCTCTTAGCTCCACGGCTTGGCTATCGCTATCAGACCTTTCGTGAGTTTCTTTTCGAAGCGCCTTGGGTGCTCGTTCATAAAGTCTGTCCAAAGCCTCCGCTGTTTCCCTCCAAGCCACAGCACCCGGGAGATCTCTGTAAGCATCTCGTCCAATCTCTTCCAAAGCTTCTGTCAAAGCCTTTAGCGAAGCGGGATCCTGGGCCGGACCAAGAATGAAAACCACTCGTTTCAGGTCGGCCATTTCGGCCACCAAACCGTATTGGAGGAGTTTAGCATAAAGATAGGTGCCCGGCCCGTAAGAAGTCGTATCAATAACGAGTCTTAAGGGGTCTTGCCCTCGATAAGGTCCTGATTTTTCCGCTTGCATCACTTTAAAAGGAGCAGGCAGGTCCGAAACAAATTCGGCTTTGGCCTGAAACCAGGAGGCCAGGCGTTCTTTGCCCTGTGTCTCCAGGAAGGCCCTGGCGTAGTCGTTCGATGCGGCAATTAGAAGGGATGGTGACGAAGTCGAAAAAATCCGTAAGGCTCGGCGAAGTTTAGGACTGTAGTCTTTTCGCTTCACTAAAATAATAGCCGCTCCGGTCAAGGCCGGCAGGGTTTTATGGCAGGAAATAAGCTCGATATCCGCCTCCGGCCTAGGTGAACGGCCTTCATAGTATGCCTCCGCCGCCAAATGGGCGCCGTGTGCCTTATCTAAAATAAAAAAGATGCCCTTATGGTCTAAAAAGTCTCTGATTTCGGCCAAATCCAGAAGACGTCCGTAATAATCCGGAGACGTACAAAGAAAAAGCGAAAAGACCTGCTCAGAGTTTTTCTCCTCTTCTTTTTTAATGTAGGTAATAGGATTCAGGGTCAAGGGTATGTGGTCGTAAGGAATGTCCAGCAGGTCCAAGATGTGAAAAATAGCCTGGTGGCAAGGTCCCCAGAGCAAGGCTCGGCCTTTGCCGGGATACATGGCATATACGGAGGCCTGAATCCCCAGCGTCGTTCCGCCGGCCAAAAAAACGGCTCCGTCAGCCCCCCAGTAGCGGGCCGCCAGAGCTTCGGCTTCAGCTATGGCTCCTCCGGGAAGAGGGTCTAGCAAATCGTCGCTGAAATCGGTCTCGGTTGTATCTAAAGAAAGATCAAAGTCAGAAGGAAAGGCAAGGCCTTTATGATGTGCCGAGGTATGAAAACCATAACGCTCGAGGTCCTTAGCCCTCCTCATTAAATCGATTAAAGGGGTCGACATGCCAAATGAAGCTTTAGACCTGCAGGCCGATATTGCGAATATCGGCAATATCCAGTGCAATTTCTTTTAAGATGGCCTGATTCTCATTACGAATATCTTCCAAGGTCTCCACTTCCGCCAAAGCTTTTTTATCGATAGCAGTCAGCTGGTTTTTGGCCTTAGCCGGGGCAGGACGCTTCTTCTGAACTCTCTGTGGTGCCTTGGTCTTATTCCGCTCAGCGGGAGCGGTTTTGGCCCGATTCAGGTTACGGTCCTTAGCTGCTTCAGGCCCTTTATTCCTGTTATCGCGATTCGTATTCTTCGATGAAGGCTTGGGTCGGCCCTGGGCCGGTCTGGCCTTGACCGCTTCTGAACCTTGTTTTCTATTCATCTCACGCTTGTTGTAGTTCTTTTTGCCGCCTTTGGCGTTTTTCTTGTTACGGTTGCCCTTAGGGCCTGCCTGGCGCGGTCTGGCCTCGGGGTTATGGGAATTTTGCGGACGGCGGGGTGTCGCGTTATTCTGATCGTCTGCTTGTTGACTCATAGAGGTCTCCTCTTCTAACGTTTAATAGCCTAGTAAAGTTTTAGGATTTGTCGGCTTTTTTCCGGTTGTTTTTGGCAAAGCGCTCCATCCTGTCTTTCTCACTGTTGGAAAGGCCGAAGCTATCAATGAGATTGGCTCTTTGCCGGTCGGACAGGGCGGTAATCTGGATGCCGTTCCACAGCACATCCCGGTTCAAATCCGGATGCCTCATATCAATCGATACTCTATAGTAGAAAAGCTGCTCAGCCAAATCTTTACTAATGGCCTGGCTGCCGGTCTCGGTCGTTGAGGCTGTAGTACTGGGTTTGGTCGTAGCGGATGTACCGGACTTGGTCGGATCAAAGGGTGAGGGTGTCGGGCTGGGACTGGGCGTTGCCGTAGGCTCTGTCAGCCAGCTTACGTTATACCCCAGAGCCGCCAAATCGGACTGGGCTACCGCACCGGGGCAGGTTAAGAAGTAAAGCCCTTCCACGTCCGAAAATTCTTCTCCCGAAAGTTTGGGCATGAGGTCTTCAATCTCATCAACTAAAGAAACGGCGGAGTTAATCTGCGGGTTTAGCAAAATATGAAGTGCAATAGGATAATAACCGGTCTCCTGCCTTAAGCTCATCTCACCGATAGCAATCGGCTCTATGGTGTAGGCCTCTACCCTCTTACCCAAGGCCTTCATAGGCTTGGCCAAAATCGATTCGTAGTGTCGCCTGGTCCGGGTCTCGTAATAATTGTCCTTGACCTTGTCTTTCTTTTCGCCGTTCTGATCGCCGAAAAAGGTCTTCATAAGTTCCACATCAAACTCGACCTTGTCTCTGCCGGCCAAAGCTTTGCCTTTGGCCCCCGGCGGAATAGCACTAAGGCGCACATTGCTTACACTGAAAGAGTCCATAGGATAACGTCCGGTCAGATATGTCTCCATCTCCGACTTGAACTCTTGCTTGAGCCAAATCCAGCCGCCGATGACTAAAGCCATAAGAAGCAGGAATAGGATAAGTCTCTTCTTTTTCTTCACCTAAAACCTCCGCTAGGACTGTCGTATGAGAACTTATTTTATCACGTAAGCATCGTCAAAACCACGGTATTAAAATCCCCTAATCGAAACGTTAATTGTATGTTAGAATTCTGAGGATAGGTTATTAACAAACGATAAGGGAGTTCCTGTGGATATTTACGATATATTGCGTTTGATTGGTGGCTTGTGCCTGTTCCTGTTCGGTATGCATATCTTGGGAGACGGCTTAGCCAACCTTTCAAGCGGACGCCTTGAGCAATTGTTGACGCGTTTTACCTCATCGAAGTTCAGGGCTGTTGTCTTGGGCACCGGTGTCACCGCCGTTATCCAATCTTCATCAGCCGTAACCGTCATGGTCGTCGCCTTGGTCAATTCGGGCGTCGTCCAGCTGACCCAGGCCGTTCCGGTCATCATGGGCGCTAACATCGGTACCACCATAACGGCTTGGATTTTGTCCTTGTCCGGCCTAAGCGGCGACAGCTTCATTGTAAAGTTTTTCCAACCCGAAAACTTTACCCCAATCTTGGCCTTATTAGGAATCATCCTACTTTTCACGACAAAGAAGGAGCGCAAGCAGGCCATTGCTTCTACTCTTCTGGGCTTTTCTGTCCTAATGTACGGCATGAACACGATGAGTGATTCTTTAAGCGGTCTGCAGTATAACGAAAACTTTATTAAGCTCTTTACCATCTTTAAAAACCCGGTCCTTGGGATTCTCCTAGGTATGTTTGTCACGGCAGTCATCCAATCCTCCTCCGCCTCAGTCGGTATCCTTCAAGCCCTGAGCCACACAGGAGCCATCAACTTTGCCTCAGCCTTCCCCATCATCATGGGGCAGAACATCGGAACCTGTATCACCGCTCTGATTTCTTCTATAGGCAGTAACCGTAATGCTAAAAGAGCCGCGACCATCCATCTCTTCTTCAACCTGACCGGTACCGTGGTTTTTGCCACACTGTTTTATCTGGTCAATTGGATTCATCCCTTTGCCTTCATGGAAGGCACGGTAAGCCCCTTCAATATTGCTATTCTTCATAGTGTTTTCAATATCACTACAACTTTATGGATGCTACCCTTCTCCGATAAGCTGGTCGCCTTATCTAAGATCATCGTTCGTGACGAAGATGATGGCTCCAGGGTCAGTTCCGACGAAATGGTCGAGACCCTCCGCCTCATGGACGAACGTTTCTTATCCAGGCCCGCCGTTGCTGTAGAGCAAGCCCGCCGGGTTTTGAATAAAATGATGGAAACCGCTACAGATGCTCTCCAGATGTCCTTTGGCCTCCTTAGCGAATTTGATCCGATGATTTATCAGGAAGTGGAAATCCTAGAGCAACAAGTCGATACCTATGAGGACCGACTCTCAGAATATTGTGCCAAAATTCTTGGTAAGGAGTTAAGTGACCAAGACAGCCAAAGCCTCACTTTTATACTGCATGCGATTAATGATATCGAACGCATCAGCGACCACGCTATTAATATTGCCGACCAGGGCAAGAAAAAGTCCGGAACAGGCCAGTTATTCTCAGCTCAGGCCATGGAAGATATCAGCCTTTATCTCCAAGCAGTAAACGAGATTGCCGTCCGTACCCAAGCAGTTGTCAAGGACCCTCATAGCGAAAACCTGCCTTATATTGAGCCTCTGGAAGACCGCATTAACGAAATTCACCAGTCTATGACCCATAACCATATTGATCGGCTTAAACACGAACAATGCACTATGGAAAACGGCATGATTATCTCCGAAATTTACAATAATCTGGAACGTGTAGCCGACCACTGCTCTAACTTGGGACTTTATAGAATTCAGTTTCCAATCGAGCAATACCGCACACATGAATATCAGGCCCAATTCGACCGCTCCGATGAACGTTATCAGCAGATTTATCAAAATTACGTACTGACCTATCCCCTGTCCGGTATGTAGTTTAGAAAATACCAATCCACGTCTGATCAAGCCCCTTCCGAGGGGCTTTTCTTTTTTTGCTTAAAAATGAACAATTTGATGCA
>CAYFQG010000026.1:0-18202 GCA_964345295.1 uncultured Oscillospiraceae bacterium | reverse complement strand
ATGGTTCATAAGCTTATTGTTTAGCCAATTCTGCCAGAGCCTCATCCGGCAACAAAGAATCCACGAAATACTTGGAATCAAAGTCTACCAAATCCTCGGCCCCTTCACCCAAACCGGCGAAATAAATCGGCAAGGACGATTGATCAGCTACGGCCACGGCTATACCGCCTTTGGCATTGCCGTCCAACTTGGTGATGATAAGTCCGGTGACATTGGCTATGTCCGTGAACGTATGGGTCTGGACAATAGCATTTTGACCGGACGTAGCGTCCAAAACCAGGAAGCTCTCAATAGCTGCATCCGGTGCTTCACGCCTAATGATGCGCTCAATCTTACCTAGCTCATCCATGAGATTTTTCTTATTGTGAAGGCGTCCGGCCGTATCGATGATAAGGACATCCGTGTCTCTGGCTTTGGCCGACTGGATACTGTCGTAAACCACGGCTGCCGGATCTGCTCCGGTGTGGCTGGAAATCAAGGGCGTATCGGTCCTTTCGGCCCAAACTTCCAACTGCTCGATAGCCGCAGCCCTAAAGGTATCGGCCGCACATAAGAGGACCTTCTTACCTTGCTTCTTATAACGGAGGGCCAGCTTGCCGGACGTGGTTGTCTTCCCCGTACCGTTGACCCCTACCATGAGAATAATATTAAGTTTACCGGGAACAAGCTCGAAGGTCTGATTTTCGCCCAGAATATCGACCATGCTCTCTTTCAAAGTCTTAAGAACAAATTCGGTAGATTTTTTGCCCTGAGCCTTCATCTGGCTACGCAGATTTTCCATCAGTTTATCGGTTGTTGCCGCACCCAAATCGGCCTGAATCAAAGCCATTTCCAAATCATCCAGCTCTTCCTCATCGAAGAAACCCAGGGATGCCGTAATGGCTTCGACCTGGTGCATGAGGAAATCCCGAGTCTTGGTCATACCTTGCTTAAATTTATCAAATAATCCCATTTCAAAACTCCTTTAACTCTTATCAATTTTCCAGCTTAACCGAGATGATGTTCGATACTCCTCTTTCCTGCATGGAAACGCCGTAGATCATCTGACAGGCTTCCATGGTCCCGCGCCTGTGTGTTACCAAGATATACTGGGTCTGTTTGGCGTTGGCCAAAATATAATCCGTGAAGCGGAAAATATTGGCTTCGTCCAAAGCTGCTTCCACCTCGTCCAAGACACAGAAGGGCGAAGGATTCAGCTTTTGTATGGCAAAGAGCAGGGCAATAGCCGTTAAGCAACGTTCTCCGCCCGACAAAGCCAGCATATTCTGTAATCTTTTCCCCGGAGGCGATACCCTGATGTCGATGTTGGAATTTAGAACATCCTTAGAATCATCCAAGATAAGTTCCGCCTGGCCCCCGCCGAAAAGCTCTTGGAAAACCAGATTAAACTGTTCGTTTATAAATTTAAAAGACGACTCGAACTGACTTTGCATGGCCTGGACAATTTCTTTAATTAATTGATCCAAGTTGGCTTTGGCCTCCAAGATATCGGACCGCTGCTTATCCATGAATGCATAGCGTTCATTGAGACTCTTACTTTCCTCAATAGCCTGGATATTAACATTGCCCAAAGCTTTAATAGCTTGTCTTAATTCTTTTAATTCTTCACGTGTTTTCGCACTATCGAGGTCTTCTTGATACCATTCGTCCTTGTTGCGGAAGGTCATCTGATAATCTTCCCAGAGTCTGGACCTGAGGTTCATCAAAGCTTCTTCACTATTTTCCAGTCGCTGTTCCAAACGCCCGCTCTCCAGGCCCAGCTTGCTCATATAAGCACTGATGGTATCCATGTCGCGACTTTGGTCTTCCAAAACCCGACTGGCCTCGTCGCGCCTGGCTTTGGCCTCCTTAATTCTTTCCCGAACTTGGTCCAAAGCCTCTTGCAAGTCTTGCTTTTCACGGTCCCCTGATGCCAAAAAGGCCTCCAACTCCGAAACTTCTTCCGCACGATTAGCTTGGTCCTTGGCCCTCACTACGATTTCTTCTTCTACCCGGCTTAGGTCCGCCCCGGTTCGACTCACCAGGGTTTTGAGGCCGTTTAAGCGCTCGTCCCATTGACGAACTTGGATTTTTACCTGATAAAGGTCTTCTTTAAGCTTATCCGCAGCTGCCGAAGCGTCTTCTAAAACCTTATTTAAACCGTCCAAATCTTGCTCAATCTGAGCTTGCTGTTTTTCCATGGCACGGGCTTCTTCATCGAAGGCATCCAAAGTCTCTTGCGTCTTCAAAAGATCCTTCTCAATAGCTTTTATATCTTCCGAGTTTTGCGTATGCTGACTTTGAAGCTTAATTAAGTTCTGCTCATATTGTTTAATATGAGACTCTAAGACTGCTTCTTCGCGGCCCAATTCGGCCAAAGCCAAGGTAACTTGGCCCAGCTCTTTTTCTTCCCTGTCTCTTTTCTCCCGACTGGCTGCAAGGGCCTCTTGGTAATGGACCAAGTCCTTCTCACCGTCACTTATAGCCCTAGTTAAATCGTCCAAAACACGTTTTCGGCTTAGAATGCCGGAATTGCTCTGCTTTTTTGACCCGCCTGACATGGAACCGCCGGGATTTAACATATCACCGTCCAGGGTACAAATTCGAAGTGAGAAACGTGTTGCTCTGGCAATCTCCAAGGCCAAATCCAGGTTTTCCACCACGATGGTCCTGGCCAAGGCATATTCTACGGCCGGCCTGATGGCTTCATCAAAGCCCACCAGCTCATGGGCCAAACCCAAATAGCCCGGCATGGCCTGAGCCGTCTTAAGAGTATCATGGTGTAAGGGTCTGGAGCTTACCCGATTCAAAGGCAAGAAACTGGCTCTCCCCCATCTTCTCTCCTTTAAAACATTGATAAGGTTACGGCCAACATCTTCCGTTTCTACCACTAAGTTCTGCGCCAGGGCACCCAAGCTGTTGGAAATAGCTTCTTCATACGCTTGCGGCACTTCCAAAAGATTCGCCAAGGGCCCTAATAAACCGCGGGTCTCAGGTGCGGACTTTTGCTTCTCCTCCATAAGTTTACGTATAGCAAAGCTATAGCCCTCGTAGGATTCTTGCAAATCTTTTTGCGTCTTCAGCTGATAAGACAAGTTATTCAGCTGATTTTCCAAGCCGCTTAAAGCCTTTTCCTTTTGGGCCAAATCGATACGATTCTCTTCTCGGCTCCGCTCTAAATTTTGCGAGGTCTCTTGTAAGTGCTGCTTCTTATCTCTTAATGCATTTAAAGCTTGCTCCAAGCCGTTACCGGACTCGGTTTCCTTGTTTAACTCCTGATCTACCGAAGATAAATCTCTTTGTAAAAGACTCAGATGAGATTTCAAGACCTCGACATTGGTCTGCTGACCCTGTTTTCTTCTATCTAGGAGCGAAAGCGATTGCCGGACTTGATTTAATGTATCCTCTAAGGTCTTTTGCTTCTTAAGGTCTTCATCATGCGAAGATAAGTGCTTATCCAGCTTTTCCTTGGTCTCTTTTTCTTGGGCCTTGGCTTCATTTAAGGCATCTTCTACGGTCTTTTTTTCTGCATCTTGCTTGGCCAAATCCTCTTTTATAGACTTTAGCCTATCTTCCAGCTCTTGAGACTGCTTGGAAAAAAGGGCTGCGTTTTCTTCAATCTGCTGTAATTTTTGGCCGGCCAAAATCTTCTTCTGGTCGAAATCTTGGACCGCCCGGCTTTTTAGGCTCTCTTCTTCTTCCAAAAGATCCAAGCCAGAACCGGTTTTCTGCAGGTCTTCACGCGCCTGGCCCAACTTTTCTAAAATCGCGCTCTTTTGCTTTTCGGCGTCTTCTAAGTTTTCTTTGGCCTGACTTAGGTCCAGACTGAGCCTTTCTTTTTCGGCTTCTTTACGGTCAATATCGTAATATAAAAGGGCAAGGTCTTTGGCCTTCATCTTATCGTGAAGTTCCAAAAACTTTTTAGCCTTTTTCGCTTGACGCTCCAAAGGTGCACGCTGTTTTTCCAGCTCCCCTAATATGTCGTTTAAACGCACCAGATTCTGCTCGGTGTGGGCTAATTTCTTATCGGCCTCGTCTTTTCTAATTTTATACTTACTAATACCGGCTGCTTCATCCAGCATCTTGCGGCGCAGTTCCGCCTTACCGCTCAAGACATCGTCCACTCGGCCCTGACCGATCATAGAGTAGCCGTCACGCCCGATACCGGTATCCAGGAAAAGCTCGGTGACGTCCTTAAGCCGGCACTTGTTGTCGTTAATAAGATACTCACTCTCGCCGGACCTGTAGATACGCCTACTGATACGCACTTCTTCATAATCAATGGAAAGACTATGGTCCGAATTATCCATGGCCAAAGTGACCTCGGCAAAAGACAAGGGCCTCCTGGCACTGGTCCCGGCAAAGATAAGTTCTTCCATCTTATTGGTTCTTAACGTTTTAACAGACTGCTCACCCAAGACCCAGCGGATGGCATCGGTAATATTGGACTTGCCCGAACCGTTAGGGCCGACAATGGCAGTGACGCCCTCATGAAACTCTATAACCGTCTTCTCTGGAAAAGACTTAAATCCTTGTAAGGTAAGATATTTTAATCGCACGTCTTAGCCCACTCTTCTAAAAACAATCGGGATGCTTCCTGCTCGGCCTGACGAATCGATTTACCTTTGGCCTCGGTGCAGGTCTTACCCTTATATAAAAGCTCGACCGTAAATTCTCTGTCGTGGGCCGGCCCTTCTTCTAAGACGACTTCAAAACGCAAATCGGGATGTTTATCAAAACTCTGTACCCATTCGTAAACCTTGCTTTTATAATCGTAGATTAATTTACCGGCCAAAGCCCGGTCCAATAAATCACCTAACTGAGTCTCTACAAAGGCCTTAGCGGTGGCAAAATCGCTGTCCAAATAAATGGCCCCGATAAGGGCTTCCATGGAATCTTCGGCGTTGGACCTCTTATACTTGCCCCCGGTCTTGGCTTCTCCCTGACCGAAACGCATATAGTCCAATAAAGAAATAGAGTCGGCCACCTGGGCCAGGCTCTCGCTTCTAACTACCAAAGACCTAATCTTCGTCATCCGTCCTTCCGGAAGATTTGTTTTCTCAAAAAGCATGGTAGCCACACAGGTACCCAAGACACTGTCACCCAAAAACTCCAGGCGCTGGTTGTCCTTAATACCCAATCCCGGATGTTCATTGGCATAAGAAGGATGGGTCAAAGCTTCTTGCAGCAAAGACCGATTCTTAAAGCGATATTCTATGGTGTTTTCTAATGCACTTAAATCTTTCAAATTCATCCTACTATCATACACCGTGTAAGATATAAAAAACCACAGCCTAGTAATTCAACTGTGGTTTCTCTAAACGGCTCTGATGAAGTTAAGCCAAGTGTTGATGAAACGGCTTATTCTACGTGATCTCTGATGTAGTCGACAGCGTCCCCAACGGTGATAATGCGTTCAGCTTCTTCATCGGGGATAGAAGTGTCGAATTCCTGCTCCAAAGCCATGATGAGCTCAACGATATCCAGAGAGTCTGCATTCAAGTCATCAATGAAATTAGCTTCTAAAGTAACATCATCTTCGTCAACGCCCAGTTGATCAACCAGAATCTCAGTAACCTTATCAAGAATTTCTTCTGTTGTCATATAAAGTCCTCCGTTAACAATTATTGTAATTCGTTTATTAAGTCAAAAAAGAATATATGGGTTTATTTTGTCTTTGTCAAATACTTTGCCCAATAGGGGCTATAAATAAGGCTTATTTAACAATCTGGTCAAGTAATTGACGTAATTTTGTAGATTTTAGTCCCTTAATTCTTGAGTAAATTCTTATTCTTCATAATGTAATCCAGTCCGGACAAGAGGGTCATAAGGACAGCCAGAGCGGTCACAATCAAAGCCAAGGTGCTCACGAAAGATAAGAATCCGTTCATCTTAAAGAAGCCCTGTAAGATGTGATCAAGCATCAGAAGGATAATTGCCACAATCTGGACCACCATCTTAATCTTCCCCAACATGGCGGAAGGAATAACCTTCCCTTGCTCGCTGCCCAAGAGTCTGATACCGGTGACTGCGAACTCCCTGGCTAAGATAATGATAGGAACCCAGGAAGAAATCTTACCTAACTCAACAAAGGCGATAAAGACGGAAATAATTAATAACTTGTCGGCTATGGGGTCTAGGAACTTACCGAAGTTTGTCACCAGATTATCTCTTCTGGCAATGGATCCGTCCAAATGATCGGTATAAGATGCCACTGAGAACAATATGAGGGCAATAAGCATGCCGTACTTATTAATGAAAGCATTCCAGCCGTTAGGACCCAGGAAAGGCATGGGCAGCATAAAAATAATAATAATGGGGACCAGAATCATCCTGGTAATGGTCAGCTTATTGGGTAAGTTCATCCTTGTATCACTCCTACTTGCTCATATTCATCCGCTTCTACGATTTCCACCGGATAATACTGCCCCAATGTAACAGCTTCTTCCGTAGGATTCAAGACATAGATGACAGGGTCTACGTCCGGCACCTGCTCCCAGGACCTGGCCACATAGGAAAAGCCGTCATCGGATAGGCCTTCGATTTTCACTTCCAACTTCTTGCCGACCTGGTCTTGTAACTTCTCTAATGAGATACGAGACTGGAGCTCCATCAGGCGTCTGTAGCGGTCCTCTTTAACGCTATCCTTTACCTGATCTTCCATAGAGAAGGCGGGCGTATCTTCTTCCGGGCTGTAAGTAAAAGCTCCTAAACGATCGAAACGCATCCTCTCTACAAAATCCAACAAATCTTCAAAGTCTTCTTCTGTCTCACCGGGAAAGCCCACCATCATGGTCGTACGGATAATGGCATCAGGGAAGGTTTTCTTAATAGACTCAATATGATCTTCTACTTGGGCTATAGATTCTTTACGATTCATCCGCTTCAAGATTTTGTCCGAGCCATGCTGAATCGGAATATCAAAGTAAGGAAGAATATTCGTGTGCGCCTTCATAACGTCCAGTAAGCTGTCATTCAGACCTTCGGCATAAAGATATAAGACCCTGATCCATTTTAAGTTCGGAATGACACTTAACTTCTCCAAAAGGTCAGCCAGGCGTCTTTCTTTATATAAATCCAAGCCGTAGAAGCCTGAATCCTGGGCAACCAAAATCAATTCATCATAACCTTGGTCAACCAGAGCCTTTGCTTCTTCGATAATCTCTTCCATAGGCCTGGATCTGAAAGGACCTCTAATTCCGGGAATTGCACAGAAGGCACAACGATTGGAGCAGCCTTCGGCAATCTTTAAGTAGGCATAGTAAGGTGTGGAAGGCTTACGGTGTATCTCCATATGGGCCAAGACATCCGGTCTCTCATGGCCCAGATAAATTCTGGCCTTTGTGGATTCCGGTTTTTCGTCCTCGTAAAAGTCATAAAGTGCTTCGACAATATCCTTATAGTGCCCTATGCCCATCAAGATGTCGGCTTCGGGTAAGTCTTCTGCCATATCCTCTGCGTAACGTTCAGATAAGCAGCCGGTCACTACCAGGACTTCAGCCTGTCCTTGGGTCTTATAATCCGCCAAATCCAAGATTGTCTGTATGGATTCTTCCTTGGCCGGATTAATAAACCCGCAGGTATTAACAATAAGGACCTGTGCATCAGCCGGGTCCTCCACCATGTTAAAACCGGCCTTTTTCAAGTCAAAAGACATACATTCGGCGTCCACCAGGTTCTTAGAGCAGCCCAAGCTGGTCAAATAGACATTCTTCTCTAATATATGCGTGATTGTTTTCATCGGTGATCAAATTCCCCTACCTTAGGATTCTTTATAAAGCTTCTCTTTATCCCTGATCCAGGTCAAGGCCAAGTCTGTACCGAAAGCTCTGGATCCGGCCTTTCGTACCAGTCTGGCTAAAGCCTTCTGCCTAGCTTGAGGATCTTCTTCTCTTAAGTAGGCCTCCAGTAAGTCAGAGGCCTTAGCTTCCATAAATTCCGCACATAATACCCTATCTTCTACGTGTTTGTCTAAAACATCCCGAATGATAGATTCTTTGACACCTCTATTCTTTAAACGTTTATAAAGGGCCGGGCGTCCTTCCGCCCTGGCCCCTCTTCTTTCTTCCAGAATATATAAAGCCACCTTCTCGTCATGAAGGTAATACCCTTCATCTTCTAAATCGGCTATAACGTCTTCAATGATTTCCGGAGAAAACTCTCCTTCGAGCTTGGCTCTGGCCTGGCCCGATGTCCTGACCCGGCCGGCCAGGTAGGTTACGGCCTCCACACGGCAGGCCCGAAACTTCTCCCTATAGGCGGCTTCTTCAGGATCGGGTTTATAAGTCTTCCAGTCCCAAGATGTCATCTATAAGCTCTTCTCCGGTCTTGCCCTTGCCGTCGGGTACCTTATCTTTAGCGTCCTTGTCGGAGGCTTTAGCGGTATCGTCTGCCTCTTCAGCTTCGTCGCTGTCGTCCTTCGTTAAGTCGTACTTGATACGAATGGCATGGTCTATGGCCTTCATACGGTCGGGATTTTCTTCCAACCATGTCTTGGCATTCTCGCGGCCCTGACCTATTCTCTCATCTCCGTAGGAATACCAGGAACCGGACTTACGAATAATCCCGGCATCTACACCTACGTCGAGAATACAACCGGACTTCGAAATACCGGTACCGTACATAAGGTCAAATTCCGCTTCCTTAAACGGAGGCGCCATCTTATTCTTCACAATTCGGACCCTAGTCCTGCTGCCGATAACCTCATCGCCATCAGTAATTCTGTCCATACGGCGGACGTCCATACGAACTGAAGAATAAAACTTCAGTGCCCTACCGCCTGTGGTGACTTCGGGACTTCCGAACATGACGCCGACCTTCTCACGTAATTGGTTAATGAAGATAACCACCGTCTCGGACTTGGCGATTACACCTGTGAGCTTCCTTAGGGCTTGAGACATCAAACGGGCTTGAAGACCCACATGAGAATCGCCCATCTCACCGTCAATCTCAGCCTTAGGAACCAAGGCCGCAACCGAGTCCACCACGACAACATCAATAGCGCCGCTTCGGACCAGGGCCTCGGTAATCTCCAGAGCCTGCTCGCCGTTATCAGGCTGAGAAATAATAAGATTATCTGTATCGACACCCAAACGCTCGGCATAACTGGGATCTAAGGCATGCTCGGCGTCCACAAAAGCCGCCGTACCGCCCATAGCCTGAGCTTCTGCCGCAATATGAAGGGCCACGGTGGTCTTACCGGAAGACTCAGGTCCGTAAATCTCGACGATACGGCCGGTAGGCACGCCGCCGATCCCGAGTGCTATATCCAAAGACAGAGCTCCGGTAGGGATAGACCTGTAAGAAACCTCACCGCGGTCTCCTAAGCGCATAACCGAGCCCTTACCGAACTGGGTCTCAATCTTATTCAGAGCCTGATTAAGCGCCTTCTCGCGCTCTTCCACTGCAACATTACTGACTTCTTCGCCGGACTTGCCGGTTTTCTTACGTGCCATATAATCCTCCGCAAAGTTATTTAGTAGAACATTTGTTCTGATTATAATAGAAGCGACTCGCTAATTCAACCAAGAAATGTCCACAAAAGGTCACAAAAAGCCACAGTTAAAGGCTTAAATCTTAGTCACCTATATCCATTATATAATTCCTGAGTAAGGCTAAAGCCTGCTTAACGGCCAGGAGTCTATTTTTCTCCCTGTCACCTTTAAGTTTCTTTTCTACGACTTTTACACCCTTGGGACCGGCACAGGCAATATAGGTAAGGCCTACAGGCTTATCTTCCTGCCCCTGAGGTCCGGCATTACCGGTAATAGACAGGCAGTAGTCGGACGAAAAGTAGTCTCTTCCCTTAAGTGCCATCGCTTCGGCGCATTGAGGTGAAATGGCTCCGTATTCTCTGATAAGCTCCGGATCTATGCCCAACTGGTCCTCTTTAACCCGAACTTGATACGTCACAAGCCCGCCTCTTAAGACCTCGGAGATACCGTCCACTTGGGCTAAAGTTGCCGACAAAAGCCCGGCAGTCATAGATTCCACAGTGGCTATGCTTTGCTTTTTATAAATTAACGTTTCTCCTAAAACATGAACCAGGTCCCTGTCACCTATTTCATAGATATATTGACCCAAGCGCTCCTGAAGTATTTCTATAATCTTAGAAGACTCATGGTCTTCTTCATCCTGCTTACACTTGTAGGTCACTCTCAAGCTGACCTCGCCTAAGGATGCGTAAGGGGCAACCGTAGGATTCTTCTGCTCTTCACTTAGGAGGTCCGGGATATGATGAATTAAGTCCGACTCTCCGATGCCGACCAGGCGGACATAAGTATGGTGGAATTTAAAAGGGGCCAAAGGCTCCAGGAAGGGCTTAACAGTCTTCTCGAACATAGGGCGGTTCTCGTTGGGAGGTCCGGGAAGCACCACAAAAAGTGTCGGCTTATCGGCCTTGTCCCAGGGCACCATGGCTCCGGGAGCCGTTCCGTTCGGGTTAGGGATAATCTTACTTAAGGACGGGAAATAGGCTTGTTTCTTATTCTCCGGGGCGGTCGTTCGTCCCTGACTTTTAAAGTAGTTTTCAATAATTTGAAATTCTTCTTCATGGTAGACCAGGTCTTGGCCCACTACTTTAGATAAAACTTCCATGGTGATATCGTCTTGCGTAGGTCCCAAGCCGCCGGTAAGAAAGACCAGGTCGGATCTTTGGCCGGCTCTCTCGATAGCTTGGGCAAGGCGTTCGGGATTATCACCTACGACGGACCGATACAAGCAATTAATACCCAAGTCGCTTAGAGATTTGGCCAAAAAAGTCGCGTTGGTGTTTTCGATTTGGCCCAGTAAAAGTTCCGTACCGACTGCGATAATCTCCGCATTATCGGTAGAAATTCTTTCCCAAAGACTTTGCATGGCTATTCTCCGAATTCTCTTAATTTATAGCAGTCCAAAGTATTGACCAAAAGCATGGCAATGGTCATAGGACCGACTCCGCCCGGTACCTTGGTAATCCAGGAGGCTTTAGGCCGGACCTCCTTAAAATCCACATCGCCCCGAACTTTGCCTGATTCCAGGCGGTTGATACCTACATCCATTACGATGGCACCTTCTTTTACCATATCGGCCGTAACAAAACCAAGTTGTCCTACCGAAGCAATCAAGATATCGGCCTGACGGGTCAGGTCTTCTAGATTCTTAGTGTGTGAATGTGTCGAAATAACCGTGCAATTTTTTTGCAACAGCAGTTGGATCAAGGGCTTGCCGACTGTATTGGAGCGGCCTAGAACCAGAGCCAGCTTGCCGTCTAAGTCCTCGCCCGTTTCTTCCAAAAGCCTCATGATGCCGGCCGGTGTGCAGGGTCTGGGACCGGGCAGGTTCAAGTTAAGCCGCCCGATACTTACCGGATGAAAAGCGTCCACATCCTTATCGGGATTAATCCGCTCCAAAAAGAGATTTTCTTCTCGGTGGAGCTGATCCGGCAAGGGAAGCTGGAGCAAAATACCGTCTACTTCATCGTCTGCATTAAGTTCATCTAAGAGCTTTAGGAGTTCGTCTTTACTTGTAGAAGCCGGAAGTTCATAGGACTTACTGTTAATGCCGTAACGGGCACATGCCTTTTTCTTATTATTGACATATATAGCGGACGCCGGGTCTTCTCCTAGCAAGATGACGGCCAAAGTAGGCCGCCTGTGGCCTTCTGCTAAAAGTCGGTTCACCTCTGAAAGCACTTCTTCTTTCACCTTGCGGCTGATTTCTTTGCCGTCCAGAATCTGTCCCAAAACTTTTTCTTCTTCCATCTTCAGACCTCCTTGGTTTTAAATCTTAACGCTAAAAAGTAACTTCCTCGTCCGCCTCATGCTCCGCTGCTTCTTGCGCTTGGATAATGGCCCACTCGGACATGGTCAAGAGCACCTTTCTGGGTTTGCTACCTTCATGAGGCCCGACATAGCCCTTCATCTCCATGGCGTCTATCAAGCGCCCGGCTCTGGGGTGGCCAATATTAAGTCTTCGTTGTAACAAGGATACCGAGGCATAGCCTTGCTCCAGAATCAATTGAACCGCTTCCGGCAAGAGCTCGTCTTCGTCCGGCTCGGCCATACTGCCGCCCGTATCCACACCGGGAGATGGCGTTGACATGATTTTTTCGGCTTCTTCCTTCGTATAACCGCGCAGATTTTGAGCCCTTAAGAAGGAAATGACATTTTCTACTTCATGGTCATCGACAAAGGCGCCCTGACCACGGATGGCCTTGGAGGCGGATTGGGGTGCATAAAGCATATCACCCTTACCCAGTAACTTCTCGGCACCGGATCCGTCCAAAATGGTCCTGGAGTCCACCTGAGACGAAACCGCAAAGGCGATACGAGAAGGTACGTTGGCCTTAATAACACCGGTAATAACGTCCACGGAAGGCCTTTGGGTCGCAATGACCAGGTGGATGCCGGCCGCACGAGCCATGGCCGTCAAGCGCGAGATGGATTCTTCCACCTCTCTGGCCGCCGTCGCCATGAGGTCGGATAACTCGTCGATAACCAGGACAACGTAAGGAAGCTTGGTCCTTCCTTCTTTTTCCGCTAATTCGTTATAGCCTTGCATGTCACGGACATGGTGTTCCGCGAACGCCTTGTAGCGGTTGTTCATCTCTTCCACAGCCCAGTTTAAGGTGTTGGCGGCTTTCTTAGGGTCGGTCACGACCGGGGCCAAAAGATGCGGAATGCCGTCGTAAATAGATAACTCTACGACCTTAGGGTCTACCAAAATCAGCTTTAACTCTTTGGGCGAACACCTATAAAGAAGGCTCAACAAAATCGTGTTGATACAAACCGATTTACCGGAACCGGTCGCACCGGCGATAAGGAGGTGGGGCATCTTACTTAAGTCACAGAAAATCGGCTGGCCGGGGATATCTCTGCCCAGAGGTACCAGCAAAGGCGCTTCCTTACTCTGGTAGTTCTCATCTTCTAAAAGCGACCTTAAACCGACCATAGCGGTCTCGGGATTGGGTATCTCAATACCGACCGCAGACTTACCCGGTATAGGCGCCTCAATACGAACCGTAGTTGCTGCCAGGGCCAAAGCAATATCATCCGACAAGCTCACGATACGGCTGATTTTCACACCGGGACCCGGCTTCAACTCAAAACGGGTAATGGAAGGACCTGTCGTGATATAAACCACCTTGGCATTGACGCCGAAGCTTTCTAAGGTATCTTCTAATTTCTGGGCCAAATCTCTTATGCGTTTGGCATTGGATGTACTGTTAATAACCGGTCTGGGCTGGAGCAGCGTAATAGGCGGGAACTCATAGGGCTTCTGCTCTTCCGCTTCTTCCAAAAGATCCGGAATATCCTCGTCATCGTCAGACGATTCTTGTCCTGCCTGATCGCCTTCACTATTCATACCGTCTTCATCAGCACCGAAATCAAGTTTAGGCGATTCATCCGAAGCGGCAGGAGCGGGCGACACAATAATATCCGCCTGCTTACGGGGAGTCTCTTCTTCCTCAATTGGTCGGACAGATGATTCGGCCAAAGCTTTCGCTGAAGTCTCCTTCTCTTCTTCACCCAAGAGATCAAAATATTGGACTTGTTCTTTCTTCTCCTTAGGTAAGCCCAGGAGGTCAAAATCAGGTGTTCTCAATGTTTCTTTAGAAGATGTCGACACAGTAGCATTAGAAGTATTCATTACCGGTGTTTCTTCTATGTCGTCTAAACCGTGGATAAAATAGTCCTTTTGCCTGCCTGTATCCGCAACGGTTTCATCAGGATTCGAGCGACTTTCTTCTAATAAGAGGTCTCGCATGGAACCGGTCGAACCGGATTTTTTCTTAGGTGCGGAAGGCTTGCTATCAATATCAAAAGGAATATCTTCAACTGTATCCAATACACTCCTATCATCGGACTCAACAGTCTCCCTTTTAGAACGGGTCATGTCATAGAGGCTATCCGAAACGCAACCTACCCAGGACCCGATAGCGGAGAAAAACTTTTGGAAGATATGCGCTATGCCTAAGAAAATCCTGGAGATGGAGAAATTACCTAAGACCATGGCCTCCGCCACCAGGGCTGTGATAAGGATAGCTTGAGCACCGAATTCACCGGTAATACGCTGCAGCCCCATAGCAACCAAGCCGCCCAAGATGCCGCCTAAACTCGCTCCGTTTAAACTAGGATAAGCCGTCGGGTCAATGGACGCTTTGGCCAAAACCGAAATCAGCATGGTAGCGGTCTTTTCGCCTGCCCGGTCTTCTGTCAAAGCCGTCACGGTTCTCAGGTCGGTACTAAAACTGTGTATAAGTGCAGCACAAACAATGAGAAGAAGGTAGACGTGATTCACACGGATTTTCCTGGCTTGAAAAACTTCCTGGAGGAACATAGAAAGGGACATAATAAAAAGAATAAAGGGAAAAACCAGGGCAACCGGTCCCACCAAGGCCTTGCTGATACTAAGAAGGAAGCGGCCTAAAGGACCCGAATTGACCTGGGGTACATAAAAAGCCACAGCCAAAAATACCCCCGCCAAGAGGTAAATCAGTCCCACTAATTCATTGTATGTATCCTGTTTAGACTTAGTCATCTAATCCCTGCAACTTTTCTTTGGCCATGAGAAGGCCTACCAAAGATTTGGCATCCTTAATCTCCCGGTCAGCAATCATGGATTGAATTTCATCGAAACTAAATAAGCCGATTTCTAAATCCTCATCGGGATCCAAATGCTGATGTCCCTGCTCCAAGTCCCTGGCTAGATAAATCGATATCTTCTCCGACGTATAGCCCGGGCTGGGATACATCACGGTAAGAAATTCCAGATCGGATGAAACCAGACCGCACTCTTCTTCCAACTCACGGCGAGCAGTTTCCAATGGCTCTTCACCCGGATCAATCTTGCCGGCGGGAATTTCCCACAAAAACTCGTCATAGGCAATCCGGTACTGACGAACCAGATAAATGCGTCCCTCACGGTCTACGGGAACCACCGAGGCGCCTCCCATATGGTAGACCACCTCACGGCTGGCCTCCTTACTTTTGGCCAAAACTCTGTGCCGTTTTACATGGATAACTTTACCGTCGAATATATCTTCGCTTGCAATAATTTCTTCTTTTCTCACAGATTATGTTCCTTCTTATAGCGATCGACCGCTGCAACTGCCAAAGCATCACAGCGATTATTGTAGTCGTGGTCGGAATGGCCCTTGACCTTAATGAAGGTCGTCTCATGAATGCCCATGAGCCGGTCTAACTCTTCCCAGAGATCACGGTTAGCTACGGGTTGCTTGGACGCATTAAGCCAGCCTTTTTTCTTCCAGTTACGAAGCCAATTTTGCCTGATGGCGTTGACGACGTAAGCCGAGTCCGAATAAATGGTCACATCACAGGGGTGCTTCAGGGCTTTAAGACCTTCTATCACCGCCGTCATTTCCATGCGGTTGTTGGTCGTTTGTCCTACGGCTCCCACCAGTTCTTTCTCGGCCGGTCCATAGACCAAAATAGCTGCCCAGCCGCCCACACCGGGGTTGCCGGAGCATGCACCGTCCGTATATAGCTCTACTTTTGTCTTCTTTGCTTGGGCCAAATTATTCTCCTTCAAGTCTTCATTCCTTGCTCTTCATTCCTTGCTCTTCATTCTAACATGATGCAAGGCCCGGGGCATTAAATCTCCAAAGGTGAAGGCAGGTCCTTATACTTGGCAAAAAGCTCTTCCAACTCGCCCTTGTCATAAGCCTCCATAGCTTCTTTGGCCAAAACGGCATCGATGGGATAGGGCGTATATTGGCCCATAATGAGCTGGGTTGTCTCGGAACCTTGGCCCAAGAGACAGATGATGGTCCTTTGGTCCTTCTTGCGAAGCTCTAAAGCCCTGTAAAAGGCCTTACGCCTGTCGGCTATACTTTCATAGGGCGTGCCGGTCTCATCGATATAAGAGCCTAATTCGGCGTTAATTTTGGCCACAGGCTCCCGGTCCGGATTACTGGAAGTCAGAATAATCTTATCGGAGTACTTGCCGGCCGCCCGGCCCATGTCGGGGCGCCTGGACTCGACCTTACCGTAAGCTCCGAAGACCGAAATCAGATAGTCTTCGGGGGCAAACTCTCTGGCCATGGATAAGACCGTATTAATCGAAAAACCCGAGTGGGCAAAGTCGACAATAATAGTTAAGAGGCCGTCTTGGCTGGTGAAGGTCTCCCAGCGGCCCGGAACTCTGACCGGCCTAATGGCTTCTCTTATAATCTCTACCGGAATACCCATATCAAGGGCAATACTGATAGGCGCCAAAGCGTCGTAAATTTGGAAAGCTCCCGGTATAGACAGGCTGAAGGCTTCTTCTTTACCGTCTACATCGAGGGTAAAACGCGTGGTATGTAGGCCGTATTCCGTATTCTTAGCCTGATACTCGGCTCCGGCATTTTCAATAGAGAACTCCAAGTAACGCTCACACTTCTTAGCCTCGGCCAAAACGCGGTCGTAGTGGTCCATGTCCTTATTAATAACCGCTACTTTACTTTGGCTGAAGAGCTTTAATTTTGCCTCAAAGTAGTCCTCGAAGGTCGGGTGCTCGATAGGACTGATATGGTCGGGGACAATGTTCAGAAAGACTCCATAATCGAAATCCAGGTAATCCACGCGGTTGTATTTTAAAGCCTGGCTGGAAATCTCCAGAACCATATATTGGGTTCCGTGGGCTACGGCTCTGGCCAAAACACGCTGGAGCTCAATGGCTTCGGGCGTCGTGTTGGTCGCATCGACACCGTCCACACCGTCAAAATACTCCACGGAAGAGCTAATACCCGCTTGACCCAGGCCTTGCGACTTCAAATAGGCATCCAAGATGGCTTTCATAAAAAAGGCGGTCGTGGTCTTGCCCTTGGTTCCGGTAATACCGACCATCGTGAGCTTTTGCCCCGGATGGTCAAAGTGATAATCGCCTATTAAGCTCATGGCCAATCGAACATCGGTCACCTGAATAAAAGGCTTATCTTCTATGCCGTAATCGTCTTCGGCAATATAGGCCAAAGTACCGCGGCTTATTGCATCTTCTAAGAACTCTTTTTTAAAGTGGCGGCCTTTACAAAAAAACAAGGTCCCTTCTTTGACGTTTCTAGAGTCATAGGTGATGTCTAATACGTCTGCCTGATCCAGGTTTTTAAGGTCCGACCGAACCAGAAGACCCTTCTCTTTAAGGACTTCCACGTAAGTAATCAGGGCCTTTAATTCGTGTGTTTTAAGCTCTTTGTTTTCTATATCATGAGACGTTGTCATCTTAATAATCCTTCCCCGAATTTGCTATGTCGTTAAATCTTATTGAAGTTAAATTATAGCACTTGGCTCGTTGCCGAACATAAAAAAAGCAGCAACCCCGAACTGTCTACTGAGATTGCTGCTAGTCTGGCAGGGGAGACAGGATTTGAACCCGCAACCGACGGTTTTGGAGACCGTTGCTCTACCGTTGAGCCACTCCCCTAAGAGCAAGTGAAAGTTTAGAATAGGGGCTATTTTTTGTCAAGGGATGAAGGCCTAATTCGCTAAAGTCTTCTCTTTTCCCTTGTAAAAGCTGTGATAGATGCTCTGAATTCTTTCTTTGTCCATTTCGCTTTGGCAGTTTTCCATGCAGGTTTTATAGCAGTAATCAAAGAATTCTCTAATGTCATCATAAACACGATCGCAACTGGCCAAATAAATCATAAAAAGGCTTTTAAGTATGGCTTGAGAGACCAGCATGTCTTCTCTGCCGTAAAAAAGAATCTGCTTAAAGGTCAGGTACATCTCTTCCATAGGCGAATAACCGTTATAAACCAGTTTAACCGTATCGTCTTCAGCCAAAATCACGTAATTGTTCTCGGTCGAAAAAAGTTTTCCTAAAAGGATACCGATTTTCTGTATACACAAAATAGCCGTATTGGGATCGTTAATCCCCGGGCTCAGGGCCTTAATCGCAATTTCCTCCAAGCAGGTAATCTCATAATGGTAGTCACGGGTGTCATTTTTAGTCTTATTAATGATAATGCCCGATGAAACCTTGTCGGCCAAATCTTCGTAGTCTTCTTCGCTATAGTCCAAATTTCCCAGATTCTTATTGTGCCTATAATCATGTCCTGTAAAACAAATTCACCGATTTTTTCTTCTATAAATAATTCGGACTCGATATCACCCATGGTTCTTAAAATCGTATCCTAATCAATATCGTAAAAATAACCGGACTCTTTGCCATAGACGGATAAGGTCTAATAGGCCTTGCCTACCTGATAGCGTTTTGCATCTTTTCGGTTCCGGCATAAATCTTC
>CAYFQG010000025.1:0-18471 GCA_964345295.1 uncultured Oscillospiraceae bacterium | reverse complement strand
GATTATTAATAGGCTTTCGGAAGAAGAAACATTTGAGAAAATAAGCTGGATTCTAGAAGAGCCTATTATAAATTTTACTGAAAGCGTAGTAGATAAAGCGGTAAGTGATAATTCAAAATTCCAATACAGAGCTGGGCTTAGGCCCAGAATTATTAGAAAAGAAGTTGGGAATTGTTGTGATTGGTGTAAACAAGTTGCTGGTGTATATGAATATCCTGATGTACCTAGAGATGTTTACAGAAGGCATCAACATTGCAGGTGTGAATGCAATTTTATCCCTTCTAAGGGAAAGCAAAAACAAAATATATGGACTAAAAAATCTTCAAATATCTCAATCAAACGAGATGAAAGAATACAGAAAGAAAAAGATTTAGAAAATGCTACTGAAAAAGCTAAGATATCTGCAAAAAATTATATTGAACAAGGCTTTAAAGAAGGTTCATTAAAAGATTCTATTAATAGAGAAAAACAAGCTAGACATTTAGAATTTTACGAGAGCGATATTAAGTCAATATATGAAATAACTAGCCATAACAATCTGAAAGGGGTTTGAATGACTAAGCTAGGCAATCAAGTCCCTACAAAGTCAGTCCTATTGCCCTCTAAAAATAGCCTCTACCAAGAGGCTATTACTTTATATGAGCAGTCTGGAAGGAAAGCTCAAGAGTGGCAAAAGACTATGATGAAGGCCATCATGGGACTTAACAAAGATGGCCTAGGGATACATATGAAATTCGGATACTCTCTTCCCAGACGAAATGGTAAGAATGAAATTGTCGAGAGCTATGGGCCTTATCTGTTGGCGAGAGGGTCTTGTATACCGCGTACCGAACAACCACGAGCCACGCAGCCTGGAAGAGGTTTCTGGGCCTATGTGAATACAAATCCATACCAGTGATAGGCCGAGAATACGTCGAATTAGAGGACACAGGAGGACGTGTAGACTTTAGGACAAGCTCGTCTAAAGGCGGTCTTGGCGAAGGCTTTGACCTGCTGGTAATAGACGAAGCTCAGGAGTACACCGAGGACCAGGAGTCCGTACTAAAGTATGTGGTAACCGATAGTAAGAACCCACAGACCATCTTCTGCGGAACGCCGCCTACGCCGATTTCTTCCGGTACGGTGTTTTTTAACCTAAGAAACACTGCACTGGCTGGAGAAACAAAAAACACCGGTTGGGCAGAGTGGTCCGTAGATGAACAATCGAATCCTTCGCTAGGGAAAGTCTTTACCGAGCCTTCTGTGGCAGACGAGATAGGTAGAGATTTTTATGTGTTGTTTTATGTGTTGTTTTTAAGCAAAAGACGCTTTATGCAAAAGCAAATAAAAAAACCCCGAAACCCTTGCTATGCTTGGTTTTCGGGGTATTCATTGTTGCTTAAGCAACATTCTGGTGCACCCAACAGGATTCGAACCCATGGCCTTCTGATCCGTAGTCAGACGCTCTATCCAGCTGAGCTATGAGTGCATGTCTCTTGAAAAGCACTAAGCATTGTATCATAAGAATTCATCTTGTCAAAGATTTCTTTTGACAAAAGCTCAGCCCTTTTATATCATTCTAGAAGCCGTTGAAATTATGGCGTGTTTACGGAGAGTTGGTCGAGCTGGCTGATGGCACCGGTCTTGAAAACCGGCGGAGGTTTGCGCCTCCCGTGGGTTCAAATCCCACACTCTCCGCCATTTTTACTTGGGCTTGTAGCTCAGTCTGGGAGAGCGCTGCGTTCGCATCGCAGAGGTCGAGGGTTCGAGCCCCTTCAGGTCCACCAGTCTTTTTCGGAAAACCCCTTTTTACTGAGGGGCTTTCTTTTGTTAAAAAGCACCTTATCTCATCTTGTTTATTAATAAAACTTTAAGCTTGCCGTCATTGGCGGCCTAAAACTTGCATAGGACCGAAAAGTTGGTAAAATGTAAGGCCTAAAATGAAGTTATTTTAGATAATTCTGCTTAATCATAAAGGGAGGCAAACTGTGAAGAAGAGCTTTGAGCAACAGGAGAACAATGTAGGCGTATTTTCATTTGAATTTACGGCCGATGAATTTAAGGAGGCCATGAATTGGGCCTATAAGCGGAGAGCCAAGCAATTTAACGTACCCGGCTTCCGTAAGGGTAAGGCCCCTATGGCAATTGCCCTCTCGTACTATGGTGAAGGCGTTTTATATGACACTGCAATCGACCATATTATTGCTCCGGTTTATGAACAAGCGGTAGAAGAATACGATGCTAAGCCGGTGTCTCAGCCTGAGTTCGATATTGTTGAAATCGGCATGGACAAGGGTCTTAAATGTAACTTAACCGTTGATACCGAGCCGGTTCCCGAACTTGGTGAGTACAAAGGCATAGAGGCTGTTAAGCCTTCCGCTGAAGTGACCGATGAAGATGTCGATGCTGAACTCGGCCGTATTCAGGAGCGTAACTCCCGCATGGTGCCGGTAGAAGACAGAGCTGCCGAAGAAGACGATACCGCTAACATCGATTACACCGGCTATGTGGACGGTGAAGAATTTGAAGGTGGAAAGGCTGAAGGCCATGACTTGGTTTTAGGCTCCGGTTCTTTCATTCCCGGTTTTGAAGACCAAATTATCGGTAAGAATGTCGGCGATAGCTTTGATGTAAACGTGACCTTCCCCGAGGAATACCACGCTGATGATTTGGCCGGTAAGGAAGCCGTTTTCAAGGTTACCTTAAACAGCTTGAAGAAGAAGGAATTGCCCGCCCTGGACGATGACTTCGCCATGGACGTTTCCGAATTTGATACCTTCGCAGAGTATAAAGATTCTGTCCGTAAAGAACTGGAAGAAGCTGCTGAGAATAGAGCGCAATCCACTTTCGAAAACAATGTGTTAGAGAAGGTTTTAGACAACGCTAAGTTTGATATTCCTCATTCTATGATTCACAACGAGATGGATCAGATTCTGCGCTATCAGCAACAGCAGATGAGAAGCCAGGGTATCGAATTAGAGCAATATTTAGGCTTCTTGGGCCAAAACATGGACCAATACCGTATGACCCTGCACGAGCCCGCTGAGCGTAATATCCGCGTCCAGCTGGTCTTAGCTGCAATTGCCGAGAAGGAAAATATCGCACTGACCGACGAAGAGAAGCAGGCCGAGATTAAGACTTTGGCCGAGCAGACCGGCCTATCGGAAGAAGAAGTTGAACGTCAGATTGGCGGTAACTCCATTTTCTTCGAGAATGCTAAAAACGAGAAGACCATCCACTTCTTAACCGACCATGCCGTTGCAGTGGATGAGCCCGAGCCTACGGAAGAAGAAACGGCAGACGAAGCCGAGACCGAAGAAGTAGAGGGCGGAGAAAGCGAAGAATAATTCCGGATGGTTTGTTTTCGGGATTTTGCTGTGTAAGTTTAGAAATCTCCTTATCCTTCAGTGTGTAGGGTAGGGAGATTTTTACTTCAAGATTAATAAAATATGAATTTTCCCCAAGTGAACGGCATGAAGGGCCAAAGCATAGTATAATGCCTTTTGACTTTATTTGACCTTAAGGTTTTTTAAAGTTCAGAAGAAAAATACATTTGTGAAAAGGAGATTTCTATGAACGATTTTATGCATAACAATGATTTGATTCGCCAGGCCTTGGTTCCAACGGTTATCGAGCAAACCAACCGCGGTGAGAGAGCATATGATATTTTTTCCAGACTTTTAAAGGAGAGAATTGTTATTCTGAGTGATGAGGTGAACTCTGCTACGGCACAGGTTATCACGGCTCAGCTTTTGTTCTTGGAAGCGGAAGATCCTAAGAAAGATATCCAGCTTTATATCAACAGCCCCGGCGGCGAAGTCAGTTCGGGACTTATGATTTATGACACCATGCAATACATCAAGCCCGATGTTCAGACTATCGGTATGGGTATGGCTGCCAGCATGGGTGCTTTCCTTTTGATTGCAGGTGAGCCCGGCAAGCGTTTCATGTTGCCAAATGCTGAGGTTATGATGCATCAGCCTTCCGGTGGTGCTCAGGGTATGGCTTCTGATATTCTCATCTCGGCCGACCATATTCGCAGAACGCGCGAGAGACTCAACCGCATTATCGCCGAGAGAACCGGTCAGCCTTTGGAGAAGGTTGAGAAGGATACCGACCGTGACTTCTGGATGGATGCTACTGAGGCCAAAGAATACGGCGTTATTGACCACATCATGGAGAAGAGAGCCTAATGCCGGAGAATAATACAACGCACCACGTTCACTGCTCATTTTGCGGACGTGACGAAACCATGGTTGACCGGATTTTTGCCGGTCACAAAGCCTATATCTGTAATGAGTGTGTTCAGCTCTGCTATCAGGTTTTGCATGAGTCCGGCGGTTTAGATAACAGTCGTGCCATGCGGGCTCTGAGAGATAACCGCCTGGAATCGCCGGCCCATCTGAAGGCACAATTGGATGAGTATGTCATAGGCCAGGACCAGGGCAAGAAGGTCTTGTCGGTAGCTGTTTATAACCACTACAAGCGTATCTTATCCGAGCCTTTGGAAGACGAGAGTCTGAATGATGTCGAACTTTCTAAGAGTAACATCATGTTGATTGGTCCCACGGGATCCGGTAAAACACTTTTGGCTCAGACCATGGCAAGGATTTTGGATGTACCCTTTGCCATTGCCGATGCAACGGTTCTGACCGAAGCAGGCTATGTCGGTGAGGACGTAGAAAACATTATCCTCAAGCTCTTGCAAAACGCGGACTACGATGTTGAGAGGGCTGAGAAGGGTATTATTTATGTGGATGAAATCGACAAGATTACCCGTAAATCCGAGAATCCTTCCATTACCCGAGATGTCAGCGGTGAAGGTGTCCAACAAGCTTTGCTGAAAATCCTGGAAGGTACAGTGGCCAATGTTCCGCCCCAAGGCGGCCGTAAGCATCCGCAGCAAGAATACATTCAAGTAGACACGAGCAATATCCTCTTTATTTTGGGAGGAAGCTTTGACGGCTTGGAGAAAATTATTGAGAATAGGACAAACCGTAAGTCTATGGGCTTCGGTGCAAAGGTCGAGGAAGCTGACCCTAAGGACGATAAGCTGATGGCGCAGGTAGGCCCTGAGGATTTACAGAAATTCGGCTTGATTCCTGAGTTAATCGGCCGTGTCCCCGTCTTGGTAACCTTACAAAGCTTGGACGAAGACGATCTGATTCGTATTTTGCAAGAGCCTAAGAATGCGCTTTTGAAACAATATCAGAAGTTGATGTCCTATGATAAGGTCAAGCTGGAGTTTACGCCTGAGGCAGTCCGTGCCATAGCGCGCAAGGCCATGGAACGTATGACCGGAGCCAGAGGTCTTCGAGCCGTTATCGAAGAGTTGATGACCGATTTGATGTATGACTTACCGTCCAGAGAAGACGTCGAGACCTGCGTCATTACCGAAGATGTGGTGAAAGGTTTGGATAAGCCGGAGCTTAAGCTCTTAGCCTAGATTTAATTTATGACGTCAAAAACTGACAAAAAAACATGGAAAGTCCTCCTGGGACTAGTCTTGCTAGTCCTGGGGGGACTCTCTATTTTCCTCTATCAGCGATTCGGCTTAATTAGTTGCCCGATTTATAGGATTTTCGGTATCCCTTGTCCTACTTGCGGAACGACCAGAGCTTGGGCCCGCTTTTTTAAAGGAGACATAGCAGGTGCTTTTTCTATGCATCCTTTATTTCTTTTTATCCCGATTTTTATTCTTTATCTCTTTTTTTACGACAGACTTAGTCGTAAGTCGAAAAATTTGGCTCGTACCTTACTGATCGGAGGCCTGTCCCTCCTGATTTTCGTATGGATTTACAGAATGCTGGTGTATTTTCCCAACCGTGAACCCATGCTTGGGAACAAAAATGCCCTGGTATTCCGCTTGAAGGACTTCTTTCGGGCGCTTATATCCCGGCTTCGGCTATATCAAAATCTTTAAGAATATCTGCCAGGTAGGCGACTTCGGACCCGTTCAAAGTTAATCCCTTACCCATCTTCTCGTGCTCGGGATTCCAGTCTCGTATATCCAATTTTCCGGGGCGGTCATTCCAAGAAACCAGGTTCACTTCCTTAGTCCAACCGGACTTACTGGTGCTAAGAACACCTAAATGTCTCTGGATATTAAAGTTCAGTTCGCCCAAATTATTTCTAAAATCCTGCTTGGTCTGCTTTGCTGCTGTGTTACTCATGTTTAATGATCTCCTTTTACTTCTTTGATTTGAATCCTAGGATGACTCTATCCTAAGAAAAATAAGTACTTGTATGGCATAGATTCTCCCCACAAAAAAGTACAATTTGTGACTTGTGCCTTTAGGCGTTTGCCGGAGGAAATGTGTTAAAATACAGCCATATGGAAAGTAAAGATATCAATATTGATTTAAAACCGGGAGAGCCCTATCTCAACTCCCTGCCCATCATGTTAGAAGGTATTCAGCAGTTTTATCCGGAAGGGGATTCGGTTGAAAAGCCTTCCACACATGCTTGCCATGAATTGACTTATGTCAGAAGCGGCAAGATTGACTATCTTATTTACGGCAAACGCTACAGATTAGAACCGGGATCGACTATTGTCGTTAGGCCTAACGTGCCGCATTCTTATGTAGTCATTGAAGAGTGCGATATCACCTGTATTTATTTGGCCTATGACATGGTCCGAGTGAAGGAACATAAAGAACTTATTGTAGACCCCTACTATGATTTCCTTCGCTATAAAGACCAGGGTGGAGCGGGGGACAAGGCTTTGGCCTACGGTGATATGGATTTGGACATGCCGGACAAAGAGAAGTTCGAACACGATCCTTTCCGTTATGCCATGATGATCAGAGGCCGGGGCAGGCGAGAGATTGCCCACATCATTGAAGAGATTTTGAAGGAAGATAATGCCAAGGAATATGGTTCGGTTTTGATGCTCCAGGCCTTGACCTTACAACTTCTGGTCCATTTCAGCAGGGCCATGACAGAAGAGTACGAAGAGCAAGAACAGTTTCGGACCGGCAGTGCCGAAAAGCTGGTACAGATTGCTAAACGCTATATGGATAATAACTACGACCAGGAAATCAGTATCGCCGGTTTGGCAGATTATGTTTACCTCAGCCAATCCTATTTTACCAAGGCCTTTCGGGAGGCTTTTTCCGACAGCCCTTTGAATTATTTGGCCAAAGTCCGCATCGACAAGGCTTGTGCTCTCTTGGAAGAGACGGACGACAAGGTCTCCAACATTGCAAACATGGTGGGTTTTTCCAGTTCGCAGAGTTTTAATGCGGCCTTCAAACGCTATATGGAACAAACACCCCTCCAGTATCGCAAGCAGGTGCGCCGAGCTCAAAACTAATGTTTACAGTAATTTGACCTTCTTTGTGCTATAATAGAATGCAAATTGCGCTTTTGGAGGTCTTATATAATGATAATTAAGAGTGAACTTGAGTTGTGCAAGAGTGAAGTCGAAGCTTGTATCGGACGGAAGGTTCGCTTGAAATCCAACGGAGGGCGTAAGAGGACTATTATTCGCGAAGGTGTCGTGGACTCCTGCTACCCCAGAGTTTTTACGGTTCGCTGTATCAGAGATAATCATTCCGAACCGGAAATGGTTTCCTACAGCTATGTTGATGTCATGACCGATACGGTTGAAATAGCGGTCGCACCGGAAGAAGAGTAAGCTCCTTCGGTTTTAAGCCTATCTATGTCCTGTTCGCAAGCGCGTCGTACATATGAGATTTCGGCACCGGCGAAGATAAACTGGTTTTTAGATATCCTGGACAAAAGACCCGACGGTTACCACAATCTAGAAACCCTGATGCAAAAAATCAGCTTATCCGACAAACTTACGGTAAGTTTCGATGATGAGCTCTATCGCTTACAAGAAGATAAACTTCCTTGGCCCGACCGGAGTTTGAAACTGGGCGGCAAGGAGGTTTTTTTCTGCACAAAAACCGACACAGACGACGGCGAAGATTTGGGTCCGGTTCAGAACAATACAGTGATTAAGGCCTTGGACTTTTATCTTAAAGCACACCCGACTTTGGCCGTTGTGTTGCCGCGATACTTCTTTATTCATTTGGCCAAAAAAATCCCCAGTCAGGCCGGTTTGGGCGGTGGTAGCAGTGACGGGGCAGCGCTTTTGTCACTTATGCAAGAGGTCTCGCTAAACCTGGGTCAAGACGTGTTGGATTGTCAGACCTTGCAATCCATAGCCTTACAAGTCGGAGCCGATGTGCCTTTCTTAACCCAAGAAGCGCCTCTGGCACTTTGTAAAGGCGTGGGTGAAATCATCAGTCCTTTGGACCCGGCCCCTTCTTTACCTATATTATTAATAAAGCCCGATATTCAGATCTCCACAGTAGAAGCCTTCCGAGCTGTCGATCAACAGGATGCGCTAAGCCGGAAGAGAAGCCGGGCGGAGGATTTCTACGAAGCTTTGCTTGAAGAAGATTATTTGGACTTGGATTATTTTGGCCAAAATACCTTCTACCGGCTGAGCCTGAGAGAGCGTCCGATTTTGGAAGAAATCGCTCGTCTTTTAGAAGAATCCGGTGCTTTATTTTGTTCTATGTCCGGTTCGGGACCGACCTTATTCGGACTTTTCGGATCGGAAGAAGAGGCTCGCTTGGCAGAAGTTAATTTAAGATCGAGACTTAATATGAAAGTTTTCCGAGCCAGGACCCTGAGCCAGCCGGCACCGGGGCCCGGTTTGGTTGACAGAACTTTAAAACGGCAAGTATAATACTCTTTCGAGTGAAAAGAGGAGGTGAAGTATATGAAAAGAACATTTCAACCCAAGAAACGTCAACGCTCTCGTGAACACGGTTTCCGCAAGAGAATGAGCACCGCATCCGGCAGAAGGGTCTTGAAGAACCGTAGGAGAAAAGGCAGGAAGGTCTTGTCCGCATAGAAAAGGCTTAGCAATAAGCCTTTTCAAAGTGGCAGGAGAGTTCCATGCTTATTACCTTAAAGAAGAATTACGAATTTTCCAGAGTCTTTAAAACCGGTAAGAAACAGTATGGCAAGTTTCTTTCTTTGTACTATAAGAAAAATCCGCTCCCTTACAACCGTTACGGTTTTACCAGTCTGCGCCACTTCGGCAACAGCGTGAAGCGAAACCGTATGAGGCGTCTCTTAAGAGAATCGGCCAGAGCTTTGGAAGCGGAGATGAAAACAGGCTACGATATCATCTTCATGGGATGCCGGTTGGAGAAAGAAACTTCCGGAACTGAAATACAAACGGAAATGAGAACCTTACTGGAAAAGGCCGGATTGATGCAGCAGGCCGGAGATTCCTAAGTGAAACGTTTGATGATTTTTTTAATTCGTATCTATCAACAAGGAATTTCACCATACCTTGGGCCGAGCAAGTGCATATTTGAACCGACTTGCTCTCAATACGCGATTGAAGCCTTGGAAAAATACGGAGTTTTCAAAGGTTCGGCCAAAGCCATCTGGCGCATCCTGCGATGCAATCCCTTCAATAAGAAGGGAGGCTACGACCCGGTAGACCCGATTAAGCCGATGGACAAGGTCTAGGTTCTAAGTTAGCAGAGACACTAGAGAGGATACTATTAGATGGGAAATGTTTTGACAGCTTTATCTATACTAGACCCCCTTTACTCCTTATTCGGTATAGTTATTCGCTTTATTCTCCAGGTTTTTAACAACTACGGAGTTGCCATCATCTTATTTACAATTCTTATTCGCATGCTCTTGTTGCCCTTTAACGTTAAGCAGCATAAATCCAGTTTGCAACAAAGAGCCTTGAACCCCCAGCTGCAGGAATTAAAACGCTATTACGGTGACGACCAGCAAGGTTTTTCTCAAGCTCAGATGGAGCTTTATAAGAAACATAAGATTTCTATGTTCGGCGGTTGCTTACCGGCGCTTTTACAATTGGTACTGATTTGGCCGGTCTACAGAATTATTTCCGGTCCGCTTTTCTATATCATGCAAGTCCCCGAGGCCAATTTACAAGAAATCGGCCGTATGCTGGTGGATGCCAATATGTTGCACGAAAGTGCCATCCGAAATATTCGCATGATGAATATCCCGATTTTGCAAGGCCTTAATGAAGCGCCTCAGGTTTTTGCCGAGGCCGTTAACAGAGGGCTCATGCATGCATCGGATTTAATTAATTTAGACTTTATAGGCCTCAATCTGGGCCTTACCCCTACTATCAGCCCGGCTAAACTTTTCGGTGCCGAGATGGCAACTTATTTGCCGCTTCTGATTTTGCCCCTTCTGGCAACCGGTACGACCATCTTCCAGAGCTGGTATTCGCAGAAAACCATGAAGACGGATATAGGCGGCGGTATTGATAAGGAAAAGGTCAAGAATAACCCTGCCCTCCAAGGTCAAGAAAAGAATGAGGATATGGCGGGCCAATCCATGAAAACCATGCTGTACGTCATGCCTATTATGACCTTGTTCTTCACTTTCTCTATGCCGGCGGCCATGTCTCTTTACTGGATTATCGGTAACTTCCTGGCTATCTTCCAGGTCTGGTTATTTGATACTATCTATACGAAGCCGATGGCTGCACGTCAGGCCGAGTCGGATGCCAAATATGAGGCTGAGATTATGTCCCGGGTAAAACAGGAAACCAAGCAGATTGAAGAAAATCAGCCCAAGAAAAAGAGACGTAAGAAAAACTAAGCAGGATCTACGAAAGATCCGTTGGAGGAAATAAAATGCAAGGTGTTGAAAAAACAGCAAAAACAGTAGAAGAAGCTATTGAGTTAGCTTTACAAGAATTATCTTTAACTCAAGATCAGGTTGAAGTAGAAGTCTTAGAAGAAAACCAAGGTGGCTTTTTAGGTATCGGCAAGAGTGCAACCGTTCGCGTGACACCCCGTGAGATGGAAGTGCAGGAAGAACCGACTATAAGTTATGTTGAAGAAGAGACAGGCTATGCCTCCGTCGAAAGCGACACAGCCGATGAAGACGTAGAAGCAGAGGAAGACCAAGAGCAAACGGACGATGCTGCTAACTTATCGGAAGAAGAGCGTCTAGCTTTGGCCAGAGATACCGTAGAAGATTTCCTCCGTTCCATCCTAGAATCTTTCCACCTGGACGAGGTCAACAATCTCAATGTAAGTATTGAAGATGGTCGTATTATGGTCAAAATCGAAGGTGAAGACTGCGGTATTTTAATCGGCCGCAAGGGCGAAACCCTCAGATCGTTACAGTACTTGGCCTCTTTGGCTGCTAATAAAGTCACCAAGTCCAGAGTGCGCTTGACCCTGGATATCGGTTCTTATAAAGAGAAACGCAATAGCTCGGTAGTCGACTTGGCTATTCGTACGGCTAAAAGAGCCGTTGAGACCGGACAGGCTTTTGAGTTAAGCCCCATGTCGGCTTCGGAAAGAAGAGTTGTCCATGAAAGCCTTCAAGGTTTCGAAGGCATCACCACCTACAGTGAAGGTGAAGAGCCCAACCGCTATGTTGTTATAGACTTGGCTTACGAGGATGAAAATTTTCCCGACGATGAGATCTAGTCTTAGTCAGGACTCTTAAGAAGAGATACGTACGAAGCTCCTTGTATTCAAGGAGCTTTTTTTCGATTAAGGAGGCCAAAGTGTCAGATATTATTGCAGCTTATGCCACCGCTCCGGGGGTTTCGGGCCTAAGTGTTTTGCGTATAGCAGGCCCCGGTTCGGCAGACTTAGCCGACAGGGTCTTTTCCTTTGGCCCTATAAAAAAAGAGATAAAACAAAAACGCAAAGTGACGGACTTGGAAGGTTATAGAGCAGCCTTCGGTTTTGTCCATGAAGTCGATCGACCAGACCTGGCCATTGACCAGTGTGTCTTACTAAGATTTCGTGCGCCCTATTCATACACAGGTGAAGATCAGGTAGAACTGCAGATTCACGGAGGGCCTCAGGTTCGAAAATCTCTGTTGGAAGAAGTGCTTCGGGCGGGGGCCAGTATGGCCGGACCCGGTGAATTTACGAAGCGAGCTTTCTTAAACGGCAAGATGGACCTGACCCAGGCGGAGTCAGTGATGGACCTGATTCAAGCGGAAACCGCCTTGCAGGAGAAATCGGCTATTCGTCATATGAAGGGGGAAACTGGTCACTATATTGAAAGTCTAAGAGACAGGCTTTATCAGATATTGGCTTCACTTGAGGTGGATATTGAGTATCCGGAATATGATGATTTTCATTATGAAAAGGATGCTATCAGAGAAGGTCTTAAGACTGTAGAAGAAGACCTAACGCGTCTGGTTCAGTCTAAAAGCCAGGGAAAAGTTTTAAGAGAAGGCCTTCAGGTGGTTTTATTAGGTGAACCCAATGTCGGCAAAAGTTCTCTGTTAAACAGTTTGGCCAGGGAAGACCGGGCTATTGTTACGCATATTGCCGGCACGACCCGGGACGCCGTAGATATCTATGCTGACATTAGAGGTCTGCCGGTACAACTGGTGGATACGGCCGGTATTAGAGAAAGCGAAGATCTGGTAGAACAAATCGGTGTGGAAAGGTCTTTGAAACTAAGAGACGAAGCTGATCTTCTGATTTTGGTGGTGGACTCAACGAGAGCCGAGGATTTTTCTTATATAAAGGATCAAATTGAAGAGCTTATAGGAGATGAGGACAAGTCTTTTATCGTGCTTTTAAATAAGACCGATCAGAAATTCGAAAGCCTACCCGAGCCGGGAGATTCTGAGTGGGGGACTGTTGACGCTTGGGCCGAAGAACTTAAAGATATCTATCCGGGCCTAATCGAAATTCTTCTATATAGCGCTAAGAATAGCTGGGGCCTGGATCATCTGGAAGATTTGATCGTTGCATTTTATGAGAACCTCGGTTCGACCCAAGGCGGTGAGCTGGTGGTAACCAGCCTTCGTCAGGGGCAAATTTTAGAACAAGCGTTGGATTTAACCGGGCAACTTCTGAGAGATTTCCCGGTGCTTCCGGTGGATATTTTGGCCACGGGTATCAGGCAGTTAGTCGAATACCTGGGACAGATTACCGGGGAAGATGTATCGGAACAAATGGTAGAGGAAATTTTCTCCCGTTTTTGTATTGGAAAATAAGGACTCGTGAAAACTATGAGAAGTGCCAAAGAAATTTTGCAGGATAAGAAATATTATGTGGCCGCAGAGGCCGATGTGCTGGTGGTGGGCGCCGGCCATGCCGGGATTGAAGCCGCAGTGGCTGCAACGAAGATGGGCAAGAAGGTTGTTTTATTCACTTTGAGCTTGGATGCATTGGCCAATCTTCCTTGTAATCCCAATATTGGCGGCTCGGCCAAAGGTCAGCTTACCCGAGAAATTGCTGCCATGGGCGGTCTGATGCCGGAAATCGCCGACCGGTGCGGTATCCAATTTCGTATGTTGAACCGGTCCAAAGGCCCGGCCGTAAGAGCACCGCGTGCACAAATGGATAGAAGACAGTACCAGGTTCAGATGAAGCATGCCTTAGAAAAAATTGAAAATCTTCAGTTAATTCAGGCCGAAGTTGCTGAGATTTTAGGCCATGAAGTGGCAGAGAAAGATTGGAAGGGGCGCACGTCGGCCTCCGGAGGTCCTTATTACAAGGTCGAGGGTCTGGTTACTAAGCTCGGTACGGTGTTTTTGGCTCCGACTGTGATTATTACAACGGGAACCTATTTGGATGCGGATATTATCATTGGTGAATCGGTGATGCCGGGAGGGCCGGACCACCAGCAAAATGCTGTAGGCTTGGCGGACTCTTTGGCCGAATTTGCTATTCCTCTTATGCGTTTCAAAACCGGTACGCCGGTTAGGGTTAATAAAAAGTCGCTTGACCTAAGTCAGATGGAGGTTCAAGACGGTGATCCCGAACCTTGGACCTTTGGTTATTACTATGGTGAAAAGAGCCCTAGAAGAGACTTGCAAGAACCTTGCTATATTACTTGGACAGGTCCGGAAGCTCAGAAGATTATTGAAGATAATATTGATCGATCACCGCTCTATTCAGGTGTAGTCAAGGGTATAGGTCCCAGGTATTGTCCCAGTTTTGAGGATAAGATTGTGAAATTCCCTGACCGCAAGCGCCACCAGCTTTTCATCGAGCCCATGGAGGATGGGAGTGAAGAGATGTATGTTCAGGGCCTTTCGAGTTCCATGCCGGTCGATGTCCAGATGGCCGTGCTCCACTCTATTCCGGGACTGGAAAAGGCCAAAGTTCAGCGTATGGGTTATGCCATCGAATACACCTGCCTTGACCCTACTTGTCTGGATCCTAGCTTACAAATTAAACATGTGGCAGGCCTCTTTTCGGCAGGTCAGATGAATGGGACTTCCGGCTATGAAGAAGCGGCCGGCCAGGGTTTGGTAGCCGGCGTGAATAGTGTCTTATACCTGGAAGGAAAAGATCCTTTCCTCTTGGACCGGTCGGAAGCATATATAGGTGTGCTAATCGATGACCTGGTTACCGAAGGCACGCAAGAGCCCTACCGGATGATGTCGTCTCGGGCGGAATATCGCCTGATTTTACGGCAGGATAATGCCGACTTGAGATTGACCGAAAAGGCTTATCAATTAGGCCTGGTTTCTCAGAAGCAATACGAACGTTTTAGCCAAAGACGGGAGAAGTTAGAAAAAGAAAAGGCCAGACTGGAAGAAACAAGGGTCCGTCCTACGCCTGAAGTGAATCAATTCTTGGAGAAGCGAGGTACTGCCGCATTGGAAGGGGGCATGGCTTTGGCCGATTTACTCAAACGCCCCGAGATTTCCTACCTGGATTTGGCAGAGCTTGACCCTTTAATCATTACCGATGATCCGCAGCTGGCCGAGTCGGTGGAAAACGATATTAAGTACGAAGGTTATATCCGCCTGGAAGAAAAACGTATTGAAAAATTCCGCCGTATGGAAGAGAGAAGCTTGCCGGATACGATTGACTATAATGCTATTTCAGGACTCAGGCTGGAAGCCAGGCAGAAGTTAAGCAAAATCAGACCTCTTTCGATAGGCCAAGCCGGACGTATCTCCGGCGTATCGCCGGCGGACATAGCCGTGCTTTTGGTCTATTTAGAAAGTTTGAAAGACCAGAATCAGACCGAAGAAGACCCCCAATAAGGAGACTTACATGGCCGGAAATTATAATGTAAAAGAAGAGCTGGAAAAGATTACTGCGGGATTAAGCGGTTTGACCCGCGTTTTGGATGGAGAGGCTTGGAACTTGAGTCCGGAAATCCAATCCCGCCTTAGCCGATTTTCCGAGGCGGTTTTAGAACAGAACCTTACCATGAACTTGACTGCCATTACCGACGGAGACGAGTTTCTCATCAAGCACCTGCAAGACAGTTTGAGCCTTTTGGAAATTGCCGAAAAATACGATTTGGATCAAGCAGGTGAAGAACGGTCCCTTCGGTTTTTGGATATCGGTTCCGGACCGGGATTCCCGGGCCTTCCTTTGGCCATCATGCGGCCGGACTGGGAGATTGTCTTGCTGGACTCCTTGAAGAAGCGCGTGGATTTTCTGAATCGTGTTATAGAGGACCTAGGTCTTAAGAACGTCAAAGCCATCCATAGCCGGGCCGAAGATTTGGGACGGCAAAAAAACTATAGAGAAGCTTTTGACCTGGTTACGGCTCGGGCGGTGGCAAGTCTTCCGGTTCTCTTGGAATTGACCTTACCCTTGGTAAAAATAAACGGCAGTTTTTTGGCCATGAAAGGCAGTGACGACGAGGTGGAGAAAGCGGCCAAAGCCTGCCAAATTCTGGGCGGATTTTATGAAGGCGTAGTGGATTTGGCCTTGCCCGAGGACATGGGGCAAAGAAATATTCTTCTCTATAAGAAAGTCAAAGCCAGCCCCAAGGCCTACCCTCGCAAAGCCGGCACCCCCAATAAGAAGCCTCTAATATGATATAATTAACTAATGATTTCCGGGAGGTAAGAGATGGCTAACAAGGATGATTCCAAGGCAAATAAACACGGTCACGCATCGGATGCGGACTTGTTGTTTGAAGCAAATATAAATAATGTCATACCCGTTGCACTACAAGAAGAGATGCGCAAGTCTTTTATAGACTATGCTATGAGTGTTATTACGGACCGGGCCCTTCCCGATGTTCGTGACGGTCTAAAGCCCGTCCATCGACGCATTCTCTATGCCATGCAGACCCAGGGCCTGACCCCCGATAAACCTTTTAGAAAATCGGCAAACGTGGTTGGTGAAGTGTTAGGTCACTACCACCCCCACGGTGATGCATCGGTTTATGACGCCATGGTGCGTTTGGCACAGGATTGGTCTATGCGCCATACGCTGGTTGAAGGCCACGGTAACTTCGGTTCCAGAGACGGAGACCCTCCGGCTGCTTACCGTTATACGGAAGCTCGACTGACCAAGATTGCCGTTGAGATGATGGCCGATATCAATAAGGACACGGTTAACTTCAAGCCCAACTACGATGAACACGAGATGGAGCCTGAGGTTTTGCCGACCCATTTCCCCAACCTCTTGGTCAATGGCTCCATGGGTATTGCTGTCGGTATGGCAACCAATATTCCTTCGCATAACTTAGGTGAAGTTATTGACGGTACTTTGCACTTGTTACGTCATGAAGATGCCTCCTTAGACGACCTCATGCAGTTCGTTAAAGGACCTGATTTCCCTACCGGTGCCACCATCGTGGGAACGGCCGGTATCAGAGAAGCCTATGCTACGGGCCGGGGCAAGGTGGTCGTCCGAGCGACGTGTGAAATTGAGACCGATGCCAAAGGTCATCAAAGAATTGTTGTTTCGGACTTACCTTACGCTGTCAATAAATCGCGTTTGATTGAGAAGATTGCCGAATTGGTTAAAGAAAAACGTGTCGAAGGTATCAGTAATATCCGTGATGAGTCGGCCCGTGACCAGCAAGTGCGTATTGTGATTGAGCTTAGACGTGATGCCAATGCCAACCTGGTACTTAATCAGTTATATAAGAACTCGCAATTACAAGATAACTTTAACGTGAACATGCTGGCCTTAGTGCCGGAAGAGGGTGGCGGTTACAAGCCGGAGCTTCTCACCTTGAAATCGGCTTTGGCCTACTTCAATGCCCATATGAAAGAAGTCACCATCCGTCGGACCAAGTTCGACCTGGAAAAGGCTTTGGCCAGACGTCATATCGTAGAGGGCTTACAGTTTGCGATTGACCATATCGACGAAGTTATTCGTATTATTCGTGCTTCGGCCAATGAGAATGAGGCCAAAGAAAATCTTTGTGAGCGTTTCGGTTTCTCCGAACGCCAGGCCCAACATATTGTAGACATGCGTTTAGGACGCTTGTCGGCCTTGGAAAGAGAGAAGCTACAAGAGGAGTACGAACAGTTAACCGAAAAAATCGACTACTACAGACTGGTCTTGTCCGATGAGAACACCCTTTTTGATCTGATGGAGCAAGAACTCTTAGATATAAAGAGAAGATATGCCAACGACAGGAGAACGGCTATTGATATTTTCGGTGTGGCCGGTATCGAAGACGAGTCCCTTATTAAAGAAGAGAATGTCGTCATTACTCTGACTCACTTCGGCTATGTTAAGAGAACGCCTTTAGAGGAATATAGTCTCCAGCATAGAGGCGGCCGAGGCGTCAGCGGCGCCAACACCAGAGACGAAGACTATGTCGAGAATGTCTTTGTCAACTCGACACATGATTATCTTCTGTTCTTTACCAGTTTAGGCAAGGTCTTCCGTCTAAAAGGCTATGAGATTCCCGAAGCCGGCCGAACGGCCAGAGGAACTGCTATCGTTAACCTCTTACAATTAGAGCCGGACGAGAAAGTGGAAACCGTTCTGAATATTTCCGGCGACGAAACCAAAGAGGACTTGGAAGGCTCCTTATTCTTCGCGACCAAGGAAGGCCGAGTCAAAGTGACCGACTTATCCGAATTCAAGAATATTAATAAAAGAGGTCTTATTGCTATTCGCTTGGTAGAAGGTGACAGTCTGGTTTCAGTCCTCCACCAAGAACAAGATAAGGACTTGATGCTGGTAACGGCCTTCGGTAAAGCTATCCGTTTCGGACCCGACGAACTACGTTCCATGGGCCGAGGGACACAAGGTGTAATCGGTATTCGTTTGGATAAGGGAGATTCTGTAGTAGGAGTCATGGAAGTTACTTCCGAAGAGGACCGCCTGCTCATGATTAGTGAGAAGGGCTACGGTAAGGCCAGCTTGGCAAGCGAATTCAGAACCCAGGGCAGGGGCGGCAAAGGACTTATTGCCTACAATGTTACAGAGAAGACCGGCGACTTAATCAGTGCGGCTCACTTAGAAGACGGTCAGCACATTATGATTATGAACGACTCCGGACTCCTGATAAGAATCTGCGGTACGGAAATTCCGACCTTAGGCAGAAACACCCAGGGCGTAAAGATCATGCGTACGACCGACGGCCTGGTTCGAGACTTCTCCGTCGTATCGGAATTAGAAGACTTAGATGACGAATCTGCGGAGTAGATAGTGGCCAAAGAACGCCCGGCCGAGTAATAACAAAGACGAAAAACTTTTGAATTTCTTGTTGACAAGGCCAAAGTCCGCTGATAAGATACTCAGGCACTCTTTCGGGAGA
>CAYFQG010000024.1:0-18527 GCA_964345295.1 uncultured Oscillospiraceae bacterium | reverse complement strand
GAGCTAACTCAGGTCGAGGTGGCAACCTCTTTAGTTGTAAGACCTGATTTCTCCCGATTCTCTATTATAAATTTTGAAAGCTCAGCGTTTATTTTATGCTCATTCACTCTAACCTCCTTTTGCTATTAACATGTTTTATAAATGCTATGTTACCACATGATTTTTATGTGTTGTTTTTTGTGTTGTTTGTGTTGTTTTAATTTAAATACTAAGGACTTTAAAAAGAAAGCAAAAACCCCGAAAAGCCTTGATTTTGCTTGCTTTTCGAGGTCTATGCTATTTAAATAAAAAGTATATGGTGCACACGATACGATTCGAACGTACGGCCTACCGCTTAGGAGGCGGTTGCTCTATCCTGCTGAGCTACGTGTGCATAATAAGCTTCAAACTTTCGTTTTTTGCATGTAGAATATTCTAGTAATGAATCGAAGCTTTTGTCAAATGAAAAAGGTCAATTGTATGAAATATAAAGACACGATACATCATTCGGCTAAGGCCGTAAGAAAAGCCGGGATAAGGCAGGGGCCGGTATGGATTTTAATCCTAGCCTTGATTTTTACCATGCTGACTATAACGCCGGCTTCTTTAAGCGCCCAAGGAGAAACCGTCCCATCTATTGATGAAAATACCGCACTTCTAAGTTCTGATTCCGAACAAGCCTATACACTGTTTGATGTAGACGGTTTTAGGGAAGATCAAATTGAGCTCCATTCACTCTATGCACTGGTTCGAGGTTTTTCGCCTTACGGAAAAATCGACTATCTGGACATGAAATCCGATGAACACTTGGCTCTGGGGTCCTTAACTCAGCTCATGACTTATAAAGTCGCCAGGAAATTAATGGAACAAAAAGCTTGGACCATGGATACCAAGCTGGAAATTACAGAGGAGGATATCCGCTGGGTTCAAGACCATGATTTATCCTATACCGGCTTTAATCCCGGTGATAAGCCGACAATCGAAGAGCTTCTGATTGCTATGGTAATCAAGGCCGGAGGAGATGCTATTTCTTGCTTGGTGCGAAACCTTGCAGCTGAGGAGCAGGCCTTCGTGAAAATGATGAACCTAGAGGCGGAGGCCTTGGGCCTTAAGGACACAGCCTTCCTGGACAGTGTAGGTAAGGATGAAGAGGCCTACAGTAGCTTAAACGACATGGCTCTCTTGGTTGAATCCCTGCTGCAAGATGCCTATCTGCCGGAAATGATGGCCTATAAGACCTACCGAACCGGTCCTTTGGCCTCTTACCCCGACGGCCTGGACATTGAATCCATTGTTTCATCTTACGGGGCTAAAAGCCAGATTGATATTTCCTCTATTGCATCGTCTAAAACCGGCTATACCCAGAAGTCGGGTTTTTCGCTCTTAACCCTGGAAAAAGTGGGCCAATCCTATTTTCTGATCCTAACTTCTAGGGCCAAAAGCTCGGGCCAGGAAATCGAAGACCACCTCTATTTAAAGCACAACATGGAGAGTTTGCCCTACCACTATCCGCTCTTGTCGACTGAGAAAGATCTAGGTCCTGTCACTCTTGGAGAGCAATCCTATTATCTTTATCCGAAGACTAAGTATGAAGCCTTTTTACCGCTTTGGACCGACTTGGGTGCATTTACCTATAAGTTAGAGTTGGACGAAAATGCAGCGCTTTCGCCTACGGAGGAAAGTCCGGTCGGTCGCATCCGAATTTTTAGAGAAGATGCGGCGCAATATAAAATCGAGGAAGTAGACGCTATAGACCTCTATACAAAACTTGAAGCAGAAGAAAGTAGGGAAACGACTTCGGCAGAGCCAAGCAAAAGTAGCGAAACAAATCCGACCGGTTCCGAGCCGACCACGCTTTCAACAGAAGCTTCTGCAAGCGACAGTACGACTCCTCAAAATCCTCCCCCTTCAAAGGACAAGAAGGGCCCGTCTCCTTGGATTTTCCTTATCGTAGCGGTCCTTTTGGTCGTGGCAGTCTTTTTCATAAGGTACAGGCTCAAGCTTAATCGGCAAAAGGCTCGAGACAAGGCCAAGCGCATCGCCGATCTGCGTAATCGCTACAAGAACTAAAGTGGGCTATAATAGCCGGCAGCCGGACGGTGTCCGATATTTTACGAGCGAAGGAGTCTAGAGAAGTTATATGCGAGTTGGCCTATTCACAGATACCTATCCACCTCAGATTAACGGTGTCGCCAGCTCGGTTTATCTTTTGAAAAGGCATTTGGAGCTCCAAGGCCATGAGGTTTTTGTCTGCACGACCACCGATCCCGAAGAGGACAGGCTAAACGAAGATAATGTTTATCGGACCTATTCCTTGCCTTTTGTCAGCAAGAGGCGGGTGGGTAGCTTTTACTCTGCCCGTTTGGCCATGTTGGCCAAAGAACATAAGCCCGATATTATTCACACACACACGGAATTTCCGCTGGGTATCTTTGGCCGGAGACTGGCACATGAGATGAATATCCCCCACGTCCATACCTACCACACAATTTACGAAGACTACACACATTTTATTGTGAAGCTGGGTTTTATGGATACGGCGGCCAAAGGGGTCATGCGCTACATGAGTAAAACTTTTTGTAATTCCGCCAATGCCGTTGTGGTACCGACTAAAAAAGTCGAAACCCTCCTAAGAACTTATGAAGTCGACAGGCCCATTCATGTGGTACCTTCGGGCATCGACCTAAGTAAGTTTCAGGGAAAGACCTATAAGGCGGAAGAAATTGAAGCTTGTAGAATCGAAGTCGGTTTGAAGCCCGGTTCCTTTGTCCTTCTCAGTATAGGCCGTGTATCGGAGGAGAAGCGTATCGATGATCTTCTGTTAGGCTTGGCTCCGACGCTGAAGCGCCATCCGGACTGGGTCTTCCTCGTGATCGGAGACGGGCCGGACTTAGAATCTTATAAATATTTGTCTGAACAGCTGGGCATCAGCGACAAGGTCATCTTCGCCGGCGCCAGACCCTGGAGTGAGATTGGCAAGTATTATCAATTAGGTGACGTTTTCCTGAGTGCCTCAAAATCCGAAACCCAAGGCCTCACTTATATTGAAGCTATGGCCTCGTCGGTTCCGGTCATAGCTCAGAACGACCCTTGCTTGGAGGGCGTGGTAGAAGACGGTGTGAACGGTTTTCTTTTTAACTCCCCTCGCGAAATGACCCAGATTTTGGAGAGCCTTTCCACCCATCCGGACCTTATAGAGGACTTGAGGCGGGGGGCCTTAGCCGGAGTGGAACACTTTTCGGCGGACAATTTTGCTTCACGCATCGCGGAAGTATATGAAGACGTCTTAGAAGACTTTGTTCCCTTAGCCCAAGATATTTAGATAGAAGTTTTAATCCAGCAGGCTGTCAATAAATGTATCCAAGTCCTTGGTCGCAAAGTCGGCCGGCAAAGCCATACCGTCTCTGGGACCAATATGAAAAAGGCTGACACTGATACCGTCCGGTGAAGCTGTTCTTTTAAACTGCTGGCTTAAGAAACGACGCAGCAGCGTTTTCAGTGTTTGGCGGATCGTAGCTTCGCTGTAAAGTGGCACGGGACCTGCCAGGACTTCCAATGCCAAATCATAAGCTTCTTTTATGGAGCGTCCTTCCACCAGGAGGCGGTAAATGAAGAAGTCATGGACCTGATAAGGGCCCAGGATATCTTCAGTTTTTTGACTGATTTGGCCTTGGGCATCCGGTGGCAAGAGCTCGGGGCTTACCGGTGTTTGACTGATGTCTTCTAAAACGCTTGCGAATCTTTCTTTGCCCTCTTTTCTTAAGAGCCGGGCTTCGTGAGCCAAAAGCGGCCTGATGCACGTTTTGGGAATGGAATGGTTTAGGCTGTACATACTCATTTGGTCGCCGTTATAGGTGCACCAACCCAGGGCCAACTCACTAAGGTCCCCCGTACCGATGACAAGGCCGCCTGTTTTATTGGCCAAATCCATAAGAATCTGTGTTCTTTCTCTGGCCTGGGTGTTTTCATAGGTCGCATCGTGCATAGCCGGGTCATGGCCGATATCTTGGAAGTGCTGAAGACTGGCCGGAACGACCGAAATGTTTAGGTGAGAGACCTTACTTTCTTCCAGCAGAATATGGGCGTTACCGGAGGTTTCCTTACTGGTGCCGAAGCCCGGCATGGTGACGGCCAGAATATCCGAAGCCGGTCTATCCAGAAGCTGGCAGGCTCTAAGTGCCGCCATCAAGGCCAAAGTCGAATCCAGACCGCCCGACAAGCCTAAGACAATGCTTTTGGCACTGATTTGCCAGATGCGTCTGGCTAGGCCGTGAGCCTGAATGTTAAAGCTTTCTTCTGCCCAGGCTGCCTGATCTTCATCCTTTTCCGGGACAAAGGGAAGGGCTGATATATGAGGCTTTTTCCGGGTCATAAAAGACACGCTGCAATCCCTGGTTTCAGACGCCAAGGGTCGGTCGGGTTTACCTTCAACGAAATAATTGCTCGTAAGAGTGGGGGGAGCGGTCTCCTTAGAAAGTGCCCGGGGGACAGATTGCCCGGCTAAACCGTCCAAAGAGGCCAGGACATGACCATGATCTAAGATTAACTGGTCCGGACTGTAGATAAAATCGGAAGAGCTTTCCTCCAAAGAAGTGTTGGTGTAGACCATGCCTAAGGCTAAATCACGACTCAAGCTAATGAGCCTATCGGTCATGGCTTGGCTTGAGCCCAGGGTCTTGGGAAGTGCATCTCCGACGAGCAGGAGGTCTGGCCTTTCTTTGGCCAAGAAATTAGGAAGACTCAGGCTGTGCCTTATTTCGGTCCCGAAGGCCAAAGCTAAATCCAGTCTTAACCCATCCGGCGTATCCAGTCGGAAAATTTGCCGTCCGATCGTAAAGGCTTGACCCAGGAGGCGGATTTCACGATTTTTGTTCAGAGGCCAGGGGCTAAGGGCTTGGTTTAAATAGACTTGGCCCTTGCCGGGAAGGAGAGCCTCGTTTGCCACAGCTCCCAGAATCTCTCCGTTCGAAATTAGGAGCTGGCAGGAAAAGACTGCCTGGTCCACCATAAGAGGGAGCCCCACAGTAATATAGAGGAGGGGATGTTTTTTAGAAGCCCGAATAAGCCTATCTAAGGCCTTAATGCTTTGGTCCAGAAGGTCCGGAGAACGGAAAAGAGAGCCCAAGCTGTTACCGCAAAGGCTAAGGGAAGGCAAGGCTAAGATTCTGACGCCCTCGGATTCAGCCTTGTCCATGGCTTCCAGGTGAAATGGGGCGTTTAAATCGGGACGGCCCAAGTAAAAATGAGGGCTGACCGACTTAACTTTTATCGTGTTGATATGTGGCATAAACATTACCTTCTTTTCTGCTCATCTGGCTCTAAAAGAGTCGTTCACTGCTTTATTTTACAAGATGGATAGGCCGGCTTCCACCGACTTTGCCACGGATAAAAGTTATAATAGGGCCATGTTAGAGATTAGAGATATTCGATTGGGTTTGGATGAGCCCTTGGAGGCCATCGAGGATAAGCTGAAAGTGCTCTTGCCGGGTGCGGACTTTAGCTATGAGATTAAAAAAGAATCTCTGGATGCCAGAAGAAGGCAGGGACAGCTGACTTTTTTATATCAGGTCTATGTGACCTTGGACCCTGTAGCGGAGAAGAGGGAAGCGTCTTTTATTAACCATGTGAATATTTTTCCCGGCCCCGAAGAGAAAAGTAACATTGTGCCGGGTAAGGAGGCTTTGGGAGCCGGTATAAGACCTATCGTAGTAGGATTCGGTCCGGCAGGTATTTTTGCGGCCTATCTATTGGCCCAATACGGTTATAGGCCCATTGTTTTGGAACGCGGACAGGCTGTAGAAGAAAGAAAAATCAGCATCGAGCAGTTCTGGGAAGGGGGGCCCTTAAACACGGAATCCAACGTCCAGTTCGGCGAGGGTGGTGCCGGAAGCTTTTCGGACGGCAAGCTTACCTCCCGGTCTAAAGACCCCTGGACTGCTATGGTAAAAAAGATTTTTATTAAGCACGGTGCCCCTGAAGATATCTTATATAGCCATGAATCCCATATCGGGACCGACCTCCTTCGTGATGTCATCCGGTCAATGCGAGAGCAGATCATCGCTTGGGGCGGAGACATTCACTTCAACACGAAGATGGAGGATATGGCTTTTCCCCCGGACATAAAGGGACCTTATCCGGTAGTCAGAACCACAAAGGGCGCCTGGCAGGGACCGGTTTTCTTAGCAATCGGTCACAGTGCCCGGGATAGCTTTCGCATGTTAGTAGAAAGAGGATTAGAGGCTGAGGCCAAAGCCTTCGCTGTCGGTTTTAGGGTGGAGCATAAGCAAAGTTTTGTCGACCGGGCCCGCTACGGCAAGGATGCCGGCCATCCTCGCTTAGGTCCGGCTTCTTATAAGTTGGCTACAAGGGCCAATAAGGAAGGACGCAATCTATACAGCTTTTGTATGTGCCCCGGCGGCTTTGTTATCAATGCCTCGTCCGGTCCGGAAAGTCTGGTGACCAACGGTATGAGTTACCATGCACGTGACGGCCAATATGCCAATGCGGCCCTGCTGACTTCGGTTAAACCCGGCAGAGATTACGGATCCGGGATACTGGACGGCGTTTTCTATCAAGAGAACATTGAGCATCGGGCATGGCTTTTGGGCGGGTCGGATAATTATGCTCCGGCTCAAGGTGTTTTGGATTATATACAGGCGGTTCATGAGGGGGCTGCCAAAGCGCGTAGAATGCATATTAAGGCGGAGGGGACAAGTTTCAGACCCGGCGTAAGATCGGAAGATTTAAGCGGCATCTATTCCGCAGCCATCAACCGCGCTATATGTGACGGTCTAGGCGATATGGACCGTAAGATGCACGGTTTTATCAGTCCGGAAGCACATTTTATCGGGGTGGAAACCAGGTCTTCTTCTCCCATACGCTTCTTAAGAGACCGAGCGTCCTACATGGCAACAGGCCATCCTTATCTCTATCCCATAGGAGAAGGGGCAGGCTATGCCGGCGGTATTATTTCAGCCGGCCTGGATGGCCTACATGCGGCCAGGACTTTTATGGAAAACTTTAAGCCGGTAGAGCGTTAATTCGCTTGGTTTCTATGCTATCAAAGTAACCCTCCGAGTAACCTTGCATGGCGGGGGGCATCAGAACCTGATTTAGAAAACGAAAGGCCTTGCGGATGTTGAAACATTTCGATAAGTCGCTTTGAGACAGGTCGTACAGCCAGCTTTTGAGATGTGAGGGATTCTGTCCTTTCTCAGCTAAGTCTCTAAAGAGCTTCTGTGTTCGGGGACCGTCCACGAGACTTTGGCATAAGGTCGGTTTACCATTGATAAAATATTGATAGGTCATGACCAAGACATCGCTTATAGCTCGGGCCAAATGCTCAGGCGAGACCGGATTGGGGTATAAAGCGATGCCGGCTCTCTTATCGGAGGATGTAATCCTTTTTTCGGCTTCTTCGGCCGAGAAAGCTTGGCTTGCGAAATAGACATACTTGTGTCGACCGACCTTGCAAGAAAATTGGCCGCCTATATCCTGTTCGATATTGTGGACACCGATAGAGCCGGCTAGATAGATTTTATTACCCTGAAAGCCCAACTCGGTAAAGGCCCGCTCTATTCTGGAAACATGACCTTCCTCTATGAGGTCTAACAAGGCATCGGAATGGCTGGAGGCTCTGCCAAAGCCTGACCGGCCATCCTTATCTATGTCCTGACATGATCGGTGGTGGAGAATATCGTAACTTCTACGACCAGGAAGGCCTGGATGCCGAGCTGGTCGTAAGGTGGGCCCAAATAGCGGCCCTGATGCCGGTTATGCAATTTTCGGCCAAGCCTTGGCGTATTTTACAGGCCGAAGACTTTGCTAAAGTAAAAGAAGCTATTGCCCTGAGAGAAAAGTATATGCCTCTCATAAAAGAAGCTCTGGACCATAGCAGAGAGACCGGAGAGCCTATGTTAAGACCCATGGCCTACGATTTCCCGGAAGAAGCTTGTAAGGCTATAACCGACCAGTTTATGTTGGGGACAAAGCTCTTAGTAGCCCCCATCTTAGAAAAAGGCGGAAGGCTTAGGCGAGCTTATTTCCCGGAAGGAAGATGGCAATTTCATGACGGTTCCGAGATTCGCAGTACGGGTGATTTCTATGAAGTTGAAATAGGGAAGCGTACGGGCGTTTGGGAGAAGATGGATTAAGTTTAACTTTTTAAGTCATTAAAAAAGCCGACTCTTTAACAAGGAGTCGGCTTTTTATCTTTATAACCAGGGATTCATCCTGAGTAACTCTGCCCAAGTGGTGTCCGGACCGTGACCGGACAAGATTGGGAGATTAGGCGGAAAGTTTCGTTTTTGACCCAGTTCCTTAAGCTTGGCCAGAGAAGCTGCCATCTCTTCCGCGGAACCGCCGGGTAGGTCGGTCCGGCCTATCGAATCTTGGAAAACAACGTCACCCGTAAAAAGTGCAATGTTTTTCGCACCGTCTTTTAAAAGTAAAAGAACAGAGCCGGGGCTATGTCCGGGGCTCGAGAAAACTTCCAGACTTAGCTGCTTGTCCAGAGCCAGGCTTTGGCCTTCCACAAGAAATTGTTGAGGCTCCGGGTAGGTCATGGGCATGCCGAAAAGAGCCGAGACGTTTTTGGTTTCATCTTGTGCCATGCTTGTGTCGGCCTGACTCATATAAAAAGGGAGGTCTGGCCGATGCTTTAGCCAGGCCTCTGCGGACAGGTTATGATCAAAATGACCGTGGGTTGAAACCAACATCCGGACTTGGTTGGCAAGATCGGCTTCCAGCCTGTCCGGACCTACTACAGGGTCAATCAGGACATAGGCATCGGACGTATGAATCCCGTAAGCATTGGCTTGAATGGCCCATCCGGGATAGAAGTCGACATAGGCATTAATTTTCGGCATGACTGGTCACCGGACTTATTCTTTTCTGGACAAGATGACTTTGGCCAGGAGGTAGACAATTAAGACTACAAGCAAAATAATCATCAGGACCTTAAAAGTCGAAGCTGCCAAGAATTTGAAAACTTTGCCTAAAATCGTAAGTACGATTAGGGCAAGCAGAATAGCAATAAAAGCAATTGTTTTTTTCATAGAACGTTATTAATCTTCTTTTCTATAGTATGTATTAAGTCTAACAGCTTGAAATTTTTTTCGCTAGAAAATTTTGAGACGGAAAAGTCACTTGTGCTAAAATTTATCTATTAAAAAGAAGGAGCGTTTTATGTTTTGGGCAGCCCTATTATCCGGCTTTTTACTATTCGCAGTAGGCTTTGTCATTTGGCGTTTTAAGCTGGTAGAGCTTTTGGCCGGCTATAAATCGGAAGAGGTTAAGGACCCCGTTCAACTGGCCAAAGTATCCGGTGTGTCGCTTCTTGTTTTAGGCATCATCCTAATACTCGAAGCCTTAGCCCTTCGCTTTACAGCCTTAAACGCAAAAGCAGGCATGTATCTTGTTTTGGCTACTTTAATTGTAGGGATTACAGTAGTCGGCATCCTTACAAGTCGCTATTCTAGAGGCTAGGTAGTGTCCCTGAATTGACGATTAGTTCTCCTAAGGCCAAATCTTCCGGCCGGGTCAGCTTGAAGTTTAGTAAAGACCCTTGAGACCGATAAACCTCAATACCGATTTCCTGGGCAATGCGTACATCGTCTGTATAAAGTGATTCGGATTCGGGAGATTGTGCGATTTTTTCTGCCACTTTCAGATTGGCTTTATAGAGGCTTTCAAAGTGAAAAGTCTGGGGGGTTTGTATGCGATAAAGATTTTCGCGGTCTACGGTTTGGCCCAGCAGTTTTTTCCCTGGGTTGGACTTGTCTTCCAGGCGGAGGGTGTCATGGACCGGGAGAGCCGGACATGCCGCTCCTTTTTCTAAAGCCGTGCGGTAGGCGTCTTGCCAAACTTCTAAAGGTCCCAAGCATCTGGCACCATCTTGGACCAAGACTAAACTCTCCGGAGAAACGCCTTCATGATGAAGAAATTGGAGTGCCAGGAAAACCGATTCTCGCCTGGTTCTGCCGCCCGGGATATAATTTTCGACCGCATCCGATAGCTCATAATCTCCCGTGATTTTTTGCATGCTTTCTATTTCTTCGGGATGGCAAATAAGATGGATATGGCCTAGTTTGGGGTTGTCTAAGCTTTGGATAAAACGCACGGCCTTTTCTACGGTCCATACAATTAGCGGCTTAGTGTCCAGCATTAAAAACAACTTATTGGTGTCGGCTCCCATGCGTTTGCCTTGGCCGGCAGCGGCAATCACGATATGGACTTCAGGATTTGCGTTTCCCATAAATACCTCCTAGAAGCAGATGTCCAAAGCTTCCTGAACTTGGTCAACAAAAATTACTTCTAAACCGGTTCCCAGGTCTAATTTTTGGATTTCGCGCTTGGCCGAACCGGGTAAGAAAATATATTCAAAGTTGAGGTTAGAGGCTTCTTTTAAGCGGTCGGCCAGGCGGGAGACCGGACGGATTTCTCCGGTAAGGCCTACCTCACCGCAGAAAAGCGTTTTGGCCCGGATAGGAAGGTTTTTGTAAGAAGACGTGATAGCGGCCAAAAGAGCCAGGTCGGTGGCCGGATCGTCAGCCTGGAGGCCGGAGACTACATTAATAAAGGAATCCATATTACTTAAGGTCATGTCGGTCTGTTTTTCTAAAAGGGCCATGAGCATAGAAACGCGATTGCGGTCCAGGCCCTGGGCCATACGAAGCGGGCTGGGATAAGACGTGGCATTCAGAAGGGCTTGAATCTCTACAACCAGGGGTCTGGTCCCTTCTACGATGACACTCAGAGCCGACCCCGGCACCTGTTGCGGCATGGATTCGAGCAGGGCTTCGGAAGGGTTTTCGACCGGCATGAGGCCTCGTTCGCCCATTTCGAATAAGGCAACCTCATTGGTGGGGCCGAAACGGTTTTTGACCGCACGGACTAAGCGAAGAGACGAGTACTTGTCACCTTCAAAATACAAAACCGTATCCACCATGTGTTCGAGCATTCTGGGGCCGGCCAAATTTCCTGTCTTGGTGACATGGCCGACCAGGATAATGGTGGTGCCCAGTTTTTTTGCCAGGCGAAGAAAGCCGGCAGCCACGTCCCGAATTTGGTTTGGCGTGCCCGGAGCCGAGCCGGTTTGGTCGGAGTATAGCGTTTGGATAGAGTCAGCAACGACCAGGCGCGGTTTTAGCTTACTTATAATGACGGCCAACTTTTCGAAGACCACTTCGGTGGTCAGCTTGATGCCGGAATCTTTAATTTGCAGGCGGTCGGACCGAAGTTTGACCTGCTGAGGCGATTCTTCACCGCAAATATAAAGGATAGGTCCGGTGGTTTTGGCATGGGCTGATGCTTGCAAGAGTAAGGTGGATTTGCCTATGCCGGGGTCGCCGCCGACCAGGACCAGTGAGCCCGGAACAAAACCTCCTCCCAGAACCCGATCAAATTCGTTTATACCGGAAGAAAAGTAACTGGCCGCTTCACCGTGGACCTTGTCCAGGGTGAGCAGCGTTTCTTCTTTGGCCGAATCTTCGTCCAGGAGGTCTCCCAGCCAGCCCTGTCCCACGCCTGCACCGGAGCCGGATTTGGCCTTGGGGATATTGATTTTCTCCTCGAAGGTATTCCAGCCGCCGCAAGAGGGGCACTTACCCAACCAGCCGCTGGATTCATAGCCGCAGGCCGTACAGTAATAGGTGGTGTTTTTCTTAGCCATGGGAGTCCTTTCTTTAGTCTAGTCCAGATAAATAGCCAGGTCGGCTTCTTCTTGTAAGGCCGGCCAGGACGGCTCTTGGACATGGTCGTGGACCGCCACGGTGTAAAAACCGCCCGACTTGGCAGATCTTAAGGCAAAGAGACTATCTTCATAAACCGCTATGTTTTCGGGTGATTGGTCCCATTTCGCAGCGGCCATGCGAAAAACGCGGTCGTCACGCTTATGGATGCCCAAAGTTTCGGTCGATAAGACAAAATCAAAGTAAGACAGAATGTCCAACCGGCTCAAGCAAAGCCTTATTAAAGGTTCGGCTGTGGCAGAAGCCACACAGAGGCGGCCGCCTTTTTCTTTCCAGGCGTCCAGATAAGAGACGACATGGGCCTTTAGAGGGATATCTTCGGCATAGTGGTGTGCCATGAGGGCATTTATGCCTTCTGTGATGGTCTTGGCATCCGGAAGAGTCGTTTCGGCAATGCCGGATTCGGGAAACGCGTTGCTAAAGTGGTCCAGGAAAGTTTGAGCCGCTTCCGTAGCGGTCTGGGTAGAAATTTTCTCGAAAAGATTGGGCGGGATATCTTTAACTCCCATGGATTTGAGATATTCTTCAGGCAATTGAGCCCAGTAAGGCATAGAGTCGATCAGGGTTCCGTCCATATCAAAAATAGCGTAGGACTTGTCCGGCATGGCAATAGTTGAAGACATGACTTTCCTTCCTCCGTATCACTTTCTTGTTCTTATCGATTCTACCTTATTTGGCCCGGTAAGTCGCTTAAAGCAAGGTCTTGGTTTATAATAATAAGAATTGATTTGGGCTTGAAGCCGTGCCTTTGGCCCAATAATCTGTGAGATTTCTAGGGAGGCAATATGAAGCAACAAGCGCCCAAGGGGACCCAGGACCTTTTACCGGAAGTCACCTTAAATTGGCAATATGTCGAGAGAACGTTCGAGGATTTATGTAAGCTTTACGGTTACGAGGAAATTCGTATCCCGACCTTTGAGCATAGCGAGGTTTTTCAGCGCGGTGTGGGGGAGACCACCGATGTCGTTCAGAAGGAGATGTACACCTTCGAAGATAAGGGGGGCAGGTCTTTGACCCTACGCCCCGAAGGCACGGCGGGTGTCGTCCGAGCCTATGTTGAGAACGGTATGGGGTCTAAGCCTTCACCGCAACGCCTTTTTTATGTTATCACCGCTTTCCGTTATGAGAATGTGCAAAAGGGCCGTTACAGAGAGTTTCACCAGATGGGTGTGGAAGCATTCGGGGCCAAAGGACCTCACATCGATGCGGAAGTTTTGGCCATGTTGGATCATTACTTTGAAGAGTTGGGTTTAAAAGACTATGCCCTTCATATTAACAGCATCGGTTGCCCTAACTGCCGGGCCCAATATCGGGAGGCACTGCTTGCCTATTTACGCCCTAAGAAAGATCAGTTGTGTCAGGATTGTCAAAACCGTATGGAAGAAAATCCTTTGAGGGTTTTGGATTGCAAAGAGAAGTCTTGCCAAGAAGTTACCAAGGATGCGCCTTTGATTCTGGACTATCTGGATGAAGAGTGTAGAGACCACTTTGACACGCTAAAAGGCCTCCTCGACGATATGGGAATTTCCTATAAGGTAGATCCTAGAATTGTCCGTGGTTTGGATTACTACACTAAGACCGTCTTTGAATTTGTTTCCGAGAATGTGGGCACCCAGGGAACCATCTGCGGCGGCGGACGCTACGACGGCCTGGTCGAAGCTTTGGGAGGACCTTCTACACCCGGTATCGGCTTTGCCATGGGAGAAGAAAGGCTCTTGATGGAGCTGGAAGCCCAAGGCTTGGTAAAAGCGCACAGTTTAGAGACCACGCTTTATATTGCGAATTTAAATGATGCTGCTCATGCCGAGGCTCAGGCTTTGGCCCAAGCTTTGCGTCGTCGTGGTATTTCGGTCCAGTATGATTTGATGGACCGATCGCTTAGAGCTCAGATGAAATACGCCGGCAAAAACAACATGGACTATATTTTAGTTTTGGGCGAAGACGAGTTGGCCCGGGGCAAGGCCATGCTGAGAAGTTTGGTGGACCGTGATAAGGAAGAGGTCGAGGTAGACCTTCATAATATAGATGCCTTGGCAGAGATTTTGGCCGAAGACTAAGACAAAACTAGTCTATAATATGAAAAAATTAGGCTTTTAAGGAAAATAATAGGAGATAGAGATGGAATCATTAGAAGGTCTTAAGAGAACGGCCCTATGTGCCGACCTGAGTGAAGAGAGCCTGGGGCAAGAAGTGACCTTGATGGGCTGGTGCCAAGTCCAAAGAGACTTAGGCGGCCTTATTTTTATCAGTTTAAGAGACAGATCCGGTATTATGCAGCTGGTGGTGGACGAAGAGTCCCCCGAAGATGTCCGCGATAAGGCTTCCAAAGTCAGAAGCGAATATGTTTTGGCCGTTAAAGGCTTGATGCGTGAAAGAGAAAATCCCAATCCCGAGATGAAGACCGGTCTCTGGGAGATTCACGTTAATGAATTAAGAATTCTTAGCCAGGCCAAGACCCCGCCGTTTTATATTGAAGAAGAATCGGATGTTAAGGAGAGCTTGCGCCTGAAGCACCGCTACCTGGACCTCAGAAGGTCTCCCATGCAAAGAAATCTGAAGGTGCGTTCCGACATCACGAACTTCACTCGTCAATTCTTCAGCCAAGAAGGTTTCTTGGATATTGAGACCCCCATGTTGGGTAAGTCTACGCCGGAAGGGGCCAGAGACTACCTAGTTCCGTCTAGAATTTTCCCCGGTAAGTTTTTTGCCTTGCCGCAAAGCCCTCAGCTTTATAAGCAGCTTCTTATGGTGTCAGGAGTAGACCGCTATTTCCAGATTGCCAAATGCTTCCGCGACGAAGACTTAAGAGCCGATCGTCAGCCGGAGTTTACACAAATTGACTTGGAGATGTCTTTCGTTAAACAAGAAGACGTCATGAGCCTGGTCGAATCTTATCTGAAGGCTTTGTGGGCGGATGTCAAAGGGCAACATGTTGAAGACGCCTTTCCCCGCTTGACTTGGGAAGAAGCCATGGGGCGTTTCGGTTCGGACAAACCGGATATCCGTTTCGGCATGGAATTACAAGATATTTCGGACTTGGTGAAGGATACAGAATTTAAAGTCTTTACTTCGGCGATTGAAGCGGGCGGCAGGGTAGAGCTTATCGTAGCACCCGGTGCCGGTAGCATGACCCGTAAAGAAATCGACAAGCTCCAAGACTTTGTAAAAGACTACGGAGCAGGCGGCCTGGCCTGGCTTGTTCCCGGAGAGACCTGGCGCGGTTCTATCCTGAAGTTTATGGACGAGGAACTTCTTTCTAAGCTTAAGGAAGAGACAGCAGCTAAGGACGGTGACCTCCTTCTTATCGTTTCAGACCGCAATATCAGGACCGTGCAGACGGCTTTGGGTGCGCTTAGATCGCACTTGGGCAAAATGTTGGAGCTCTATGATCCTTCAACCGACGCCTTCTGCTGGGTGACCGACTTCCCCCTCCTGGAGTGGGACGAGGAAGAGAAGCGCTTTGTGGCCGTCCACCATCCCTTTACCATGCCTAATGAAGAGGACTTGGACCTCTTAGACAAAGACCCCGGCAAGGTCCGCGCTTTGGCCTATGACATTGTTTTAAACGGCTACGAATTGGGCGGAGGCTCTATCCGTATCCACGACCAGGACCTGCAAAACAAGATGTTCGAGCTCTTGGGTTTCAGTAAAGAACAAGCCTATGAGAACTTCTCCTTCTTATTGGAAGCCTTCCAATACGGAGTTCCGCCCCACGGCGGTTTGGCCATCGGTTTAGACCGCTTGGTCATGCTGGCTTTGGGCATTGATAATATTAAAGAAGTGATTGCCTTCCCTAAGGTACAAAGCTCTGCCGACCTGATGACTCAGGCACCCGGCTTTGTTTCGGACCGGCAATTAGAAGATTTGGGCTTGGCTGTGAATCCGTCAGAGCCCGAAACGGCACAAGAGGAATAAAGCAAAGATGACGGATAATGAAAATAAAACAAATGAACAAAACCAGAAGCAGGAAGTAAGGCCGGTCCGTATCGAGATGGATGCGCCCCATATTAGGCCTACTTACTTAAATTACATTCCGGACTCGCCCGAAGCCGAGCCTGCTCCGGACAGGCGAGAGGTCTTGCCGGAAGAGCAGGATATCTATTCGGACCATGATAAGACCAGTGTACTTATAGAGGTTTTGGACTGGATTCGTTATATTTTAATTGCCGTCATCGTAGGTCTTCTCTTATCGTACTTTGTCATTCAGAGAAGTGCTGTGGTAGGGTCATCTATGGAGCCGACTCTCTTAAACCAGGATCAGTTATTGGTCGAGAAGGTCAGCCCGCACTTTAGTACCCCTGCCCGAGGTGCTATCGTGACAGTGGATTCTAATCTCTTGGCCAGCTATCGCCACAATGAGATGTTGGTCAAACGTGTCATAGCCGAGCCCGGCGACACCATTGATTTCGTCGACGGTAAGGTCTATATCAATAACGAAGAATTGGACGAGTCTTATCTGCCCGAAGGGACCTACACGGTGGCCCCGGCGGATTGGGAGGGACCCCTTACCTTAGACGAAGACCATGTCTACGTGCTGGGCGATAAGAGAGCCTACAGTGCCGACTCCAGAATCTTTGGCCCCGTACCCAAAGACGCCATCGTGGGACATGTCCTCATCAGGATTTATCCCTTCGCCAGATTTGGCATACCTGAATAAAATCTAACTATAAGGAGGCAAAACCTTTGACCAGTCAGAGGCAGCAACACATCAGAAATTTTTCCATTATTGCCCATGTGGACCACGGAAAGTCCACTTTGGCTGACCGCTTGATTGAACATACCGGTAGTCTCACCAAGCGTGAGATGCAAGACCAGGTGTTGGACAATATGGATATTGAGCGTGAGCGTGGGATTACCATCAAGGCCCAGGCTACCAAGATGCTCTATAAGGCCAAAGACGGGGAGGTCTACGAACTAAACTTAATTGACACTCCCGGACACGTGGACTTCTCTTATGAGGTGTCCAGGTCCTTGGCCGCCTGCGAGGGCGCGGTCCTCGTCGTGGATGCGTCTCAGGGGATAGAAGCCCAGACTTTGGCCAATGTTTACATGGCTGTCGATAACGACCTGGAGATTTTGCCGGTTATTAACAAGATTGACCTCCCGGCAGCCCGACCCGAATTTGTTCGTGATGAAATCGAAGAAGTAATCGGCATCGAAGCAGACATGGCCCCCATGGTTTCGGCCAAAAACAATATCAACATAGAAGAAGTATTGGATAAGATTGTCGAATACCTGCCTCCGCCGGAGGGGGATGAAGACGGACCTTTAAGAGCCCTGATTTTTGATGCCAAGTACGACGAATACCAGGGTGTCGTAGTACACGTCCGAGTCCGTGACGGCCAGGTCAAAAAGGGCGACCAAATTCTCATGATGCACACCGGTGCCAGCTTTACGGTGACCGAAGTCGGCGATTTCAAGGCCGGCCGCCTGTCCAAGCAAGATACACTGGAAGCCGGGGACGTCGGTTATATCATTGCTTCTATCAAGGATGTTAAGGATACGGCCATCGGTGATACGGTGACTCTGGTCTCTAATCCGGCCAAAGACGCCTTGCCCGGATATAAAGAGGCCCAGCAGATGGTTTTCTGCGGTATTTATCCGGTCGATAACCAAGATTACGGCAATCTCAAAGACGCCCTGGAAAAACTTCAGGTGAACGATGCGTCTTTCTCCTTTGAACCGGAAAGCTCGGCTGCTTTGGGCTTCGGCTTCCGCTGTGGTTTCTTAGGCCTTCTGCACTATGAAATTATCCAAGAACGCCTGGAGCGTGAGTTCGATTTAAATATCATCACGACGGCTCCTTCGGTTATTTATCAGGTCTTCACGACAGACGGGGAAGAGATTGAAATTACCAATCCGACCAACTTGCCCGACCCCTCCGAGATTGATCACATGGAAGAACCTATCGTGAATGTGACCATCATGACCCCAACCGACTATGTAGGAAATATCATGGAAATCTGCCAGGAGAGAAGAGGGACCTACCTCAATATGACCTACTTGGATAAGACCCTGGTCGAAATTCATTATGAGATGCCTTTGAATGAAGTAATCTATAATTTCTTCGATGTCTTGAAATCCAGGACTAGGGGCTATGCCTCTTTGGACTATAAGTTTAAATGCTACAGGCCGGCGGAATTGGTCAAGCTCGATATTCTCATTCACGGCGAGATTGTCGACGCCCTATCCTTTATCGTACATAAGGACCAGGCTCAAAAAAGAGGCCGCATGATGGCCGAAAAACTCAAGGACGTCATCCCCCGTCACCAGTTTGAAATTCCTATCCAGGCAGCTATCGGCGGTAAAATCATTGCCAGAGAAACCGTTCGGGCTTTCCGTAAGGATGTTTTGTCCAAGTGCTACGGCGGTGATATTACCCGTAAGAAGAAGCTTCTGGAAAAGCAAAAAGAAGGTAAGAAGCGGATGCGCCAGGTCGGCAGTGTAGAAATCCCTCAGGAAGCCTTTATGAGTGTTTTGAAATTAGACGACTAAAGAAAAGACCGCCTATTAGAGCGGTCTTTTTGGTGCGAGTGGTGATACAGGACTTTTGAAAAAGCCAGTAATATCAACGGTTTTCAAGGCGGACGAGTAGCAAATAACTTGTATATATCCCCTTTTCGGGCGACTGTTTTTCAGACAGCCGCCCTTTTTCTATACCCAAATTCAAGTGTCGTGATTAGGGTGGAAAATCTGCTGTTTCATTCGCTGTGGCTTGCGCTCTGGACAGGGTGCGGGTGTTTTCCCATGCGGGAGGCAACGGAGGCGTACAGGCAGACAAACTGCCCCAAAATCAAC
>CAYFQG010000023.1:0-20765 GCA_964345295.1 uncultured Oscillospiraceae bacterium | reverse complement strand
CAAGAACCTCCAAAATACTATAGATCTTCTCGTTAGCTATGCTTATTATATCGATTTATATAGAAAAAAGCCCACCCTTGCTTGGTCTTTCACTTGGGCCGACAAGGGAAATGCTTCAATAATTTTTTCAATATCTTCTAAGCCGTTATGTTGATGGCTATGCTTAGGACTGTGACCAGGTTCGTGATCATGGTCGTGGCGATGGTGACCCTGGTCATGGTCATGGTGGTCAGGGTCTTCGCCTTCCGCATGGCCATGAATCAAAACTTCCATACGGGTCCCTTCGATGCCGGCGGTAGAAGCCTTTCGGCAGAAAGGCTTGTATCAGCCAAGCCCATGCTGTTCATTTTCTCCAGAAAGCTTCTTTGCTCCTGCTTATCCAATAATTCATAAAGCGAAGCGGTCAGCATATCGCCTGCCGCTCCCATACCCAGGTCCCAATAAAGTGTCATCATGCTTCGTCTCCCCACTCTCTAAAATCCGCTACACAAAACGCTTGCAGGCCCAAGCCGCGCCCGAAATCGGTCAGACCTTCTCCTGTGGTGGCCGTGATGCCGACCCTACAGGCAGCCAGGCCGCACAAATCAGCGATACTTTCGCGCATAGCCGGTATATGTTTTAAGAGCTTGGGTCTCTTGCCTTCGATAGAAAAGGCCAAAGAAACCAATTCTAAGCGGTGACCCGACGGATTTTGGCTGGCTTCCAGAAGCTTTAAGGCTTCTTTAAGATAAGCTGACGAATCGGTTACACCGGCTCTGCACATGTCATCGGCTTTGGCCCCCAAAATCGGCACAGTGGTCACCGAGCTGATCGCATTACACAAGGCATGGAGGAGGACATCTCCGTCCGAATTAGCCAAAAGACCCGGACCTTCCGGAATTACCAGGCCGCCCAAAACCAGAGGCTTAGGGTTTACTTCATCCACAAAACGATGACTATCTTGGCCCAAACCTGTTCTGGGCAGAGGGTACAACGGAGCCGGCATAGCTATTCCTCCTTAACGCGCTTATCCAGAGCGTCTTGCAATAAGACCAAAGCGTTTTCTTCTTCCCAAGAAGCATACATAATCTTGGAGCCGTTTTGCAAGAGATAAAAGGTCGGTGTCACGTGGACTTCTAACTGATCAAGAATATAAGAACTTTCGTTAACATAGGTAAAAATAAAATAGGCCTTATCGTGGTATTGGACGGCCCATTCTTCCATCTGCGGGATAACGATAGGGGCCGCGTAGTCTCGATGCTGGCGTATACACAAGACAACCGGCAGACCGGTGGAGTTAAGGAGCTTATCCAAGTCCTTTACCTCCCTATAATCCAGCCATTCACCCTCCTCGTCAACTCGGTACTGTAACAGAGCGGTGGGTGCATCGTAATTCACCCGTCCCAAATAATCCTCAGGCGTATTTTCTTTGCCCTTACAGGCGGCCAAAAAGGTCGTCGTCAGCAATAAGACAGCCAGTACTAGGCCAAAGCTTGACCAACATCTTCTCTTCATAAGGCTTTGGCCTAAGCTTCCTGCAGGCGGAGGATATGGAAACCTTTTTTCTTATAAATCAGATCGACTTGGGAAAAGAGGCTCTCTAAATAGGTCTGGGCCGACTTGGCTCCCTGCTTCTTACCGATTACGATATAGGCTCTGCCGTTCGGGCTAAGATTAGCTTGCATGCCCCTAAAAAGCTCATACAATTTATCCTTGCCGACCCGAATCGGGGGATTGGATAAGATTAAATCAAAGGTCCCTTCCAAGTGCTCGAAACCGTCGGATTTTATCACCCGGCTGCCTTGGATAAAATTCTCTTCTAAATTTTTACGCGCTAAGTCCAGGGCATGGTCGTTCACATCAGACAAAGTCCAAGTCGAGGCCGGATAGAGCTTCTTGGCCACAATGGCGATAACACCGTAACCTGTACCTAAATCCAGGGCCTGACCTTTGGTCAGTGAACGAAAAAGCTCCAGATCTTCGCCCTTCAGCTTCTCCATATCTTCATAAAAAGCTTCTAAAAGGGTCTCTGTACCCTGATCGATATGCTCTTTGGAAAAGACTCCTGAATTACTGTGAAAGACCAAGTCACGGCCGTGAAAGCGATAAGAGATAAGGCTCGGTTTATCCGGCACTTCGGAATGTTCCGAAAAGTAATACGACATGGCGTTCTCCTTTAAGCCAAGCCCTCCCTATCGCCTATGGGCAGCTTAGGAGCGGCTGGCTTGTTTTCTATAAATATTATAGACCCCCGACATCAAGGGCAAGCCGAAAACATAGACAACCAGGGCTTCCGACAAGGCCAAGGACAGAATGCTCAAGATCATAGCCAAGTAAAAAGGCAAGTCTTTCATATTGGGGTCCGGGAAGAAGATAGGCAGGTAAACACCTACAATAAAGGCATTAAAGAGAATGGTAGGCAGGGGCAAGAGATAGAAGCTTTTCTTCTTCCACAAGGCCTTGCCCGACTGAATCTGACCTTGCTCCGGCAAAAGATTGAAGCGCTTAGCCAAGTAACGGGTCACAATGGCCGCCAAAGCCGTGGCCAAGGTACCGAACACGATATCAATCCAGCCCATATTCAAAAGAACATTCGATAAGAGCACTCCCAAAGGTAGGGCTACCACTCCGGTCGGGGTCAGGGCCGGCAAAATCATGAGGGCTTCCGATATTCTGAACTGTAAGGGTCCCGTAGCAATGGGCGCCACAAACATGGTCAGGACAACATAAAGCGCAGCAAACAAGGCGGTCTCTACCAGCCTATAAACTTTTTTATTCATTTTTCTTCTCCTCCACAGGTGAGAGGGTCACCCGAAGTTTGTTCCGGAGACTTGGCTGGTCTGAAAGATAGTCAGAGGCCAAGTTCCTCTCCGGCTTCGTTTCTTACAAGGGATTCACCGTTGCTAAATTTTGCCACTGATTATCCCTAAAATGCGGTTGTTTTTCAACCTCTTCCAAGCTTCTTCCGTCAAAAGGCAGCCTTTCGGCCTCTAATTCGGGAAGACTGTCGTAAGAATCATTCAAATAACCATCCAAACGATCCTGGCAAGTCTTGAGTCTGGCCAAAAGACCACCCATGCGAATATCCAAGACTTCGCTTCCTTCCGGCTTATTAGAGAGGTACCAGATGGACAAGCTGAAGGCTTGGTAGTCTTGGACTGCCGCAATAAGGTCGGGCAGGTCGTGGTCCACCAGGCTCCTGAGTCCTCTGTAATCATCATCCAGATACATGGGCCTAAGTTCCAGGGTCAGACGGACCTTGCGGGCCAAGACATCGGCCAACTGAGCAGACTGGAGATAAAAGAGCTTGGCCATGCCTTCGGTCTCGTTGGTCCTTCGGTCAAAGTATTCGGCCAAGTCCCTATAGTGGTCAATTAGGTCATCTCCTAAGGGGAAGAGATGGCAATCAACCGTCCCCATCAAAGGATCACTGTAAAGAATATACTTGGAAGGATTCACCATATGGGGATTATCTTTTTCCACACCGGGCACTTCATCAAAAAGCCGCATGTCATAGAAGGCCCTGCCATCTACACCGTAGGTCTGGCTGAAACGACTGATGACTTCGGTTCTGGAAGGCACGTAATCATTCCAGGCAAAATCGCCGAATATCTGTAAAACGACCAGGGATTCGAAAACGGAAACCTCACCGCCGTTGTCCCCCCAGGCTGTGGCAATAACATGGTCAATGCCTAATTTCTTACAAGATTTTAAGGCCAATTCACTGGTGGCAAAAGCCTTGCCAACATTGGCTTTAATACCGTTCCAGGTCTGGACACCCCCGGCGAACCAAACTTCCGGCGACTTGGTCTCTAAATGGCGCGCAAGCATGGTGTCGAAAACTTGGGGATCGTGTGTGTAATAGTCCCAATAGACCAGGCCCACTTCATCCGAAATCGAATCCAAAACTTCGGGCGTCAAGGGATGTTCCATATCATAGTAACGATCTTGGGGCGAACAGAATCTAAAGTACATATCGGACCACATCATTGGGGTGTAGCCGTAGGCTTTGGCCAGGTCGGTGACTTTGGCCAGATGCTTCTGCATAATCTGATAGGGCTCTTCGTAGCCGTTCTTGTCGAGGTAGGTCCCCCTCCCCAGGCTGTGCGCCTCATCCATACCGATGTGGATTCTCTTGGACCTGAGGCAGGAACGAGTTAACTTAAACATAGCTTCAATAAAGTCGTAGGTCTTCTTCTCGCCAACCAAGAGAATATTGGGGAGGTCTTTCATCTCTCTGGCATAGGGCCATTTAAGCGTGGTCGCCAAGTGGGCCAAAGTCTGAATACAAGGCACCACCTCTATACCCAAGCGGTAAGCGTAATCGTCGATGGCCTTGAGCTCTTCGGGCGTGTAAGCCCCTCTCTGGTAACCGAAATAGGGGTAGGAAGGCAGGCAATAGGTGTCCTCCGTGTAAAGCATGAGGACATTCAGGCCCATGGTCGCCATGTAATTTAATAACAAATAGACACTTTCTACGGTGAGGACCGCGTTACGGGATACATCCAGCATGAGGCCGCTATCTTGGACCTGCAGTTTTTCTTTGATCGGTCTGCCGTGGATCCATAGTTCTCTGACATGGGAAAGTCCTCGGGCAAAGCCGACGGCATTGGGATAGCGAATGAGAATTTGATCGTCTTCCCAACTTACTTCCAAATCTTTTTCCTCTGTCTTCTCGGCAATAAGAGGAATACCGGATAAGGGCTTGGTCTCCAGTTGCAAAATACCGGCAACTTGGCCGAATATCCACAGCTCTTCGTGACTCAGTCGGGACGGGTCGACCTCTAATAGAGGTAGGCTATAAGTCTTGGTCCAATCGTTTTGTGTCATAGGAAGTTCCTCCTTTGCTTACACACTAAAAGCGATTTCTTCTGCTGTCAATTTTTTCTTTTCGAGCGGTATTATTCCATGACAGGATAGCACGAATCAGACTGTAGGTCGTGGTAATAAACAAAATTCCTATGGTGATGGCAAAGGAAATACCGATGGTTTCGACCAGTAAACTTAGGGCGTCCATCAGGCGCTTTTCGACCAGGGCCACCATGGTGAGATAGATAGATCTCCCCGGTACCAGAGGCAGGACCCCTATGATAAGAAAAATCGTCGACGGAGCCTTTTTTCGCCTGGACCAGATAACCGCCCAGAGCGACACAAAACTGGCCGCCAGAAAATTGGAAAAAACCACGCTTCCCAGATAGCTCTCACCCAGGCCCAGACAGTACCAGGCAAGAGTCGCTCCCAAAACCGACGGAACAAAGATGCGGCCCCTGACACCGTATTGGACGGCATAACCGGCGGAAAAGGCCAGAGAGGCAAGGAGGTAAAAAATATTCCACATATCCATTCGCTTAAAGCCTCCTATCTAAATAATACGACCGCCGAACCGGTCCCCACAGCCAAAGCCACCGCCACAAAGACCGCCTCAATCAGCTTATTGAGACCGGCGGTAAAGTCCTTATGGATGATATCGTAGATGGCATTGGTCAAAAGCATACCCGGCACCAGGTTCATGACCACGGCCACGGTCACAATGGACGGGTGTGCCAAAAGATTCAAACGAAAGAAAAGCTCGGCCAAAAATCCGGCCGAGAAAGACGCCATGAGGTTAACATAGGTGGAGTTTAATTTGGCCCGATCGAGCAATTCGTAGAAGGCCTTCATGGCCAAAGCAATAGGACCGGACCATAGGATATCGGCCACTGTCCCTCCGAAAACATAGGAGAAGCCCATACCGAGCACCACGGCCGCCAGAAGCAAAACCGGCAACTTATAAAGTTTAGATTGGCGAATAAGGTCCAGCTGCTCTTGGAAATATTCCAGGCTCTTCACCTCGCCGATGCACAAAGTCCGGGACAGGTGATTGAGTCGGTCCAAGCGGTCAAAGTGCGAAGTAATGTTCTTAATACGAACCGAGCTGGTATAAGGAATACCCTCGTCATCTTCAAACGTTACCAGGAGCAGGGTTGGTATAGCAAAAATGGATATAGCCTTCTTGTCATAGGCTTCCAAGATACGCTTGACACTGTCCTCGACCCGGCTGGTCTCAGCCCCAACCTCCAGCATCTGGGTGCCGAAGTCCATGCAAAGATGCAAGAGCTTGTAGTTTTGTCCGTCCGATGTTTTTTGCACCTAGGTCTTACCTCAAGTCTTGGGGCAAGAAGTCGGAAGCTTGGCCCAAGCTGTAAATCTCCAGAGCATGGAGGGCACGGGTTACGGCGACATAGAGCAAAGTCCGATCCACCGCGGTATGGTAGTTTTCGGCCGAACAATCCACGACACCGACCGCATCAAATTCCACCCCTTTGGACTCGCGGACCGGGCAAACCGTCAGGGCAAAATCATTTTCCACTTGGAGATAGGCATTAATAAGGATAGGATTATCTTCCTCGGCGTTTCTTTCATCTAACCAAGCTTTCAGTTCTGTCGCTTCTTCTTCTGTTTTTGTCGTAAGAAGAGCCGTCTTAAACCCTTGCTTCTTCCAATCCTGTGCTTGCTTATACAAGCTCTCGAAAAGATCGGCTTTGGCATCGGCTGCAAAAGCATGGTAGCCCACCGCCTGACCCTCGCGGTTCAGAGGTCTTATGGAATGGTCCGAAACAATTTTGCGGGCAAATTCCGTAATCTGTCGAGTCGACCTATAGGAGGTATCCAGATTGTAGGTCAGGGTCTTAATCGGGTCACGGTGATAGATGTCGGCCAGCTTATCCAGATAATCGTCTTCCAAGGGGAAATTAATGGCCTGGTTGACGTCGCCCAAAAGTGTCCTGGGGCAATTAAAGGTCCGGCGCAAGAACGCATGAAGGCTATAAGATAGGTCCTGCATCTCGTCCACAATCAGGTGCATGACCCAATCGGTATCCGAAGGACCGTACAAGAGGACCTTCATAAGACCCAGAGCAATCAAGTCTTCACTATCGAACTTATCCGTATCAAAAAACTTTTGATCTACACCCTTCTCTTCTTCCAGCCAGCGCAGGAAAACCTGATAGCTTTGAACCAGGTCCGATAAGAGGAACATCTCGGAAAGGGCCGAATTAAAAGCATCGTAAGACAAATCATAGTCTTCTTTGTTGTCTACCAAATCCTGCAGGTGGCGCAAAATAGCCTCGCGACGTTGAAAATAAGGCAGAAACTTATAATTCTGTTTATAAAGTCGGTCCAATAGAGAGGCCGGGACCTTGAGATAGGGTGTTGTCATATCCGAAGCGGCAAAACCGTTTTCCGTGACATAAGAGGCAAACTCTTCAATCCAGCCAAGCCAGCGATATGACGTGGTCAAGACTTTCTTTTCCATCGTGGCCGGCAGGAAGGGGTAATTGACGTAACGGCCTTGAACCGTTCCGATTTCTTCTCTTAAGACCCTGTCTGCCGTCATATAGCGCACGTTCTCCTCGCCTAAGCTGGGAAGGACTTCGCCTACATAAGTGGCAAAAGAGTCCGAAGGGGTAATGAGCAAGATATTGTCGGCTTGCATATTCTTATCCACATACATGAGATAAGCGGCTCGGTGTAAGGCAATAGACGTCTTACCGGATCCGGCCACACCTTGGATCAGAAGATTCCTTTTCGGCTCTTCTCGCACAATGAGGTGCTGCTCCTTTTGGAGCGACTGGACAATTTCTTTCATCCTGGCCGATGAAACCCGGCTTAAGACCATTTGCAAAATATCGTCATAAATTTGTTCGGTCGTGTTGATAACACGGTCCAGTTGGCCTTTGGTAATAACGACTTGGTATTTGGCCAAAAGTCGGCCCAAGACATTGACACCTTCTTTTCTTAAATCGACCGGTCCCAAATCCGTCACATCGTAATAGACCGAGGCCAAAGGTGCTCGCCAGTCCGTCACGTACTGCTTCATCCCTTCGTAATCCACCAGGTCTTTTAGGCCGATATAGATTTCCTCTATATCATCATTTTCGGCACCGGTTTCCTCTCCGTCTGTAAAGGCAAAAGTCATATGGCCAAAATAAGGTCTTTCCATCAGTTTAGGCAGAATTGCCAGTTCTTTGGCCTGGTTGCTTTGGACCTCGTGGGCATGGGCCAGTTCATTCTGAATAACGGCGGAGTCGTATTGGGCATTGGTATCGGTCTCGCCTAACTCCAGATGGTCTTCCCAGGCCAAAGCCTTAAGCTCAATAGACTCTTCTTCCAGGCGGGCATTATACTCTTCCAAATAGGTCTTCCTGGTCTTCAGGAACTCCAAAACCTCTTGTAGATAGGCTTCTTCTTTCTTGAACAGGTCTTCCTTTTGCATGCTAATCCTCTACTTTCCTACTCAAACAGCTTCTTAATGGTCTCGTCATCCATTTTATGAATAAAGTGCGCCCCCGGCGTCACAATATCATCCAGTAGGGCTTCCTTCTCTCTTTGCATCTCTTGTATCTTCTCCTCAATCGAATGCAAGGTCAAGAGGCGGAAAACCTGCACGACTTTACGCTGGCCTATACGGTGTGCCCGGTCCGTGGCCTGTTTCTCTACCGCAGGATTCCACCAGGGGTCGTAGTGGATAACCACATCCGCACCGACCAGATTCAGACCGGAACCGCCTGCTTTAAGCGAGATTAAGAAGACTTGGGCCTCGCCTCGGTTAAAACGCTCGACCAAATCCAGGCGTTCTCTTGAGCCCACTCGACCGTCGATATAAAACATCTCGATGCCTTTGGAAGCTAGAAGCGTTTCAATCCGGCTCAACATGGACGTAAATTGCGAAAAGATCAAAATCCGGTGGCCTTGGTCCAAAAGGTCCGGCACTAATTCGCTTAAAACATCGAGCTTGCCGCTGCCACCCGCATAGTCGGGGATGAAGAGCGAAGGATCACAGGCAATCTGCCTGAGCCTGGTCAGTTCACCCAAGATGGTCATCCTAGCCCTAACCCTGGCCTGGCCTTCATAATGGCTGACTTCATAAAGCGTCTGCCTGGCTCGTCTTAAATAGGTTTCATAGACATCGGCCTGCCCCGGCGTCATGGGACAGGGGATATCTGTCACAATCTTGTCCGGCAGGTCTTGGAGGACCTCTTCTTTCAGTCGACGTAGGACAAAGGGACTGACCAATTGGTGCAAACTTTCTTGCTGGGCCAAAGCCAGGCCCGCTTCCAGATAGTCCCGGACCGGGGCCTTTTCTTCTTTGGCCAAAGTCTGCTGCTGGCTCAAACTCAAAGCCGATGCAGATCCTGCCAGCGCAAAGCGGTTCTTGAAGGTATAAAGATCAAACAGGTAGCCCGGCATGATGAAATCGAAAATAGACCAGAGGTCCACGATATTATTTTCAATGGGGGTACCGGTCAGGGCAAAGCGCCTTTGGGCCTTCAGCTGCTTGACCGCCCGACTGGTCTTGGTCTGGGGGTTTTTGATATTTTGTGCCTCGTCCAAGACCATGGTCAAAAAGTTAAAGTCTTTACGCCTGAGGTCTCTGGCATCCTGCCGGCACACGCCGTAGGACATGATTATAAGCCCTTCATCTTGTTCTTTATAAGACTGAAGACGGCTTTCTTTATTGCCTTCTATGACACGGCAGGGCATATCCGGGATAAAGCGTTTGGCCTCGTGTTCCCAGTTATAAATAAGTGAAGTCGGGCAAACCACCAGGTGGAGGCCTCCTTGCTGTTTATAAATAGACCAAATAAAAGACAAAATCTCCAGCGTTTTACCCAAGCCCATCTCGTCGGCCAAAATGCCGCCCAAGCGATAATGGTCCAAGTAAGAGAGCCAACGGTAAGCTTCCAGCTGATAGGGCCTGAGCTTGGCTCGGATGCCCGAAGGAAGGTCCGGCAAATCGACTTCCGGTTTGCCTTTACCCATGGCAAAGCGAAGCGATAAGCGTCTAAAAGCCGGTAGGTGAAAAGCACCGTCTTGCCAGACACCGCCCCACTTGATGAGCTTATCGACAAATTTGGTAAGGCTTCTGATTTTTTCTCTTTCCTCATAGGTCCGGCCTTCCAAATCCAGGAAGAGGGAAGCATCGAGCTTAACATAGGCCTTGCGGCGGGCTATTGCTTCCAGAATGTCTTTAACCTGGTCTTCTTTATAATCCCCTACCTTAAAGGCGATTTCGATATCACGATAAGGATCGACATCGTCGGGTTCATCAAACCACTCAATCTCGGGGAGGGGCAGGAGCTTAATTTGGCGGACTGCTTCGGTTATATAGACACGAGAAACTTCACCGAAAGCCTTTAGACCTTCTTTTACAAAGCTGAAAACCTCATCTTCTCCGGTCAAAACATACTGGCCTTCTCTTAAGCCGGCAGCAAATCCCCATTTTTCTATGAGGCGCAAATAGGCCCTCTCTTCTTCCTCGCGACGAATCAGGAGCTTATCTTGATGGTCTTGAAAGGTCTTGTCTCCCGTACCGGCTGCAATAGCCAAGTCGCCGTAATTGAAAAAACCTTGGAGATAAAACACACCTTCCGCATAATCGACATAGCTCGTTATTTCAACCGGCAGGCGGATGATTTTTTCCTCTAAAGCGGGACTAATGACCAATTTAGAACTATGGGCTAAATAAGAACGGGTCAGGTTGAGGAAACTGCTGGCGTCCTTGGCACTCATGTTCAAGAAGGCTGATGCGTCTGCGGCCAAAAGTTCCAAAACCTGGCTGATCAGCCGATCTTCCGATTGCTTTAAACTGTAAAAACCGCTGCTGTGAAAAGCCAGGGCTGAAGTCGTATCGGCCAGCAAGAAAAACGCATCCTCTGCAAAGGTCTTTACTTTCAAATCTCCCATGTAGGCGACATGTAAGGGCTCAGAATTATAACGAAAACTCATCTTGTATGTCCCCGTCTTGTCACCTTCTTCCAAATATAGGTGAAAGGCAGGGCTAAGGCCCTCCCAAACAATCAGCGGGGCGGTTCTTTGGCGGAAGCGATAAGCAAACTTGAGATAGGGTCCCGTAAACTCCATCCAATAAAGGATTCGGTTCCAATCCAGAGCTTTATCCCGGGTCTTTTCGAGAAAGGTCAAGACCCCTTGCTGGTTTCGGTCCAGGAGCTGGTCTTCTTTCCAATACTTACCGCGCCCCATATAGATGGACTCTTCTTGTTGGAGTTTTTCTAAAAACACATCTAAGGGGTATTGACCGGTATCGTCCGAGTCGGAACCTAGAGCCAGGCTGACCGACCGGGAGGTCTTAGTCGTTTCCTCCAGGTCAAAAACGATTTGCAAGTAAACCGGATCGTCTATCGTACCGGGCTCATAGTCGTTCAACTCTTTCCTGGCCCAATACTGAATCTTAGGGCCCAGCCCCCCCACACTGTGTTCCGAGTCTCCACTAGTCTTCTGCCGATTTTGTTCGGGCGCCTTAGGTCTTCTGCCGGGTCGTCTTTTCTTCTCGTCATCCGATTGCTTAACCAAATCATCGAAGGCAATCAAGTCTGTAGGAACCACCGGTTTTCCGGCCAAAAGGTGCATGCCGGGCAACGCTTCCGCTTCTTGACCCTCATCCGGAAAATATGGATTTTCCATAGCCAATAGAAGCGCAACGACATGTTTGCAGCAACCCTTTTGCCGACCGAAATCTTGGCAAGAGCAGGAGCAAGCCTTAGGCTCCCCCCTCTCGGTCAAGACAGCCGTATCGTAGACATTATCGGAAAAGCTGGATACTTTGCCCTTAAAGACACCGGTCTCGGCATCGTAGGCAATGGGGCCCACTCTCTCTTTGGCATTAAAAAGGTTACGGCCTCGGATAAAGGTATTGACGCGACCTGCCCAATTCTTAATTTCTTCTTGATTAACTAAAACGTGCACGTGTGGCTTATCTTATACACTTTCAATGGTAATGCGGCTGGCGACATAGCTAAAACCCGCCTTCTCGGCAGTCTTTTCGACCAGCTCAGTCTGAGCAACCGGCCAATAGGCCTCCATACCTTGCTCGTGTGCTTCTTCAATCATCTTTTGGGCCAGGGCCGTACCGATTCCCTGTCTTCTGGATGCAGGTGTAACGAAGATACCGTCTACCGAGTAGGCGTCCAAGTAAGAAGGCGTATAAGACAAATAGCCCAATAAGAAGCCTTCCTCAGAAAAATAGCCCAGAATGGTACCGATATCATCATCGGTATAGATACTGAAGGATTCTCTTAATTTCATACCGGGGACATCACCCTCATCGGGGAAGCTTCGGACATAGCGGGTATCCTTATCGGTTAAAGGTCTGATTCGTCCCGGAACATCCGCCTTAATCTCGGCCTGATCGGCCCCGTCCGTCCAATAGCTCTTATAAGGATCCGAAATAACATAAGGCTCGTTAAAGCGGAGGCTGCCGGCATTAATGCCGGTAACATTCAGATGAATCATGAAACGGTCGGACCGTTTGTTAATGAAATCCTCCATAGCGGACAAATCAAAGTCTGTCTTCAGAGGCACCGCAGTGATTAGGGTCTTAATCCTCTGAGGTGAAAAAATCAAAAGCACATCGTCCGACAAATAGTAGCGTGTATTGTCTTCCAAAGAAATATCTTCCAGCTCTTCTCTCTCATCAAAATAGCGAGCCGGTTCCTTGTCCAGGATTTCTTGGACCTGTTCTAATTTAACTTCTCTATACATAGTGTTCCTCCACTTATTTTTCAGTGCATGACATTATACAATATCGGTATATATAAATGCACAAATATATGTTACTTTTACGGTATAATGCAGGTAAGATTGCTCGAAGGGAGGAGACTTAGCATGGTCACGATTAAGGATATAGCTGCCAAAGCAGGTGTCTCGATCGCCACGGTCTCCCGGGTCATGAACGGCCAGGCCGGTGTAAGTAAATCAAAGCGGCATAGGGTACTGGAAGTCGCTCAGGAACTAGACTACAACCCACAACGAACGACAGACAAGACGGATGACACAACCCCAGAGATTATGGTCTTGTACCTGGGACTTAACGGCCGAGTCGACCTGGAGGACCAGATCGGCTATGGCGTCTTGTTAGCCGAGTCTTGCTCCTTCCCCGGCCAAAGCGAGGTGGAGTTTTACACAAGCGACGACTTGGACCGGGCTATGAACACCTTCCCAATCCTGCAAAATAACGAATACGAAGACCTAAGAGGCCTTGTGGTCATAGGTTCAATGGATTCCAGACTCAAAAAGCCCCTGGAATATCTGAGAGGTAAGGGCACCCCGGTGGTTCTCGCGGAATCCGACGTTCCTGAAATCCCGCCCCTGCTCCGAGTCTACTACGATTACGATAATCTCTTTAAGACACTACAGGCTTTGGTCCCCAGAATCGACAAGAGCCATAAAGGGCTGGGCCTTTACGGGTCCGAGAGAGATATTAAAGGCCAGGGCTTTTGCACGGCCCCCTATTTTAACCGCCTGCTGGATTTTGCATCCGACTATTACGGTCCGGACCACATCCATATCCAGAACAACGGCCCTTTTAATCCGGAGCTTTTCGAGGCCACGTCCTTACTGATTTTGGACAACGAAAAAGCCAGCTTAGAAGCCGTGCGTTACTACGAGAAGCAAGACCAAAGGCCTTTCATCATCGGTTACGGCACCGGTAAGGACATGATTGAAGCCATGGACCGGAACAAACTGGACCTATTGACCTATTTCTCCCCCTACAAGCTGGGCTTCATGCCGGTGTACGCTTTGGCCAAACGCCTTAACAATAAGAACGAACCCCTGCCGGAAAACCTCCCCATCTTCCCGGAATTCATCCTCCCCGGCCAGGTCGACTATTTGAACTTCAAAGAAATATATCCGCTCTTAATAGACGACAAGCTCAAGTTCGAGGCCCAAATCCATCCGGATAAAGACAAAGCTTAAAATGCCAAAGAAAAGGTCGGACCCCCTGCCAAGTTTGGCTAGGGTTTATGGTCCGACCTCCGTCAAAATTTAAAACATAAACGTGTGGACGTTAGAGTCTTAAGATTCTGCCGTTAGCAACTTAAGCTTCAGCCTTCCACAGACCATGCAGGTTGCAGTACTCGTAAACCTCGATAGGACCGTCGGCTACTTCGAAAGTGGCCTTGGGCTCACCGGTGTGCTCCAGCGTTACTCTCTGAACCTTGTTCCCCTGAACAACAGCAATAAAAGCAATGTGATGCTCTTCGGTCATAGGATGAATCACTTCACCTACCTGTACTTCAACATGGTTGCCGTTACGGACAACGTGGGGAACGTGCTTCTCTTTAGCCGCGTCAACAGTACCGGCCTCTAAGAGTGTCATAGGCTCACCGCAGCATACGGGAGTCTTGTCACCACTGGTACGGATTACCGTAGTACCACATTTTTCGCATTTGAAAAATTCAAAATTAGCCATAAAAACCTCCTAAAAATTCGTTGCTATCATCTTAACAAAGGCACTTATTCCGACGTGTAACACTTGGCCCAATCCGCCAAACTTACTTGCTGAGGCAACGTTTCATCTTCTAGCTGCTCCAGGCTCACACCTAGGAGCCGCACCCCTTGCTTCGTCAGATTTTCCGAGACACCTGCCTCAAACAAAATCCACGCCTGTTCAAAAATCGACTCTTGGTCTTGCATGAGATAGGCCGTACTTCTTTGCCTGGAATGTTGGCTGAAGTCTTGATAACGGACCGTGATGCTGACGGTCCTCCCCTTAAGTCCGGCTCTTACAGCCCTCTCGGCTACCCGACCCGACAAGTCCCAGAGTAATTTTCGAATGTCTTCCGGGTCTCTGACATCATGATCTGTGGTATGCATGGCGCCTATGGACTTTTGGTGACCCATTTCCTCCGCCGTCAATACCGGTGACCGGTCCTCTCCCCTGGCCGAATGAATCAGCCGGTCCGCATTCTTCCCCAAGATATAACGCAAGTCCTCGGGTTCTTGTCTGGCCAACTCTCCTACCGTTTCAATGCCGATCTGGGTCAAACGTTGCGCCGTTACTCGGCCCACGAAAAGAAGTCTTCCCACCGGCAGCGGCCAAAGCAAGTCTTTATAATTATCTCTACTTATGACCGTTATGCCCTCGGGCTTCTTATAGTCCGAACCCATCTTGGCAAAGGTTTTATTCCAGGAAACCCCTATGGAAACCGGCAATCCTAACTCACTTTTTACCCGATTTTGAATCTCATGGGCCAAAGCCGCTCCCGACCGGTTTAATTCCGTTACATCAATCCAGGCTTCATCGGGTCCGAAGGATTCCACCCGGTCCGAATACTCTCTGTAGAGGAGTTTGGCCCAGACCGAATAATGCCGGTACTTATCGTGTTGGGCCGGCAAGACCACGGCACCGGGACACTTTTGCAGGGCCTGGTAAAGGGTTTCGGCCGTCTTGACACCGTAAGACTTAGCCAAATTATTTTTGGCCAAAACAATCCCGTGTCTTTTGGCCTCATCGCCTCCCACAATGACCGGTTTATCGGCTAAGTCCGGCCGGGTCAAAAGCTCCACCGATGCGTAGAAATTATTCATATCGACATGTAAAACGGTCCGATCCATAGGCCTATTATAAAGTCTTTTGAAAGATACGAAAACGAAACCCCGACATAGGTAGAATAGGGCCATTAGCAAGAGGAGAAACATTTATGAGCGAACACATGAAACTATTTCTGGGAATCATGCTGCCCTTTGTCGGAACAACTCTGGGGGCGGCCATGGTTTACTTATTGAAAAATGAGATTAATCTGAAGTTAAATAAATTTTTGGTCGGCTTTGCCGCCGGCGTCATGATTGCCGCCTCGGTCTGGTCCTTATTAATACCTGCTATTGAGATGTCCCAAGCCCAAGGCAAAATTGCCTGGCTACCGGCTGCAGCGGGTTTTCTCTTAGGTATAGGTTTTCTTTTACTTATGGATACGGTTGTGCCCCATATGCATCAGATTTCCGAAGAAGAAGAAGGACCTGACGTCCGTATCTCTAAGGACTCCAAACTCTTCTTGGCCGTAACCCTTCATAATGTTCCCGAAGGTATGGCGGTCGGTGTCGTCTTTGCGGGGCTTCTAAGCGGTCAGTCCCACATCACCTGGACTTCCGCCTTCGTCTTGGCACTGGGTATTGCTATACAAAACTTCCCCGAAGGGGCCATTATCTCCATGCCATTAAGAACTCAAGGTCATTCCAAGACCAAGACCTTCTTGTACGGAACGGCCTCCGGTGCGGTCGAGCCTCTGGCGGCCTTTATCACCGTTTTATTTACCGGCATCATCACACCGGCTCTGCCTTATCTATTGGCCTTTGCCGCCGGTGCCATGATTTATGTGGTCGTTGAAGAACTCATTCCCGACGTCCAATCCGATGTCCACTCCAATATCGGAACTATAGGCGTAGCCTTCGGCTTCACCGTCATGATGGTTCTAGATGTGGCCTTAGGATAAGGTCAGTCCTAGACTCTAATTTGCATTTGGTCCCAATTGCGTTCCATTTCTTCCAGGAACTTCAGTTGGGTCCTGCAACGGTCGAGGTTATGTTCGGGTCGGGCAATGTGGAAATACTTATCTCCGTCTAAGTAGTCGGTTAGGAAACGGACACCCACTTCATAGGTCATGATGTATGCCCCCCAAGGAAGGACTTCGATTTCCTTACGGGTCAGAGCACCGTCTACACCCTCCATAAAGCCCTTGCAGAAGACATCATAGAGCGCCTGATTGAAACGGATTTTGCTTAAATCCTTCTCGTCCTCGTCCGCCTGGGTACAGCCGAAACGAATGGAGTCTCCGAAGTCATAGGCCGAAAGTCCGGGCATAACCGTATCCAGGTCAATAACGGCAATGGCCTTACCGGTATCACGGTCGAAGAGGACATTGTTTAACTTGGTATCGTTGTGGGTGACTCTTAAGGGTAAATAGCCCTTATCATAAAGGTCCAGAAGATAGGACCCGTAGTGTCTTTTTTCATTAATAAATTTAATTTCCGCTTCCACCTCATCCAAGCGACCGGCATAGTTATTCTCAATAGCCCGGTCCAAAAGTTCTAAACGGTGGCGGGTATCGTGGAAACGCTCGATGGTGGCATGAAGTCTCGAAGCATCAAAGGCGGCCAACTGCTTCTGGAAGTTACCGAAGGCTTTGGCCGATTCGTAAAAATGGGCGGGAGACTTAATCCGATCATAGGAGATAGAGTTCGTAATAAAAGGATAGAGGCGCCAGTACTCGCCTTCGCTATCTTGATAGAAAGAGGTCTTGTCCTTAGTCCGGATAACAGTCAGATAAAGATCGGGGTCCTCTCCCTTGTCCAGGGCCTGCTGGCGTAAAAAGTCCGTCACCAAGGTAATATTCTCCATGAGCTCCACCGGCTTCTTAAAAGCCGTAGTATTGAGCTTCTGCAAAATAAACTGGGTACAGACCTGATTGGCTCCCTGGACATGAACGCAATAGGTTTCATGCACGTGGCCTGATCCATAGGAAATGGCCCCGACGACCTCCCCCGGAAAGGGGAAAGCCATAAGGGCCTCATATAATTGGGCATCCATTACTCTGTTCATATTTAAGGCTACTTAACTTTCTTCAGAAATATCTGCCCAAGGATTTTACCATATTAGGTCAAAGATAAGTAGCGGTATAAAGACTTAACCAAAACACCGGTTGCCCTTTCGGGTACATAACCTTTGGCCCGGTCGCCATAAGCGGTACCGGCAATGTCCAAGTGAATCCAGGGTACTTCTCTGGCGAGGAACTCTCCGACGAACTGGCCGGCCGTAATCGTTCCGGCACCACCCGAAGTCGAATTCAAGACGTCTGCTACCTTGGTGTCACGGTTCTTCTTGGCCAAATTCTCGTCATTAGGCAAGAGCCAAATCTTCTCACCCTCGGTCTTAGCCACCTCTTGCAAGCCTTCAAAATAAGCTTCGTCATTGGTGATGGCTCCGGTATATTCGTCGGACAAGGCCGCAATAACCGCACCAGTCAGGGTAGCCAAATCAATCAGACGATCTGCCTTAAGCGTATCGGTCGCAAAGTAGACCGCATCGGCCAAAGTCAACCGGCCTTCAGCATCGGTGTTACCCACTTCGATGGTCTTGCCGGACAAAGAGCCGATAATATCACCGGTCTTATAAGACGAGCCCGAAATGAGGTTCTCACAGGCTGCCACTACGGCTACAACATTAACCGGCACTTGATTTTTGGCCAAAGCTAACAGTGTGCCGATAACCGTACCCGCACCGCCCATATCGCAGTGCATGGTAGACATACCGCGAGCACTCTTAATGCAATAGCCGCCGCTGTCGTAGGTCAGGCCCTTGCCGACCAAAGCGGTCTTCTCCTGGCCTTCTTCTCCGCCGTCATACTCCATAATGATGAAGCGCGGAGGTCTGTCCGAACCCTTGGCCACAGAATAGAAAGCTTCCATGCCCAGGTCTTGGATTTCGTGCTCATCTAAAATTCTGACCTCAACCGGCAAGTCTTGGAAAACTTCCATAACCTTGTCGGCTAAGACTTCGGGATACATCTCATTAGAGGTTTGGTTGACCAAATCACGAGCCAAAAAGAGGCCGTCGATGAGGTTACGGATTTGCTCCTCGGTCTTGTGAAAGGCCGCTTCATCCAGATTGGTCAAGAAGGCGATTTCAAGCTCCACGTCTTGCTCTTTTGCATCGTCTTCATCCTTAGCCAGGTCGCTTTTTCTGCTGAACTTATATTCGGCTTGTAAAAAGCCTTCCATCAAGGCTTCCAGGACGGCTTCTTCCTTAAGACCGTCGAGTTCAAAATCGTTCAAGTTCAAGTGAAGTGTGGCCGTCTTGTTATCTTTTGCGGCACGTGCCAAGTTAAAGCTTGCCTTACGTAAGGCCTCCAAGTCCAGCTTATCCCGGTCACCCAGACCTAAGAGATACTGACCCTGACCTTCCATAGAGGGCAAGTAATAGATTTCACCCGCCTTGCCGGCAAAGGTGGAGTGGTTTTTAGCAAAGTCAAAAAGGGCAAGGCCCTCGGTAGACTTGTAGCATGTATCTACCCGAAGGCCCTTGTCCTCGTTAAATATAAATTGTGTCATAGGACTAATTTCATCTAACCTCGTATTTTATTTTCCTAAGAGTTCCTTAACGCAAGCGATGATTTCCTCATCCTTAGCGTTCTCGAAGAAGAGTTCTTCGAACTTCTCACCGGAGATAGCACCCTTGACCAGATCCTGATCTAAATCCTTCAGAATATCGACTAAAGGTCTGTAGGTCTTGGTCTTGACCTCGTCCAAAATCTTCTTGTTGCGCTTAATGGGCACAGCACGCTCTTCCGGATAACCCTGGCCTCTCTCGCCGGTGAAGAGCTTCTCGAAGATATAGCTCAGGTTAAGCTCAGCACCCCAGCCGAAGCCTTTGGCAAAAGGAAGGGCGATAGCATTACCGTTGTTAATCTGGCCGAAGAGGAAAGCATCGGTAGGATCCTGGACATGACCGCAAATGACGCCGGGGAAAGAATTGAGGGCTAACATAGCACCTTCACCGGTCCCACAGCCGGTCACTACGAAATCAGCCGCGCCGGAGTTCAGCAAGATGGCCGCCAAGATACCGTTCTGGATATAGGTCAAAGAATTAGGATCATCTGCACCGTACATACCATAGTTATCTACTTCATGGCCTAAAGGCTCTACAACATTCTTCAAAGTCTCAAAAACCAATTCATTCTTAGCTGCCTGGCTGTTTTCCAGAATCAATGCAATTTTCATCTAATCTTTACCTCCAAAAAATTAATAGTGCGTATATCCTATCATGAAAGCTATTTTCGTTTGGGGCCAAACCGCCACCTTCGTGTAAACATTATGTAAGCTTTAGTTAGGCCTTGACCTCACGGTATTTATTGACAATAGCGTGCATCTGGTCCCACTTGTTTTCATAGTCCTCGATGAGTTTGAACTGGGTTCTGGCCCGATCCAAATTGTGACCGTCTCTGTGGACTCTAAAGTAGTGGTCCCCTTCCAGATAGTCGGTTAGGAAACGGATACCGCATTCAAAGGTCATGAGATAGGCGCCCCAGGGAAGATTATCAATCTCGGTTTCGGTCAGAGCATGGCCGGCCGTTTCCATAAAGCCTCTGGTATAAGCTTCATAGAGGTCTAAAGACATCGAGACCTTACTCAAATCTTTCTCATCTTCCAAAGCGGTAGATGCTCCGAAGCGGATGGAGTCGCCGAAGTCATGCAGGGCCAAGCCCGGCATAACCGTGTCTAAGTCAATAACAACAATGGCCTTGTGGCTGTCCTTGTCAAAGAGGACGTTGTTGAGCTTGGTGTCGTTATGCGTAACCCTGAGAGGCAGCTCACCACGATCCAACATATCCATCAGCTGACCTACCTTATCCTTGCGGTCTCTTACAAAAGCGATTTCTTTTTCGACTGACTTCACCCGGTCACATGCGTCTTTCTCGATGGCCATTTCCAAATTCTTATAACGATCGCGGGTATCGTGGAAGAGCGGAATGGTTTCATGGAGCTTAGAAGCATCAAAGTCGGCCAGAAGACGCTGGAAGTTTCCGAAAGCCCTGGCAGATTCATAAAACTGCTCCTCATTCTCGGCTCTTTCCAGGAAATAGGTGTTGTCCACGAAAAGATACATCCTCCAGCAACCGCCGTCTTCGTCTCGATAATAGGCCTTATCGTCTTTGGTCTTGAAGACCTTCATAGTAGAACGCAAAGGGTCTTCCCCATTGGCCTCCGCCCGGTCGGCAATAAAGTCAGTAACGGCAAAAATGTTTTCCATCAAACCGTCGGGATCTTTAAACGTTTCAGTGTTAATCCTTTGCAGGATATAACGCATGGGTTCTCCGGAATCCAATTGCGTATACAAGCAGAAGGTGTCATTTACATGGCCGTTGCCATAACGTACCGCCCCCACGGCTTTCCCCTCGTAGGGGAAAGCTTGGATGGCATCATTCAATCTTAATTCAGCTTCTTGTCTCATT
>CAYFQG010000022.1:9421-22631 GCA_964345295.1 uncultured Oscillospiraceae bacterium | reverse complement strand
CCACACAAGCAAAGGCAGGAATAAGAAAAGGCTAATCATAAAATACTTATGGTTGACCGTGACATCGGGGGATAGCGAAACGGTGAGGCCAAAGAGGACGGGCAGGGCAAAAGACAGGTAGACCGGGCGGAGGGTCCGGTCTTTATAAAGCCAGGGGAAGATTAAAATAAAAATCAGGGCGGGCCCTGCCAGGATTGCTAAAAATTTGAGAACACCGACCAGTGACTTGTCGTCCAGAATATAGGCCCAATGGAAAATTGATTGGCCTAAACCGGCTTGGCCTTGGAAAATTTTTTGCAAGACAAAAGCTGACCCTACTGTAGACAAACCCAAAATAAGATATGACATTTTTTCACGGGCAAAGAGGGCCCAAAAGCCCAAAACCAAAAGCAGCACAATGGCACAAGACCCGTGCCAATAAGGGAGGGGCAGGGCCAAAAGCAGGGCAAAGAGAAGCGGGCCAATCCGGCGGATAGGCCAAAGATCCTTATGGAAGAAATCTCTGATAGACGGCTTATCTCTTTCGCTTAAAGCGGGGTAAAAAAGCATGAAGATAAATAGAACCAGGCTCATGCCCCAGAGAAGGTGTCTTTGGTTGGCAAAAACATTTAAATTATATAGGCCCCAATCGTCATGGAGAAGGGGACCGGCAAAAGAAGGGGCAGACCTAAGTCTTACAAGTGCTTCAGTCAAACTTAAGCCGTCTCGGAGATAGCTATTCAGAAGGGCAAAGCCCGATCCGGATGAGCGGAAGAAAAACAGCAGCAAGGTCAAGGGAAGGGCCGCCTTTTTTCGAGTCAATGACACCGCAATATTCCCCAACAAGCTTAAGAAGGTCCAAATGCCTAAGAAGGAGGGCAGATTCAAGGCCCAGTCCAAGGGCAAACCCAGCCGGTGTAAGGCACCGCACATAAAATAAAAGAAAAAGTGGTAGCGCATGCCGGCACCGGAGAAATAGGGGTATTGGGCCGGAATGTTGCCACCCTGGCCGAAGGAGGCAACGAAGGCCGTGTGAGGCGACAGGTCTGAAAAGACTGTAACGCCGGCGTAAACCGAGTCGCCTATGGTGTAAAAAGCGGAGAAGGTTAATAAAGAGGCCCAGGCGAAGATGGCCAAAGTCGACAGAATTTCTATCATTATTAAAACCCTGTCATCGAAGCCGGACCAACTTGGGCCTAGCTCAGAGCGTGCGACAGGACCTCGTTGGCCTTGTCGGCGATAGGTCAGAAAAAGAGCTAAAAATACCAGGCCTATCCAAGGCCAAAACAGATAAGGATACCAGCTAAAATCTGTCAGGCTTTGCCAGGCCCAGGCCGAAAAATATAAAAGGGTAGAAAGAAGGGTCAGGCCGGTCAGAAAATCCAAGGGGACCGAAACGAAGGTCCGTAGTTTTGCTTTGGCCAGAAAAAGCCGCAAAGCCCGGCCCAGGAGAAAGGCCGCCAGGATAAAAACAAAAGCCGGCAAGGTCTTCATAGGACTTAGGGAAGCTTATCAAAAGGGCGGGGATTTAGTTCGGTCATCTTGAGATACCGCGGGCGCCCTTTAACTTCGTCGTAAATTTTGGAGATATAGGTCCCGATGAGGCCCAGGCTCATCATGATGGCTCCGCCTATGATAAGGAGCAGGAGAATCACAGTGGTAAAACCTTCTACAGCAGTACCGGAGAAGAAACGTACTAGGGTGATGATACCGATAATCAGGGCCAGGACGAAAAAGAGCAGGCCGCCCCAGGTGATAAAGACCAGGGGGACGCTGGAAAAGGAGGTTATGGCGTTTACCGATAGGCGCCATAGGCCGGCTAAGGACCACTTGCTCTTGCCGTGGGTTCGGGGCGCTACCTCGAATTCAATGCTGGTTCTCTTAAAACCCAGCCAAGCCGACAGGCCGCGGAAAAAGGTGTTTCTTTCGTCCAAAGATTTCCAGGCTTCAATAACCCGTCTGTCCAGGAGTTTAAAGTCCGATGCATTGGCCATGTCGACGCCGCTGAGTTTGGTAAAAATCTTATAAAAAGACGTGGCCATAAAGTGGTAAAAGGGGTTTTCTTTGCCTCTGGATTTCTTGACGCCTTCGACGATGTCGTAGCCCTCTTCCCAGAGTCGGATCATTTGGGGAATATATTGAGGCGGGTGCTGGAGGTCGCCGTCCATTAAGATAGCCAGATCGCCGCCGACATGGTCCAAACCGGCGCAGATTGCGGCCTCTTTACCGAAGTTTCTGGAGAAGCGGATGGCGTGAATATTGGGGTTATCTTGAGCTCTGTCACTCAAGATAGACCAGGTCCGGTCTTTGGACCCGTCATCTACGGCTATAATTTCGTAAGAAGCCGTGACCGATTCCAAGATGGGGATGACTGTGTCCAGTGTGTTATCCACTTGTTCTTCCTCATTGTAAAAAGGAATAATGAGGGAAATATTCATAGCTTTAGGCTCGCTTTCCAATGATTGTTCATAATCATACCAAAATAAATCCTAAATCTTTAGGGGCAAGCAGCAATTTGTTAAAAAATTGAAAATATGAAGATTCTTAACATACTTTAATCAGGCTTTAACCTGTCTTTAACAATGGAGTTCTAGAATCAAAAATGAATTGCGGACCGGTGGAACTTAACAAACAACCACTGCCGCAAAGCGTAAAGGAAAATAATGAAAATGCTTTAACCGAGGATACAGTTTATAAATATCGAGTGAACATTCCCCATTCAGAAGACAACAGCTTTGACTCGGATTATGATCACTTGGCTTTTATAGGTTCGGCTTTTAGAGCTTATGCGCGTGATAGCATTTATCCGGGACCTACTGAAATAAAGGATAATCATTTAGAGGTTAAAATTAGATATGCCGAAGATGGCTGGAATTTTACTTGGGAGAAGACACTTACAGTTGACGTAGAAACTTATCCCATAGGGAAAGATTTCGACAATTGAAGAAGCGTGAATAAATCTGTCTAAAAGTGATTTGGCTCATAAGCAGCATCTCCTTTTTCCAAACAGTAACATTAGAAAGCCTTTAAAAGCCCTCTTAAGCTTATAATGCCTCTGATATCAGTTAAAGATGAGGTGCATTTTAATTATGGTTAGACCTTTTTTAGACATTAAAGACCTCCACGTCCGTGTTGAGGACAAGGAGATCTTGCGCGGAGTAGACCTGCAAATCAAAGGTGGAGAAATCCACGTCATCATGGGCCCCAACGGAACGGGTAAGTCTACTTTAGCATCGGCTCTGATGGGCCATCCTCGTTACGAAGTAACCGAGGGACAAGTACTTTTGGACGGCGAGTCCGTTTTAGATATGGAAGTAGACGAGAGAGCCCGCCACGGTATCTTTTTGGCCATGCAATATCCGGCCGAAGTATCCGGAGTGACCAACTCGAATTTTCTCCGGGCTGCCGTGAATGCCGGTAGAGACAAGCCCATGGGCCTTTTCCCCTTCCGCAAGAAGTTAGACCAAGCCGTGGAAGAGCTGGAGATGAATCCTTCCTTACCCGACCGTTACCTCAACGAAGGCTTTTCGGGCGGTGAGAAGAAGCGTAACGAAATCTTGCAGATGAAGATGTTAGAGCCTTCTATCGCTATCTTGGACGAGATTGACTCGGGACTTGATATTGATGCGCTTCGTATTGTCGGCGAAAACATTACCAAGATGGCCGAAGACAGGGGCGAGGGTATGGGCCTTCTGATGATTACCCACTATCAGAGACTGTTGAATTATGTTGAGCCCGACTTTGTCCATGTTTTAATGGGAGGCCGTATTGTGAAGTCCGGTGACCGGAGCTTGGCATTGCGTCTGGAAGAAGAGGGCTACGAATGGCTTCGCCAAGAACTGGGCATTGAAGCCGAAGAAGGGGATATAGACAAGGTGGTCCAATGAGAGAGCACATGAATGAAGATTTTTCCTTGTTAGGCCCGCATACTTTAGAAGACTATCCTTGCTTTACGCCCATGACGTCTTCTACCTGGCTAATTCGTGACCGGGACCCTATTCCTTTGACCGTACAGATCGACAAGGATAATTTGGCCGAAGAGCATTGGGACAAGTTTTCGCCCGTTCTGCACCAGGTAGAGACCAAGAGGCGCCAAGAGACCTTTCTGGAGGACTTGGCCAAACCTGAATTCACCTGGTTTTTAGACCTCTACCCGAACCAAGATGTTAAGGATGAGGACGAAGAATTGGTTTTGCCGATTCTGTTTAGAACACTTCATCCAGGCCAGGCTTTGAACTTGGACGTGAAACTGCCTCCTTATAAGAAAGCACAACTCATTATTGTGGAGGAAAACAAGGGTCGTCAGCCGGCAGCTCAGGGTGAGGGCCTTCCCAACGTGACGTTGAGCGCCCATGTCGGCGAAGGCGGTCACTTGGATGTTTTATACATTTATCCTTTAGAGGAAGAAAGCGATGCCGAAGACAAGGTCTGCCTTTATTTGGCCGACGTGGAAGAGTACGGTACCTTCCGCTGGACCTCGATTAATTTAGGCGGTTCCATGCTGGAGCGCGGCCATGTCCACCTGATCGGAAGAGAGGCCGAAGCCGATTTGGGCGGTGCATCTTATATTAAAGAAGGGGTGCGCCAGTCGGTGATTAGCCACGTTTTCGCCCATGAGCCCATGGGGCACATTCATATTCAGAACTACGGTGTGGTGGAAGAAGATGGCTTCGGTCACTTTGCGTCTATTGCGGATATCGACAAGGGTTCGCACCAGACCAAGGCCAGAGAAGAAAACCGCTTCATGACCCTGAGTCCTGCGGCACAAGCTTATGCCGACCCGACGCTCTTGATCGATGAGTATGATGTGGAAGCCAGCCACCAGGCTACGGTAGGCCAGGTGGATCCGGACCAGCTCTTCTATTTGCAAAGCCGAGGCCTGGATATGAAGTCCGCCACGCGTCTTATGACCGCCGCCTTCCTTACCCCTCTGATTGACCGGGTCCGGATGCCGGAGTTAAGAGACGTTTTGGTCCACCAGTTTTACAAAAAGATGGATGTGGAGGACCTTCTTTTAGGAGAGGAGGGTCAGCTATGAAAAAACACACGAAACAAGGCTCGCCTTCTTCGGTTCTAGTGGCCAAAGACGGCCGCACGGTAGAAGAGATTCGCCGGGATTTTCCCATGACGCAAGTCCTGGAACACGGCCATCCCTTAATCTACTTTAACAGCGGGGCCACTTCGCTTAAGCCCGTCCAGGTCTTAGACCGGATGAACCAATACTATAAAGAGTATGGCGTTAACGTGGCTCGGGGCGTTGACAAGATTGGCTACGATGCCACCAAGGCCTATGAAGACGTCAGAGCTCAAGCGGCTCATTTCATCGGCGCCTCTAAGCCCGAAGAGATTATCTTTACCCGGAACACCACGGAAGCTTTAAACCTCATCGCCTATGCCTACGGCGGTTCTCATATCTCCGAGGATGACGAAATTATTATTTCGGTGAACGAACACCATGCCAATTATGTGCCCTGGCAGGAATTAGCTAAAAGACAAGGGGCCAAACTGGTTTTAGTAAAACCCGACCAAACAGGCCAAGTGACGCCGGAGCTTTTGGAAGAGAAGATGACAGAGAAAACGCGCCTGGTTGCCCTCTTCCATGTGTCCAATGTCATGGGTGCAACAAATGATTTGGAAGCTTTGGCCAAAATTGTGCACCGCCAAGACGCGGTCCTGGTGGTTGACGGTGCCCAGGGTATCGTCCACCATCCGGTGGATGTGACGAAGAGCGATGTGGATTTCTACTGCTTTTCCGGCCACAAGCTTTTGGGTCCTACGGGTATCGGTATCCTCTACGGCAAGGCTGACTTACTGAGAGCCATGCCGCCCTGGCAGTTCGGCGGCGAGATGATTGATGTGGTCGGTGACTACGAGACGACTTTTGCCGATATACCGGCCAGGTTTGAAGCGGGTACCATGCCTATTGCGGAAGTTTTGGGCTTAGGCGAAGCTTTGGCCTATATTGATCGTATCGGCTATGACTTCATTCAGGCCCAGATTGCCCTTTTGGGCCGGCGTATGGTGGAAGGCTTGGAAGCCCTGCCTAATATGGAGATTTATAACGCCTCGAATTATAAGAACGGTGTCTTGGCCTACAATGCCAAAGGTATCCACCCCCATGACGTAGCGGGTGTTTACGACAGGGAAGGTATTTCCATAAGAGCGGGCCATCACTGTAACCAGCCCACGATGCGCTTTTTGGGCGTTCAGTCGACCTTAAGGGCCAGTGTGAATTTTTATAACACGCTGGACGAGGTCGAGCACTTTATTGAAGTAAGTAAGAAAGCAGGTGACTTCTTAGATGTCCTCTTCTGATAACAGTAACTTATACCGTGCCATTATTATGGACCACTACCAGAATCCCAGAAACAAGGGCCTGGTAGAAAATCCTCGAGGCTACATGACCGTCCGTCTGAAAAACCCCTCTTGCGGTGATGACCTGACGGTCCAGCTCAAGGTGGAAGGCCCCATGGTGGAGGAAGTGCACCAGTTGGGTGCCGGCTGTTCTATCTGCTGTGCGTCCGCGTCTATGATGGCGGAGAGCCTGGAAGGGCAGACTTTGGAAGAAGCCTTGCGGCGTATCGATAACTTCAACAAGATGGTCCAAGGTGAACCCTACGACGAAGAATTAGCGGGCGAAGCCATCAGTTTGGAAGGTGTGTCTCACCTGCCTCAACGGGTCAAGTGTGCGACTTTGGCCTGGCAGGCATCCAAGCGGGGCCTGGAAAAAATAGAAGACGAAAGAGCCCGGGGCCTGGCCGACCATGAGGCCAAAGAAGGGTCCATCGAAGACGATGTGAGCCCGGAAGACTAGGAGGAAAGGCTTGTGCAGGAAAATATAGATTTGAATAATAAAAAAGTAAGAGGCAAGGACGGTCGTTATGACAAGGTCCAAGCCCGCGATATAGTGCGTAGCTCTTTTGAGCATGCCATCTACGACAACGAGGTTTCTCTGGAACGCTTTACGCCGGGTCTGGATGCCGAAAAAGTCCGCAAAATCTCCCAGATTAAGGGTGAACCTGAGTGGATGACCGAAATCCGCTTGAAGGCTTTTGAGCGTTTTGAAAAAGCACCCATGCCCCATTTCGGGCCTGATTTGTCTGACTTGAACTTAGATGAATTGACTTATTTTAACCGGGTTACCGAAGGCCCTTCCGATAGCTGGGATCAGGTGCCGGATAATATTAAGAACACCTTTGAGGCTTTGGGTATTCCCCAGGCCGAGCGGGAGTTTTTGGCCGGTGTATCGACCCAGTATGAGTCCGAAGTGGTCTACCATAAGGCACAAGACGAATTGGCTCGCCAGGGCGTTATCTTCTCCGATACCGATACCGGTTTAAGGGAGCACCCCGAAATCTTTGAACGCTTCTTCGGCAAATTAGTGCCGCCCGGTGACAACAAGTTTGCGGCCTTGAACACAGCGGTTTGGTCCGGTGGCTCTTTTATCTACGTGCCCAAGGGCGTCAAGCTGGAGATGCCGGTACAGTCTTACTTCAGAATTAATGCCGAGGCCATGGGACAGTTTGAAAGGTCTCTTATTATCGTCGATGACGATGCGGACCTGCATTACATCGAAGGCTGTACGGCTCCGGCCTATACCAGTGCGTCGCTCCATGCCGCGGTTGTCGAAATCTTTGTCGGTAAGAATGCCAAGTGCCGTTATTCGACCATCCAGAACTGGTCCAACAACGTCTATAACCTGGTTACCAAACGTTCTTCCTGTGAAGAAGGCGGCGTCATGGAATGGGTAGACGGTAATATCGGATCCGGTGTGTCCATGCTCTATCCTTCTTGCTACCTCAAGGGTGCCGGTGCCCAGGGCTCCATGATTTCCGTATCGGTGGCCGACGAGGGCCAGGTCCAGGATATCGGATCCAGAATGATTCATTTGGCGCCTAATACTTCTTCTAAGATTATCTCCAAGTCGATTTCTCGTAACGGCGGTAATGCTATCTATAGGGGAACAGTCCACCATAGTAAGGCGGCCAAAGGCGCGCACTCGGTGGTCGAATGCGATACGCTTATCTTGGATGAAAAGTCCGAGTCTGACACCATCCCGACCTACAGAATTCAGGAAGGCCAGTCGACGGTGGAACATGAAGGTACCGTCTCTAAGGTCAGCGAAGACCAGCTCTTCTATCTAAAGAGCCGCGGCCTGACCGAGGCGGAAGCGACCGAGATGATTATCATGGGCTTCATTGAGCCCTTTACACGCGAACTTCCCATGGAGTATGCCGTCGAATTAAATCAGCTTATGAAACTCGACGTAAGCGAAAGTGTAGGCTAAGTTTTTCATGGGCCTTATTCATATTTATCACGGAACCGGCAAGGGCAAAACCACCGCAGCGGTGGGCCTTGCCGTTCGTTCTATGGGGGCCGGTCATAAGGTCCTTTTTCAACAATATTTAAAAGACGGGGCCTCGTCTGAGCTTAAAGTATTAGAAAGTTTGGGTATTGAGGTTGAATCCGGCATGCCCGAAGAGGCTTCGGATTTTTTATGGAATCTGACCGATAAACAAAAGGCTGTTTTGAAGGACTTTCAAAATAATCGGGCAAAAAAAGCTTTGGCCTGGGCTAGGGAAATGCGTGATGCCCCGGGCGGTCTTCTGGTCATGGATGAGACCTTGGCTTCATTGGAATTTAAGGTCCTGGATTTTTCGTTGGTGGAAGGAATTATCAAAGAAATACATTCTCAGGGAAATGGGCCCGACCTAGTCCTGACCGGGCGCAACCCGTCGGAAGAACTTTTGGCCTACGCAGACTACATTACGAACATGGCCATGGAGCGCCATCCCTTTGAGCAAGGGAAAGACGCTCGCTTGGGGATAGAGTTTTAGGAGAATAAATCAAGTCACCTATTTCGCAAGTCCACGCAAAATTCTCGAAATATGCTACAATTGCCGGTATCTAACTATTTTGGGTAGGCCCTCCCGAGCTTCAGGAAAAGGCCCGGAGGTGCAGAAAGGATTTGCATATGGTCATTATTTTAGAGGATAAGATTCCGGAAGCTAAGATCCAAGCTATTATGAACGTCTTGGACGCTCGTCACTTGCGCCCCCACCTGTCTGTCGGAGACGAAAGAACCATTATAGGTGTTCTGGGCGATACCAGTCAGATTGATATCTTTAGTCTGGAAGCCCTGGAAGGGGTCGAACGCGTGGTGCGTATTACCGATCCTTATAAGCTGGCCAGCAAGACTTTTCATCTCGAACCGGATGTCTTTGATTTAGGTAAGGGCGTCCTTATTGGCGGAGGCCATTTCGTTAACATGGCCGGACCTTGTGCGATTGAATCTTACGAACAGCTCGATTCTACAGCCCGGGCAGTTAGTCAAGCCGGGGCCAAAGTCTTACGCGGTGGTGCTTATAAGCCCAGAACGTCCCCCTATTCTTTCCAGGGTGAAGGTGTTTTAGGCCTCAAGTGGATGCGAGAAATAGCCGACCGCTATGACATGCTAGTCGTATCCGAGGTTATGTCCGAAGTCGATATTGAAGGCATGATGCCCTATGTCGATATTTTCCAAATCGGCACACGTAATGCCCAGAACTTCCGCCTCTTGAAGGCCGTAGGCCAGACCAATAAGGCCGTTTTACTCAAGCGCGGTATGGCCATGACCATCGATGAGTGGCTTTCTTCCGCCGAATATGTCTTAAGTGAAGGGAACGACCGAGTTATCCTGTGTGAGAGAGGTATTAGAACCTTCGAGCGTTCTTACCGGGCGACTTTAGATATTGCAGCTGTTCCGGTTGTCAGGGCCAAAACCCACCTTCCCATTATTGTTGATCCTTCGCACGCTGCAGGTGAAGAAAAATATGTGCCGGCTTTGGCTTTGGCCGCCACAGCGGTTGCAGCGGACGGACTTATTATCGAAGTTCATCCGGATCCGCCTTCAGCCGTGTCGGATGCTGCCCAGCAACTTACCTTCGACCAGTATGAAGACTTGATGAAGAAAGTGCATGCCCTGGAGGAGGTCATCGGCTTAGAAGACGGTTCCAACCCTGCCAATTGGCTTTAGGGAGTCAGTATGCAGGCCGAAGGTGTAGGGCGAGGGCGGACGGACCGGCCGGTTCGGCTGGGGATTTTTGGCATGGGCCTCATTGGAGGCTCCATGGCCAAGGCTCTGACGCGCTTTAATCAGAGCAAGCATGAAACTTTTTACGAAGTGTATGGCTTTGACCCTTCATCAGACGTCCTGTCTAAGGCCAAAGCCGAAGGCACTATCCGGGAGGGTCATATACTTCCCCGAATCGGTCAAACCGGTTGGGAAGAAGACCTCATTGCCTTAAAAGAATATTTGGACCTGGACCTCCTGGTCCTGGCTACGCCTGTAGCCTATATACCGGACTTAATAAAACTTTTATCATCTTTAAGCCCTGCCCTTTTAACCGATGTTGGCTCAATCAAGGCCGGCATTGTGAAAGGGACCGAAGGCTTCCGTTTTATCGGCGGCCACCCCATGGCCGGGTCCGAAAGGGCCGGCTATGCCTGTGCCTCGGCTTCGCTTTTTGAAAACGCCACCTACGCCTTCTGTGAACCTGTAACTTGTAAAGCGGATCGAGATTTGCTGGAAGATTTGGCCGTCGCCTTGGGCGCCAGACCCTTGTGGCTAGAAGCCCATCTTCACGACAGCCTGGTGGCGAGGGTTTCGCACCTGCCCCATGCTTTGGCCTCGGCTCTGGTCAATGCCGCCTTAGGGAGCAAGGGAGAAGAAGAACACAATCTTTCGGTCCTCCTTTCGGCCGGCGGTTTTAGGGACATTACCCGTATCGCGTCATCGGATCCGGGCCTATGGGCCGGCATCAGCCTGGAGTCCGGTCCTTTCTTATTGGAAGCCATTGAGGCTTTGGAAGAAGAAATCGCTTTATTCAAAAAAGCCTTGGTCCGTAAAGACCGGGACGGCCTTAGAGACTTTTTTTCGCGGGCCAGAGAGAACCGCGACCTCATTCCGACCAAGGGAGTAGGCCCTCTTTTGTCTGATGTGCAAATCTTGGTCAATATCCAAGACGAGCCCGGTGTCTTAGCTCACATTACCAGTCTTCTGGGAGAGGCCGACATTAATATCCACAACCTATCCATCCAAGACGCCCGCCTCTATGAGGGAGGCCAGGTCCGGATTTTTATCGCTTCGGCCGAAGAAGCTCAAGCAGCCCTGAAGATTTTGCAGGAGGCCGGTTATGACGCATCCTAAATTCGGTCTTATCGGTTATCCTTTGGGCCATTCTCTGTCCCCTTTTATTCACGATAATCTTTTTTTGCAGCGCGGTTTGGACTATAGCTATAGCCTGGAGGAGATTAGTCCGGATAAGTTGGACCTTGCTTGGGATGCGCTTTTGTCTGAGTTTCAAGGTTTCAATGTCACCATTCCGCACAAAAAAGCGGTGCTGAAACATATGGAGACCCTGGCGCCGCCGGCCCTAAGGTGTCAGGCGGTCAATACGGTTTTAAGAGATCGGGACGGACACTGTCACGGTTACAATACCGATGTTTTGGGTTTCATGGCTCGAAACTTTTCTTACCGGGACCGTGATGTTTTGGTTTTGGGCACAGGCGGTGTTGCGCAGACCATGGTTTTTTCACTTATTGAGATGGGGGCCAAAACCATCTATGTGCGTAGCCGGAATTTGGCCAAAGCCGAAGCCCTGGTAGCCTATGCCAAATCGAAAGCACCGGACCAAGATTTAGTAGCGGTGGATGATGCTATTTTGGCCAAAGGCTTGGAGAAGGCTCCGGGGCAAGGGCGGATTGCACCTTCATATATCTTAAACGGTACGCCTCGAGGCATGTGGCCTCAGGTAGAAGGGCTTCCCCTGGAAGAAGAGTTACTGAGAAAATTTTTAGAAAGTCCGGAACTCCTGGGCCTTTTCGATGCCATTTATAACCCCTTAGCCACTCGCTTTTTACTCTTGGGAAAGTCATACGGCAAGGCTGTTTTATCAGGCCTTCCCATGCTGTTTTATCAGGCCTATTATGCCCAGGAAATCTGGTTAACCGGCGGGGCAAAAGCCGATGACGCCCCCAGTCGATTATCTGAACATCCTTTTATTTTGGATTTAATGCCTTATAAAGTTTTAGAAAGTTGGCCTATGAAGTTGATTTTAACCGGTTTTATGGCTTCCGGAAAAAGCACCATAGGTAAAAGCCTGGTTTCAAAGATTAAGGAAGATTATCAAAGCTTGCTTCAGGAAAGCCCGGTGGCCTATAAAGGCCTTCCCGAAGATTTGAATCTTCGCTTCGTCGATTTAGATGAGGAGATTGAAAAAAGAGAAGGCATGCCTATATCGGATATTTTCCGAACCCGAGGAGAAGCCTATTTTAGAGCGGTCGAAAGCCGAGTCTTAAGCCTGATTTTGGCCGAGCCGGGCTCGGTGGTTTTGGCCACGGGGGGCGGGACTTTAGTCGATTCCCATAATGTGGACGAGGTTAGACAGGCAGGCGGCCAGATTATTTACCTGGATGTCCCCTTGGAAGAAGCATTGAAAAGAGCTTCTGACACATCGACCAGGCCGCTCTTGCAGGAAGACCCGGATGCTATAAAGAGACGTTATGAGGCAAGAAAATCCCAATACGATGCGGTTTCGGATCTGCATGTTAAAGCAGACCGACCGGTTCTAGAAGTGACAGATAAGATTTTACAAAGTTTTGGCCTAGTCCTAAAGGAGGCGTAAGCATGCATTGTGCGACTGTTAACGTTAAGACCAATCACACGAAGGAAAGCTATCCTTGCTATTTAGCCTACGGGCTTTTGGACCGGATGGAAGACTATCTGGATGAGGCCAAAGCAGGCGGCCAAAAAGTTTTGGTCGTGGACGACGCCAACACATCGCCTCTGTATTTTCAAAAGGTCCGTCTGGCCTTGCAGAAAAAAGGTTATGAGGTGGCAGAATATACTTTTCCGGCCGGAGAGGCGTCTAAGAATAAGGAGACCTTAGAAGCGATTTTAGACCAGGCCTTTTCCTTCGGACTGGGCCGTGAGGATAAGATGTTGGCCTTAGGTGGAGGGGTTACGGGCGATTTGACCGGTTTTGCGGCGGCAATCTATATGAGAGGGATTTCCTATATTCAGGTGCCCACGACCGTTTTGGCTCAAGTGGATTCTTCGGTAGGCGGAAAGACCGGCATCGACACGGCCCAGGGCAAAAACCTTATCGGCGCTTTTAAGCAGCCCGAAAAAGTCCTGATTGACCTTAAGACCCTGGAGACTTTGCCCGAACGTGAGGTCAGCACGGGCATG
>CAYFQG010000022.1:3360-9411 GCA_964345295.1 uncultured Oscillospiraceae bacterium | reverse complement strand
ATGGCCGAAATTATTAAGTACGGCCTTTTGGAAGGCGAACCCCTCTTATCTATGATTCGGGATATGTCCGGGACCTTGCCTAATTTAGACCTTATTCAGGCCTGTATTGAGGCCAAAGCCCGCATCGTTTCCGAAGACACTTTGGACAGGGGCAGTCGGGCAGTCCTGAACTTAGGCCACACTCTGGGACACGCCATCGAGAAAGCGACCGGCTACGGCCGTTATACGCACGGTGAAGCTGTCGGCATTGGTCTTCTGGGGGCGGTCAGAATAGGCGAAATCTTAGGCCTGACACCCTCGAATCTCATGCCGGACCTGATTTGTCTATTGCAAAATTGGAATCTTCCGACCTATACGGATGTAAAGCCGGAGCCGCTTCTTAAAGCCATGGCCCAAGATAAAAAGAAAACAGGCCGGGGCATTTCCTATGTCCTCTTAGAAAAGGCCGGCCGGCCGGTCCTACATATGTTGAGCTTTGCCGAGTTGGAGGATTTATTAAAACAATTGGACGGCTTTTGTATCGGTGTGGATGATGCCGCTACAAGTATTGAAATCCGCCCGAGTGGTCTTAAGGGTGTTCTTTACCCGCCCCCGTCCAAATCCATGGGCCACCGGCTCTTGATGGCGGTGGCTTTGGCCCAATTAAGCGGGGCAAAGAATTCCGAAGATGCCCAAGATTTCACGACTTTTATCTCGAATTACAGGGAAGCCATGTCCGACGATATAAGAAAAACAACTGAGGCCTTCCGACAGATCTTGCAAGCGGCAAGTTCTAAAGAACCTATCACGATAGACTGCGGCGAGTCCGGATCGACCATCCGCTTCCTGATTCCTATTGTGGCGGCTTTGGGCTTGGATGTGCGTTTTGAAGGTCAGGGGCGCTTGCCGGTGAGGCCTTTGGACCAATATGACCGGACCTTGACCGGACACGGGCCAAAGTTGGCCTTCCCGGAAGAAGAGGGGCTCTACTTACCCTTGGAGGTTACAGGAAGTCTCCGGGCGGGGCATTTTGAGATGGCCGGAGACGTAAGCTCTCAATACATTACCGGCATGCTCTACGCCCTTTGTTTGTTGGACAAAGCTTCGGCTCTATCGCTGACGACCGTGCTGGAATCGGCTCCTTATGTGGATTTGACCTTGGACGTTTTGAAAAAATTCGGCCAGGATATTCAGGTGGAAGAAGATGAGGACGGCCTTCTGACCTATCGGATAAGGCCGGTCGGGGGTTTTAAGATGCCGGCTGAAAAGGTCTCCATCGAACGCGATTTTTCCCAGTCCGCATTCTGGTATTTGGCCCGTTTCCTGGGCCAAGATGTGGATGTCCAAGGCATGGACTATACCAGCCTCCAAGGCGATAAGGTTTTTGCTTCTTGTTTGCAGATTTTAGAAAACCGCCAGGTCTTGGAGAGCTCGGAAGATATCGCCATTAATGTGTCCCAGTGTCCGGATCTTTTCCCGGCCCTGGGTGTGGCGTCCGCTATGGCGGGGGAGGGCAAGTGGACCTATTTGGTCGATGCCGGAAGACTCCGCATAAAAGAGTCCGACCGCTTGGCCGCTACTCAGGATATGCTGGAACGCCTGGGGGTGGAGACCAAGATGGGCGAAGATTATTTAGGTATTAAGGGTGTGGCCAAATTCCGCGGGGCGGCTCTGACAAGCTACGGCGACCACCGCCTGGCTATGGCCGGAACCATGGCGGCCCTGGTAGCCGACGGTCCTTCGACCATGGAAGGAGCTTCGGCCATTAAAAAGTCCTATCCCGCTTTTTATCGCGAGGTCAGGCGCTTAGGAGGTGACCTATGAGTTCCATGTGGGGTAAGGCTTTAACAATCAGCCTTTTCGGTGAATCACACGGTGAAGGCATCGGTGTGGTTATAGACGGACTTCCTTCGGGTTTCGAAGTGGACCTGGCCCGGTTAAGAGCGTTTATGAAAAGGCGGGCACCGGGGCAAACCCCCTGGTCTACCGCCCGAGCTGAGTCGGACCTGCCTAAGATTTTGTCGGGTCTTTATAAGGGCAAGACAACCGGGACGCCTTTGACGGCCGTGATTTTAAACCATGATACGCTGAGCAGGGACTATCAGAATCTGCAGGATGTCCCCAGACCCAGCCATGCGGATTATACCGGTCGCCTGCGCTATAAGGGGGCCAACGATCCCAGGGGCGGAGGGCATTTTTCCGGTCGACTGACTGCGCCCTTATGCTTTGCCGGCGGTCTGGCAAGGCAAATTTTGGAAGCCCAAGGTGTTTATTTGGCCGCACATATTAAGAGCTTGGCCGGTATAGAAGACCGGGCTATTGATTTGGCCGGGCCTCCGGTAGAGGCTTTGGCCCAAATAAAAGACAAGACTTTCCCGGTCCTGGATGACGACCAGGGCCAAAAGATGATTGACCTGGTCCTCGAGGCCAAAAAAGATTTGGATTCGGTGGGCGGCATCGTCGAGCTGGTAGCCTGGGGCTTTCCCGCAGGTATCGGCAACCCCATTTTCGGGAGCTTGGAGGGCGAACTTTCATCTATGCTCTTTTCCGTGCCCGCGGTCAAGGCCGTGTCCTTTGGCCGAGGCTTCGATATGACGGCTGCCAGGGGTTCGGAAAATAACGACGAGCCTTATTATGACGGTGATAAGGTGCGGTTTAAGACCAATAACGGCGGGGGTATCGATGGTGGAATTTCCAACGGTATGCCCATTGTTTTTCAGGTTGGCATTAAACCGACGGCCTCGATTTCGCAGGCTCAGGCGTCGGTCGATTTGGCCAAAGGAGAAGATACCGATTTGGTCATCAAGGGCCGCCACGATCCTTGCATCGTACCCCGGGCGGTGCCGGTGGTAGAAGCGGCGACCTCTCTGGTGCTCTTGGACCAACTTATTCAGGCACGAGGCCTGCAAGGGATGGGAGAGAAGTAAGATGGAAAACTTAAGACCTAGTCAGTCTGAATCTCAAGGTACGATTCTTCTTATCAACGGGCCGAATTTAAATTGTTTGGGACGGCGGGAGAAGGAACACTACGGAAGTTTTACCTTGCAGGACGTGGAGGCGGAGGTAGCGGATGCCTTGCAAGGGACCGGTTACGACCTCGTTTCCTACCAGTCTAATCACGAGGGTGACCTCTTGGACTTTATTCAGGAAAACTTGGACCGGGCAGCGGGGATACTCATTAATGCCGGTGCCTTCACGCACTACTCGTACGCCCTCTTGGACTGCCTCAAACTTTTTCACGGACCTATCATAGAAATCCATATTTCAGACATCGAAAACCGCGAGGAATTTCGCAAAATTTCAGTGATAAGGCCGGCTTGCCGAGACTGGGTGGGCGGCCTGGGCCTCAAGAGTTATCGTGTGGGGACCGAGAAACTATTACACTATTTAAGTGAAGACAGCGTAAGTGCGCCTCAAGCTTAGGAGGATGTTATGAGCCAAGAAAATGACAAGAACCTGGACCAATTAAGACAATCTATTCAAGCCATTGATGACCAAGTGCTGGAACTCTTTTCCCGCCGGATGGATTTGGCTCGAGAGGTGTATCAGGTCAAGAAGGAGACCATCAGCAGCATCTATAATCCGGAAACGGAAGAGAGAAAAATCCGCTTGGCTCAGGCGTCCGAGGACCCCAATATCAAAGAATACGGTGCCTCTGTGCTCCGAACCCTCATGCGGGTGTCCAGGTCCAGACAATATGCCTTGGCCAGGCCGGACAGCATGGATTGGGAAATCGGGACCATGTTAACCCGACAAAAAGATTTGCAATATCCGGTCCAGTTAGTGGCAACCCAGGGCAATGCCTATTCTTACTCGGCCAAAGCCGCCACTATTCTTTTCCCGGGTAGGGCCTACTATCCTCACCGGACCTTTGGAGAGGCCATGTTATCGGTCGTAAGAGGCCGGGTCGATGCGGCGGTTCTGCCTCTGGAAAACTCTACGGCGGGCACCGTCGACGATGTCTACCAGCTCTTACAAACTACCAATCTTTATATTACCCGGTCTCTCAACATGACCGTCAAGCACTGTCTTTTGGTCAAGCCCGGCACCAAACTCAGCGATATTAAGACCGTAAGCTCCCACAAGCAGGCCTTGGCCCAGTGCAGCTCCTTTATTAAAGACCATAACTGGGAGGTGGTGGAGTCCCTCAATACGGCTTTTGCGGCCCAGGATGTGGCCGAAGGAGACGGAACCATGGCCGCTATTGCAACGTCCGATGCAGCCGAGGCATACGGGCTCACCATCTTGGAAGAAAATTTTTCCGATGCCAACCAAAACGAGACCCGTTTTGTGGTGGTGCGTCGCCATCTCCAAGTCGACAAAGAGGCAGACACTTTGTCTTTACTGGTCCGCTTACCCCATAGCGCCGGAAGTTTGGTCCAGGTCATGGATCTTTTTGCCGACCACGGTATCAACATGACCAAAATCCAGTCTATTCCCATTCCCCGAAATCCCTGGGAATATTATTTCTACATCGATTGCGAAGCCAATTTCGGTGACGAGACCATTTTGAATGTCCTCTACCAGCTCCAGCATGAGAGTACCGAATTGCGCCTTCTGGGCTGGTACAAGCAAGTGACTTCGGAAGAAGGTAAGGCCAAAACACAGGCTTAACCTAGCAATCTAAATCTTGGAGGGAATCTAAAGCTCTTGTAAAAGCTCTATCGTCTATTTGACCTTTTATGTAGGATCTTCGGTATGCACCGGCTTTTTCTTGCCAGGCTCGAAAAGGCGGGTATTGGGCCGGGAGAATGTTTAACTTATCCCGTTGAATCATGCGGTCAACACGCATGTAGTTTTTCTTATAACGTCTGCGATACTCTTCTAAAATAGGATGGGCTTTTTTACGGGCCAAAACATTGCGCCTGGATCTCTTTTCAATGCAGGTATAACCGTCCGTATCTTGATAATAACAAAGTGCCCCGCCTTGAAATTTCTTTCGAATAAAAAATCGGCCGCACTCCTGACATTGGTGCAACCGATTCTTTTCTAAGTAAAGCAGAAACATCATATTTTCGAAAAAGCCCTTCATACCTTGGCTTCTAAGACCACTGAAGCCGGCAGATTCTTTATTGCTTTGGGCCATGAGGCATATGTTAAAGCTTCTCTGCCTAATTTGTCCCGAGTAGGCTCTCTTAACCTCCTCTAAGAGAGGCGTTGTCAATCTTTTAATAAAAGCAGCAAAATCGTCAACGCCATAGTCTTCCCGGCCTGCTTCCTCGCTTACATAAAGACAAAACAACAAAAGCATTTCGGTCCGACCCAGATGTTTCTCGGCCGATGCGAAGAAGTCCCGGCCTGCCGAAAACATATCGATGAAGTTCAGAATATCCAAAAGATTCCTGGCCGGACTAGTAGTCTCGACTTTAAATAAGCTTTCTTCTTCCTCGAGACCGTAGAAGACAGAGTAGGTGTAAATACCGTTTTCCTTCCTGATATCAATGCTAAGTCCGCTTTTTTCTTCCATATCCGCCTCCTTTGTCCGGCTTTTTTAGTTTACTCGGACCCTAAGGCTTTTACCATTGGCTATAGGCGAAGTTTTGTGGACAATTTTCAAATTGCGCTTTGGGCCGCTTAAGCATGTGACATTTTATCTTTCGAAAGAATTTTGTACTATGAGATCAGGCCCGGAATAGTGGCTCCGGTGAAGTCTTAACTAAGCTTGAGCTGTCGAGGCCCCGGCACTTTGATAACTATCTATATCAGGGAAGGCATAACAAGAGAGTGGTTCGAGGAGATGATGCCTTTCCTTTGCTTTGGAATCTTCATGTCGTGCTAAGAGGAGAGAAGATTCGGGCAAAACTCAGACTTAGAATGAATATTAGAAAGGAGCCGATATGAAGAAGAAACCGTGGTTTCTGGCCCCGGTCCTGCTTTTAATTGTTTTAATGAGTATTTTGTATTTCACCCGTGATTCTTATGTTTCCAGAACCATAAATATGTCCTCCGCTGAGTCGGCCTTAGAGTCCGGCTTAAGTTTGAGAAAATCAAGCCATCGAACAAGTTTTAAGCTATCCCGTAAAGAAAGCCAAACAAGTCAAGCGGCTAGTGAAGCAGCCTTATCCGGCACGA
>CAYFQG010000022.1:0-3260 GCA_964345295.1 uncultured Oscillospiraceae bacterium | reverse complement strand
ATCCGGCACGACCGTAGCTTCTGAAAAAACAACGGAAACAAAAGCAAACCCTGAAAAATCAGAAAAACGGCCTACAAAGCCAGACAGCAGACCTTCGCTGCCCCCGCTTACTAATCCGGATAGTGAAGAAGAGCTAATACCCACATCTCAGGCGGTGCAAAGCCATGAGCCAAGTCCCAAGCCCCCGGTGCCTAAGCCAAGCCCTACACCTTCTCCGATTGCATCACCTACACCTGAACCAACGCCGGCCCCAAGTCCGGCACCTCCGGAGACCACATCGAGAAGTATAGATTGGTCACCCTATATAGGAAATTCTGGCATGTATTGGGAGATTGGCATTTATGGTAAGGATCAGGCGGAACAGATGGCGATTGATTACGTAAATGAACAATTGCCTCTTATGTTTGACCCCAAAAGCCAATGGTATGGCTATGACGGAGCCAGACGCTATACAACAGCCGAGTGGTTAGACCACTGCGGCATTTGGACTGTTGAGTTCTACAAACTCGATAATTAGATTATCCATAAAACGAAATATTTTTCTGAGAAGAGCTCGTACAACTACGAGCTTTTCTCATATTAGGAAGGAATGAAAACTATGAAAGAGACACAAAACAGAAATAGAAAGTGGAATGGAATAGCCCTCGGGATGCTACTGTCCATTTTTTTATCCATCTTTTTTTCCACTCCAATCCCAACGAGCGCTTCGGAAGATGAAGCTTATATTGTTAAAACATCCATACCCTACGGCTACACTTTGTTATTTGCTAACGATGCACCCTATATAGGCTATTCCATGCCAATGTTTATTAAAGAAAGTAACGGAGCGGCCGCTTTTTGTGCCGAACCTGCCATTTCGACCTTCGGGAACAATACTTATAAAGCCCAAAGTGCCGTGGGAAGCATTTTAAGAGGTTACTCCAAAGAGTTAGACTGGACCTTTCATTCGGATATCACGCTTACCGCTGCACTTTTGGATAAGGCTAAGATGGTGATTTATCACGGCTGGAACAATTCTCAGAAGACGGAAGTCGATTATGCGGCGACCCAGCTTTTGGTCTGGCAAGCCCTTACGAATTGCAAGATAGAAGGTATTAGCAGCACTGTGAGCGCCAGAATAAGTGAAATTAGGGATTTGGTAGAAATCCACGGCCTTAGGCCCGACTTCAGCGGAGAGGGCTACGATTCGTCAACCAACACCCTAACTATAGAAGTCGGCCAAAGGGTGACTTTAACGGATCAGAATAATGTTATAGGGAAGATGAGCCAGGTAGAAAACTCGACAAATTTAGAGGTTCAAGTGCTCGATGATACGTTAATTCTTACTGCTACGAAGGATTCCGAAGACGGCAGCTTGAGTTTTGTAAAATGGGATAGAAAAAGCCCCACAGACGCATCGCTTATCTATATCATCCCCATTGATGATCAACGTTTGCTGGAAGCTTCTGACCCCGATGTGATTAACTTTGGCCTTAATGTCATTATGATTAAAAACGGTGCCATTGAATTTACCAAAACGGCCGAAGGAAAAGACTTTGACGGCGCAACTTTTGCTCTAACCAAAGACGGTCAGCCGGTCGGCTTAGAAAAACTGGAAGAAGGGCATTATAAGGCCTCGGATGACGGGTCTAACAGCTTCAAGACCTCAAATGGTAAGGCCCTGCTTGAAGATTTACCTGAAGGCAGTTATACCGTTACCGAAACGGCAACAGATGAGCACTTTGTCCTGGACAGTACGCCTTTAAATATTCAGGTAAATCCGGGTCAAACCTCGACTGCTCAGATGGACAATAAAGCGAAGACCTGGAAAGCCCAGGTGCAAAAAGAAGACAAGAAAACAGGGACAGCCCAAGGCGATGCAACTTTAGAAGGAGCGGTTTACGGCATCTACCAAGACGGCAAACTCTTGGACCGCTATACTACGGATAAGGACGGCAGATTTGAAACCAAGACCTATAAAACAGGTCCGTCCTATACGTTGAAAGAGATTGAGCCCGGCCCGGGCTATCTTTTGGATGAAACAGTTTATCCCATACCGGCCGACGCGAAAAATTTTAAGCTGGAACTAAACACTATTGAATTGAAGGTTAAAGAAGAGGTCCAAAAAGGTTTCATTGAAATCATTAAGCACACCGATGATGGGTCTACACAAATTGAAACGCCGGAAACGGGAGCGAGTTTTGAAGTCTTTCTAAAAAAAGCCGAATCTTACGATAAGGCCAAAGAGACTGAACGAGATCTTCTTCTGGCCGACGAAAGAGGTTACGCCAAAAGTAAGAACCTACCTTACGGAACCTACATCGTTAAGCAGACTCAAAGTTGGCCCGGCAGAGAACTAATGGCACCATTTGACGTGACGATTTCCGAAGACGGCCAAAGACATAGTTTTATTATAAATAATAGTAACTTTGAGGCGTATCTTAAGATTGTAAAAGTTGACGGAGAAACCGGTCAGCTTATTCCTTTGTCGGGAGCAGGTTTTGAAATCTATGATCCATCGGGAGAAAGGGTCGTTCAAAAAATCAATTATCCTAGCCCGCAAGTTTTGGACACTTTCTATACAGACGAATCCGGTACGCTTACTTTGCCTAAAGCCTTACCCTATGGCACAAATTATAGTTTGGTAGAAGTTAAGGCGCCCACAGATTATGTTTTGGATACGGAGCCTGTTTTCTTTGACGTGACACCTGAAAATACTTCGCGTGACGGTGAGCAAAATATTTATATTGAAATTAAGAAAGAGAATAAGGCTCAAAAGGGTCACATTCAAATATTGAAGACAGGTCAAACTTTTGCGACGGTAGAAGAATCAGAAGGTCTTTTCAGGCCCATCTTTCAAGAGCAAGGTCTTAAAGGTGCCCTTTACGAAATTTATGCGTCGGAGGATGTTAAAACACCGGACGGAACCGTGCGCTATGCCAAGGATACGTTAGTTGACACGATTAGAACGGACGAGACAGGCCAAGGCCAAAGCCAGCCCTTATATCTGGGTAAGTATTTGCTAGTAGAAAAGGAAGCACCCCAAGGCTATGTTTTAGATAAAGAAGCACATCCTATTTCTTTGACCTATGCCGGCCAAGAAATCTCTATAACATCCGTAGGGCTTAGCGCATCTAATCAATTACAGGAAATCTCTCTAAGTTTGAAAAAAGCTTTGGAAGAAGACTTTCACTTCACTGAAAAAGTGGATATTCGTGACGTTTGCTTCGGCCTTTATGCCGGAGAAGATATTGTGGCAGCGGACGGCAGTAAGATTCCTC
>CAYFQG010000021.1:0-23828 GCA_964345295.1 uncultured Oscillospiraceae bacterium | reverse complement strand
CAAGCAGCTGCTTGAGGAAACCAAGAAACATTGGACAGATGAATTTCAGTTTAACGTGCAATTAATATCTGAGGCTAATGACTAAAATTCTCTTGCTTTCGCCTTGCAAGTTTTATACGCTTAGAAAAGAAAACAATTTGGATTATCATCATCAGAAAGGAAAAGATTTTATGGACCGGCAACAAACACTGGAAAGACAAGACCAAAGAGAAAAATCCAAGCTGGATGCACTTTTTACCCCCTGGAAAATCAAGAATTGCGAGATTAAGAACCGCATTGTTTTGACATCTATGGGTGGAACCAACCTTTTGGGCTGGATGGAGAAAAATCACTTCGATGAAGTGGGCGCACGCTTCATTCAGACGGTGGCAGAAAATAATGTGGGTCTTTTATTGCCCGGTTGTCAGCCGGTTTATAACCCTATGTTCGGCCAGTGGTTATATAAAAATAAGAAGATGTATGAAGACTTGGCCCAATGGCTGCCGGAATTTCACAAGACCGGGGCTAAACTATTTGTTCAGTTAACCGCAGGATTTGGCCGTTCTTTTACCATTACGCCCTTAATGGAAACGCTTTATACAAACCCGGTTTTACGTTTCTTGTCTAAACCGGTGATGAACTTGGATAAGATTACGGCTTCAGCCAGCCCCTCACCTAACCGCTGGTCCGATAAGGTCCCTTCCCGCGCTATGACTATCCCTGAAATCGAGGAAATGGTGGATGCCTTTGCCCAATCGGCTAAATTATTAAAAGAGGCCGGTGTGGACGGTGTCGAAATCCATGCGGTCCATGAGGGTTATCTTTTGGATCAATTTACCCTGCCTTATGTTAATAAGCGGCAAGATGCATACGGTGGCAGTTTTGAAAATCGTTATCGTTTCGCCGTGGAAATTGTCCAAGCTATTAAGAAAGCTTGCGGTGATGACTTTCCGGTTTCACTCCGCTATAGCGTGGTGTCCAAGACCAAGGGCTTCCGCCAAGGCGCTTTACCCGGCGAAGCGTTTGAAGAAGTCGGTCGTGATATGGAAGAATCCGAACGCGCAGCTAAGTACCTGCAAGATGCCGGCTACGACATGCTGAACTGCGACAATGGTACCTACGATGCCTGGTACTGGGCTCATCCGCCGATTTATATGCCGCAGAACTGCAACTTAAAATATGTGGAACATATTAAAAACTTTGTAGACATCCCTGTGGTGGCGGCCGGCCGTATGGACCCTTACACAGGAGCAGAATCCATCGCCCAAGGCAAGCTTGACGGTGTCGGTTTTGCCAGGCAATTTTTGGCCGATCCGGAATGGGTGACGAAGCTTAAGGAAGGTAGAGAAGAGGAGATCCGTCCATGTATACTCTGCCACAATGCTTGCTTCAACATGAGTAGTTATAAGGGCGCCCCCAATATGCAAGACCTCCACGACAGCTTGAACTTAAGTCGCTGTGCAGTAAACGCGGAGATGATGCAGTGGGATAAGCACTATATTGAGAAGACCTCCAATCCTAAGACGGTCCATATCATTGGCGGAGGTGTCGGAGGGATGGAAGCGGCCAGAGTTTTGAAATTAAGAGGCCATGAACCCGTTATTTATGAAAAGTCCGACATCTTAGGCGGTGTGGTCATACCGGGCGGTGCCGAATCTTACAAGAAGCCCATGCTGAATCTCTTGGACTGGTATCGCCATCAGTTGGCCAAACTGGACATCAAGGTCCATTACAATACGGAAATTAAGCCCGGCCAAGACTTCGGCGACGATCCGGTTATTTGGGCCACCGGAGCCAAGCCTGTTTTCCTCAAGAATGTACCCGGATTTGATAAAACCATTGAAGCCACCGATTTCCTCAACGGTGCTCCCGTAGGTGACAAGGTTGCGGTTATAGGAGGCAGCTTAACCGGCTGCGAGATTGCCTATGAACTGGCTTTACATGGCAAGAAACCCTTCATTATCGAGATGCAAGACGATCTGGTTAAGCAGAAGGGTGTCTGTTTGGCCAACAGTTCCTACCTGCGTCACTGGTTCCAATGGCAAGAGGTGCCGGTATACTTAGAGAGCACTTTGGCCAAAGTTGAAGACGGTGCTGTGGTCTATAAGGACAAAGACGGCAAGGAACACAGAGAAGCTTGTGACTCGGTCATCTCGGCGGTCGGCTACAGGCCCGTTCCCCCCATTACAAAGGTTAAGAACCAATACATGGTCGGTGATTGCCAAAAGGTCGGAAATATTATGACCGTAGTTTGGGAAGCTTACGAAACGGCTATGAAGATTTAGGAGGCAGGCTATGCATTTAACCAAAGAACAAGAAGCCCTCTATAAGGGGCAAGAAGTAGAGACCAAGGCAAAAATCATGGAGACCTTGGTGCGCTACGGCACTTTGTTCGGTGCCGATAAGATGGTGCCGGTTACGAGTGCTTACGGCCACCTGGTTACCAGTTTCGGCCTTAACGTGATCTCTCCGGTTTACGACTTGATGGATGAACTTATCGAAGCCGGTATCATGGCGGATCAAAAATTTTCTATTGATCCCAGGCCTCTGGATGACAATGTCCCGAAAAACTTCTTGCAGAATTTAGTTTTCAAGAAATTCATGTACTCCAAGCAGGAAGACTACGAGGCGCAATTGGAAAAAATCGGCCTCTTGGATAAGAAAGCCTCTACTTGTGCCTGCTACTTCGATGAGGTCGGCAATATTCCGAAAGAAGGCGATGTCTTATCCTGGGCGGAATCCTCGGCTGTGGTTTACGCTAATTCGGTTTTAGGTGCTCGGTGTAATAGAAACTCCGGTATTATCGAACTTTTCGGTTCTATTCTGGGCATGGTACCGCATTTCGGTCTTTTAACGGATGAGGGCCGTAAGGCCAGCTGGCGTGTGGAGGTCCGCTGTAAGGAGCTTCCCAACGCACAAGTTCTGGGCAGTGCCATCGGAATGAAAGTTATGGAAGACGTGCCCTATGTCTTCGGCCTGGATAAATTCCTGGGTAGTGAACTCAATGACGAGAATAAGACCTACTTGAAAAACTTCGGTGCCGCGACTGCTTCGAACGGTGCGGTAGGGCTTTACCATATCGATAATCTGACGCCCGAGGCCAAAGCCCAAGGCGAGTCTTTGATTCTGCCCGATGCCAAAACCTATATCATCGATGATGCCGAATTAAAGCGGGTGGTCGATTCCTACCCGGTTATGTGGAAAGACAAGACCGCCAAGCCCAAACTCTGCTTTGTCGGCTGTCCTCATGCGTCTTTGGCCGAGATGAAAGACTGGGTTCACAAAATCGATGAAGGCCTCAAAGAAAAGGGCAACAGCAAGGTGCAAATTCCTACGGTTATTACCTCTGCGCCGGGTGTCCTGGAAGAATTCCAAAAGACGCCGGAAGCAAACCTGGCCAAAGAGCTGGGCATCGTGGTGAGTTATATTTGCCCCTTAATGTATATGAATAATCCTTTGACGGCCAAAGATCCGGTGATTACCAATTCCAATAAGCTCAGGACCTATTCAACGGCCAGATTCTATGAAGATAAGGCAATTTTAGAGCAAATTACAGGAGGTCAGCATGCGTAAATTTCAAGGCAGAGTCGTAGCACCGGGAAGGGCCAAGGCCCAAGCCCTTGTTTCCAAGCAAGGTTTAAATACCCTGGCCAGCTATCAGAAAAGTTTTTTAGTGCATGATAAAAAGGCCACTTGTAGTGACCAGAATAACCCGGATATTTATAAAAAACCCATGGCGGGTGTGGCTTTGTGTCTGCCTCAGACCATAGGGTCTACCACGGGCGGCATGATTCTCTATACGGCAGCGGCTTACGGCAGGCAGCCGGCTTGCATGCTCTTTGCCGAAAAGATTGACTCTTTGGCCGCGGCAGGGGTTTTGCTGGTCGATATCTGGACCGATCAGGATATGCCGACCATTGATGATTTGGGCCAAGACTTTCTGGATTATGTCCAAAGCGGTATGCAAATTACGGTGGAAGACGATGGTGTCGTTATCGTAGAGTAAGAAATATTGAGTGTATTTCTATTAGGATTATAAGACGGAGGCTTCTTAAAACACCGGTACTCTTGTCTTATAATCCTATTTTTATCTTTCAAATTTGTGATTTATCCCCTAATATTACGATGAAATTATATTCTTTTGGATATTTTGCACTCAACAAAGGAATAAGTAGGAGTAATAAGAGGAAGCATCGTAATGTGTGGACTAAAATGTTAGCGCTTACATAATCGGTCGGCTTATTCACGTCTCTTGTTGCCTGCGGTAAGGGCGGCGACACGAAGCCTAGCGGCGGTACAAACGACGTAAGCCAAAGTCAGTCTCAGGACGCATCCGATAAGGGCGGTAACACAGGTGAAGGCGTGGTGGCCAAGGGTGAAAGCTTACCGATTTTACCGGAGCCCAAAACTTATACCGCTATGGTTGTTCAGACCTCGGCTCTTAAGGCAGCCGGAGATGAATTATTGGCCGTCCTTACCGTCTAATTTGGCCGAGTGTCAATTGCCGCTCTTTGATTTATTGGAACGCATGGTCCTAAACGGTCGCTCAACTGCGGAGCGGATGTATAAGTGCAGGGGCTTTGTGGCGCATCATAATACGGACATCTGGGCGGATACGGCCCCGCAAGATATCTATATTCCGGCTAGCTATTGGGTCATGGGCGGGGCATGGTTAAGCTTACATATTTGGCAACACTACCTATATACCCAAGATATAGGCTTCTTAAAAAAATATTATTACGTCTTGGAAGAAGCGGCTTTGTTCTTTGAGGACTTTCTTATTCCTTACGGCGACTACCTTCTAACCTGTCCGTCGGTCTCACCTGAGAATACCTATAGGCTGGAGGACGGGACAGAGGGCAGAGTCTGTGCAGGCCCTAGTATGGATAATGAAATCTTATTGGATTTGTTTTCTGCTTGTATTGAGGCCGGGGAAATCTTGCATATCCCGGAAGAAAAGCTCACCGTCTACCGCGATCTACGGGCAAAATTACCGCCTATTCGAATCGGAAAGCACGGCCAAATTATGGAGTGGCTGGAAGACTATGAAGAAGTGGAGCCCGGTCACAGGCATATTTCACATTTATTTGCCTTGTATCCTTCGGATCGAATTAGCCGGGACCAAACGCCCGACTTAGCGGAAGCGGCCAAAGTAACACTGGAAAGACGATTGAAAAATGGCGGAGGCCACACCGGTTGGAGTATGGCCTGGATAATCAATATGTACGCCCGGTTGTGGGATGCGGAAGCTTGTTTTCTTAATATAAGGAAATTCATCATAAATTCGGTCTTACCCAACGGTTTCGGAACGCATCCTCCTTTCCAAATTGACGGTAATTTCGGCTTTGCTGCAGCCGTTGTGGAGATGCTGGTCCAGTCCAACCCGGATAGGGTGGTTCTCCTGCCGGCTTTACCTAAAGCATGGGCGGACGGAAAACTGACCGGTATCAAAATCGTGGGCAATGCCGAAGTCGATGTCGAATGGAAAAACGGCTGCCTCGATACCTTCACAATAAGAACGCATCAAGCGCTTGATACAACTGTTTTGTTTAAAGAGGATACTGAAGCTGCATTCTCCAAATTGCACCTCAGTCTCCCTCAGAAGAGTCAATATTATTATAAAAATAAAAAATAAAAGCGGAGGAGTATATGAAAATTGCTTTTATCGGTGCCGGAAGTTTGATTTTTACCAGAACACTTTTTACCGACTTGATGTCGGTAGAGGCCTTAAGGGATGCGGAGATTGCATTCTGTGACATCAACCCCTTTAACCTGGAGAAGGTGACGCAGATTTGCCAAAGAGATTTGGACTATAACCAAATCCCCATCAAGATCCAGCCTACCCTGGATAGGCGAGAAGCCTTTAAGGATGCCAACTATATTGTCAACTGCGTCCGAATCGGCGGCTTGGAAGCCTTTGAGATGGATATCGATATTCCCTTGAAATACGGAGTAGACCAGTGCGTCGGCGATACGCTTTGCATAGGCGGCATTATGTACGGTCAGCGTGTCATTGCCGAGCTTTTGGACTTCTGTAAAGACATCAGAGAAGTGGCAGCACCCGATGCCCTTATGCTGAATTATTCCAACCCCAATGCCATGGCCACCTGGGCCTGCAATAAGTACGGCAAAGTTCCCACCATCGGCCTGTGCCACGGTGAAATTCACGGGGAATTCCAGATTGCGGAAGTCCTTGGCATTCCGCGCGACGAACTGGATATCATCTGTGCCGGAATCAATCACCAGACCTGGTATATCTCGATTAAACACAATGGCCAAGAACTAAAAGATCAATTACTCGAAAAGTACGAAAATCATCCTAAATATAAGGAAGAAGAAAAGGTGCGTATCGATATGCTACGCCGATTCGGCTACTACTCAACCGAGTCCAACGGCCACCTGTCCGAATATTTGGCCTGGTACAGAAAAAGACCGGATGAAATTAAGGGCTGGATAAGCTTAGATTCCTGGATTCTGGGTGAAACCGGCGGTTATCTTCGTGTGACACGAGAAGGTCGACACTGGTTCTTCCAGGAATTTCCTAAACTCCTGGAAGAACCGCCCAAAAAGTACGACGGCAGTGCGCGCAGTTTGGAACATGGGTCTTATATCATCGAATCACTGGAGACCGGAAAAATGTATCGCGGCCACTTCAATGTTATGAACGAAGGTTGTATCACCAATCTTCCGGCGGAGTCTGTGGTGGAAGTCCCTTGCTATGTGGACGGCAACGGCATCTCCGTTCCGAAAATCGGAGACCTTCCCTTAGGCTGTGCGGCCGTATGCTCGCAGTCCATCTGGGTTCAGAAGTTGGCCGTTGAAGCAGCTGTGAAGGGGGATGCCACCATCTTAAAGCAGGCTGCCTTGATGGATCCTTTGACCGGAGCGGTTTGTAACCCTCCCGAAGTTTGGCAGATGGTCGATGAAATGCTGGTGGCCCAAGCCGAGTGGTTGCCGCAGTATAAAGAAGAAATTGAATTGGCCAAAGCACGTTTGGCCTCGGGACATCTTATTCCTACCCGTGAGAATTACAGGGGAGCGGCACGTCTGCACGAAAAGAGCATTGAAGAAATTAATGCAGAAAGAGCCCAGTATGATTTGACGGCTAAAAAGGAATAGCACCTTTACGGCCATAACATTAGATGAACAATAATGAGGAGCGTTATATGTACAAAAGCATGAGGATTCGAAACTTTTACACGAGAGCCTAAAAGCCCCTCGGAACTACTATATTCCGCACAGTCCGGATGAAGCCTGGTCCATGGACCACTGGTCGAAGTCTTCCAGAGTCCGGCTCTTAAACGGCATCTGGGACTTCCAATTATTCCCCTCCTACGAAGATGCCATGAACCACTTGGAAAGGATGCAAACAGGCGATGAAACTTTGGCCGATCGTTTGGAAGTGCCTTCTCCCTGCTTTCCCATGCAAGCCACATCGTTGACCTAACGTCTAAGCTCAAGCCGGGAATAAATGAGCTGCTTTTTGTGGTCGTCAAGTGGTCTTTCGGTACGTATTTAGAAGACCAGGATAAGTTCAGAATGTCCGGTATTTTCCGAGACCTCTACCTGAATTTCCGCCCCACGCGTCACATTGAATCTTTTCGTATTTATGAATAGACCGAACTATGGGTATTGTGTTGAGCTAAGCTTAGTAAAATTTGTGCAAGAGCACGAATGAATCTAAGTTTAGCTCTTGGCTATTGACAAAAAGCCTATAAGGGCCCATACTACAGACAAGCTCCAGGGAATACCAAGACAGTTACACCTAGACGCTTAGCACCGTACATTGAAAAACGGAGACGATTACAGCTACGAACTGTGGACAACTACTACGTGCTAGATATTAGCGAACGAGCTTAGTAAACGACAGTGTGAGCGAATCGTAGAGATAAGAAACGAAGATTAAATATCAGAAACTAATATCGAACGATAAGCAAGAAAACTTGAGACAAAGCACCGGTAGAATGAAAGAGAACCATAGAAGCTGAAAATCAGACCCTATAGCATCGGTTACGATCGTACGAATCCATATTTAGTAAGAGAAAGTGCAAGATCTGAACAATTAGGAAACATGTGACGAACATAGCCGGCATTATAGCCAACGAACGGAATTTGAGACCTCTATTTGTAGAAGGATATAAATGATTCGAATCGTAGATGTTATTCGGTAGGATAAATTTAAGATAATCGTCATGAAAGCTAAAGTGGAAATAGGTAAATAACAACAGGGTTCGCTGGAGCTTTTTAATTTGGACTTAATGCAAATTTAGTTATCCAATATTTTCCTGAGAGAGTGGGGCACGTAAGAGGCCCCATTTTCTTTGCCTAAAAATAATTTTTCTCATTAAAAAAGCTTCCCTCAGAAGAGAGAAGCAATATTTTCATTATTTTTCTTTACGCTAGGCTTGCCTAAAACTGTTTTTTGATCTTTGCACGTAATAGCTTAAGGCAAGGGCGTTATATTATCTAACGAATGTAGACGTCAAACCTGTGGGACGGCTGACCGGTGCCGAAAGCGTCGTAGACCTTGCCGTAATTACCGAAAGGCGTGGAAATAACCGTGCCTTTTGCGTAATAATCGCTGGCTAAGACGATATAACCGTCACCGTCACAGACATAACCGTTCTCGTTAACGTGACGTCCGGGTATTCTCAGACCTGGACCGGGCAAGACGCTCTGGGAATAATAGGTGAATTCCTTGCCTCCCCAGTAAAGTCTTCCTGTCCACATAAAGCTGCTTAAGCTGATTTCCATAGGACTCTTCGAAGGATCAACCGGCTCCGGTGTCGGAGTAGGGTCTGCACTTGTGGCGCTTGTCTCTTCGCTTGACCCGGCCGCGGTTGATTCGGCTTGGGTCGCTTCGGTCGAGGGGGCTTCTGTTGCCTTCGTTGTGGTCGCTTCTGTAGTCGGAGCCGCAGTGGGCTTGGCTGTAGTAGGGACCGGTGTAGGTGCTGCGGTTGTTGTTACGGTCGTTTCTTCCGTAGTCGGCTCTGTTGTGGGCCTTAGAGAAAGTTCCGAACCACCGTAGCTTTCTAAGCTCATTCTTTCGGATTCGACGGTCTGATCATTGTCTGAGGGAGCAAGGTCCAGGCTTCTGGACATGGGCTCTTGGCCACGATTCAGGTCTCCCATCATGTCATCGACCACATCTAAGTCTTCGGCGCTGAAGAGTTGGTAACTAAGGGGCTCATCATCTGAGGCTTCTTGGTTGGACTCTTCAGATATTTCCTCCGGACTTTGGGTGGCAACGGTCACAGGCTTTGCCTCATTCATAAAAGGCAAGGTGGCAAAAATAACACCGAATGCCAAAACTCCGGCGAAAGTCCGGCGACTTTGTTTAGCAATTGTAGTCGTGTTATTTTCGGTCCACTGAGAAAGCCTCTGCCATTGACGGCGAATCTTCTCGGGAATATTAAACATAATAACTTTCTTTAACCTCCAAATACCGCAAAGTCTCGTAAAAAACGAAAGCTTTGCTAACTGGTGCAAAGTCCAGGAAAGAATAGCACGTGCTTTAGCCTATTGCAAACTTTGGCCGGATTTATTGGCGGATTGGTCAAAAAATCTTGTAAAAGTATGTTGGCTTTGCTAGGATTATCCATAAGAATTCAGTCCGAAAGACAAGGAAAGTAGGGGTAACTCAGGCATGAATGTGTTTGAAGCATCATATCTTCTTCGTTACCTTAGTGCAGTCATAGTCATCGTGGTAGCGGCCAAGTTGCTCTATTCTGCGATCAGAGAGCTGGCCTGGGCTATGCGGCACAGCTTACGACCGGCTCAGGGTATATTCCTATTAAATAATCAGACAGAAGGCGAGGCCATGAGCCTGCCTTTGTATCATACGACGAGTTTGGGCAGAGGGTCTTCCAACGATATCAGGATTCACAGCTCGGACGTCTCTCGCAAGCATGCCCAGATTTACCGTTATGACGGAGATTGGTATATCAGGCCCCAGCGTTTATCGGCCAAAGTCGAGGTAAACGGTGAGGAACTAAACGGGAAACGCAAATTGGAGAACCGCGATACCATCAGCCTGGGCGGGACGGATTTTGTCTTTGTCGACGAGAGAGCCATAGCCAAGAGCCGGGGCGAAACCTACGAAGAAGCGATTTTTGACGACCGCGCCTTCTACCGGGCGGTGCGTCGAAACTCTAACCCACCTTATTTAGAATGGGTCATGATGAATCTCTTCACGGCCCTTTGCACCTTCCTCTTGTACTTTATGATTCCTAAAGAGATGGGGGTGCGCAAGGACTTTTTGATTTGGACCCTGGGTGCCGTGGCCGTAATTGACCTATATTTCTTAATCCTGCCTAAGATGTTACTTTATGCGGACCGTATCCTTTATTTAACCTGCTCTCACATGATGGTAATAGGCTTGGCTATCCAGGCTCGGCTCCACCTACTGGGTTCTTACGCCTTCCGAGAGGCCCGAGAAGCAGGTGAGATTTTGAAAGCCCAAGACATTGCCGCCCGCCTTTTTTCAGGTTACAGGACGCAGATTGTCGCCCTTTTAATTGGCCTTTTCTTCCTGTGGATTATTGCGCTTATCGTCTATAAGACCAGATTTTTGGAGTCTATGACACTGGTTTGTGCCATCTTGACGCCCTTACTTCTATTAGTAACGCTGATTTTAGGTAGAGGCATGGAGACACATGGAGCCAATCTATGGATATATATAGGAGGCCAGTCTATTCAGCTGACCGAATTTGCCAAAATTACCTTCCTTATTACCCTGGCGAGTTTCTTTAAAAACCAACCGCCTTTAAGAATTCAGATTTATTTTGCCGGATGGGCAGCGGGCGTTTTCCTTTTGTACCTGCTTTTGCCCGACTTGGGTTCAATCATGATTCTCTTGCCGGTCACCTTGCTGGTCTTCGTGGTCATGACCTCCGAGTATCTGAAGACCTTCCTGATTCTGGTAGCTGCCAGCGTGATGAGCGTCTTGGCCTACTCGATTTTCCCCCATGTCCGTAGCCGTATTTCAGGCTGGACTTCCATCTGGACCGAAGTGAACGACTCCAACCGTCAGGTAGTCTACGGTCTCCAGGCCATAGGCCGGGGCGAGATTTTCGGGCGCGGCCTGGGTAACGGCAGTCCGGGCGGTATCCCCTTGGTTGAATCCGACATGGTTTTTACCGTCCTCTTAGAAGAATTCGGCCTTATTATGGGCCTGGCGCTTGTTATATTCTTATTTGTTATTATGCTTCGGGCGACCCGAACCACGGTTTTGGCCAGAGACGGCTTCTCGTCTTCTTTGGCCCTGGGGCTGGGTGCAGCACTCTTTATGGAAGCCTTCGTTGTGATAGGCGGGACCACAGGTCTCATCCCCCTGACCGGCGTCACCTTGCCTTTTATTGCCCAAGGCGGCAGCTCGCTTCTGGCCAAATGCTTCATGCTGGCCATCTTGCTGGGCCTGGCGTCACGCCATGAGGAAGGAGCCAACCGTAAATGAAACAGTTAATTCGTAATATAAAAATAGCTTTGGTGGTTCTTCTGGTTCTGACTATCGGTTTGGGAACGGGCCTGGTTTACCAGCAGTACCAGAGTCAGACGGAGCTTTTGGCAGTAGCGGGTGAGAACAAGGCGTCGCTAAGGACCCGTTATGCCCAGGCCGGTTCTATTGTGGCCAAAGACGGTGTTATTTTGGCCCAATCCGAAGACGGACAAAGGCAGTATGCCGAAGATATCTATGTCCAGCTGGGAACCAGCCAGTTGGTGGGCGACTACACCCACCACATGTCCAACACCATCGAGACACAATACCAGGGAGAAATTTTAGGAAACAAAAGAGGCATTACCGAGCAACTCTTGCTGGACTTGGCCGGCCGAGGCCTCCAGGGAGACGACGTACACTTGACGGTTCAAGGCGACCTAAGCAGCCTGGCCTATCAGGAGTTGGAGCCCTATGACGCAGGTGCTCTGGTACTAATGAATTATAAGACCGGTGAGATTTTGGCCAGTGTGTCCACGCCGGCGACCGAAATGTCCAATATTATCCGTTATGAAGATATTCCCGATACGGCCCTCTTTAACCGGGCTCTCAACAGCGCTTATCAGCCGGCTTCGACTTTTAAGGTTTTTACCTCAGCTGCCTGGTTGACCAGCCCTAATTTTCAGCCGGACTTTACACTGGAGTGTAGCGGTGAACCCTTATATCCGGGCGGAGCCAGGGACAAGGGCCACGGCCTTATGGATTTAAATGAAGCTTTTGCGGCTTCTTGTAATGTGTATTTCGGCGAACTTGCCAACAAGATGGGTGAAGAATATTTCTCCAAGTTTTTGAACAATCTGGGCCTGGACAAAATTGACAGCCTGGACCGGCTGGATGTGAGGCCTGCCCGCTATGATATTTCGGCGGGCAAAAACGATGCCGGGCTTCTTTCCTGGGCGGGCGCAGGCCAGCCTGTCGGGAACTTGATTGCGGAAGAAACGCCCTTACATTTGGCCCTGGTAGCTTCGGCCGTAGCGGGTCACGGCGATTATCCCGAACCTTACGTTGTAGAGAAGATTGTGAATCCCTTGCAGCGCGAGACCCGGGTCCACAAGGCCGACAAGGCCTCGATGAAGCGGATGTTTGCTCCGGAATTGGCCATTCGCTTAGAACAATTGATGATCCACGGTGTGGAATCGTCTGAAAGTGTCCAATACAATGCCGCCATTCCGGGCGTTAAGGTAGCCGGCAAGTCCGGAACTTTAGAGAGAGAAAGCGTCGAGGGTTACCAGAAAACGGGGCTTTGGATGGGTTTTTTGGCCGAACCGAATTATCCTTTTGCGGTGGCGGTTGTTATAGAAAATGTCGAGACCTCCAATGAAACGGCGGTTGTGGCAGGCCGTAATATGCTCCAATATGCCATGGATTACGGCATCCAATAGGCGGAGGCGATAGACTTACATGAACAAAGCAACAACGGACATTCGATTTATTAAGATAGGCTACGGCAACTTGGTCCAGGAAAACCGCATCGTCGTGATGTTGGGACCGGATGCTGCACCTATCAAGCGTATGGTACAAGAGGCCAAAGAATTGGGTGCTCTCATCGATGCCACGGCCGGTCATAAGACACAGACAGTTTTGATTATGGATACCGACCACATTGTTTTGTCGGCCTGGACGATTGACAAAATTCACCAGGAGCTGGACCGGGCTACGGAAGAAGAGAAGACGCCGACAGCAGAGTAAATAGAGGAGGAAGCCTTATGGATTCAGAAGACGGACTTCAATTAGTACAAAGTGTTCCCGGCTTTAAGACCAGAGGTATGTTAATTTGCGTTTCAGGCCCTTCCGGCGTGGGTAAGGGTACTGTTATTGCGCAGCTTAAGGAGATTATGCCCGGACTGACCCACTCGGTTTCCCTGACGACCCGGTCACCCAGACCGGGAGAAGTAGACGGTAAGGACTACTACTTCTGTACAAAAGAGCGTTTCGAAGAGCTTTTGGAAGAAGATGCCATTTTAGAGCATGATATTTATGTGGGAAACTACTACGGAACGCCCAGCCAAGCCATAGAGGACAAGGTCTCGGAAGGGCAGGATGTCATCATGGATGTGACTGTGCCGGGGTCTTTGGCCATCTTATATAAGTATGAACAGGCCTGTAGCATATTCTTATTGCCGCCTTCTTTGTCGGTCTTAAGAGAGCGCTTGGAAAAGCGGGGGACAGAAACGTCCGATATCATCAACTCCCGCCTGTTGAAGGCTGTAGACGAAGTCGAGATGGCGTCTAAGTTTGACTATATTGTGATAAATCAAGACCAAAGAAAAGCGGCTGAGGAGATTCGCCACATTATTTATGCGGAAAAACTCCGCCAGGCCCGCCGATCGGGTATTGAACAAATGATATTGAAGCGGTAGAATGTATCATCACGCCTTAATCTTTAAAGTAGGGTAAATAGGAGGATACGATAAGATGCTTACAAACCCACCTTTGGAAAAATTATTAGAAAGAGCGGATAACCGTTATACCTTGACCATCAGCGTGGCCAAGAGAACGCGCCAATTGGTAGACGGGGCCCAACCTTTGGTTGAGACCAAGCCCAACCAGAGCTTGTTGACTTTGGCCTGCGAAGAATATGCGGCCGACACCTTTGTTTCTCTGCCCGGCAAGCTGGAGCCCGAGATTCCCTTGCGTCCCGAGGTGGAGCTGGCTATAGAAGAAGCCCAGCGCATGGCTGCCGAGAAGGCCGATATGCGGGCCAGCTACGCCCCTGAAGAAGAGAGGATGAACCAGCCTCCTGTATCCAAGATTCGTATCATGAATCCCGACGAGATGTTCTACATGCCTTATGAAGAAGAGGATGAGGACGAAAAGGACGAGGATTTGAACGAGGACTTAGATGATCAGCTCGATGAGGATGCCGAGGACTTGGATGAAGATGATGAGGACGAAGATGACGTGGATGTGGATTCGTCCGACTCGGGTGAAGATGAGATGATGGTGTCCGATGAGGAGCTCGACAGCATTGACGGCTCTATCGATGACTTCTCGGAAGATGAGGATGACGATTATGTCTAATGACCTGACTATGGAGAAATTAGTTGCCCTGGCCAAAACCCGGGGCTTTGTCTATCCGGGCTCGGATATTTACGGTGGCCTGGCGAACAGCTGGGACTACGGCCCTTTAGGTATCGAGCTTAAGCAGGCCATTAAAGCCGCCTGGTGGAAGAAGTTTATTCAAGAAAGCCCCTATAACGTCGGCATTGACGCGGCTATCTTGATGAATCCCAGAGTTTGGGAAGCTTCGGGCCACGTTGAGTCTTTTAACGATCCTCAGATTGACTGCCGGAACTGCAAGACCCGTTTCAGAGCCGACCAGTTGATTGAAGACTGGTGGGAGACCGAGGACGGTAAGACCGCCGACCGGCCGAATCTGGATGATATGGGTAATGAAGAGCTGGTTGTTTATATTAAAGAACACCACATTCCCTGCCCCAGTTGCGGTGAGCATGACTTTACCGACGTCCGTAACTTTAACCTGATGTTTAAGACCTATGTGGGTGTAACCGATGAGAGTAAGTCCGAGATTTACTTAAGACCTGAAACCGCCCAGGGTATTTTCGTGAACTTCCTTAATGTCCAGCGTTCGTCTCGTAAGAAGATTCCTTTCGGTATCGGCCAAATCGGTAAGTCCTTCCGTAATGAGATTACACCCGGTAACTTTATTTTCCGTACTAAAGAATTCGAACAGATGGAATTAGAGTTCTTCTGCAAGCCCGGCGAGGACGACGAGTGGTTTGATTACTGGAGAAGCTTCTGCTATGAATTTTTGGTCAGCTTAGGCCTTCCCGAAGACAAGCTTCGCTACCGTGACCACGGCCAGGAGGAGCTATCTTTCTATTCAAAGGCTACGACCGATATTGAATTCCTCTTCCCCTTCGGTTGGGGCGAGCTCTGGGGTATTGCCAACCGGACTGACTATGACTTAAGCCAACACATGAAGTTCTCCGGTCAGGATTTGAGCTATTTCGATCCCGAGACCAATCAGAAGTATATCCCCTATGTTGTGGAGCCTTCGGTCGGTGTGGACAGAACCTTGCTGGCGTTCTTGTCGGCAGCTTATGACGAAGAGACCTTGGAAGACGGTGAGACCAGGACGGTCATGCACCTGCATCCGGCTTTGGCCCCGGTCCAAATCGGTGTCCTACCCTTGTCTAAGAAATTGAATGAGGAAGCTGAGAAGATTTTTGCCTTGCTAGCACCTCACTACAGAGTGGAGTTTGATGAGCGCCAGTCAGTCGGTAAGCGTTACCGCCGCCAGGATGAAATCGGCACACCTTACTGTGTGACCTTCGACTTCGATTCTTTGGAAGACCGGCAGGTGACGATCCGTGACCGCGATACTATGGACCAGGTGCGAGTGCCTATCGACGGGCTGCTGGACTGGTTCCAAGATAAGTTTCACTTTTAATAAGTAATTTTAGTCCCCGGCTTGACCGGGGATTTTTTATGTGCGAAAAAATTTGAGAATAGAAGGAGGCAGGATATGGAATTGTTATGGGATGAGGCCAAACAGTATATTGAAGCGCATTGCCCGGAGGATTTACCCGAGATTGCCATCGTCTTGGGATCGGGCCTAGCCGACCTGATCGAAGAGGCGGAGATTTTATGGGAGAGTCCTTATAAGGCCATACCGGGTTTTCCGGAAGCGACGGCGCCCGGCCACAAGTCCAGGCTACTCTTGGCCCGTTGGTCCGGCCGCAAGGTCTTTTTCTTGCAAGGTAGGCTGCACTATTATGAGGGGCACTCCGTGGAAGACACCGTGTTTCCTATCCATCTTTTGGCGTCTTTGGGTGTGAAGACCCTGATTTTAACCAATGCCGCGGGCGGGCTTAATCCGGACTTGGAACTGCCGGCATTGATGCTTATAAAAGACCATCTGAGTTTCTTTTTACCTTCACCTCTGAGAGGTCCCAACAACGAAGACCTGGGACCGCGTTTTCCCGATATGACCTATGTTTACAGCCCCGAGCTTCGGGCTTTGGCCATAAGAGCGGCCGCAGAGGAAGGCATTCGTCTGGATGAAGGCGTCTACGCCTATATGCGAGGCCCTCAGTACGAGACTCCTGCGGAAATCAGAGCCTTGCAAAGGCTGGGAGCCGATGCGGTCGGCATGTCGACGGTGGCGGAGGCCATTACGGCGTCCTACCGAGGCATGGATGTTTTGGCCATTTCTTCACTGACCAACCTGGGAGCGGGCTTGGGCCAAGGGGGCCTAGACCACGAAGACGTGCTTCAGATGGGCCGAAAAGCCGGCCGTGACCTAAGGCTTTTGTTAGGGCGAATTTTGACAGAGCTTTAGATTAATATTTTAGCGCGAACCGGACCTGGATTTCTTCTGGACGTAGGCACCGATAAGGGTCAGCAGGGCTATGCCCAGGAGGATTATCAGGTCTTCTTTTATTTCGATATTGAGTTGGGGGACACGGTTGATGAGGTTGCCGGGCTTGAGCTTATAGAGATAAGCTACCGAGGCGTCGGCAAAGAGCATGGCGCCGGTGATGGCGGTTGCCCAGATTTCAAAGTGCTCTCTTAAGAAAACGGCGATGAGACCCGTCGCCAGGGCGATTAAAAGTAAGACCGGCTTAGGTGTTAAGGGGAAGAAGATATCCAGTACATAGCGGCCTAAACTGATGCCGCCGATGAAGCCGCCTATAAAGAAACAGGCCTTGTAAGCGGTGGACAAAATGAGTGCGCCTATTACGGCTAAACTCAAGATGGCCACAGCATTCCAGGTCGAACCGAAATCGATATGGGAGGTCAGGAGAACGCCTAAATAGGCACCCCCGGACAGGCCGGCCAAAGCCAGCCACAAGCGAATGCTTTTTTGGCCTATAAATAATAGGATAAGGGCTATGACGACTTGAACGATTAGGCAAATCTCGGAGGGGATGCCCTCCTGAAGCAGCATTGTCAACTGATTTACTAATTCGTACATTTAAAGGCCTCCTTGAGTTTAAGGCTTTATATTATAACAAAGCCTTTCCGAAATACGTTATAATGGCAGAAAATCGGAAAGAAAAGAGAGAAAGCTTTGGCTGACGAAAAACGTTGGGTCCCTCATATAGGTCCCCAGGACCGGGCCGAGCAACTTTTAATAGAATATCAGGACACACCCAATCCTCAGATGATGGCTTTTGCCTATCAGGAAACCGAGGACGGCTGGTTTTGTGCCTGCGGGACCGAACACAGTTTTGAGGAGAAATTTTGCGGCCATTGCGGTATTTCCCGTGACTGGCTGATAGACCACAGCAACGACTTTTACCTGGCTCGGGAAATTATGGAGCGCAAGGGAGAAGACCGTGTGAAGTGGGTGGCTGAGGAGCCGGAGGAAGATCTTGCCGTCGACTCCGCCGAGACCTGGCCGGAGGAAGCGGACCTGCCCATAGCAGATCCTATGGAAGCCTATAAGGACTTTTATGACCAAGGTCTGATCCGTCCCCAGCGTGTTATGGTCAAGGTACCGACGCGCCTGGCCGATTACCGGGGCCGAAGCCTCAAAGGGGTTTTTCAATACTTTTTTGTCTTTGCGCCGGCGAAGAGGAGAGCTCTCGCAAGTCTGGGCCTGGCCTTGTTTTTTGTGGCTTTGGCCATTCTCATGTTGAAGATATAGTGTGGAAGAAGAGGGAACATGATTTGCTCAAATTGTAAAAAGGATTTTGATGATACATTAAACTATTGCCCCTACTGCGGTACCCCGGCCAAAAGAGGCCTCAAGCAACATGAGGACCCGGATGCTTCCGACGCGCCTAGAGTGCGGCGTGTAAGGCTTAATTTATCACCTGAATTATTTGAAGAAGCGCATGAGCTTGCCGTAGCGAAACCGGAAGAGGTGCCTGAAACCGAGCCGACACCGGAAGTTTTGCCTGAGCCTGAAGAGGAATTTGTAGAGCCGGAAGAGGCCATGGCAGAACCCGAAGAAGCAGAAGAGACTGTTGAAGCTAAAACAACGGAAGAAGAAATCGAAACGAGTGAAATAATCGAAGACGAGCCTGAAACAGTAGCTGAAGAAGTAGATGAAGAAGAAGCGAAAGAGGCCGACGAAGAAAAAATAGCAGAAGAGGAAATAGGAGAAGAGCCAGAGCTTGAAGCTGATGAAGCCGAAGAGAAAGCAGCGACTCCTCCTGTGAAAACCGGACCCGGTTTCGGTCAGCGGCTTAAAACCTTCGGGACCGTCTTACTGGCAGGTCTGACGGCCTTGGGCTTTAAGTTAAAAGCCTTGGGCCAGGCAATCGGTCGAGGCTTTAAGAGAATGGGCCGAACAATAGGTCCCGCATTTAAAACAGCAGGAAAAAATATCAAGAAGGCTTTTAGGTCTTTGGCCGAGAAAATCCAAGAGGCAAGTGCCAAGCGAAAAGCCGCTAAAGAAGCCAAGTCGAAAGAAGCTCAGGAGTCGGAAATCCCATACGAGGATTACAACCGAAACGGCTATGAAACTTATGGAGACCGTCGCTACGATGAGAAATCTTTGGGTGATACCCGCCACTACGGCAAACTCCTGGACGAGGTAGAGCCGTCCTATTATCCCCAAGAGACCCGCCGACCCGGGCCTTACCGCGAGCAGGCACCTCACTATAATCCCGATCCCCAGCCGCTTTACCGAGACCACGGCCATCTGGAACCCTTGGAAGATTACGAAGAGTGGGCCTATGAAAGAGGGCAAAATTCTTCACAGAAAAGCTACGGCGAAGAAGCAAGTGCCAAGTCTGAAGGCAATGCCTTGGTTCGCTTGTGGAACCGGATTCAGGTCCGCATGAGACCTTCTTACTGGGTCGCCTTAATCGTAGTGCTTGTCCTTGTGGTGGTCCTTTCGCTTACACTGGGCAGACGGAATCCTACGAAAGACTTCAGCCGTGCTTTGGCCGATCGAGACTATCAGAAGGCAGGTCAGATTTACGAAGACCGCTACCAGGGCAATGCCAAGCTCGAAGCCAAGTCTTACGAAGATTTTTCCAAGTTTGTCGATACGCTGAAGCAAAATGCTTTGGACGGCAAGACTTCCTATGCCGCCACGACATCGGCTCTTAATATCATTAAGGATTCGCCGCTTTACACCGGCAAGTACAAAGAACTTTTGGACAGCAGTTTGGATGACATCCAGCTCCTCCAGGAGGTCGATGTGCTTTATGCTGCAGCCAAAGAAAAGCAAAATCAAGGAAACCATGAGGAAGCCATACGGAGCTTCAACAAAGTTTTGGATAGGGTTCCTTCCTACCGCGATACGGCCGAGCTTTTGTCCAGGTCCAGGGAGCGCTATAGGGAAGAAGTGGTCTCTCAGGTCACCAGTCTTCAGTCTCAACGAAATTATCGTGAGGCCTTGAACCGCATTGATAAGGCGCTGGCTCTGCTGCCGGAAGACCCGATTTTATTAAACCTTCGTGCCAATACGGAAAATGAAGGTAAGAGCGGCATTTATAATCAGACCAAGACCCTGGCCGACCGTGCCTGGCGGGCCGGTAATATGGAAGAGGTCGTTAATATCATTAAAGATGCCTTGAAGCAGGAAGCTGAAGACAAGTCCTTGCAGGAGTTAAGTGAGTCTTACAAGCTTCAGATCAGTGAAGAGATGGTCCGTCTGGCCGATGAGCTCTTCATGCAGGGCGACAAGGAAGCGGCTTTGGAAAAAATCGAAGAAGGTCTGAAACTGCTTCCGGATAGTAAGCTTCTTAAGGACAGCAAGAATCGCTATGAGGCCAAAGACCCCAACGCCGGTAAAGAGCCCGAGGGAACATCCGATCCGTCCGAGACTACCGAAGAATCCAAAGCACCGGTCGACGTTGAACCGCCCGCTCAAGGGGCTATTGTTAAAGAGTTTGATTTTACGGGAGACACAACGGTGGTCGATTCGGTCCGCGTTACGAACGCCGACGGCAAGGCCTCCTATAAGGGCGTTTTCCGTCTGGGTGAGGCGGATAAGTCTACTCAGATTTATTACCAAGTCTATGCCGTAAACAGCCCGGGCCATATCATCATGAAAGGCAATCTCTATGCCAAACCGGACGATATGGACAGGAGCAGTGTAGAGATTGAAATACCGACCTACGGCGGTGACGTTGCCATTGATGTCAACTATCAGGCCGGCGGTCATATAAAAATCATTGTGGAGGGCGAGTTTGGGGATTAACACACGCACGACAAAATTTTCCCGGCTTCTTCCGGTTCTGCTGTTGCCGGTTCTTTTGCTTATCTTGTTCACCTCCTTATCTTCTTGCAGGAAGGAAGCCGGTCCGGATCCGGAGTTGGAGGCCTTCCGTAGCTCGATAAGCCAAGGCCACTATTATGACGGCCTGAACCGCTATAAGAAGAACCTGGATTTACAGGGCGAAGCCTTTGACCATGACGCCTACACGGACGTCCTATTGACCCGTATTAAACAGGAGTTGGAGGCTTATCAGTCGGGCGCCCAGACTTATGATTTGACCTATTTGGAATTGCAGGGCCTGGGCCATGTCGATTTGTGGAAAAAAGACTTGGGAGAGGCTTTGGCCACGGCCAAAGCGTCCATCTATCCTTCGGGCGTCTTAGAGAGCACGCTGAACCAGATTCAACTATATATAAAAGATAAAGACTATGACAGTGCCCTGATTCTTCTGGACCGGACTATGGAACAAAACCCCGACCGGTTAGATTTGAAGTCCAAGCGCATCGAGATTGTCGACAGTTACAAGAAGAGCATCGTAAAGGAAGTAGATGAGCTTTTAGATAAGCCCTATCCTCGGACGACCCTGGCACTTTTGGACCGTTCCATTCAAAGAATCGGCCGGGACCAGGACTTGGAAGCCATGAAAAAGAAGGCCCAGGATTTAATCCAAGAGCAAGAAACGAAGATTCAGCAGCAAGTCATCGAAAGCGAATTCCAAGCCTTATTGGATGCGGGTAATTTGGCCGGGGCCAAAGCCTATATCGAGAAATTGGGCGGCTGGGGCTATGATATCAAGCCTTACCAAGAACGCTGGACCGAAAAACGTCAGGCTATGATTCAGCATATCCTCGACAATGCCGATTCGATTGCCGGCCAAGATATAGGAAACGGCAATAAGATTCGTGAAGCGATTAAAGCGGTGGAAGCGGGCTTAGAGTCCTTCCCCGACGAGCCATCTTTAAAAGAGAAGAAAGAGCAACTGGAAAAATCGATTCCGGATAATCCCCGAGACCTCATCGTCAGCATGTCGGGTCCGATTAACACCAATGCGGGCGGTAACGACGCCAACGGCAACTCCTATCCTTATGACCGCATGGACACGCCTTTCGGTATGAAGGCCGGGGCCAAATTAACCTACGGTGTGGGTGAGTCCCATAAGACCAGGCTGGTGTTAAATCCTCAGGTGGACGATGTGGCGGCTTATAAAGATGTTATTGTGACCGTCAGTATCAGTGGCAGCAAGGTCTACGAAGATAAACCCTTCGCAGAAGATCTGGGTGCGGTTAACTTGAGCTACGATGTGGTGGAAGGCGACGAGGTGGAAATCAGCATCCGGTTCAGCAAAGAGACCCCCATGATTGACCGTTTCATGAATCGAGGTGTAGTCTTGGTTCAGCTCTATTTAATCAAGTAAAAGGCCGGGAATGTTCTACCAAATATTCTCGCCATTTGCTAAAATAAGCACTAATTGAGAAAAGATTGGAGATTGCATATGGCAAACTATAACAAGAAAAGCATAGCCGACTTAGATGTAGCCGGTAAGCGCGTTATTGTCCGCGTAGATTTCAATGTTCCTTTGGACAAGACTACGGGTGAGATTACAGACGACAAGCGTATCAGAGGGGCTCTGCCCACGATTCAATATCTGGTAGACCACAAGGCTAAGGTTATCTTGGTGTCCCACTTAGGCCGTCCTAAGAACGGACCGGAGGCCAAGTTCTCCATGAAGCCGGCAGTAGACCGCTTGTCCGAACTCTTGGGCCAAGAAGTGGTCTTAGCTTCCGATGTTATCGGTGAAGATGCCAAGGCCAAAGCTCAGGCTCTCGAAGACGGCCAAGTCCTCATGCTGGAGAACGTCCGTTTCCATAAAGAAGAGACCAAGAACGATCCTGAATTTGCCAGAGAATTAGCTTCTTTGGCTGAGCTCTATGTAAACGATGCTTTCGGTACGGCTCACCGTGCCCACGCTTCGACAGCCGGTCTGGCGAACTACCTCCCCAGCGCCTGCGGTTTCCTGATTAAGAAAGAAATCGACGTCATGGGCAAGGCCTTGAACGACCCGGCCCGTCCTTTCGTCGCTATCTTGGGCGGTGCTAAAGTTTCCGACAAAATCGGCGTTATCAACAACCTCATCGACAAGGTCGATACCCTCATCATCGGCGGCGGTATGGCTTATACCTTTAACGTAGCGCGCGGCCAGACCGTAGGCAACTCCTTATTAGAAGAAGATAAGATTGAGCTGGCCAAAGAATTAATGGCTAAGGCAGAAGAGAAGGGCGTAGACCTCCTCTTACCTGAAGACAACGTCATTGCCGATCATTTCGCAGCCGACGCCGACCACAAGGTTGTCGAAGGCAACATCCCTGAAGGCTGGATGGGTATGGATATCGGTCCTAAGACCGTCGAGCTTTACTCCAACGCTCTGAAAGACGCTAAGACCGTTGTCTGGAACGGCCCCATGGGTGTTTTCGAATTCGAGAACTTCGCTAAGGGTACTGCCCAGATTGCCGAAGCTATCGCCAACTCCGACGCCATCTCCATCATCGGTGGCGGTGACTCTTCCGCAGCTATCGAGCAGTTAGGCTATGCCGACAAGGTCACCCACATCTCTACCGGCGGCGGTGCTTCTCTGGAATTCCTCGAAGGAAAGGTCCTGCCCGGTATCGACTGCCTGCAGAACAAGGACGCTCATCGCGCTTATGTTTGCGGTAACTGGAAGATGAACAAGGGTGTTCCGGCCGATGCCGAGAAATTCGTCACCGAGCTTTTGGCCAAAGTAAAGGACGTTGATTCCGAAATCCTCATCGCAGTACCTTACACCGTTTTGGATCGTCTGGTAACTCTGACCGATGCAACCAATATCACTGTAGCCGCCGAGAACTGCCACTTCGAAGACGAAGGTGCTTATACCGGCGAAATTTCGCCTAAGTTCTTGGCTAAGATGGGTATCCATAATGTCGTATTGGGCCACTCCGAGAGAAGAGAATACTTCGCTGAGACTGATGAATTGGTCAACAAGAAGGTCCTGGCTGCTCTTAACTGGGGCGTTCGTCCGATTATCTGCGTTGGCGAATCTTTAGAGCAAAGAGAAGCCGGTCAAACCTTTGACCTGGTCAAGAAGCAGGTAGAAGCCGCTTTGGCCAATGTACCGGCAGACCGTATGGCCGCTCATGTCACCATCGCCTATGAGCCTATCTGGGCTATCGGTAC
>CAYFQG010000020.1:0-24599 GCA_964345295.1 uncultured Oscillospiraceae bacterium | reverse complement strand
GGAAAAGGTCGGCATTCTGATTATTACGCTTCTCATTCCAGTTCATATGCGCTATTAGCCTCGGGGAGCGTAAAGCGTCTGCGGTACCAAACACGTTTGTGAAAACCCTTATCTTCGATTCCCGACAAAGCCGTCTCGCAGGCATAAGGAACGATGATGGTCCGATCATAAGTCGCTTGGTCAAACGAGAAGTCCTAGGGACCGTTCAGACAAAGCCAATTGTCACGCACAAAATTGGGACGAGGATACTCACTTCTGGGTAGTTGGGTCATGAGGCGGCGCCTCCCTCACTTATTTTTTTACATTATAGTGTATTAAGCGCATTCCGTTGAGGATGACGGCCAAAATACTGCCTTCGTGCACGAACATGCCGATGGACATATTCATCCAGTCGCTGAAGATAAGTGAGGTCAGGAGGAAAACGACCACACCGACTGCGATGACGATGTTCTGCACCATATTGCGATAGGTTGCCTTAACCAGGCCGTAGGCGTGCGGCAACCTGGTAATGTCGGAGTTCATCAGAACCACATCGGACACTTCGATGGCCACATCTGTCCCGCTTCCCATGGCGATGCCTACATCCGCCAGGGCCAAAGACGGGCTGTCGTTGATGCCGTCACCGATGAAGGCAACCGTATGGCCCTTTTCTTTCAACTTGGTCACAAAGTCGGCCTTGTCTTCCGGCAAAAGATTACCGTAAGCTTCGGTTAAGCCTAATTCTTCTTTAATAATATCCACCGAACCCTGGTTATCACCGGAGAGGATGATGAGGTTTTTAGCACCCAGGTCTTTTAATTCTTGTAATTTCTCCTTGGCTCCCAAGCGTACCTTGTCTCTGATGCCGATAAGGGCCTTCAGCTCCCCTTCAATCGCAACAGCGATGATGGAATTGCCGGACTTTTCGTAGGCTTTGGCCAGATTTTCTTGTTTCCGGTCAAAGACTACGCCCATGGATTCCAGAAGTTTCACATTGCCCACCAGGACCGTTTTATTATCCACCTGAGCCTTAATCCCTCCGCCTTTAATCACGTCGGTATGGTCCACCGGATAGTCTGTCCTTCCCTTATCGTAAGCCTCGACGATGGCTTTGGCCAAAGGATGATCCGACTCTTTCTCCACACTCACTAAAAGGTCTTTAACATAGTGGGCATCCGGACCGAAAAATTCAGCTTCTCGAACCAGCGGCTTCCCTACGGTAAGGGTCCCGGTTTTGTCGAAAATAAAGGTGTCGGTCTTGGAAAAGGACTTAATAAGTTCGCTCCCCTTAAGCAAAACGCCGTGCTTGGCACCGTTACCGATACCGGCTACATTAGACACGGGCACACCGATTACAAGGGCACCGGGGCAGCCTAAAACCAGGACGGTAATGGCCAGTTCGATGTCACGTGAGAACAGATAAACCAGGAAAGCCAATATCAAAGTTGCGGGCGTATAGTACTTGGAAAAACTATCGATAAAACGCTCGGCTTCGGACTTGGAATCCTGAGCTTCCTCTACCAGCTCGATGATTTTGCCGAAGGTCGTATCCTCGCCTATTTTGCTTGCACGGATGGTCAAGGTCCCGTTCTCCAAAATAGTTCCGGCGTAGACACCCGATGCCAGCTCCTTCTCGACAAAGTCCGATTCACCGGTAATACTGGCTTCATTTACATAGCCGCTTCCGGATAACACTACGCCGTCCACGGGAATCTTGTCACCGGTCCGAACCAAGAGCACATCGCCCACGTCGACCTCGTCGATGTCGACTTCTTCATACTGACCGTCTTCTAACTGTTTCAGTGCGGTCTCGGGCGCCATCTCGGTCAAGGTCTTGATGGCCGAACGGGTTTTATTTAAAGTTCTTTGCTCCAGATAGCCCCCGAATAAAAAGAGGAAACTCACCACTGCAGATTCTTCGAAGTTTTTCAAAAGGAAGGCCCCGATGATGGCAATGGTCACCAGGACATCAATACTGACAACCTTCACCCGAAGCGATTGGAAGGCCTGAATGGCTATAGGTATAGCCCCAATAACCGAGGCAATAATGAAGGCCCATTGGGTCACAAAGGGGATTTTCAGTAGGAGGGCATTCAAGATACCTAGGCCCACCAGAATACCGCTCACTAAGGTAATCTTATTCTTATTTCGAAAAATGAACCTGCTCATCGGTGTCCTCTCTTATGACGTGTAAGTCCGGTCCAGCTCGGACAACATTTGGTATATGGCTGCATAGCTTTCGCAGACGTCCTCGGGTACCCGGTAGTTATCGGTAAGGTCTCTTAACTTCTTAAAGTCGCCTTCCAAGGACCGATTTTGTTCCAAGTGGTCTTTCATCGCCTCGTAGACTTTGGCCACATCGTAAATTTCAGCGTGGTGGGGACCGTGGACCCTTTCTACCACCGGCATGTAAAAGTCCAGAGTCTTAAAATAATCTTCTTTTAGAGTATTAAAGTCTTTCATATGCGTTCTCCTTGTGGCTTCGGCCTCATCTCACAGTGGACTTTTTCACTTCATAGCCGATTCTCTGAATGGCATCGTTGATGGCTTCTATCTGGGTCTTCTCCTCATCGAAATCCAGCTTGACCTTACTGGCATTGAAGAGAACCTTGACGCTGTCCTGATCGACACCGTCTACACTTTTCACTGCCGCTTCGATTTTCATGGCGCAGGACGGGCAGGCCAAATCTTCTAATTGAATGTTTGCTTTTTTCATGGTTGAACCTCCTAGATTTTCTTCATCTTTTCTTTGTTTTTGACAATAATCTTTTTATAACCTTCCAAGGCCACGTTGCCTTCTTTTTCGATTTCCAAAAGTTTCCTCGAGACAGTCTCACGGGTTAGGTTAATCTCTTTTCCGATATTCTCCCGGCTCAGTTCGATGACGTTCGTCTTGGATTCTTCACACTTATTAACCAGATAGCCCTCCAGCCGTTCTTTGGGATCCTTGATAAATAAAAGTCTTTTAATCGTGATAGATTCTTTTAGCTTCTTGCCCAAATTTTCGATTAAGGTTTTGGCAAAATCGGGATTTTCCGTTATATAAGGGATAAGCTGGTCTCGGGTAATCTGGCAGACCGTGGTCTTCCCGATGGTCTCGATATAGAGGTTAAAATTCTCATCGGTAAAAATCAGCTCCTCACCGAAAGTCTCGTTGATGTCCAAAATCTTATAGACATACTCGATGCCCTCTTCAGCATAATTGGAAAGCTTCAGCTTGCCTTCTTTCACCACCAAAATCGAATCCGCTTTGTCGAAAGGCGAATACAAGACGGTCTTGTCTTTTGCCGTTATATGGCGGGCATGGGCCATGATGTCCATTTTGGTTGCTGCATCCAGGTCTTTAAAAATCTCAATGTTATCGATGCAAAGTCCGCAGGTTTTACAAAATTCCATTTCCGGCCAAAGCCTCCTTTCTTTCTGTCTACCTATATTTTATAGACTTCCCTCTTTATTTTTCGAGACTGTAATCACAAATTTAAGGTGAAAGAAAAGAAAAAAGGCTCAAACTACTCGTCTAAGCCTCTCACGTGTGTAAATAGCTAGGTCATCTGCTGGTCCTTTGTTTCTACCAAATACCACAAACGTCTCGCCATCGCCCTATCCATTTCTACCAGGCCAAAGTCACCGTATCCTTGTCCCACTTTATCCAATAAGCGCCTTGGCTTATGGCCGCATAGCCGTCATCAATCATTATATTGGCATCGATATCTTCTATGAAAAAAGGGTTCGCTCGTTCGTAGAAGCTGACATTTCCTAACAAGCGGAATTCTCTTCAAAGCTACTTGAAACAACTTCCAATTTATTGGAGTTATCGTAATGGACAAGCAAAGCACCACCGCCGTATTCCGATGAATTTTTTGTGAAAACGCTATCACGAATAGCGAGCGTTCCCGCTTTCATATAAATAGCACCACCATGCATATTGGCACTGTTTTCGGTAAAAGCCGCATTGCTTATGTTAAGATCTTCTCCTTTAAATAAAATAGCTCCACCTGTTTCAGCAGATAAGTTATTGGTGAAGGTTCCACCTGGAATATTGATCTTGCCCCAAGATAAGAAGACACCGCCCCAGTACGTTGAATTGTTGTTGTAAAATTCGCCACCATAAACATTTACGGTGGACTCCGGATTGTTTAACTGCATAACAGCAGCAGATTTTAAATCCGATTAATTATTTCGGATAATAGCCCCTTCCATAATATGAACTGTCCCGGTATTGGTAACATAGATAGTGGGGCCATCAGATGCAATATAGTTTGAGAAATGCTGAAAAATGCTACCCTTCCCCAAGGTCAGAACACCATACGGTACAAAGAACGCTTCTGCTTCATTGTTACCATCTAAAATGATATTTTCGGTCCTGAAGTCACAATTTTGATAAATGGTCGCTAAAGAGCGTTGCCCCGTCCTCTTCAAGGTGTATTGCTGTCCTTCTTTTGAACGCAAAAGAATATTAGCGTTTTGAATGTACCGGACACCCTCACTCGCGGGTATCGTATAATCTTTATTCATTGTGACAATGTACTGAATACTTAAATTTCCTTGTTTGCATGCCTCTATAGCATCATCGAACGTATCGTACTGCCCTACCGGTGTTTCCTCTGCCGACTGATTATCGACCGGCCTTGTCGTGACCGTAAAGGTCTTCTCGTTCACTTCTTCGGCGTTAACATGCATCCATACAAGTGAACACATGAAAATCGCGATCAGCAAGGCTACGCCTTTTTAAATCTTGTTATGCATTTCTTTTCCTCCGCTAAAAGTCTATGGGATTGCCTTAATTCAAGCTTAAACACGCTTTTTTAAGTGCTGCAATTTTATCAAATAGAAATAAATCTTAACAAGTAGTGTTAGGTATTTTTTCTTATAAGTTTTTGCACACTTAAATGTGTTTTGTTAAAATAACCCTTCGTAGAAACCTCCGACCCCGGTGCTTTTACCAAGCAAGGGGCCATGTTTCTCTAAATAAATAGGATGACTGCAGCGTTCTATTTATAAGAAAAGGAGTTTTGAAATGAAAAAATTTATAGCTTTAACTTTATGTGCGGCAATGAGCTTAACCTTATTCGCCTGCGGTAAACAAGGAGATTCCGAGACTTCTAAGACCAATCCGTCCGAGTCCGTCACAGAGTCTTCTTCTCTCACGCCGGAAACAAGCGAAACAACCGCACCGGATATGACCGAAGGCACCAGCCTCCCCGATATGTCCGATTCTACCGACCCTGACACAACCATGCCCGGCGAGCCCGAGCCCAATGTGGAGTTAACCGCCATGATGAGCGAGATTTGCCAAGGCGTAGACCTTCCCGGGTCGAACACCTTTACCCTAGATCAAAGCACATTCGAAGCATACAGTTTCGCCGCTTGGCAAGAGGGTGTTGAAGCCGTTTGTTCCGAAGCCTTAATCAACGTTATCCCTCATTCGCTCGTTCTGGTTAAAACACAGGATGGCAAAGCCGAAGATTTGGCCAAAGAAATTGCCGACAAGGCTAATGTCAGAAAATGGATTTGTGTCCAAGCCGAACTGGGCAAAGTGCTTTACACCGACAACTATGTCTTCCTCATGATGACCGAAGAAGCCGTCTTCGACCAGCTAAAGGCAAACTTCGAGAAGGCCACAGGCGCTCAAGAGAGTATGGTTCTGGACGTCAAGAGTGCTGAGATGGAGTAAACCGGTTCTTTAATGCAATCGCTTTTTGACAAATGAAGAACTTCGGTCCGGGGCGTTCCCCGGGCTGGGGTTCTTTTTTTATGGACGCACAGCTCCTAACAACGAACACACTTCACAGAAACGAGATAAAGATATGAATCTAAAAAATACCCGAACCCCCATCATGGGCTTTGCCGCTTTCTTGATCCTCTTATTCCACCTCATGCCCATCCCCAGAGGAGGAGACCTACCGTCTACTTTGGCCCGCTTCATCATCATGACCGCTTACATCGGTGTGGATATGTTTTTCTTCATGTCCGCCTATATGGCCCGCTTCTCCGATACCGAAAAATACGGCGCTTATATCAAGCGCAAGTTTATTAATATTTACCCGCTCTTTATCCTGTCTTGCCTCATCGCGGCAAGCTTAGGCCAGCTTAAGTGGCCAAAGGTACTCCCGACACTCTTGGGTCTTGAACTTTTTACCAAAGGCGGCGGCTCTTTTTTGTGGTTTGCCCCGTCTATCATGATTTTCTATCTTTTGCTTCCCTTGTACCACAAAATGATTGATAAGCTGGGTGCGATAAAAAGTTGCCTCATGTCTTTGGCCGTCTGGTTCATTCTGATGGTCGTACTGGAAAAGCTCCTTAATAACCACAATATAAATATCTTCTTGGCTAGAATTCCTATCCTTCTTATAGGTATCACCTTGGCCTCCTACGAGGGCAAATGGAAAAGCCGGACCAAACTGTTAGCTGCTTTGCCGCTCTTGATTTTAGGAATCTTCCTTAACTGGCAATTCGGTTTCATGGTAAAGGCGAACTTTCTTTTCACCGACATATTCTATGTTCTTACCATTCCCTTTACGCTGGGGCTGATCCTTCTTATGGATGTCCTCTTCTCCAGCTATAAGACAATCTTCTTAAAACATTTGGGGAAAATTTCCTATGAACTCTATTGCCTTCAGATGGCCTTAGGCGTCTATTTCATCCGTCTCTTTGCCCGCAATATGTCCTCCAAAATTTTGCTCTTTCTTCTTGTTTTCTTGTGCTTGACCCTTCTCTCTTTCACACTTCGCTATATTAGGCTTCGGTTAAAACCGGCCAAAGCAACTCCAAAACAATAAAACTAATGATTTTGAAGGTGCCTAAAATTCAGCCCAAATCAAATTGTAGTGAAATAGCATTGGCATCTGTATCTAATGTACTCAGAATTAATAAACTTAACATCACCGAAGTGAATCCCCCAATAAGAACATTCTATTTAAACGGCGTAAAAGGTGATGACAACAAGGATGGGACTAGTGCTGAAACAGCTCTTAAGACCTTTAATAAGGCCAAAGAAGTCGTCCGTGTTACATTGGAAGTCGGCGAAGTCTCCACCATCGTGCCGTCTTATTTCAAAGACTGTTACGAATGGGCTATAAAAAGGACCAAGTACATGCAAAATTGCGAATTGGACTTGGTCGTCATACAAGGCATTAGTTACTGTCAAGATTGTAAGAAGACTTATGCTACAACCGAATCCGGTAAGACCTGCCCTAACTGTGGCAGCGGGAATACCTACCTGGTAACCGGAAAAGATGTAACCGTAAAAGACATTCAAGTCATTTAAAAGAGTCGGGTGAACTAACGTTTAGAAAATTTGGTTCACCCGATTTTTTTGTCTATTTTATTGCTCTTTTGGCCTTTAGGCTCTACACTCATGAGGATAAGAAATGCGAGGTGCTATATGGATAGAATTTTAACGGTCACCGGAACGGGCAAACTTTCGGTCAAACCCGATACCACCGTAGTTGATATTTTGACGGAAGAAACCTACGAGAGCTATGAACAGACATTGGAGAAGTCTTCGGAGGCGACTTTGATTTTAAAAGAAGCCATAAAATCAGCCGGACTGGACTCGAAAGATTTGAAGACACGGTCCTTTAGTATTGATACGACCTATGAGACAATTTATGATGATAAAAACAACCCCAAGAGACGTTTTATCGGTTACAGCTATTCTCAGAATACATCAATTGCCTTCCCTTCTAATAATAAGCAATTGGGAAAACTCTTGTATGCTGTGGCCAATTGTCCTTTGGACGCCGAGATTTCCTTACGATTTACTTTGGCCAACCCCGAACCTTGGAAGGATGTCTTGCTGAAAAACGCCGTAGAAGATTCCAGGCATAAAGCGGAGATTTTGACCTCGGTCTCGGATGTGCGTTTAGGCGAAATCAAGAAAATCGATTACTCCTGGGTCGATGTAGACTTCTCAGTCCGACCCGTGACAAAATTTGCCATGGCCAGAGCTTATAGCGATGAATCCATGTCCTATAACATAGATATTGAGGCGGCGGATATAGATATGACCGAGTCTGTTACCCTGGAATGGGAAATTCTGTAAGGAGAGACGCTATGGCCGACACGACGAAGCAAGGAATCGATAAAATGGCGGATTTTCTCTTTAGCCTAGCCGATACTCAAGCTATTTCCGCTATGGATTCGGAATTTCTTAATAATAAGGGTGACAAACTGTATCGCGAGCAAAATTACGGGGCGTCCCTGGAATATTTCAGAATCGCCTGTGCCATGGGAAACGTTAAGGCTACTACGAATATAGGGACTTGCTATCTTTACGGGCACGGTACGGAAGCAAACCTTTCCCTGGCCTTTTCTTATTTTAAGATTGCGGTAAGAAGGCAGGATGCCGAAGCGGCCTACAAACTGGGCGATATTTTCTTTTCCGACAAGTGGGGGCTGCAAGACAAGGAAATGTCCACCTACTACTATCGTCTGGCGGTGACCTTTGTCTTGGGAGAGCCTTTAGAATCTAACACCGACTTGACCTGGTGTTCCGAACTTCAGAAATACCCGGATTTATGCTTTGCCATGGGCCGCGAACTATCCAAGACCGGAAGTCTTCTGACCGATATCGAAACGTCTTACCAGTTCCTCAAACATGCCGAATTAGGCTATGAGAAAGAAATGAACAATGGTAAGGCCCGCTACGAAGCAGCTTACGAAGGAGTTTTGAACTTCATGGACGATCCGCAGTACGACGAAATCAGAGAACGCTTTGATACAGAGTTTTTGGACGAATACTAAATCTTAAACATTGCCCAAGAAGACATGACCTAGTTTTTCTTGGGCGATTTTTTGCATATCTTTAAGTAATGAGACCCGGGTAGGGGCTTCTTTATAGCGGTAGGCCGGAAAATAACGGCTGAGGTGCAAGGCTATGTCCGGATTAATAGAGGCCAAAAAGTCCACTTCTTTTCGGAATGCAGTGAGGTCGTCGGATAAGCCCGGCACCACCAATGTGGTAATTTCCACATGAGATACATTCGAAGCCAGACGAATAGTCTGAAGTGTTGTGTGTAAGTCTCCCCCCAGTTTCTTATAGCCTTCTTCCGTAAAACATTTAAGATCGATATTCCATGCTGAAATATAAGGCAAGAGCTTCTCCAGATAGCTTTTATTTATTTGGCCTGCGCTGACCATGACGGTTTCCAAATCGTTTTCTCGGGCCAAAGCGGCCGTTTCCAAAACACATTCGTAATTAATCAGAGGCTCATTATAGGTAAAGGCCAGGCCGATATTGCCGCGTGACTTTTCTCTTAGGGCCAAGTCAACCAACTCTTGGGGAGAGAGGTCATAAGTCGGATAGTCACCGCCCCCGGCCCGAGAGAGCGTGTAGTTTTGACAAAAGGGGCAAGCCATGTTGCAACCGAAAGTGCCTACAGACAGAATTTGCCTGCCGGGATAGAAACAGCGAAGGGGCTTTTTCTCTATAGGATCCAAACTAATAGACAGCCACTTGCCGTAACTTAGAGAGACAATCTGCCCTGCCTGATTTTTCCTGGCTTTACAAAAACCGGTCTGCCCTTCATCTAACTTACAAAAATGCGGACAAAGATCGCAGCTTGCCGTGAGCTTAGGAGAACTATTCATGACGAACCACCTCAAAGCGCTCCATAGCGTAGTCTTCCGACTCGTCTATACCGGCCTTCCTTAAGGCAATGCGGACCTGGGTCCTGCTGTCCTCTACCCCTTCTAACCTGGGTAAAAGTAAGCCTAAACGATCGCCCTTCTTGACGATAACACCATATACCTGCGGATCTAATTGATCTATGTCGTTAATGGCTTCGGCAGGTCCTAAGATGTCTACGCTAATTTCCAGCCTATCCAGCTCCTCTTCCCTTACCGGGTAGAAGCGCGGGTCACGGCTGGCCGCCGAAATGGCATTGGCCCTAATTTCTTCGGCAATAGAATCGGCATAAGGCCGAATGGTTCCGATACAGCCTCTGAGTTCGCCGTCTTCGTGGATAGAGACGAAAACACCGGCTTTGTTGGAAAGCATTTCTTCAGGCAATTCCTTAGGTAAGGGCCCTATATCCGCTTTTCGGACATAATTTTCTATGGTCTGTCGGGCCAAAGCTATGTAAGGGTCTTCCTCCTCCAAGGCCCTACTACCGTACGCCGTGATTGGGGGTGTGAAGGACAAAACACCGTAGCCGACCCCGAAGGGGCCTTCATAAGAATAGCGCTTGACCTTCGGTTTCTCCCCGTCTAAAGCACCGGCCATAATTTGAAAAGACCTGGCACCGCATTGGGCTGCTTGGTCCATCTCCCGGGGTGTAATAGCCAGAAGCGAGTCAAAATCGGCCTCTTCCAAGATATGCATAATCTTTCGGTCAAAGGCAGGGCCTTCGGGCCTGTAGCCGTAAGGACCGTCTTCTTTCAAGACATGGGACAGGTCACCCGAAGCAATATAGACCATCCGTCGTCCGGCTTCTTTTGCTTCCCGGCTGAGTATTCGGCCCAGTTCGTAATGTCGGCGATTGCTTAGCCCGGACAAGCCTAAGATTAAGACTTTGAAATCACGGTAGAAGCGATGAATGAAATATAAGGGAACCATAACGGCATGATCCAGCTGATACTGTCCCTCACGCGATTCGATGTAGGGCATGTCTTCCCGGTCCATCGTCTTCAAGACCCGGTCTAAGAGATCTTGGTCAATCTTTACCTCGTCTTTTACTTGCGGTAGACCGAAAGACGCCAGACTACCCTTCACTTCCGGACCGGCAGCAAAAAAGAATCCGTCCCGATAGGCCGGGGCATGAGGGCTGGATAGGATAAGCGTATCGGGTTTAAGGTCTGCAATTTCCTTTGCTACGGCGGTCATAGCATCAAGGGTCTTTTGAATTTTCTTTTCTTCTCCTCTGCCTACTTCCGGAATAATAATGGGTGGATGGGGTAGGACATAGGCCTTGATAAGGCCTAGCTCTAATTTCTCTGACATGGTTTTGGCCTCCTTCATATAGGTATGAAACAAAAAATCCTCCGCTTTCCGTTTGCCGGAAAGGTCGGAGGACTAAAACACTTCTCTAAAGAACCCGCCTTAAACCATAGGGATAAAGCCCAGCTCCTCCATGGTGGTGTGGCCGTCCATAACAGCATTGGATCTGAGCTTGGCATAAAGCTCGGAATGAGTTTGCAAGATGTAGGGCTGGAGGAAGATGACGCCCAGGCCACAGGAAGCAAAAGATGCCAGTAAAATCCAGCCGATGAAGGAAAATTGCAAGCCGATATAATGCCACTTTTGTCCCTTCATCATTTTCTTGCTGAGCTGCAAGGCGCGTTTGGACCCGATCCCCGGATTATCCGCCAGGATAAAGTAGGCTTGTGCATAGGCCAGACCGCGATTGATGACGATGACCGACCCTGCAATAAGAACAATGTAGCCTACAATCAGCAAGGCCAAAGCAATATAGAACAAGCTCATCCGACCTTCTGTTCCGGGCATCTGCTGATCAGCCGCCGTCGATAAAACGGCAGAGCCCATAGTAAGCCCCATGCCTACCATAGGAATCAGAGACCAGAGAAAAATCCAGAGGTTCTTCCATAAAACGCCCTTCATCAAATTTTTGTAATTCGATGTAAAGTGGTTAAAGAAAAGGCCGAAATTCGGTGCAATGGGTGTTTCCCTATTGCGGTTAAACCAGTTATAGACACTGACCGTCAAAGGCTGTTGGACGAACAGTGATGCGGTCAAAACCAAGAGGAACATCAGCAGGAAGACCGCCAGCATGGGAACTAAATCCGTCGGATCAAAATACTGGGCATAGTGCTCCATATAATATTCGGGATCCTGCCCAAAGGCCCGATTGTTTAACAGAGGTGCCATTGACGATCTCATAAGACCTACGCTCATGACGGCACCTATAATGCCGCTGACTAAGTAATTGATAAGTCCCATCAAAACGGTAACGCCGATGGCCGGCCCCCAGGCCCCCTTCAGGTGGAACCTGGCATCCGCCCGCATCATGGAAGTGGTCCATTGCTTTTGCATCCTATGAACTCCTAGTGTGTTGTGATGACCAGCTTGTCATCTGCGAAATCTACCTTTACACCTTGTATGTTATTTAATTCACCGCGAAGCTTCATCTCGGACAGAGAATCTTCAATAGAACGGGTAATAAAGCGTCTCAAAGGTCTGGCCCCGTATTCGGCGCTGTAGCCTTCTTTGGCCAGATAGTCTTTGGCCTCATCCGACACTTCCATCTCGACACCGGCCGTTAAGCGTAGGGATTGGTTCACTTCCTTAAGCATCAGGTCCACAATCTGCCTGATTTCCTCAGGTGTCAGGGTGTGGAAGACGACGACTTCATCGATACGGTTGAGGAATTCGGGACGGAAGAACTCTCTGAGTTTCATCATGACACGGTCTTCTTGAGCTTCTTCGCGGTCGGCACCGAAGCCGTAACCGCCTCCCTTAGATGTACCGACGTTGGAAGTCATGATAATGATGGTGTTGGAGAAGTCCACCAAACGTCCATGGCTGTCGGTCAGCCTGCCCTCGTCCAGAATCTGCAATAGGATATTGAAGACATCAGCGTGGGCCTTCTCAATCTCATCAAATAAGAGTACGCTGTAAGGCTTTCTTCTGACTTTTTCGGTCAGCTGACCGCCGTCATCGTAGCCGACATAACCCGGAGGCGATCCGATCATTTTGGAAACGGTATGCGCTTCCATAAATTCGGACATGTCCAGTCTAATCATGGCGTTCTCATCGTTAAACATGACCTCGGCCAAAGCCTTGACCAACTCGGTCTTACCGACACCGGTAGGACCAACAAAGATAAAGCTGGCCGGACGCTTCTTGTTTCTTAAGCCTGCCCGGTTTCTCCTGAGTGCACGGGAGACGGCCGACACGGCCTTATCCTGGCCGATGAGACGCTCGTGTAGCCTGTCTTCCAGATTCAGAAGTTTCTTTTGTTCGGTCTCGGTCAACTGCTTCACCGGGATACCGGTCCAGGTCGCGACCACTTCCGCAATATCTTCTTCCGAAATATCGGTCGGTTTGAGCCTGGCGTTCACTTCCTCAAGCTCTTCTTCCACTTTGAGTTTCTGGCTTCTGATTTCGGCCTGCTTGGCATAGTAGGCGGTCTCTTGCTCGTGGTTGCCTTCTTCGACTTCAAAGTCGTTGGCTAGGCGGTCTAACTGATTCTGGTACTTAGCCACTTCCTTCTCCAGGTTGGCCTTGGTCACCAGGTCTTCGTTCAACAAGTTAGCCTTGGATCCGGCTTCGTCAATCAAGTCGATAGCCTTGTCCGGCAAGAAGCGGTCCGAAATATAGCGGTTCGATAAGCGAATAGCCTCGGCCAAAACATGGTTGGGATATTTAACAAAGTGGTGGGCTTCGAACTGCGGCCTTAAACCCTGTAGGATTTCTAAGGCTTCTTCCTCACTGGGCGGGTCAATGATGACCTTTTGGAAGCGTCTTTCCAGAGCCGAATCCTTCTCTACAAAACGTCTGTATTCATCCAAGGTCGTCGAGCCTAAGACACGGATTTCACCTCTGGCCAAAGCCGGCTTCAAGATATTGGCAGCATTCATGGCCCCTTCGGCGTCGCCGGCTCCCATAATATTATGGAGTTCGTCTATAACCAGGATAATGTTGGACTCCTTGGTCGCTTCGTCTACCACGCCCTTCATCCTGGATTCGAACTGGCCGCGGAACTGGGTTCCGGCTACCATGGCGGTCATATCCAGGAGATATACTTCCATATTCTGGAGTTTCTCGGGAACCTTGCCTTCCACGATACGGCTGGCCAAACCCTCGGCAATGGCGGTTTTACCGACACCGGGTTCTCCTAATAGAACAGGGTTATTCTTGCTTCTTCGGTTTAAAATCTGGACGACACGGTTGAGCTCCTTTTCTTTGCCAATCAGAGGGTCCAGGCGGCCTTCTTTGGCCATATCATTGAGATTACGACCGAACTGGTCCAAGTACTTGCGTTTCTTACGTTTGGGCTTACGCTTCGGGCCCTTATCGTCCTCGGTCTTCTCACGGGGCGGGAAAATCTGAGGCCATTTGCGAGACATCTCTTCTTGGTCATCATCGTCGTCCTCATCGACTCCGCGTTCCCTGGGCGGTGTATTAGACAGCATCTGTAAAGACGTCTCAAACTCTTCCAACTCATCGTCGTCATAGTCCTCGTCGTCATAGTATTCGTCATCATCTTCATCATCTTCTTCGTCGTCTCCGCCGCCCAAATTGAGCATCATGGAGATATCTTCGGGAATTTCGCCGCCGAACATAGCCGCCAAGAGATTATCGGGTGCATTTTCTTGCAAGTGTCCCAAAGCCTGGTTCAACTGTTCGGTAATCTGATCTACGTTATCGTCATTAATGCCGCTTCTCTGGAACATCTCGTCCAAGCCGCCGATTTTATTCTTATAAGCACAACTCAGGCAGATGCCTTCGTTAATCGTCTTGCCATTCTCAAAACGTGTCGTGAAAATCACGGGTACATTCTTATGGCACATAACACATTTTTTGTCCATGTGTAACTCCTCTTAATCATCCAATTTCCTGTAAAGGTTATTTTATCACACTAGTTGTTCGTAAGGCCTGAGTCCTTGTCGGTTTGCTTCAATAATTTTGGCCAAAAACTGGCCTGTGTAAGACCTTTCGCACGCTGCCACTTCCTCCGGTGTCCCTTGTATAATCAACTCGCCTCCGCCTTCACCGCCTTCGGGACCCAGGTCGATGATGTGGTCGGCCGTCTTAATCACATCCAGATTGTGCTCGATAACCAAAACCGAGTTACCGGCATCGGTCAGCCGTTCCAAAATCTCCACCAGACGACGGACGTCTTCGAAGTGAAGGCCCGTGGTAGGTTCGTCCAGGATGTAAAAGGTCTTGCCCGTACTGACCCTGGAAAGCTCCGTAGCCAGCTTCACACGCTGGGCTTCACCGCCCGACAACTGCGTCGACGGCTGGCCCAAGGTAATATAGCCTAAGCCTACGTCGTGGAGGGTCTGAATTTTCCGCTTAATCGACGGAATGGCCGAGAAAAACTCCAAGGCCTCGTCGACCGACATGTTGAGGACGTCCGAGATGTTTTTGCCCTTGTAGTAGACCTCCAGCGTTTCCCGGTTATAGCGCTTACCGCCGCACACATCACAGGGTACATACATATCGGCCAAAAATTGCATCTCGATTCGGTTAACACCGTCACCCTTACAGGCTTCACAACGCCCGCCACGGACGTTAAAGCTGAAACGGCCGGGTTTGTAGCCTCTGGCTTTGGCCAACTGGGTCTGAGCGAATAGGCTGCGGATCTGGTCAAAAACACCCGTGTAAGTAGCCGGATTGGACCGGGGGGTCCGCCCGATGGGGCTTTGGTCTATGGCAATCACCTTGTCCAAGTTCTCGAAGCCCGTTATGGACTTATGAGGCCCTGCCTTACGTCTGGCCTTGTTTAACTTGGCTTCCAGGCTGGGCAGGATAATGCCGTTAACCAGAGACGACTTGCCCGAACCCGATACGCCGGTGACACAGGTAAAGGCCCCCAGCGGTATCTTGACGTTTACATTCTTGAGATTATTTTCTGCCGCACCCTTAACTTCCAGATAATGGCCGTTGCCCGGCCTCCTAGTCTCGGGGATAACAATCTTCTTCTCTCCTCTTAGGTACTGGCCGGTAATAGACTGCTCGACCGCCATAATCTCATGGACGTCACCTTGTGCTACGACCTTGCCGCCTTGGACACCTGCTCCGGGACCTATGTCGACGATATAATCGGCTGCGAACATGGTCTCCTCATCGTGTTCGACTACCAAGACCGAGTTGCCCAAGTCTCTCAAGTGGTCTAAAGTCGCCAAAAGCCTCTTATTATCTCTTTGATGAAGGCCGATACTGGGCTCATCTAGGATGTATAAGACACCGACCAGGCCGGATCCGATCTGGGTTGCCAGACGGATTCTCTGGGCCTCACCGCCGGACAAGGTCGCCGAAGACCTGGCCAAAGTCATATAGTCCAGGCCGACATCGATAAGAAACTGCAAGCGCGACTCTAATTCTTCTGAAATTCTTAAGGCAATCTCTTTTTTCTGCGGCGTTAAGGTTTTAAGGCCATCGTGGATGTAGGCTTTGGCCTTACGGATAGGCAGGAGCGTCAGCTCGTGGATATTAAGATCTCCGTAGCGCACTGCCAAAACCTGGTCATTTAGCCTGGCTCCGTGACACTTGGGACAAGGAATTTCCTCCATGTAGGCCTCGTAATAGGCACGCATATCGTCATTGGTCGACTCATTATAGCGTCGCATCATAGACGGAATCACGCCCTCCCAGGCGGATTCGTAGTCCCGTCCACGGTTGTAGCGCGAATTACTGGTGTCTACGGAAATCTTCTCGCCGTCATTGCCATATAAAATCAGATCCTGAATCTTGGGGTCTAAGTCCTGCCAGGCTGTGTCCAAAGAAAATTTATAGTGTCTGCTTAAAGCTTCTATAAAAGACCTGGCCCAGCTGTTGCGGTCGGCAAATTTCCAGCTGGCTCCGTTGATGGCACCGTCATTCAAAGACAAGGTCTTATCGTCAATGACCAGGTCGGGGTCAATGTTCCGGAAAGACCCCAAGCCCGTGCACTCCGGACAAGCACCCAAGGGATTATTAAACGAAAACATCCTGGGGCTGATTTCGGGGATACTGATATTACATTCGGGGCAGGCGTAGTTCTCGGAAAAGAGTTCTTCTTTTTCCGACCACTGACGGTTGCCCATCTCGTCCTCTCCGACCAACTCTTGAAAAGCTACCCGGACGAAACGGTTTTCGGATAAGTCCAAAGCGGTCTCCAAGGAGTCACTTAACCTGGACCTTATATCTTCTCTTAAAACCAAGCGGTCCACCACAACTTCAATGTCGTGTTTCTTTCGTCCGTCGAGCTCGATACTATCGTCCAAGTCTCTGACCTCACCGTCGATACGGACTCTGACATAGCCTTTTTTCATCAGGTCGTCCAAGAGCTTTTTAAACTGGCCTTTTCTCCCGCGAATTAAGGGGGCCAAAATCAAAAGCCTGGTCCCTTCCGGATAAGCCAGAATCTGGTCTATGATTTGGTCTATAGTCTGTTTCTCAATAGGCCTGCCGCAAGAAGGGCAATGCGGTGTACCGGCTCTGGCATATAAAAGACGCAGATAGTCGTAAATTTCCGTGACCGTGCCCACGGTAGACCTTGGGTTCTTGCTAGTGGTTTTCTGGTCAATCGAAATAGCCGGTGACAGGCCTTCTATGTTATCGACATCGGGCTTTTGCATCTGGCCCAAAAACTGACGGGCAAAGGACGAAAGAGACTCCACATAGCGCCTCTGACCCTCGGCATAAATCGTATCAAAGGCCAAAGAGGTCTTACCCGATCCGGAAAGGCCGGTTAAGACAACCAATTTATTCCGGGGAATATCCAGGTTTATATTTTGCAAATTGTGTTCCCTGGCTCCTCTTATGCGTATGGCTTGTGAGGGATCTAAGTCCTTACTTAACATCTTAAAACGAATCCTCCTCTATAAGAAACATCGAGCCGATGACTAGATCGGCTCCATGCGTGCATCCAAATGCGAATGCGTATTGTACCAAATTTCGTCTCAAAACCCTTGCACATATGTTTCTCTTCTGCTAAGATAATCGGGCTCTTAACGAGGCCCTATGGTCAAGCGGTCAAGACGCCGCCCTCTCACGGCGGAATCCCGAGTTCGATCCTCGGTAGGGTCACCACATTATAAACCGGCAAGGATATCTTCCTTGCCGGTTTTGTTTTATTTGTTGCGGAATTTATATGCCTCAAGGAAAAGCCCCGAATGTCGAGGCTTCTCCTAGTACCTCTCTAAAAGTTCGCTCCTTACACCGCTAACTTAAGCATCTCCACAATATCTTCTTCCGTCAGGGGCTGCAGATAGCCGGTCTTATCGCCGTTGTTCTTGTGGACACCCTTGATAACTTGAGGAAGGTCTTCTTCCTTCAGACCGATTTCTTCCAAAGTAGTCGGCATACCGATACTTCTGAGGAAGTCTCTGTAACGTCTGATGCCTTCTTTGGCCGTATCCTTCTTGCGATAAGGATTCGGCTGAACGCCCATCACCCGGGTCGCAAAAAGATAGTAGCGGTCAACGTGCTTATCCAAGGTATAGGCCATAAAAGCCGGCATAACGACAGCTAAGCCTGCCCCGTGGGTCATATCGTTGTGGGCCGAAATCTGGTGCTCGATCTGGTGCGAAGCCCAATCTTGCTCCCTGCCTAAGCCTAATAAGTTATTATGGGCCAAAGTACCCGCCCACATCAAAGTCGCATGGGCTTCATAGTCTTCGGGATCGGCCAGGGCTTCTTGAATAGCGCTCAGCACACTTTGGATGAGGCCTTCGGTCAGCTTGTCCGTTAAGTCCACATCCACGGTATTGGTCAGATAACGCTCCAAAGCATGGGCCATAATATCGGTCGCCCCTGCCGCCTTCTGGTAATTAGGCAAGGAAAAGGTCAATTCCGGATTCATGATGGAGAAAGTCGGCCTGATTTCATCGGCGTTAAAACCGGTCTTAATCCAGTTGTCCGGGTCATCGGTATTGGTGATAACCGAGGAGTTGGACGCTTCGGAACCGGTCGCGGCCAGGGTAATAATTGTACCGATAGGAAGGACCTTGCCGGCTTTAATACGCTTGGAATAAAAATCCCAGACATCGCCTTCGTAGTCCACACCCAGTGCGATGGCTTTGGCCGAATCCACGACGGAACCGCCGCCTACGGCTAAAACAAAATTCAACTGCTCTTTACGGCAAATCTCGATACCTTCACGCACCAGGCTGAGACGCGGATTGGGCACAACGCCTTTAAGCTCTACATAATAAATACCTTCGGCATCCATGGCTTGGCGAACCCGATCCATGAGACCGGACTTCTCGGATGAACCGCCGCTCGAATGCAGCAGAACTCTGGTCCCTCCCCATTCTTTCAGGACTTTACCGACTTCCTTTTCTCTGTCGCGGCCAAAATAAAACTTGGTCGGGCTGTAAAAATTAAAATCTAACATCGTCAAACTCCTTCTACTTTTTTCTCAAGATAAATCTTCACTTAACTTATACATGATTATACCAGCTGCGACTCCGGCGTTTAGTGACTCCGCGCCTCCGGGCATGGGAATAGAGATCAGGTCTTCTACCTCTTCTAAAGTTTGAGGCATTAAACCATGGCCCTCGTTGCCAATCCACAAGGCCAAATCTGAATAACGGTCGGACGGGTAGGCCGAAAGCCTCAGCCCTTCCATAGCCGTACCCAAACTTCTGATGCCATGCTCTTTAAAAAGCGATAAGGCTTTAGCACTATCCTCAATAAAGAACAAAGGCAGGTGTAAAGCCGCCCCCATGCCTGACCTAAGGCATTTGGGCTGGAAAGGGTCGGCCGTCTTACCGATTAAAACCGCTCCTCCGAAATTAAAAGCGTAGGCTGTCCTAAGCATCGTACCGACATTGCCGGGGTCTTGGAGATTTTCCAATACCAGGATACGGCCGGGGTTTCGGCCCGGCTTGGCCTTTCTGAAATCCTCCCAGCTTAAGTTGAGCGGCTTCGAAAAAACACCGATAATTCCCTGAGGGGATTTGGTATCGGAGACCTGCTTAAAAAGACCTTCCTCTAAGATCCATAGCTTATCCGGATTGATTGGCTTTGATAAAGTTTCCCATTCTTCTGCCGGATAGGACTCCCGGATAAAAAGAGCCTCTAATTCCAAACCTTCTTGAAGGGCTTCTTCAATGAGCTTAGGCCCCTCCAGGAAAAGTTTGTCGGCCCAGGGCCCCTTTTTTCGCTTCATCTCCAGAAGCCTTTTGATCCATTGGTTTTGTCTGCTTGAAATAAAGTTCATCTTACAAAAAGAGCCCCACCCGAAGGCGAGGCTTCCTAAAATTCTTAAACAGTCTTAGGACCCTTTAGGCCGATAAGGCGTTTTTGGCCTGGTCAACCACCATGACAAATGCCTTGGGGTCGTTTACAGCCATGTCGGCCAAAATCTTACGATCCAACTCGATACCTGCCTTCTTCAGACCGTTGATGAAACGGCTGTAAGAAATGCCATTGATGCGGCAAGCAGCATTGATACGGGTAATCCAGAGACGACGGAAGTCTCTCTTCTTTTGCTTACGGTCACGGTAAGCATAGCTCAAGGATTTCATAACCTGCTGGTTCGCTACCTTGTATTGGATGCTCTTGTTGCCGTAGTAGCCCTTAGCGAGCTTCAGAACTTTCTTATGTCTTGCACGAGCGGTTACACCGCCTTTTACTCTAGCCATCTAATTTTCCTCCTTAGTATTACCGTTCTTAAAGCTATTTCGCGTAAGGGATTGCGTTCTTAATACGCTTCTCGTCACCCTTAGATGCAATGGTGACACCTCTCAGGTTGCGCTTTTGCTTAGTGCTCTTGCAAGTAGCCTTGTGCTTCTTGGCACCTCTGGAACGAACGGGTTTTCCCGAACCGGACAGGCGGAAACGCTTGCTGGATGCGGTATGTGTTTTTTGCTTTGGCATAATAATATCCTCCTAATTATCTAGACGTTTTCACACGTTGCGAACTTAATCTCTCTTGGGCTCCAGATACATGACCATGTTACGGCCTTCTATCTTGGGGTTCTTATCAACCTGAGCCACGTCCTCCATAGCTTGAGCAAAACGCTCCATGACCTCATAACCTTGATCTCTATGGGCCATCTCCCGACCTCTGAAACGGATGTTCACCTTAACTCGGTTGCCGTCGTTGATAAAGCGATTCGCGTGGCGTACCTTGGTCTCGAAATCATGGACATCGGTTGTAAGTTTGAGACCGACTTCTTTTACTTCGATTTTCTTCTGCGCCTTCCTAGCTTGCTTCTCGCGCTTGGACTGCTCGTATTGGTACTTGCCGTAATCCATAATCTTAGCGACGGGATTCTTCTCGTTGGCATTGACCAAAACCAGGTCTAAGTTAGCGGATGCCGCCATGGACAGGGCCTGTTCCAGGGGGATAACCCCTACCATCTCACCCATTTCATTTACGACACGGACTTGGGAAAAAGGGATGTCCCGGTTAATTAAGGTCTGGTCTGTGTTTTTCTTAGCTATGGTTCTAACCTCCTATAATAATAAAAAAACGGATTCAATCCGAATCCGCTCACACAAGTTAAGAAAAGTCGTCCACCGGGGACTACCTTTTAAACAACTATTAGCCTTTTCACTTAAGCTTAAGGCGAGAACGAATTCTTCTTGACGTACGGAAAGCATTCTCTCACAAAAACACTATATATGCAAGTCCCTAATATATTAAAAGCTCTTTATGAGTCGGAAAGTTCTGTTGTCACAAAGTGCTTATCATAATTCGGCCTTTATCCATTACAATAGTCCCATGGATCAGACAAACGACAATATTAGAATCATCAGAACATATAGACACTTAATGGACTGGTTTGACCAAAACAAGCGTGATCTACCTTGGCGGCTTTCACCTCGTACGCCTTACCGGGTTTGGATTTCCGAGATTATGCTCCAGCAGACCCAAGTGGAAACGGTTATCCCTTATTTTGAAAGCTGGATGGAGAAATGGCCCACAGTAAAGGCTTTGGCCCAAGCTTCCGAAGATCAGGTTTTAAAAGCCTGGGAAGGTCTGGGCTATTACTCCAGAGCCCGAAATATTTTAAAAACCGCGCGTCTTATATGCGACACCTATCTAGGCGTCTTCCCTAGCTCCTATAAAGAACTCATTAAGCTGCCCGGCATCGGCCCCTATACAGCTGCCGCTATTGCCTCTTATACCTCGGAAGAAGCCGTCGGGGCGGTGGACGCCAATGTTTTAAGAGTCCTCAGCCGTTTAAGTCAGACGGAATGGACCGCCGGAGATCCCAAGTCTCTAAAAGATTGTCAAAAACAGCTCAATCACTATATGGAAGTATTAGAAAACAATGCTAACTCAAGCAAAACAAGAGATTTCCGTCCGGGCCCATTGAACGAAGCCTTAATTGAGCTAGGCGCTTTGATTTGCAAGGCCAAAAGCGCTTGCTGTACCCAATGCCCGGTCAAAGAAGATTGCCTGGCTTATAGCTACAACAGTGTCTACGAATACCCTTTACCTAAAGGGAAAACCGTAAAAAAAGAAGAGTACTATAGCCTTTTACTTCTCTACCGAGAAGATATAAAGTGCTTTGCGGTTGAGCAAAGACCTAGTCAAGGCCTCTTGGCAGGCTTGTGGCAATTTCCCTTGCTGGAAGGTGTCAGAGATACAGACGAAATCAGGACCTACTTAGAAGATAGGTCTTACCGGGTCTCCTCTATACGCCAACTCAAAGCTTACCGCCATGTCTTTTCTCACCTTATCTGGAATATTGAACCCTACGTGATTTGCTTGGGGCAAAATTCAGAAAATATCCATGAAGACTTTGTCTTACAAGAAAGTGACCATAGCTACCACTGGCTTGCTGCCGAAAGCGTTATGGATTTGGCCTTCTCTTCTTCTATGACAGGCCTCAGAGACCTGGTTGTGGACCAAGGCCTTTACTTAGACTAAGCCTTCCTTTTCATAGATAGCAATTAACGCCTTCCCCACCTCTTGAAGCGAGCGAGATAAGGCAAGGTCTCTTGCACCTTGAGATAGGTCCGGACTTTGGCCGGAAAGGATAGTTCTAAGCCTCGCTTTGGCCTCTGCATCATCTTGAACCATGAAAACAGATTGGCCGTCGACCAGCCAGGGCTTATAGACCGGTATATCGCGCACAATAGTCGGAGCCTCACAGGCCAAAGCCTCTAAGACCACGATGCCTTCGGTTTCTTCGTGACTTAAAAATAAGAAGCAATCCGCTCCACAGTAAGCATCGCGCAAAACCTCGCTCGACACGTAACCGGGAAAAAGAACATTGGAAGGCTTATTGCGGATGGCTTGGCTGACTTCTTTGGGAATCAGCTTAAGGTCGGTGTGGCCGAACCAAACGAACTGGACATCGGGCATGTCTTTGGCCAATGCCAGAAACTCCAAGATGCCTTTACGCTTAATAAAAAGGCCGACGGAAACAACGATTTTACGTTGAGGATTTAAGCGATAGCGCTCGATAAGCCGAGCTTTGGCTGTCGGATCGGGCTTAAAGAATGCCGTATCAATCCCGTTCGAGAGATTGTGGATAGGTTTATCGATACCGTAGGATTTCAGTAGTTTCTTCGAGTAGGGGCTGGGCGTAATGATGACGTCGCCGGTCTTGTAGCAATGACAAATCCACTTCTTAAATAAGGGAGCCACAACATTAGATAGGTGAAAAGAATTTCGAAAGTCTTCTTCTGTTGAATGGCCGTAATAGACCACCTTTCTGCCCATCTTTTTAGCTTTTTTCGCATGGCGGACAGAATCCGGAAAAACCGTATTGATGTGGACGATGGACCAGTCGTCATCCCAGTCTTGGGCCAAATCGACTCCGGCCGATTGTAAAACCCTCTCTTGATGATCTATGGCCTTACCCACACCGCTTTCTTTGACGACTTGGTAGTTGCCTTTGTAGATAAGTACTTTTAAATAATCATTATTCATACGCAAATTTGATAAGAGTCGCTTCCCGTATAGTAAGCGTATTATACCCTACCGGCTTTGAGGCCGAAAAAATCCCTCGCACTTCCTGATGAAAGATTGAGGGACTTTAACTTCGTTAATCTCTGATTATGAGACACGCATGTACTTTTACTAGTCTGTCTGATTTTGCTTCATTTTTCGTTTCAAGCGGATAAAGACTGCTGCTGTGAGAAGTATAATACTTCCTACAACCAAGCCTTGTTCACGGATACCCGTACCGGTGAGGTCATTGTCCGACCCTTTTGTCTCTGAGGGAGCAGGTCCGGGCTGCGTCGGAGAAGTTGTCGGTGTGCTTACTCCGGTAGGGTTCGTCGGGCCGGTCGTTTCGCTTGTTGTGGTGTTCGTCGTGCTCGTGTTAGTCGTTTCAGAGGCGGTCGTCTCGCTTGTATCAGAAGGCTCACTCGGCTCTGTTGTCGACTGCGGATTATAGAAATTCTTAATGACAAAGCCCTCTTCTATCGAACCTTCTATCCGACTTTCGTAACCTTCCACCTCTACTTCTCTAATAACATAAGCAATTTCTTTTCCTTCAGAGAATTTGGCCAAATGATTGAAAGCGCCTTGCCAATCATTCTCTTCGGATAAGACCAAACGCTCCAGCACTTCATCATTCGCCAGAAGTTCCACTGTAATATCTTGAGGACGCTTCTTGTCGACATCGTCACCGTCGTCCCAGACTTTAAGAACCGGTATGGTCAACTCTTCGGGCACGTGGGTATTGATAATCTTGTAATTGACTTGGTCAATCTCCTGCGTATAGCCCGGCACCTTATCTTCTCTTAAGGTGTAGCTAATCCTTTCACCTGATGCACTTCTCAAAGGTAAGTCATCAAAGGAGAACTTCCATTCGCCGGACGAATCCGCTGTAACCTCTTGTGTCATCACTACTATGGGAAGATGATTTATTTACATGGTTATTAGTATAGGAAGACAATTTAGCAGGGTCTTTTCCTATTGTCTTGTTTTTAGCACTAGCATTTTTTCTAGATGATTTAAACTCCTCCCCATTTAATCCATCTTTAAAGCCAGTCTTATATACAAAGGTAAGCTTATATGGGTCTACCTTGCCATCCT
>CAYFQG010000019.1:4560-24972 GCA_964345295.1 uncultured Oscillospiraceae bacterium | reverse complement strand
TTAGTGAATATATGAAAGAACTAAAAATAGCAAGAGCAGAATATCTGCTTTCAACAACATTTATGAAAATTTATGAGATCGCGTCAGTTTTGGTTTATCATAGTGCTCAACACTTTACGAGATTATTCAAAGAGTCAACTGGGTTAACACCTTTAGAGTACAGAAAGTTTGGAAAGGAATAATTATGAGAACTGAGTACTTGATTCATGAAGATTTTTCATCCTTTCCTCTAGGAGATTTTCCTTTTGATAAAGATGCAAGCGCTTTTGGAGAATATCATTTTTACCCAAAAGAAGGTTTTACTCGAGGATGGATTGACCAAGTGAATAATTACACATATAGAGGTAGCGGTCCCAGTTGGATTATCACAGAGTTAAATAATTGTCATTATATTGAATCTATGCGTATTGAAAAAGATAAACCACATAGGATGTTTCCAACATTACAAACAGGTAAAAATGAGTGGTTTGATTATTCCCTTTCAGCTAAAGTGCGAAGATTGTCAACCAAAGGTTCAACTGGTGTATGTTTTTGCATGAAAAACAGCTTAAATACTCTTGTTTTTCAATTTCAAAAAAACAAAGAAGTGGAAATCGTTTATAGACATAAGGAAAATGTAGAAGTTCTAAAGCGAGCATTTTTTGAAAGCAACTCTGATATTGAATATAAACTTGAAGTCCAGATAGAAGGTAAAATAGCAATCTGCCTTGTTAATGACATAGAAGTTTTACGTTTAGAACATGACCTTGTGAAGCGAGGTGGCAAAATTGGAATTACATCTGATTGCCCTACAGCCTTTACGGATATTCAAGTGAGAGTGTCAAAAGAGACTTTAGATTTTATTGAAGAAAAGGTGGAGAAAAGCAGAAAAGAATTAGAGAATACTCAAAAATTATATCCCAAAATGAAACTGTGGAAAAAAATAGATCTAAAAAACTTTGGAACATCTCGACAAATTAGATTTGGTCACCTTTTAGGTGGTGATGAGTGGTTTATCGTTTTAGCTCAAGTTCAAAAAAGGGTACGCGGGGATTCATATGGCTTTATTAGTTGCCTGACGGCTATAAATCTTGATGGGGAAATTCTTTGGCAACTTGGAGAGCCTTCTTCTAATAGCCATATGTTGGGAAAGATTTCCGCTGATATGCCGTTTCAAGTCTACGATATTGACAATGATGGAGTAGATGAGGTAATAGTCGGACATGATTTTAAAATTAAAATTATAGACGGAAGAAATGGTGTAGTAAAAAAACAAGTGGATACCCCACTTTCTGATGAAGAGGATCAACAACTTATCGGAGTTGATTACCAAGTTTACGCTTTTGATCGAATAAATCCAGATGCAATTCAAATTTGTAATTTAAGAGGGAGAAAAAGGCCTTCCGATATATTGATAAAAGATAGGTATTGTAGATTATATGCTTTGGACGAAAACTTAAATTTATTGTGGAAATTTGTAAGTCCCAAAAATATTGGTCATTGTCCAATGGCCCTCGACATTGATGGAGATGGTTTAGACGAAATCTTGGCGGGGTATACCCTTTTAGATTCTCATGGAAATATAATTTGGACTTATCCAATAGAGAAAGATCATGTAGATGAAATAGTTGCAGGGAAATTTCGTAATGATTCTCAAGGCTATTTTGCGTGTGTAGCAGGAACAGAAGGTTTTTTTATTGGAGATTTTAAAGGGAATATTCTTTATCGAGATAGAATTGGTCATGCTCAAAGGATTTCTATTGGAAATTATTGCGAAAATAAAAAAGGCTTAGAAATTGCAGTATCTAATTTTTGGGGTCATCAAGGAATTATTTATCTTTATGATAGTGATGGAAATCTTCTGTGGGAATTTGAAAATGAACTCAATGGTAATATGCTTAGCCCTGTTAATTGGATTGGGGATGGTTCGGAATTAATCTTAACCAATGCGGATTCAGAAAAAGGTGGTTTAATTAATGGAGAAGGTTTGAGAGTTGTTGAGTTCCCCAAAGATGGCCATCCTACCTTATGTGTAGCGGCAATAGACTTGATTGGAGATTTGAGAGATGAACTAGTTGTGTGGGATTATAAGGAACTTTGGATATACACACAGACAGATAATCCACAAAATATTATTTATAAACCTGAACGAGTTCCTATATATAATGCATCAAATTATAAAGGAGAATATTCTTTTCCTAGCAAAGATTTTATTACGTTTTAGAGTGCGCGAAGGAATCTATGTAAATAGGATTTCCTGCGATAGGATTCCTTGGCGAACAGTCCAGTTGATTAGCATTTCCGACCGTTTGCCAGTTGTTTAATATATAATCTCATAAAAGATGGTATGTTACACGACCCGTTTTGGACGGCATTGGGAACTTTGTCCAACAGTTGATCCTCGTATAGGATAGATAGTTCGCTGCAGGTCTTTCCTCAGTCCTGGATTAGCATGTTCCACTTCTTCGTGGTTTTAAATGTAGCTAAATACAATCTAGATTTCTTAAACACTACCTAGAACGGCTTTTAGACTATCTAGAATGAATTTTTTCAGATCGTTTAAATTCCAACAACTATGTCCTTTAGCCATACTCTGCTTATTAGAAAAACGATATACTTCTTCGAGCTTCAGCCGCCAGCGCGTTCCAGATAGCTCAGAATGCGGCATCCGCTAGATGTGTCTACAATTAATGACAAGGTGGCAAGCTATGATGGATCTCCACCTTTATTATTATAAGTGCTCACTCTAAATAGAGGGCAGTGTTTTTTGATTTTAGGTCAGAATTTAATCTCTTGAGTAATTGTATTTTTCTTAGTCTATCATATTATAACTTTCAGTTGAGTTTGAAAACTTTGCAAAATTTTCGAATCCTGTAAATATTTGCAATTTTTGGTATATTATCCTTGTTGTTATAGGATCTACAGATGTATTTCGCCTTATGTAGATTCCTAGATGGAGTAAGAAAAAAGTGAGCCAATACCTAGAAAGGACAAAGATATAAATGACTAAAAAAACGTATGTACAAGTAGGTGTAGGCGGCAGAGCCAGATTTTTCTATGAGGCTATTGCCGGAACTTTCCGGGAAACAGCTGAACTGAAAGCTTTTTGTGATACAAATCAGACCAGGATGAACTATGCGAACCAAGTTTTACAGGACCGTTATGATTATCCTGAAATACCGACCTATAAGGCCGAAGATTTCGAGAAAATGATCGAGGAGCAAAAACCGGACTTCGTGATTGTGACGACTATCGATCGTACACACGACAAGTATATTTGCCGGGCTATGGAGCTAGGCTGTGACGTCATTACCGAGAAGCCTTTGACCACCGATGAGAAGAAGGCTCAGCATATTGTCGATACGGTTCGGAAAACCGGCCGGGACTTACGCGTTACCTTTAACTATCGTTATGCCCCCTACAACACCATGATGCGTGACCTAATCATGAAGGATACCATCGGCAAGGTGACCCAGGTCCACTTCGAATGGCTCCTTAACACCAGCCACGGTGCGGACTATTTCAGACGTTGGCACCGCGACAAGCGTAACAGCGGCGGTCTTATGGTCCATAAGTCTACTCACCATTTTGATCTGGTGAATTTCTGGCTGAACACGACACCGGAGACGGTCTTTGCCCTGGGCGATTTGAAGTTCTACGGTAAGGCCAATGCCGAGGCCAGAGGGGTGACACGTTTCTATAACAGAGCTTACGGTTCTGAAGTGGCCAAAGACGACTCCTTCGCCATTCACCTGGAAGACAACCCCAGGCTCAAGGCCATGTATCTGGATGCCGAGAAGGAAGACGGCTACTATCGTGACCAATCCGTTTTCGGCGACGGCATCTCTATTGAAGATACGATGAGTGTCTTGGTCCAATATGCTAACGGAGCCCAGATGGCTTACTCGCTTAACGCATACATGCCTTATGAAGGTTTCAATGTCGCTATTAACGGTGACAAGGGCAGGCTGGAGCTGCATGTTGTAGAAAATACTTATATAAATAGCGGAGGCGACCCGGAGAATGAAGGCGTGGTAAAGGGTGTCCACCTCATGGTTTATCCCATGCACGGTAAGCCCTACGAAGTGGATATTCCCATGGCCGAAGGCGGTCACGGCGGAGGCGACCCGGTACTCCTAAATGACATTTTCGGTGAACCGGAAGCAGATCCTTACAATAGGGCGGCCGGCTACATCGACGGTGTGAATTCCATCCTCACCGGTATTGCAGCCAATAAGTCAATGGCATCAGGCCTTCCGATTCACATTAAAGATTTGGTGGACTTAGACTAAGTGAAACAGAAATTACAAAAGGGATGGGCTTTCCAAGAATGGCCCCTGGCGTCCTACGAGGACCGGGGCAGGAAGGCTCAGCCTTCTTTATTTAAAGACGTTACGCTTCCGCATGATTACATGATTGAAGACCCCGAGAAATTCCACGAGTCTTCAGAAGCCTATTACCATTATGTTTTGGCCGTCAAAGCCGAAGACCTAAACAAGACCCACTACCTGTATTTTGAAGGGGTCTACATGGAGTCTGTGGTTTACGTCAACGGACTTCGAGTCGGCGGCAACAATAACGGTTACATGTCCTTTTATTGCGACATCAGCCAAGCCGTCAAAGCGGGCGATAACGAAATCCTGGTCCACGTGGTCAACATGCAGCCCAATTCTCGCTGGTATTCGGGTGCCGGGATTTATAGGGATGTGTGGTATATCGTAAAAGAAAGAGCTCACATCGAACCGGACAGCTTTTTTTACGGCCAAAGTTTTACGGGCCCGGCCCATGCCGGAGTCAGGCTTACATTGGGAAACGAGATTGTCAATCCGGACTGTCTGGTCCTAAGCCAAACTTTCCGTCTGCTGGATCAAGAGGGCAAGGAAGTTTGGTCTTACAGCTTAAGCGGTGAAAAACAAATTAGCGTGGACCTGGAAGACTATAGGCTTTGGGGTATTGAAGATCCTTATCTTTATACCTTAGAGGCCGACTTGATTCATGAAGGAAAAATTCTCGACAGGGAAGAGGTCCGTCTGGGCATACGCAAAATAGAAATTACCACAGACCAAGGTTTTTTCTTAAACGATCAGTCAGTCGAGCTAAAGGGTGTTTGCCTCCACCATGACCTAGGCGGTCTGGGGGCCAAATTTCTAAAAACAGCCGCGCGTCGCAATCTTCAGATTATGCAGGATATGGGTGTCAATGCCATCAGAACCTCGCATAATCCTTTTGCACCGGAGTTTTTGGACCTCTGTGACGAAATGGGCTTACTGGTTATCGACGAGTGCCTGGACATGTGGCGGATGGGCAAAAACACCTACGACTATGCGCGCTTCTTCGATGAAGACGTGGCCCAAGATGTGACCTCCTGGGTCAGGAGAGACCTCATGCACCCATGCGTAGTCATGTGGTCGGTAGGAAATGAAATCTTCGATACCCACAGAAGTGAAGAAGGCCGTAAGACTTTGGCCTACTTGGCGAATCTGGTCCGAAAAGCCGACCGGGCAAACCACGCGCCCGTAACCCTGGGCTCCAACTTCATGGCCTGGGAAAATACCCGCAAGTGTGCTGATGATATTAAGCTCATCGGCTATAACTATTCCGAGCGCCTTTACCGAGAGGACCACGAGAAGCACCCGGACTGGGTGATTTACGGCAGTGAAACCGGCTCTCTGGTCCAAAGCAGAGGCATCTACCATTTTCCTTACGAGAATGCGGTTTTGGCCGACGACGATATGCAGTGTTCCTCTTTGGGAAATTCTACGACCTCCTGGGGGGCCAAGAGCATTCCCTTCTTGCTTGAGAGTAAGTTGGAAAATCCCTTTTCTTTGGGCCAATTCCTCTGGGCCGGCATGGACTATATCGGCGAGCCGACGCCTTATCACACGAAAAACGCTTACTTCGGCATGACCGATACGGCAGGTTTTCCTAAGGATATCTACTACCATTTCCAAGCTGCCTGGACCAATCCGGAAGAAAAAACCGTCCTCCACCTCTATCCTTATTGGGACTGGAATCCGGGGCAGACCATTGATGTCCTAGCGGTGTCTAATGCGTCTTCCGTGGAGCTTTTCCTGAACGGCGAGTCTTTGGGTAGGCAAGACCTAGACCACGCTAAGGCCAAAGTAGAGGCGCATTGGAAAGTACCTTTTTCTCCGGGGCGTTTGCTGGCCAAAGCCTACGATGCTGACGGCAATACCTTAAGTCAGGCAGAACACGTAAGCCCGGGCGACGCGGCAAAATTAAGCCTTAAACCGGTCTATCCGGAAGGCCATCGGGAGGGCCTGATTTTCTTAGAAATCGGAGCCTTGGACCGGGAAGGAAATCCTGTAGCCAATGCCAATAATGAGATACAACTTACGGTGGAAGGTCCCGGCCAAAGACTTTATTTAAATAACGGAGATTCTACCGACCGGACTTCTTATCAGAGTGATTCTATGAGGCTTTTCTCAGGCAAGCTCTTAGCCCTGGTAGAACAGACCGGGCCGGCCGGAAAGATTAAGGTTTGTGCAAGTTCGCCTGAGCTGGAAGCGGCTGAATGGTCGTTGGAAGTGGAAGCTTCGGACCATGTGCCGGCTGTCTTAGAGGAGGCGGAGGTGCTATCGACCACAGACGCACATAAGGAACCCTTTATCCCTTGCCGAAAAATCGATCTTCGAAGTATGGCGCCACATGCTTTAGGGCCGGACCAAAATGTCTTTACCGTTGAAGCCAAGCTTCTACCGACTTACGCAAGGCCTCAAGATATTACATGGCGTGTGACCAATCCGCACGGTGTCGACGCACCCAATGCCAAGTTAGCCGTGGATCCGCTAGATCCCTTGAAGGCCCGGGTAGAAGTCTTCGCTAACGGTGACCTGGTCGTTCGGGCGACCGTCACTAACGGCAAAGACCATGCCGATTTTATCTCGTCTCTGGACTTTACAGCCCAAAATTTTAAAGGCCTTCAGACCTTAAATCCCTACACCTTTTTGTCCGCTTCTTTATATAGCCTGTCCCACGGTGATGTCGGCAACGGCAACGAAAGAGGTATCAGTATGGACCGAGAACACATGAGCTGGGTCGCTTACGAGAATCTGGATTTCGGACCCGATGGCAGTCGAGAAATCAGCTTGCCGCTCTTTAGCTTAGACGATGACAATGTCTACTATTTCTGGAAGGGTGTCCCTTATGCGGAAGGTAGCCGTATGATCGGGAAAAGAGAAGTCGTCAGACCTTCTATCTGGAACACCTACCAGACCGAGCATTTTACGCTGGACGAAAAGCTCATAGGTATCCAAACGTTCGGAATCGAGATGCGCAAGAAAGCCCACATCAAAGGCTTCTGCTTTAAGGAACAGCCCAAGGCTTTCGACCGGCTTGCCGCGACAGAGCTAAAAGAGATTTACGGCGATTCGTTTGATCGGACCTGCCGGGGGATTGAGAATATCGGAAACAATGTGACCATTGTTTTAGGTAAGATGGACTTCGGTGAGGAAGGAAGCTCGGGCATTCATATCGAAGGCTTGGCCCATGACCATACCAACTCCATCCACCTGGTCTTCGAAAGAGAGGACGAAAGATTCGTGGAGCTCTTGGAATTCGAGACAGAGATAAGAGCCAAAGATTTCCGAAACGATAAGAAAAAAGGAGCGTGGAAGGTCAGCTTACTCTTCTTACCCGGCTCGGACTTTGACCTTTATGGGCTGCAATTTTTGGCCGATGATGCCGACTAGGTCAAACTTGTCGGAATTTTAGGCCAAGTATGTCCTTGCACTCCGGTGTCAAACAGCAGATACTAAAGTCAACTATATATTTACCCGAATCAAAAGAGGGAGGATTTTATGGAGTATTTTGATTTTGTAGACCAAGTTAAGTATGAAGGACCCAAGAGCAAGAACCCCTTGGCCTTCAAGTTCTACGATGCCGAACGTGAGATTTACGGCAAGAAGATGAAAGACCACCTCAAGTTTGCCATGGCCTGGTGGCACACACTTTGCGCCGACGGCACGGATATGTTCGGTTCCGGTACCATGGACAAGTCCTTTGGCCAGACCCCTGCCACCATGGAACATGCCAGGGCCAAAGTCGACGCCGGTTTCGAATTTATGCAGAAATTGGGCATTGAGTATTTCTGTTTCCATGATGCCGACATCGCACCGGAAGGCAAGAATTTGGCCGAGACCAATAAGAATCTGGATGAAATTACCGACTATATTAAAGAGAAGATGGATCAGACCGGAATTAAGCTCCTCTGGGGTACGGCTAACCTCTTCACCAAGCCTATCTTTATGAACGGCGCCGGTTCTTCCAATTCTGCCGATGTCTATGCCTATGCCGCAGCCAAGATTAAGAAGGCCATTGACTGCACCGTCAAGCTGGGCGGTACCGGTTATGTTTTCTGGGGCGGCCGCGAAGGCTATGAGACCTTGCTTAATACCGATGTGAAATTTGAGCAAGAGAACATCGCCAACCTCATGCATATGGCAGTAGACTATGCCAGAAGCATCGGCTTTACCGGTGACTTCTACATCGAGCCCAAACCGCAAGAGCCTATGAAGCATCAATATGACTACGACGCTGCAACGGCCATCCAATTCATCGAGAAGTTCGGTTTGGAAAAAGATTTCAAATTGAATATTGAAGCCAACCATGCTACTTTGGCCGGCCATACTTTCGAGCATGAACTTCGTGTTGCCGCTATTAACAACATGCTGGGCTCTGTTGACGCCAACCAGGGCGACCTTTTGGTAGGCTGGGATACCGACCAGTTCCCGACCGATGTCTATGCAACGACACTGGCCATGCTGGAAATCTTAAGAGCAGGCGGCTTTACCACCGGCGGTCTTAACTTCGACTCTAAGTCCAGAAGACCTTCCAACAAGCCCGAAGACTGGTTTGAAGCCTTTATTGTCGGTATGGACAGCTTCGCTTTAGGACTTATTAAGGCAGTTGCGATCTTGGAAGACGGCCGTCTGGATCAGTTCATCGAAGAGCGCTATGCTTCCTTCAACGAAGGCATGGGCAAAAAGGTAAGAGACAAGGCCACCAACCTGGAAGAGTTGGCTGCTTATGCCGAGACCTTGGAAGAGCCTTTGGATCCGGGTGCCGGCAAGCAGGAGTATCTGGAAGCCGTAGTAAACCAGGTGCTTTTCAGTAACTAGTTCGGACTAGAAAATATTTAATTAAGAGGCCTAGAGGTCCAGCCGAAACGGCGAGACCAATAGGCCTTTTTCATTTTGTAAATAAGCCCGGGCGGGCGCATTGGCTTGAAGGTAGGCTACTTTATCGGCACCGGCTTTTTCTATTAAGAGATAGACATGGTTTTCTTCGGCATAAATTTTTTCGATTTCTAATTCTTTTCCTGCAGCGTAGACCTTAAGGCTATCTCGAATGGTATCGGGAAAACAAACGGGTTCGGAAAAGTGTAAATCTAATTTATTATCCCGACATTCTGCACTCAGAAGTTGTGGGCCGAATGAGGCGGTATCGGGAGAAAGGAAAGCTTGGTAGACTCTTTGGCCCAAATTCCACTTGTCTTGGGGATGCAAATCTTCGTCTTCGCCCAGGTCCATAGCCACGACCAGGCGGAGGCCCAGGGTTTGGGCAACTTTCTTTTGCGCTTGCCTGATTTTAACCCAGGAGCCGGGCGTCATTTGGCCGTTGGGGTCGTCATAGGCGGGGAGTTGGACCAAGACTACGGGCAGGTCTTTGGCCAAAGATTCTTGGGTCAGATAAGAGAAGAAGTCATAAAGCAGGGGCTCGTAGTTATCGGGCCGGCTGTCGTTGGATTCGCCTTGATACCAGGCCATACCCGACAGACTCAGGTCCTCGATGGGCTCCAAATAAGATCGATAATTGGTGGAGGGGAAACGGTCCCAGAAGGTGGTAGGCGGCATGGGCTCCAAAGCTAAGGATTTGGCCCAATAGAGTTCCCAGGGTCGGTTAAAGGCAAGGACAAAATTCTCTTCGGTGTTTTCCGGGAGTGACCTTAATCCGTAGAATTTAGTCGGAATGAGGCCGCCGGGATTTCTGGCGATATAGAGGTCGACTACTAGATCATTTTGGCCCGGTCGCAGCAAAGACGTAGGGATCTTATATTTTCGGGGCGGGTATTGGTAGCCGGTCTCACCGATTTTATTTCCGTTTAAGTAGGACACATCGTGGCTGTCCATGAGTCCCAGCGAAAGTTCTACCTCCGGTATTTGACTGACTTGGGCATAGTCTTCATCCGACAAATCAAAAGAAGACCGCAGTTGGACCAGGCCGTGATAGGCCGATTCTTCTATGGCTGTACCGAAAAACATTTGAGGGGCGGGGAGACTGGTGCAGTATTCCAAGTAAGGTCTCTGGGCCTCGGCTTGGTCATACCAGTTGTTGATTTTTTCTGTTTCCAACCGGCTGATATTTTGCCGCCTGGATAGGTCTCGGCCGAATTTAAACTTTTCTTGGTAAGCAGGGCTTAAGAGTGCATAGGGGAGCCAGGATTCTTGCGGTGTACCGCCAGCCGCCACATTAATGAGGCCAACCGGAATATCTTGATTTTCTCGGATGTGCATGGCCAAAGATAGGCCCAAGCCGCCTATGTCATAGAGGTTTTCCGGGTTCAGAGCTTTCCATTCAATTGCTTCATTCCAGGCACTTTCCTCTGGGGAAAAAGCCGGCTGAACAGCTAAGCGCACTTCTTTAATCCTAGGATCTTCCAGGCTTCGGATTTCGGGAGGGAAGGACTCGACACAGCGATTCATGGGAAGCTGCATATTGGACTGGCCGGCCAGAAGAAATAAGAGACCGAAATAGATGTCTTCCAGCACAATAGCCTCTCCGTCTTCGGCTCTGATTTCAATCTTGTGTGGGCCGCCGGCTTTTTGCGCTTCCAGGGAAAAAGACCACTTGTGTTTGGAATCGGATGTCTTCCATTGAGCCTGCCCTAAGCTTTGGCCGTCCATAAAAACTGAAATCGTTTGCTCTTCCGAAGCAAAGCCCCAGATCTTAACGGGTTTATCGTATGCCAAAATCGCACCGGATTGAAAGAGAGGGAAAATGTCCATAAAAGCTACCTCCTAAGCTACTTTATACTATAGCGACACTTGGCATTAAAACAAGATTTGAAAACATCTTCACAAATAATAATTAGCCAAAAAAACAGACAATTTCATAATAATAGGCAAAAGGGAGGACATTTTATGGCAACGAATTCTTTGAATGCAAAGTCATCCGGCGCCGGATTTAAAAATTATATGCGCAGGTATTGGGTCTTATACGCCATGCTGCTCTTGCCTATCATTTACTTTTTTATTTTTAAATACATTCCTTTCTTGTATATCCAGATAGCCTTTAAAGACTACAAAATCGGCATGTCACCTTTTGCCATGCCTTGGGCGAAGAATAAGGGGATGTTTTACTTCCAACAAGCTTTCCGTAATCGTGATTTCCGTTTTGCTTTGCGCAATACCATTATGCTGAACGGTTTGGACTTGCTGGTAGGGTTCCCCGCACCTATCATTCTGGCAATCATATTGAATGAGATTAAGTGTAATGCTTTTAAACGCGTGACGCAGACTATTGCTTATCTGCCCCACTTCCTTTCCTGGATTATTATTTCCGGTTTGGCCTTGCAAGTCTTTGCACCGACCACCGGCCTGGTCAATATTGCCTTGAATGCCATGGGCTATAGCAGTAAACCCTTCTTAAATAATACTCATAACTGGGTCGCTATTTATGTTCTATTAGGTGTTTGGCAGAGTGTCGGTTGGAACACTATTATCTATTTAGCCGCCATAACCGGTATTAATACCGAGCTCTACGAAGCGGCCGAAGTAGACGGTGCGGGCCGTTTGCGCAAAATTTGGCATATTACCTTGCCCGGTCTAAGACCTACGATTGTCGTCTTGCTTATCTTGAGCTTGGGCAACATGCTGGGTATTGATTTCGCTAGACCCTTTTCCTTGCAGAATAACCTGGTGAAGAGCGTTTCAAACGTGCTTTCGACCTTTGTCTATACCAACGGTATTAGAGGACTTCAGATTTCGATGACGACGGCCGTAGGTTTGTTCCAGTCCGTGGTTAACGTAATCTTCTTAAGCATTGCCAACTTGATCGCTAAACGTTTAGGCGAAAACGGAATCTGGTAGGGAGGAAAATATGGCTAGACCAAAAGCAAAATCCGATATCATTTTTGACGTCATCATCTATATTATTTGTATACTTTTAATCATTATCTGCCTGGTGCCCATTTTGCACGTGGCGGCCCGATCGCTGAGTTCGGCTGATGCTCTTATTAAAGGCAAGGTCGTCTTGAGGCCGCTGGGGCTTAACACCGATGCTTATAAGACTATTTTCAAAGACCCGGTCTACACCAGAGCTCTGGGCTGGACAGCCATCTTGACCGTCATTGCAACGGCCTGCTCGATTTTTATGACTGTACTATGTGCCTATCCTCTGATTTTTAAGGAGCTAAAGGGACGAAAATTTATTAACGGCTTCATCATCCTGACCATGTACCTTAATGCGGGAACCATCCCTAACTACCTTTTGATGAAGGACTTAAACCTGATAGGTCATCCTCTGGTTTTGATTTTGCCCGGTGTCTTAAGTGTCTTTAATATGATTATTATGAGATCTTTCTTTAACGGCATCCCGGCCAGTATCAGAGAGTCGGCTGAAATCGACGGAGCGGGTTACGGCCATATCTTACTTAATATTTATCTGCCCTTGTCCAAACCGGTTTTGGCCACCCTGACACTTTTCTATGCGGTAGGGCGTTGGAACGGTTTCTCGGATGCCTTGATGTACATGAATGACCGCAGGTGGTATCCCATTCAGCTCTTGCTCTATAACATCCTGAACAATGTCACCTCTATAGAAGTGGCTACCCAGGAGGGCTTTAGCTCGCCGGGGCTGTCCGAGACACTTCGCGCGGCCAGTATCATGATTGCAACCATACCGATTTTAATTGTTTATCCCTTCCTCCAGAAGTACTTCATAGCGGGAGCTACTTTGGGGGCAGTTAAGGAATAAGTTAGAAAGAAAAAAGGAGAGATTAGTATGAAAAAGATTCTTTCGTTCGCATTGGCAGCCACCATGCTCTTAGGCACGGCGGCCTGCGGATCCGACACCAAGCCTTCGGAATCCAAGGCTCCGTCCGAGTCTCAAACGGGCCAAACGGAGACCGGGGCCGAAACAGAAGGCAGCAAGGATGCATCCGTTTCAGCTGACGGCCTGACCATTGAAGGCGAGATTGAAAACGGCAAGTTCTTAGAGACCAAGAAAATCACCGTTGAGGTCTATGACCGCGGTAACGACGGCGGTTCGCACCCCGAAGACAACTTCTTTACCGACTATATTAAAGAAGGCGTCCTCCGTGACCACAACATCGAAGTGACCTTCGTACCGGTTCCGCGTTGGACCGAAGTTGAGCAGCTGAATAATCTTTTGGCCGCTAATAATGCGCCGGATATTTGCCTGACCTACGACTATTCGACCATCAAGACCTACGCTCAGATGGGCGGTGTCACCAATCTCAAAGACGATATCGAAAACTATAAGGATGCCTTACCCAACTTGTGGGGCTGGCTGGGTGAGAACAATATTTATTGGGACAAGGATCCCGAAACCGGAGACTTGTGGGCCATTGAAGGTAAGTTAGCCAACAACACCCGTATCAACACCTTTGTCCGTCAGGATTGGCTGGATACTTTAGGCATGGAAGCTCCGAACTCTACCGAAGAATTTGAGAAGATGCTGGTAGCCTTCCGTGACAACGCCGACAAGCTTCTGGGTGATGAAGCCGACAAGATGATTCCTTTCTCTATCAGCTATGACATCGGCTGGAGAGCGGACCATATTTTGGCCTCTTTTGTTGATCCTGAGATTTCGACCAGAGAACGCTTCGTGCGCGGCTTCGACGACCGTAGATTCCTCTATCCGGGTGTTGAAGAAGGTGTCGAACTTCTGAACAAGTGGTATAACGACAATCTGATTTGGAAGGACTTCGCTCTCTACGGTGCAGGCGATACCACCGAAGATAACCTCATGAAGGCCGGTTATGTGGGTGCTTTCATTCACAACTGGGACTATCCTTACAGAAACGCCGATGACTCTATCAATAACAATCTCAAGCGCTTAGTGGGGGAAGATGCCGGTTATGTCAGTATCGATCCTTTCAAGAACAGCAAGGGCGAACCGATGAAATTCTTGCCCGGTCCTGTAGACCGTAAGATTTTCTTCCCGGCCACCAATGATGAAGTTCTGGCTTCCTTGCTCTACTTAGATTGGATTACCAAGTTCGAGAACCGCGAGTTCTTACAAATCGGTGTACCTGATATTAACCACAAGGTCCATGAAGACGGTGCGATTGAAAGCATTCCGGCTACGGGTGACCATATCATGAACTCACCTCTGAACATCGACTACACCATGACCATTAACGGTTTGGACTTAGGTGATGAGGACCTGACGACCAAATCCATTGCATTCTCCTATCCCGGTGTTAAGGCTGAAGTGATTGCCGATGCGTATGAGAACTCTACCAGAGGCGGTATTATCGCCCAAAACATCAATGTAGGAGATATCACATCCGAAACCGGTATGGGTCCTGCCTTGAGTGAAAAACGCGACGTTGTTTTAAACCAAGCCGTAGTGGCCAAACCGGAAGACTTCAAACAAGTCTTTGATGCCGGCATGCAAGACTACCTGGCATCCGGCGGTCAAGCCATCATGGATGAAAGAGCCGAGAAGTGGGAAGCTATGTACGGTGACGCTACGGAATTGCCGGAACAATAGTCAAACCTTCGAGGTAAGGCATAGTAATTAAAATAAAAATGAGGTCTTGAGACGAAGCTTAACGCATCTAGCTTTGCTCGAGGCCTCTTAGTCTGAAAGGGAAAGCATGTATAGCAAACTGTGGTTAGATTATGAGAAATCGCCCAAGGCCAAAGTAAAGTCGATTCAGTTTGATGCCATTGAAGAATCTTCTTTAATTCTTCATGCAAAGGAAGAACTCCGTCAAGCCTTAGATATAGATTCGGAAGCCGATTTTTCCGTTTCTCTGACACAGGAAAGTAATGGTAATAAGGACAAATCCGAAGCTTTTTCAATTGAGGTCAAAGACCGTAGTGTCAAGATTCAATCTTCAAGCGAAGAGGGCCTTCTTTACGGAGCATATGAATGTATTAAACTCCTTCGTCTGGGTGCCTTGGTTGAAGGTTTCAAGAAAGATTATGTACCGTCTACGCCGCTTCGCATGATTAATCACTGGGACAATATGGACGGTTCCATAGAGCGAGGCTATTCGGGTAAGTCTTTCTTCTTTCGAGATGAAAAAATCATAGTAGACGAACGAACGGAAATGTATGCCCGTTTTCTGGCGTCTATTCGTATCAATGCGCTCTGCTTTAACAATGTTAACGTAGTCGGCCCGGCTACGGAACTCATCAGTTCACGCTATTATGAAGACTTAAATAAGCTTTTCGAGATTTTCCAATCTTACGGTATCAAACCTTATCTTTCTTTAAATTACGCTTCATCTATGGAACTGGGCGGTCCCAATACAGCAGACCCCTATGATCCCGAACATATCAGCTGGTGGGAAGAGAAGATGGCCGAAATTTATCAGAATTTGCCTTCTCTGGGCGGCTTTGTGGTTAAGGCGGACTCGGAAGGCAGGCCGGGACCTTTTACCTATGGCCGAAACCAGGCGGACGGAGCCAATATGTTGGGGCGCGCCATCGCGCCTTTCGGAGGCAAGATTATTTGGCGTGCTTTTGTCTACAATTGTCAGCAAGACTGGCGCGATCATAAGACGGACCGAGCCCGAGCGGCCTATGATTATTTCTCACCTCTGGATGGTGCTTTTGAGCCCAATGTTTACTTGCAGATCAAAAACGGTCCCATCGACTTCCAGGTGCGTGAGCCTATTTCGCCCTTGTTCTTCGCCATGCCTAAGACGAATTTAATCTTGGAATGCCAAATTGCCCAAGAATATACCGGTCAGCAAATTGACTTGTGCTATCTCCTGCCCATGTGGAAGGAAATCTTGAACTTCCCGGCTGACATGGCATCTCACACTGTAGGCCAAAGAGTGGCAATCCCTTCAGCCGGCATAGCCGCGGTGGCCAATACCGGTGATGATTGGAACTGGACCGGTCACATCCTGGCCGGGGCCAACTTCTACGGTTTCGGCCTTTTGGCATGGGATTTCAACGTGGATGAAAAGCAAGTAGCGGAAGAGTATTTGAGGCTGGTCTTAGGCTTGGAAGGCCCTGCCTTGGCCAAAGTCAAAGATATGATGCTGACGTCCTGGCCCACCATGGAAAAATACACGGCTCCTCTGGGTGTCGGCTTCATGGTAACACCCCATTACCATTACGGGCCCAACATCGATGGCTACGAATACGACCGTTGGGGAACCTATCACAGGGCGGACTGGAAGGGCATCGGTATCGACCGAACGGAAACCGGAACGGATTATGCCCATACCTATCCGGAAGCTTTAGGGGATATGTATGCAGACCCCGAAAAGTGTCCGGACAATCTGCTCTTGTTCTTCCACCACGTTCCCTATACCCATGTCTTACAATTCGGCAAAACCGTTATCCAGCATATCTATGACAGCCATTTCGAAGGCTATGCCGAAGTTTTGGCTTTCTTAGAGACATGGAATAGCCTGGAGGGACAAATGGACGATGACATTTTCCTCCATACCAAAGAACGCTTCGAGCGCCAGGCGGCCAATGCCAGGGAATGGTGTGATCAAATCAACACCTATTTCTACCGCAAGTGCGGCATTCCGGATGAAAAGGGTCGGAAAATCTACACCTAAAAAATCAAGTGTTTACGACTAAAAACGTTGAGAAGGGTCTTTATAATCACGAGCCAAATTCAGGTACTCGCTGGGAGAAAGGCCCTTCTTTTTCTTAAAAACCCTATTAAAAGACGAAATCGAATTAAAGCCCACCGCAAAGGCCGTGTCGGTGATGCTGGCTTCGGGGTCTAAAATTAACTTCTCGAATTCTTCGATACGGATGTTGTTCAGATAGTCGATAAAACTCATGCCGGTGAAATTTTTAAAGAGCCTGGAAAAATAATATTTGCTAAAGCCGGACTTGTCAGCCAGATGGTCCAGCGTTAAATCCTCATGCGAATGCTGGCGCATGTATTCGCAGATATGGTAGATGCCGGCCAGATGGGCCTGGGGCAAGTCTTTTTCCTGAGTTTCTTTGTTTCGTTTAGGACTTAATTTATCTTCCAAGACCGCGCTTGATAGCTGGGCGGCAAATTCTATGATTTTGGCACTGATTAGGACATCTTTAAATTTAGATTTGCCCAATTGACATACCAATATATCGGATGCGATTCCCTGCAAGAGGCTGTGAATGTCACCGGCGTCGGGGTCTTTGGCCGAAACCAGATAGTAAGGCGACAGCATGGATAAGATGGAACTTAGTTCGGAAAAGGTGCTTAGAATCAACGGATCGAAGAGGATGATAAGCCTGGAGCCGTTGTTGGCAGGGTTCGCAATCGAATGCAAGACACCTGCGGGAAGCCACAGAATATCGCCTCGCTCCATGTGGACCGTATCGCCCTGGATCACGTAGGCATAGTCCTCTTCCAGACACATGGTGACTTCCGTAGCGGCGTGCCAATGCAAGGGATAGGCTTCGTTTTCCTCATTATGGTAAATGCGCACGTGGGAAGAACCGAAGTAATTTACGGTTTCCATGGTTCCGTCTAATTTCTCGATCATAAGGGGTCCTTTCTAGGGGGAATGGTTTTATTATAGAAGCTCCCCAAGTCAAATAGCAAGAATTGGGGATTTCCTAACAAGGATATGTAGGCTCCGGTGTTTTTTTTAGTGTACCTTTAGTGTATCAAATACCATGGAGGCATACTATGACCAAGAAAATTAAGCACCGCGACCGCAAGACTTTTGAGGCCAGGGCCAAAGCGCTGGTTGACCAAATGACCTTGACCGAGAAAGCATCGCAGCTTTTACACAAGGCACCGGCTATAGAGCGACTGGGCATTCCTGCCTATAACTGGTGGTCCGAAGGCTTGCACGGTGTGGCTCGGGCCGGCGTGGCAACCATGTTCCCCCAAGCCATCGGTTTGGCGGCCTCTTTTGATACCGATATGATGTATGAAGTAGGCGATATTATTTCCACCGAAGCCAGGGCTCGCTACAACACCTTTTCAAAGCTGGGTGATCGGGATATCTATAAGGGCCTGACAATCTGGTCTCCCAACATCAATATTTTCCGCGATCCCAGATGGGGCAGGGGCCAGGAAACCTACGGAGAAGACCCGGTCTTGACCTCGGACCTGGCCGTGGAGTTTATCCGAGGCCTCCAAGGCGATGACCCGACCTATCTGAAAACAGCCGCATGTGCCAAGCATTTCGCCTGCTATTCGGGGCCCGAGGACTTGCGTCATGAATTCGATGCGGTCGTTTCCGATAAGGATTTAGAAGAAACCTATTTTCCGGCCTTCCAAGCCTGTGTTGAAGAAGCAAACGTGGAGTCGGTCATGAGTGCCTATAATCGAGTCAACGGTTTTGCCTGTTCGGCCAGCCCCTATCTCTTGCAAGACGTCCTCCGCGACAAGTGGGGTTTCGAAGGCCATGTGGTTTCGGACTGCTGGGCCATAGCCGATATTTTCAAGTTCCACCGCCTGGTTGACAATCCGGTAGATGCAACCGCCATGTCTATTGAAGCCGGGTGTGACCTTAACTGCGGTTCTTGCTACGGCCATGCTGTCGATGCGGTTATTGCGGATAAGCTGGATGAGGCCAAAGTAGACCAGGCCCTGATTCGCCTCTTTACCACCCGCATGCTCCTGGGTCTTTTCGAAGAAGAGGGCCAAGTTTCCTATGATCAATTGGAATGGACAGTAAACGATTCTCCCAAGCACCGGGAGAAGAACTTAGAAGTTGCACTGAAGGTGCCGGTCCTCCTGAAAAATGACGGTATCTTGCCTTTGGCCAAAGGTGGGCAAAAGACTATCGGTCTGATCGGCCCCAATGCCCGTAATATCAGGGCCTTGGAAGGCAATTACGAGGGAACGGCCTCGCGTTATTGGACAGTCTTGGACGGCCTGCAGGATTATCTGGCAGATACGGATACCAGACTTCTTTTCTCCGAGGGTTGCCATCTTTATAAAGACCGCATGTCCGGCCTGGCTGAAGCCAACGACCGCCTGAGTGAAGTTCAGGCAGTGTGCCAAGCGTCCGATGTCATCATTGCCTGCTTCGGTTTGGATCCCGGTCTGGAAGGCGAACAAGGTGACCAGGGTAATCAATTTGCGTCAGGTGACAAACCGGATTTAGGCTTGCCCGGCATCCAAAGAGAGATCCTGGAGACTATTTATTCTTATAACAAGCCTACGATCCTATTGATTATGTCCGGTTCCGCTGTTGCTCTGGATCAAGATGTCGAGAAAGCCTCCGCCATTTTGCAGTGCTGGTACCCCGGCTCCCAAGGCGGTAAGGCCATAGCCCAGATCCTCTTCGGAGACCATTCGCCCGAGGGCAAACTGCCTGTCACTTTCTATAGCGAGCATTATGAATTGCCGGATTTTAAAGACTATTCTATGATCGAAAGAACCTATCGCTTCGCCACGCAAGGTGTGCTTTATCCTTTCGGCTTCGGTTTGACCTACGGTAAGGCCAAAGTCCTTTCCGCCGATTGGAAGGAAGACCGGAGTCTTTGCGTTCAGGTGAAAAACGAAAGCGATGTCGACATTCGAGAGACGGTCCAGGTCTATGTAAAAGCGCCGCAATTCGGTCCGGTCCATCCGGAACTAAAAGCATTCCGAAAAGTTGCGCTTAAGGCCGGGGAAGAAAAAGCAGTTCACATAAAGCTGGACGGTAAGGCTTTCCGGGTCGTCAATGACGAGGCCCAAAGCGTTAGCCCTAAGGGACAATGGAAGCTTTATGTAGGCTTTGGCCAGCCGGACGTAAGTCCTTTAGGCGCTGCTCGTAAGGATTTGGCAGGACAAGGACTGGTCTTGGAGGTCGAGAGTTAAGGAAGCAAACGACAGAATCGCCGGTATTGAACGAAAAGGCGAGAACGACCAAGACCAAGTTCGTCTGAAAATTCCCGTCACCTACGTGCACTTGTGGGAACCCATGAGCCCCTATCTCTATGAAATAAAGCTTAGTTTATTTAGGGGCGATCAATTACTGGACGAATATTTCGAACCCTATGGCATCCGAACGGTGGAGGTCAAGGACAATAAATTCCTCATAAACGGCAAGCCTTTTTACTTTAAAGGTTTCGGTAAACACGAAGATTCTTACATTAACGGCAGGGGCTTCAACCAGGCCGTCAATGTCTGCGATTTACATCTGATGAAGAAAATGGGAGCCAACTCCTTTAGGACGTCCCATTATCCTTATGCCGAAGAGATGATGTATTTGGCAGACCGGCTCGGTTTTGTCGTGATTGATGAAATGCCGGC
>CAYFQG010000019.1:0-4460 GCA_964345295.1 uncultured Oscillospiraceae bacterium | reverse complement strand
ATGCCGGCCCATAAGGACGGTATAAAAAGACTCATTGCCCGCGACAAGAACCATGCTTCGGTGGTGATGTGGTCCATTGCCAATGAAGCCGCCACGCACCAGGACGGGGCAAGGGCGTATTTTGAACCGATACTTTGGCTGGTATAACTATCCCGGCGACTTGAAAAAGGCCGAGCAGGCCATGGAAGGGGAACTGGAAGAATGGGCCGAGCGGTTTCCGGGTAAGCCTGTTATCTATACAGAGTACGGTGCGGATGCGGTGCCGGGCCTGCATTCTATCTACCAAATTCCTTTTACCGAAGAATACCAGATTCATATGATTAAAATGATGTCCCGGGTTATGGATAGTAAGGATTATGTGGTCGGTGAGCAGGTTTGGAATTTTGCGGACTTTGAGACCAAAGTCGGTGTCACCAGAGTACAAGGTAATAAAAAAGGTGCTTTCAGCCGTAATCGTGAACCCAAGATGCTCGCTTTCTGGTTAGAAGAACGGTGGAAGGCTATTCCTCATTTTGACTATAAGGCATGAGATAGGCTTCCAGTATTTTTCTCAACTTGTCCTTATCGTTAGGCAGTAAAGGCTTTAAACAGCGGATGGCCTCTTCATTGGAAAGCTTTTGTTCAATCGAAAAGGAGTCGGTTGCCTGATTAAAAGGCAGCCGGCTTTTTTCATCCGGAGAAAGGGCATAGGCTTCGGGTGTCGTACCCAAAAGTTCCATAAAGGCTTCCCTCATATAGCGCAGGTCGGAAAAGCCTGCCAGATAGGCCAAATCGGTCAGGCTGTATTTGCCCGTAATGAGCAGGTTCTGGGCCCGAATAAGGCGATATTCTTTTACCAAGTGTTGGAAGGTCTTGTTGGTCTTTTCTTTTATAAAACGTGAGGTGTAGCTTAGAGAGAGGCCCTCGGTCTCGGCAAAATCTTGTAACCTTATAGGAAGTGTGTAGCCGTCCTGAATAAAATCCATCAGGCGAGAAATCCGGTCTGCTTCGGTTTTTTGCTTATAAGCTTCTTCAGGGCTCAGAAAACGATGGTCTACGTGTTGAATTAACTGGTCCATGATGAGATAAAAAAGACTTATGGCAGAGAAGGGGTAGGTTTCTTCTTTTTGTAAGTAAAGGATCGAGAAGGCCAAAATGAGGTCTCGCAAGTTTTCATAATAGGGGCCGTCTTCGGGGCGAATAATGGTTTTATCGAAGTGGATATCCACCATGGCCGGAACCGTGTGGGTAAAAAGTGAAGGCGGAAATTGGATATAAAGGTTTAGGCAAGCCTCCTGAGGTGCGTGGATTTCGTGAAGCTGGTTGGGATTTAAAAGAACGATATCGCCCGGGCGGATGCGCCGGTTTTGGCCCAGGATGGTCCACTCCGAGCTTTCTTCCAAACTTAAGCTCAACTCCAAAACATTATGAAAGTGTGGCATGCGATAACGAATGCGGTTTAAGAAGACGTTAATCTGAGCCTGGCGGCTATAGCCGATAACCTCAACTTCTTTCATGAAAAGTCCTCCATCCGATTCGGTTTGATTCGATATAAATCTTGATGCTGATTATTGTATAGGTTTGGCCCCAGATTGAAAACCTCAGACATAGAGAGGCAAGGCTTCATCTTGTTTATGAACGGATACGCAAGGAAGGTTTCCTGAAGAAGCAAAGGCCGGCTGATTACCGCTTGACTATAGAATTTTCTACAAAGTGCAGATGCAAATTTAGAGGGCCATCTCTCATGAGCCGGTCCCCTACTTGCTTATAAAGCGGATAATGCTAATATTACGTTTGAATTAAGCGAACTAAGAGGTATCCATGTGTTTAATAAAAAGCTAAAACAAATAGGTCTAAAAACGGCAGCGCTAATGGTTGCGGCCGTCTTATCCTTAGGAACTTTGAGCGCTTGCGGTAAGAAAACCAAGCCCAGTGAGAGCGAGGCAACTTCGTCCGAGACAACACTTAGCTCGGAAACGACAAAGGCTCCGACTCAAAGTGAAACAGCAGCTCCTGCGACGACTAAGAACGAAGAGGCGGTCACTTTGAAGAGCGCGGAAGGTGATGAGGGGACCTTTATCGGTGTCATGATCGATAACCACCCCGATGCCAGACAGCAGGCCGGTCTCAACGAAGCCGATTATGTTTTCGAGTTCTGGGTAGAGGGCACCTATACGCGTTATTTGGCCATGTTCTATTCGCAAAAGCCGGAAAGTATCGGACCGGTACGTTCGGCCAGGCCCTACTTTATCGAACGTATGCAGGAGTTTGACCCGCTCTATGTCCATGTCGGCGGTTCCAGCCATGCGACGCAGATTCTAAGGGACGGAGCCTACCGTGACGTTGACGGCATGTACACATCGTCCGATGTCATGTGGCGGAATAACTCCACCGGCAAGTGGGCACCCCATAATGTCTATGCGTCTTGGGAAACTTTGATGGATTATGCCAAAGCCACCGGCAAAGGCGATCCCAGCAAGTTCACGCCTTACTACTATCATCCGAATGTAGAGGTTCCGGACGGGACAGAGGCTTCTTATGTAGATGTTCAGGCAACGCCGGGGCTCGTCAATCGATTTGAATTTGACAAGGAATCGGATGCCATGCTCCTTTATAGGAACGACAAGTTGGCCTTGGATGAATATCCGAATGAAGCAATCGAGATTCAAAACCTCATCATTCAATTTGCCGCTTACGGCCAAGATGAAGTAAACCCCAATGTCAGAGCTGTTCAGCAAGTTGGCTCCGGTGAAGGCTTTTACTATAGCCAAGGCCAATATGTGCCCATTACCTGGTCTAAGGAGAGCCCCACGGCCCCTACCTTGTATTTTGTAGACGGTGAGCCCTTGATTTTAAATCCCGGCTTGACCTGGATATCGGTGGTGGACTTGGATGCGGATATCGATTTCGTGTCCTAGAACAGCTAATAAAAATACATAATTTATTTAATCGCTTGATAAAAAAAGGCTCGGATGTCCGAGCCTTTTTTGTTGGGTCTATTTAGGTTTTGTCTATATTTCTACCAAGTCGTATTGGCGAGAACCCAGGCCGATAGCTTCGGCGTGGTCCAGGCAGGACTGCCAGTCTGTTTCGGGGAAGATGTTCTTGAAGTGGTCGTGGTAGAGGTCGGGGCTTTCGGATAGAACTGTGTCGGCCAAAGGCTTAGCCCGGTTCACCAGGTCTGCCGAGGCCTGATCCAGGGCCACGGGGTCAAAAGACGCCAGCATGCCGATATTGGGTACGATGGGGGCATCGTTTTCGGCATGGCAGTCACAATAAGGAGAAACATCCTGGATGATGCTGACGTGGAAGTGGGGCCGGTTCTGAACAACGGCCAAACTGTATTCGGCGATGCGTTCGTTCAAGATGACATTGCTGTTACCATCGATAGGGTGGATGGCATCGTAGTTACAAGATCCGATACAACGGCCGCATCCGACACACTTGTCGGTATCAATGAAAGCTTTTTTATTAGGGAAGGAGATGGCTCCGTGGGCGCAATTTCTATAGCAGCTGGCACAGGCCACGCAATTGTCTTGGTTCACTTCGGGCTTGCCGGAATAATGCATCTCCATCTTGCCGGCTCTAGACCCGCAGCCCATACCGATGTTTTTCAAGGTGCCGCCGAAACCGGTGGATTCGTGGCCTTTGAAGTGGGTGAGGGAGACAAAAATATCCGCATCCATAATAGCGGCTCCGATTTTGGCCTCATGAATATGTTTAATATTGGGTCCGTCCAAAGGGACTAAGACTTCGTCCGTACCCTTGAGACCGTCGCCGATGAGAATCTGGCAGCCGGTGGAAAAGACATTAAAACCGTTTTCCTGAGCGGCACCCAGGTGCTCTAAAGCGTTCTTCCTTCTGCCGACATAAAGAGTATTGCAATCGGTCAGGAAGGGGAGGCCGCCTTGTTTCTTAATGGCATCAGCCAAGACTTTAGCATAATTGGGCCTTAGGTAGGACAGGTTTCCCGGTTCTCCGAAGTGCATCTTGATAGCGGCAAATTTCTTTTCCCAGTTAATTTTTTCTATGCCGGTTTCTTTTAACAAACGACTGAATTTAGTCGGAATGTTTTCTTCTAAGGTCGTACGAAAGTTTGTGAAATAGACTTGTGCCACTGGCTCCTCCTCAGAATCAAATAAAAATGCGATAAAATTTTAAGAGTGCTTTAAGTTTAGCATAGTCTTAGATAAAGCGTTAAAATGACAAGGAGATGACACATAAGCTCTTGTTAAAGATAGTACTATTGTCGGAAAGACTAGGAGAAGCTTTATGAAAAAGTATATTCTTGCCTTGGATGAGGGAACCACCAGTGCCAGAGCTATTCTTTTTAATCAGAAGGCCAAAATCATGGCTATTTCACAGAAGGAATTTTCTCAGTTCTATCCTGAACCGGGTTGGGTCGAGCAAGATCCCATGGAAATCTGGTCCTCACAAATAGGAGTCGCAACTGAAGTTTTGGCTAGGGCAAATGCCAGACC
>CAYFQG010000018.1:0-25507 GCA_964345295.1 uncultured Oscillospiraceae bacterium | reverse complement strand
GAAATTCATAAGAGCCGGCAGGCATCTAGGCATTTATAAAAAGACTTGCGGTTTTACTTTGACAAATGCGGATTTACGATGTCAATTAACCGCAAAATAAAAATAAATAGAATCTAGATACCGACTGTTTTAATAGGCTCGATTAAGTCCAGTTCTTCCATCTTGGCCCGGAGCATCTTGAAATCATCCCAGAGCTTATCCTTCTGTGTATTATTTCTAAGTATATAAGCAGGATGAAAGGTCGGTAAAATCCAGTAAGGTCCCTTGTGAATCCATTGACCTCTTACCTGGCTGATCTTCCCATCCAAGTCACCGGTAAAAAATTTATAGGCTGAAGCACCCATCAGCATAATAACCTGAGGTTGTACGAACTGAAACTGTTTATTTAATAAGGGGCGACAAGCTCTGGCTTCCTCAACGCTGGGTGCCCTGTTGCCGGGAGGTCTGCACTTAACCACATTGGCAATATGGAATTTATCTTCCGGTATTTGCAAAGCCTCCAATAAGTCATCTAACATCATGCCGGACCGGCCGACAAAAGGTTTCCCTTGCAGGTCTTCCTGGGCACCGGGCCCCTCACCTAAAATCAATAAAGGAGCTTTAACGGAACCGCGCCAGATAACAGCTTGTTTTCTCTCTTTATACAAAGAGCAGGCCTTGCACTCCATGCAAGTCCTGCAAAATTCTTGCCAAGGACTGGACACATCCGGACTCATAGCAGCACCACGGTAATCTTATCGTTGCTTTTGGCCCAATCTTGGTCATCACGGAAGGAAGGTTCCATGTGAACCATTTCTCTTCCCTGATTCTCGAAAGGACCGAAAAGTTCTCCGGGACAGAAGCCTTGAATCTTGTCTGCTCTGGCTTCCTCCAAGAGTTCGGCACGAACGGCCGAGCGGATTGAGTTTCCATCTTCAACCTTACCTATCCCATGGACAATCTTAACCTTTTTAACTCCGATATGGCGCAAAGTCATCATCTCCAGTTCCATGCGGTTCAGCGCCTGCTCTATCGAGGGTTCATCCATGAGTAAATTGATTTCGGGTGTGGATTTGCTATTCTGCATTCTATTCCTCCTAACGTCTTATCATATGGCTGCACATGAAGAGGGCCGTTATCTGTAACTTGACCCAATCTTGTAAGTTCGCTATCATGTGCCATTTGTTATTATTGTAGCATAGGATAAAATTCTAACAAACACTAATCACGTGTGACTTGAGTAAACGGTCCGAGGCTTCTCGAGCGCTTATAAGTATAGGGCCTTCATTGATCTGATCTTCTTCAATTGGCGCATTAAGCGGACAATAATAAACAGGTATATTTAGATTTTTTGCTTTCTCCCACTGTGCTTTGCAGGGGTGATTCGGCTCCAAGGCCTCACAAGCTTCTCCCATTAAGAGAAAAGAAATTTTATCTTCACCGGTAATTAAAAACTGCATAATAATATCGGCGAGTGCTTCTTGTGTTTCCGGACTAAGTGCATTGCCTAGATAAGAACGGCTAAGATAAATCAATGTATGAGGTCCGTTCACTTCTAAATCAATTGCCTTAAGTTCACAGGCCAAATCCAGGTCCCAAGCCATGGCTAAGCTTTCTTGTTTCGTTTTACAAGTGCTATTCATATAAGTCATCTCCGCTGATTCTATGGATAGCACGAGGCAAGGCATCCTTGGCATTCTTCCAAGGCGCATCTTGATTTCGATAATCGAACTTCAGGGTAAACCACTCAACGTCACCGGCCAAAGTATCGAGAATCGGCTTGTGGATACGATATAGGTCTTCCATGAAAAGCTTAGCCTGGTCGCGTTTAAGATAAAGAGAGGCGCCTTCCACCAGATAGGCCAAGTGGTCTAAGCAAAAGCCTTGGCCGGTTTGGAGGGTCTTACGAAAATCTTCATCGTGAACATACTGGTAGAAAATGACCTCACGATAACGATTCATAGTCTCTTCTATACGATCGCAAATCGTGCAAGATTGGGCACGGCCTGCTATTTGCTGTGCGGCCTTTTGTAAATTAGTCTTCCAATCGGTCTCTTTAGAAAAAAGCTTGCGTTTTTCATCTTTGGGTGTGGACGTTTCTAAAATTTTCTCCACATCCGGTCCTAAATCCAATAAATGCGTATGTAACATCAAGCCCAGGCCCAGACGATTTTTCTGAGAATCGTAGAGTTTAAGCAAGTGCTTGTGGCAGAAGCCTTTTTTGTTTGTAACCAGACGATGGTCAGCTTCCATCAAAGATGGGCCCAAATAAAAATCTATAAAATTATCTTCTAATTCTTTACGCAGTACACACAAAGGACAATGCTCCTTTTGGCCGAACGCATCATTGACCGGTATCTGGTAAATCTGTTCTTGTTTAGCCATATTGTAATAATCGCTCCTTTTCAACAACCTTGCGGCACCTGACATGGACGGCCAAAATATTAATAGAAGTATAATGTTCTACCTTGTCGGCTATGATGTCTTGCACTTGGGCCATGATGGCTTGGGCTTCATAGCCGTAGTACAAGGAGAGTTCAATTAAAAAGACCGCACCATAGACTCTTTTGTCAACCTCAATCGACAAGACATCACATAGGCCGTCGACGTCCTTTAAAAGGATACGGACCAGAGAGGCCAAAGCTTCATCCGTGATGGCGTAATTACCTAAGGCGGAAAAAGTAGGCCTAACCACTGTCCTTGCCGTATCGTCCAAATTGTAATTATAGCGTCCTCTTCTTCTTCTCAAGCGGCTTAAAGGCTCTTGGAAGTAACCACTAAACTCGTGCTTGATTTCCATACTGGGAACCGGGATGGTGTGTGAGCCCATAGTCTTACGGGTGGTCGTCGCCTGATGCCGTTCCTCCGGGCTGGATACGTCTTCGATACGTATGATTTCCAGAGGCTTACTAAGCCAAAGCCTCTCGCAAATTTTATCAATCATGCTGTCCGAGGTACCCAGAATCATAAGCTTCTCCGGCTTCTTTTCCAGGAGCGTTCGTCTCATATTGCGTGCTCTGGAGTCGTCCAGAAAAATTGCCTGTCTGACCGATTCTATTTTGGTATCGGCTCTTTTGGCCGAGGAACCCGCTACAATTTTGCCACCTTCGATAAGAAGACCGTCATCGATAAAGAAATCGATGTTTCTCAGTGATGAAACCTGAATAGCCTTGGTCGACTTACCGGTTCCGGGACCTCCGACAAAGGATATAACCTTAATTTTGCTAAGCTCTTTTTTCTGTAAAGCCTTTTGGATTTCCTCTTCGGTGCTTTGTCTCTTGTCGACGGCCAAAGCCAGCCGATCAATGGGGTTAATCACGGAAATGGAATCGAAAAACTCTTCTCGCCTGTAGTTTTTGGCAACAGAACCGGGTTTACGATTCATCTCGGCTTCCCTTATCGGCGGCGGTGAAGGCTCTTTAGTTTCTTCTGTAGACTTTTCTTTATTAAAAGCTTTTACAATCGACCTGGGCTTGGTCTTAGAAGGTTTTTCCTTCTTCTTTGACTCGATTTCAGAACCTTTGGCCTGACGAATCCGTTCACGCCGCTCTTGACCCTCATGGAGAGTCTTATTCACAGCCTGCTTATTTCTATTTTCTCTATTAAAAAAAGAAAATGGATTGGCCAAGTCTATTCCTCTTCTGTCTCGTCGGACTCCCAGTTGTGGTAAACATGTTGGACATCATCGCTGTCATCGAGCTGATCGATTAAGTTCTGCATGATTTCTTCATCTTCGGGACTCAAGCGGACAAAGTTATTGGCTACAGGCCCGACACTGCCTTCGATGATTTCATAGTTTTGTTCTAACTGGTTGCGTACTTCACGATAAGCATCGGGAGTGGTCGTTATTAGGTAGGCCTGGCCAATGTTCTCAACATCATCGGCACCGGCTTCCAAAGCTTCCATCATCAGAGTCTCTTCATCTACGTCTTCACTGTCAATATAGATTTCGCCCTTATCTTCAAACATAAAGGTAACAGAACCGGTTGTGCCTAAGTTACCGCCGTGTTTGTCGAAAGCATGCCTGATTTCACCTGCTGTCCGATTACGGTTGTCGGTCAAGGCTTTTACAATAACGGCTACACCGGAGGGACCGTAACCTTCATAAGTGACCTCTTCCCAGTGTTCGGTATTGCCGGAGCCGGCCGCCTTTTTAATCGAACGCGTGATATTGTCGTTAGGCATGTTATTATCTTTGGCATTCTGGATAGCATCGCGAAGACGGCTGTTCATCTCAGGGTTAGGTCCGCCCTCTTTAACCGCTACTTGTATTTCACGTCCTATTTTTGAGAAAATTCTGCCGCGCTTCTCATCTGCAGCACCTTTACGCCTCTTAATATTATTCCATTTTGAATGTCCTGCCATACTTGCTCCTCATTTTTCTATTGTCTATAATCCCTAAGGGATTCTTTTAAAAAATTCTCACTTTATTATAATACATTTGCACCTTGTGACCTACAAGTCGGCTGAAGTGAACATCCTAATAACGAGGAGAGACTATAGATATGTCAAAGAACTTGAAACAAGAAATCGATAAGAGGCGTACTTTTGCCATCATATCCCACCCGGATGCCGGTAAAACAACCATTACCGAGAAGTTCCTTCTCTACGGTGGCGCTATTCGTGAAGCCGGATCTGTAAGAGCCAGAAAGGCTTCTCGCCATGCGACGTCGGACTGGATGGAAATCGAAAAACAAAGGGGCATTTCGGTCACCTCCTCTGCCATGCAATTTAATTACGAAGGCTATACCATCAACATTTTGGACACCCCCGGACACCAGGACTTCTCCGAAGACACTTACAGAACGCTGGTAGCCGCAGACGCCGCCGTCATGCTGATTGACGGGGCCAAAGGTGTAGAGCCTCAGACCATCAAGCTTTTCCAAGTCTGTCGCCTACGTAAAATTCCCATCTTCACTTTTGTTAATAAGATGGACCGGGCTTCCCGTAATCCTTTTGACCTCATGGACGAAATTGAGAAAGTCTTGGGTATCCGCGCCATACCTTTTAACTGGCCCATCGGTATTTTCGGTGACTTTAAAGGCGTCTACAACCGGAGAAATCAGACGGTCGAGCGTTTTGATCCGACCGAACAAGATCACGGTGCTTCCAAGGTCCAGGTCAGTGTTAAGTCCATCGATGATCCTGAATTGGATTCCTTAATCGGAACGTCTTACCGAGAAGACCTCCAAGATGATATTGAACTTCTGGACATAGCCGGAGACGACTTTGACATGGATTTAGTGCTTAGAGGTGAATTAACGCCCATGTTCTTCGGGTCGGCTATTACGAACTTCGGTGTAGAAACTTTCTTACAAGCCTTCCTCAAGATGGCGCCGCCACCCTCCGGCCGCAACAGCGATCATGGCATGGTTAATCCATACGATGATGTCTTTAGAGGTTTTGTCTTTAAAATTCAGGCCAATATGAACCCCGGCCACCGTGACCGTTTGGCTTTCTTGCGAATTGTCTCGGGTGCCTTCGAAAAAGACATGACCGTTATTAACAGCAGAACCAGTAAACCTGTAAAACTTCAACAGCCCCAACAATTTATGGCTCAGGAGCATAAATCCGTAGACCGGGCTTTTGCCGGTGACATTATCGGTCTTTTCGATCCGGGTATTTTTCGCCTGGGGGATTCCTTATGTGAAGCCGAAGCACCGGTCAGCTTTGATTCCATTCCTAACTTTGCTCCCGAACATTTTGCCCGTATTCAGGCCAAAGATTCACTTAAACGCAAGCAATTTCTCAAGGGCATGGAACAGTTGGCGCAAGAAGGTACCATTCAAATGTATAAAGAATTTGATATCGGTACAGAGACCTTTGTAGTCGGCGTCGTAGGTGTTTTGCAATTTGACGTTTTGGAACAACGTTTAAAAGATGAATATAAGGTGGAAATCTTAAAAACCAATCTCCCCTACCGCTTTGCTCGTTGGATTGAAGTAACCGATCCCGCTAAGGCACCGGACTTAGATAGTCTAAACTTAACCTCTACGTCTTTGCTCGTGCACGACCATTACGGTGACCCGGTCCTTTTGGCCGAATCCGACTGGGCTTTAGATTGGGCTTTGGAAAAGAACAAGGGTATCGGATTATTGGAAATAAACGATCGCCACTAAGCCTTGGCCTTGGGCCGATGTTTGATATGACTTATGACGGCCGATAAGAGTAAAAGCAAGACACTCAGTACGACAATAGACCCTCCCGGCGGCAGGTTCAAATAGTAGGATGCCGTAATACCTAAGCCTGAGTTTAGGATGGATAGGCCGATGGCCAGAAGCAATGTACCTCGATAAGATTTTTGCCAAAGCATGGCGGACGCATAAGGCAAGACCAGAAGCGACGAGATGACCAGGGTTCCTACACTGCGAGAAGAAATACCTACCGTAAGAGCAATTAAAAGAGTAAAAAGACCTTCCACCAAAGAAATGGGGACACCGCTTAGTCTTGCCTGATTCTTATCAAAGTTTATGAAGAAAATTTCTTTGTAGAAAAGCAAGGTCACCAAGATAACCACAAGTGAAATACCGATGCTAAGATTTCTTTCCAGGTCGCTGATGGCCACAATAGAGCCGAACAGATAGGATTGGAAACTTTGGCCGGAGCCGGCAAAACTCGAGAAAATAGCAGCCAGGCCGACAGCCAGGGCCATAACAATGGCAGTGGATATTTCCTGATAGCGAGGAAAGAGTCGTCGCAAAAGTTCCAGTACCAGAGCCGCCAAAAGTGTTCCTAAGAGGGATCCCAGCGTTGGATTAATATTCATCACCACACCTAAGGCGACACCGGCCAGAGCCGAATGGGACAAGGCATCGCCTAAGTTGGCTTGACGCCTCAATACGACAACATGACCGATGCAAGTAGCCGCAACACTGACAAAAATCGCCACGATAAAAGCATTACGCATAAATTGATAGGCAAACATAAGACTTACAGATCCTCCCAGGCAAAACCGAAAAGCTGTTCTAAAAATTTTCTATCTAAGTTTGTTCCGGTGTCTTTAATAAAGAAGTCACGGTCGGCCAAACATAAGAGGCGATCGGCCATACGGTTGACCGTTGCCAAGTCATGGGAAACCATGAGGATAGAAATGCCGTAAGTATGATTCAGCTTTTCTAAAAGCTCATAAAACTGCTTTTGCTGGTATTGGTCTACTGCGGATGTGGCTTCATCTAAAATCAGAAGTTTGGGTCGGCTTACCAGGGCACGAGCCAAAAACACGCGCTGCTTCTCCCCTCCCGATAAGTCACCTATATGTCTATGCCTTAGATGTGCTACGCCGGTGAGGGCCAGGGCTTCCTCGGTTCTTTCTTTTTCCTTACGGCCAAAGGGTTTGAAAAGACCGACAGACTTGTAAAGATTAGCTCGGACCACTTCCGTGACACTGGCGGGGAAAGCTTTATTAATATCGTCATAACTTTGTGCGATGTAGCCGATCTTTTCCCAGTCCTTAAAGTCATCAATATCTTTCCCCAGCAGCCTAATACTACCTTGGGTTGCTTTAATCGAATGCAACAAAAGTTTTATCAAGGTGGACTTACCGGAACCGTTAGGCCCTACCAAGCCCAGAATTTCGCCTTGATCCATAGCAAAATCAATGTCTTCCAGAAGGATATCGTCCCCGTAACTGAAAGATAAATGCTCTACTTCTATACACTTATTTTCCTGTGTCATGCTTTCCTAAATTCCTGCCAATAATTTGTCACGTCTTGTCGATTAGCTTTATAATTAGTTCTGTCTATTTTATAAATAATCCTAACCTTTTACCGTACAAATCGCCATAGAAAATCAGACTTTCTATGAGCCTTGTGCCGTAATACTATATAATAGGGAGAACTAAGGAGTGCTTATGCAGCATTTGTTTTTATTAGTCGGTTTGCCATCGTTATTTTGGCTCTTTTTGTTACTCCTATCGGTCTTTATTGTTGGGGCCGGTATCTTCCTCATGACTAAGCATCGTAAGTTTATCAGAGAGTCCGTTCAAGCCTTGGCGCAGATGATAGACGAGTTAAACGAATTGGAATACTGCACTATCGATAACCTGGATGATGTTGTAAAAATCTTCACCAAGCAGGGCCAGACCTTACTCCAACAGGTTGGCGATAAGATGAAGTCTCAATCCGACCGTCTCTACCAAGGTAAGTGGATTTCCGAACCTGCTACTTTGCTGAAAACCGACCGTATTCTAACCAAAGCCCAATATCGCATGATTACATCGGAAACGTCTCTTCAGCTCTTGTCTTTATCTATTGTGGCGACCTCGGTCTTCCTTATTTTTGCCATCAGCCAGAGCGGAGATAGATCCATCGCTTTAGCCCTTTCTTTTATTCCGCTAATCTTAGGCGCAATTTTCTCTTTTTTGCTGTATTTTCAGTCGGCCAAAGGTAAACAGGAAATTAGCCGCAGCCTCAATCTCTTGGCTGAGACCATACAGGAAAAACTGCCGGTCTTCCGTGAATTAGCCGGAACCGCTGCTTTAATTGAATCCTTTTTCCAATACGACAGACAAATGTCGGACTCTATAACGACTTTAAGTCAGACGGTAGAAGACTTAACGCATTATCGTTTAGCCGAATATCTGGCTTCTAATGTTAAAGAAGCTATGGAGAAAGAGGTCTTACCTCCTCTGCTGGACGCTGTAGCGTCTTTGGAAAATACCAGCCGCGTGATAGCCGAGAGACAAGAACACGGCATGGAGGATTTGACTCAGAAGTTTACCGGTTCTTTGACCCGAAGCTTAGACCAGAATTTAAGACCCTTCTATCAAGAACTAACCGGCTTCACAGAAGAGATTCATAACTCCAATCAGGCCTTGGACCATGCTCTGGAGACAATGGAGAATTATAAAGCCCAGAGTGTAGAGATTCAGTCTAAGGTCAACGAGTCTTTAGATAAGCTTGCCCAGAGCCGTATTGATTGGCAAGACGATATGGGTAAGCAAACGGAATCCTTGGCTTCTTTGGCCAGGAGCACAGAGAGCCTATCTAAGTTACAGCAAGGTAGTGAAGAAAACTTGGCCTCTGAGATTAAAGCCCTTCGAAAGAGCGGTGAAGATATGCAAGATGCCCTCTATCGCGTTACGCAAGGTCTTCATCTGGAGAGTCAGCAATCTGCCGAAACGGTCCGAGAATTGTCGGACAGCTCCAATAAGACTTTGGCCGATATGCGCCAGCTAATTTCTCTCTTGGTTGACCAGGCCGATTACATGCTCCAACAAAGCCAGAGCTTAAAGGCCAGCAGTGACGCTATCGACGAAGCCTTACAGTCTTCTATTCAGAGCTTTGCAGGCCAAATGCAGGTCGGAGTTAAGCAAACTTTGGACGAATTCGATGACGGTCTGGCTGAAATTTCCGACCGCTTATCTAACACCACATCGGAAATCAGAGATACGGTAGGCCAATGGGCCTCCGATGTGCGCTGGGCTCAGGAATACCGCTACCGAAATCAACGTGATGATGATTTGGCCGTTAACGAAAAGCAAGAAGAATTATTACGCATATTAGACGCTAAGAAGAGTCCGAAACAAGATATCCCCCCGGCTCGTGATAATGATACTAATGTTGAGGGAAAGGAAGACGATAGCCTTGGATACCAATGATAAGATGCCCCATAGAGAGAAACTCCCCATGGAACTTGCCCTAGAGGAAGCACAAGAAAAGGCCAGGGCGGCTTCTTTGGCCAAAGAATTATCTGCTTCGACCACTCCCGATGCCGCACCTACTAAAGACACCGGTATAACGACTCAAGAACAGCCGGAAAAAGAGTCGCAAGACGACAATAAGCCGGTCTTGGGGCCTAAACTCTTTGACCCTAAACAACGTAGGGATAACCCACCACCGGATTTCCTGAGGTCTACCCCACCCAGCCGTGAGAAATCGACATTCTTGCCCAAACCGGATTTAAGTCAAGAAGATTCCGACACAGGCTATGGTTACCAGAACAGGATGGAGCCTATTAATTCATCGAACAATGAAGTGATGGCCGGTATGGCCAGAGCCGATAGAGCTTCTTCCAAGGCCTATTCGACTACGCCACGCGCTACGCGTACGGGAAGAGCGGCGTCCAGTGCCGGTTTAGACTTGACTGAGGAATATAGAAATAAAGGAAAATTCCGTCAGAGTCTTCAGAATGTCCGTAAGAAACATCCCTATCTTCTGGAAAGGCCTCTTACCATTAGTGACGACGACGCAAGAAATCTGATTGATAAGATTCGTCAGGTTCCACTCTATAAAATCCAAGAGCTATCGATTGATTTGAACTCGGAAGAAACCAAGATGCTCTTCCACTGTTTGCTCCTCATTAATGATCAGCAAACCTATAGAGCCATCCAGCAACTGGCGGTACAAAGGGCTTCCTGGTCGCTTTATACGGTGGGCTGGTCTACACTTCAAAGAAACTTCCCTCATCGTTGGATTCAGCAGACTTTGGAATTGGTTTTTAATACCCTGGTGTCGGACCCTTCCAGAAGGGAGGTGCGTCCGTCTTATATGCCCAAGTGCATAGGCGATATTGTAAACCTGGGTAAGTCGGATGACGGTTTTGTATCGGATATTGTCCGCAATATGAACCAGGCTTATAACCTCTCCCCTGACGAAGGTTTGGAAACCTTTATCAGCGATTATCAGATTTTGGTAGAAACCAGCTTAGGCGGAGCCATTTTCGGTGAGTTTTTTCGTAAAGCCGACTTGCCGGTTCTCTACAAAAAAGCGGACATCTTGGGTCAATCCATGGGATACATGCATCCGGCTTTGGCCGCTGAAGTTATCTCCAGAATTATCGCTTCCAGAGACCCTATCGAAGACGAGAAAAAAGCCTTATATAAGCGCATAGCCGATGTTTTCATCCACAGTGAGCCCAACCATCCGATTTGGCCTTACATGAGCGCCGACTTAGAGCGGGCCTATAAGCGCTGGTATATAAACGACCGGATTGATAATCAAACGGTCATGTATCCGGGCAAGCGTGAATTCTTGCAAACTTATCTGGATGATATCGAAGATGTGGCCATGATCAGTAATGACATTATGGCTATACGCTTTGACCAGTTCATCCTAATTGACGATCGCAAGCGCGGTGACGGCGTGACGTATTACGATAATCAAACGGTTAAGGGAATGCTCCTTAAGGGCTTGGACGAAAGGGATCTGGGTTCACCCAATATCCCCTCCAGAGACGTTAAGGATGCTATCCAATCTAAACGTCTTACCGGTGTAATTCGCCTGTCGGCAAGTCAAGGCCGACTGCAATATTCCAGACAATTCATGGACCTTTGTTTGGGTCATTCCAAACAAAGGGAAAAGAACATACTCAAAAACTGGTTTAAATAAAAGAAAGGAGTTTTTATGCAATCCGTTATTTTTATGGCTAACGGTGTTGAGGAGTGTGAAGCACTCCTGGTCGTTGACCTCCTAAGAAGGGCAGGCCTCTCGATTGATATGGTATCCGTCCACAAGACCAAACAAATTGAAAGCGCGCACAATGTAAAAATTGAGTGCGATAAGACACTGGACCAGGTAGACGGTTCCGCGGTAGACCTTTACGTCGTCCCGGGCGGTTTAAAAGGTGTCGATAATCTAAAGGCTAATGAGAAGCTTAGCCAGCTGCTCTTGGACCAACACAACAAGAAGAAACTACTGGCAGCCATCTGTGCCGGTCCTACAGTATTAAGCGCATTAGGCATATTGGATGATAAGAACGCTACAGTCTATCCGGGCATGGAAGAAGATTTAGGTTCTAAGGTGCATTTTAAGGACAAAGACGTCATTCAGGACGGTCATGTCATCACCTCCCATGGTTTGGGAGCTGCTATCCCCTTTGCGCTTCACTTAATTTCTGTTTTGAAAGATCAAGAAACAGCGGATAAGGTGGCCAAAGCCATTGTCTATAAATAAGCTATTCTAAAAAATAAAATAGGATAAAGAGAAGGCTCCGCATGATTCGGAGCCTTTTCTTAAGTCTTAGTCCTTATGATGCTCAGGTTCCATCTGTGATTTTTTAAATGCTTCTGGCAAAAGATCACTAAATAGATATGTAGAAGGCTGTCCCTCTTCATTTAATAATAGAACAAGCATGTCAGAGTCTGCGAACTCACTTAAAAACTGCAGGCAAATACCGCAAGGATAAGTCAGAGGCGTATTACCGATGACTGCAAGCGCCTTAAAATGCCTCTCTCCTGCTTTCACTGCAGATAATGCCGCATTTCTTTCCGCACAGATAGAAGCACCGTAGGAGGCATTCTCGACGTTACAACCGGTATAGACTTTTCCGGAATCCGCTAAGAGTGCCGCACCTACCTTAAAATCGGAGTAAGGAGCGTAAGCGGCTTCTCGAACTTCAATTGCCTGATCTAACAGGGTTTGAAGATTTGCTAGGTCTTTAAATTTGTTTGCATGATTATGATTCATAATTTTCTTTCTATCTATTGTGCAAAAGAGATCTTCATATGATACAAATCATTCTGTAATGCACCTTTTAATTTGTCAATATAAGCAGATTTTTCTCCCCACATCTTGACTTGTGTTAGTCTTCATATATAATCAAGTAACGTGCTTAGGAGCTAAAGTACATGCCAGTAGATTTGGAGAAGTACCCAAGAGGCTGAAGGGGACGGTTTGCTAAATCGTTAGACGTGTAAGCGTGCGAGGGTTCGAATCCCTCCTTCTCCGCCAAGATAAGAAGACCCTTGATGATTCAGGGGTCTTTTTTATACAAAAAAGACCGGCTCCTTACGAAACCGGTCTCCTCATTCTTAATACGCTTTATGCTTAAGGTTTATAGTCGATGGTTACATACTGCAGACTTCCGTCTTGTGCATTAAAGTCAAAGCGGTAACCCGAGTCACCTATATATTTCTCTGCCTCAGCCTTATACTCTACGGTATTGTTCTTTTCAGAGCTGGGCTCTCCTGCCTTCTCAATTAATTGATCCCTGGTCATATCAAGAGGGAATGCGAATTGCATTTGGCCTTCATCCTTGTCCAGGTGAATCGGCAGATATACCCAAGAGATGGGTGCCGTCTTCGTTACTACGTTTTCATCCGTAAAGTTACCGACCGAAACTTGAGCCGTATAATACTCGGCAAGTTGAATCTTGAAAGGAGGCGAGGTTGAGTTCTTCCCTAAATTATTATCGGCATTGGCAATATCATCTTCGTCAAAGGGTACGCCGTCATCAATCATCTCTTGCAGGGTCGTTTGACCTAAAGTGTACACTTTGCCGTTAATGGCGAAACTTCTCTGCTCCATATTGACATATTGATCGCCTAATTCGACTTTACCGGAAGCCTCGGAACCTTTAGGAGCGCTACTCTCCGAACTACTTTGATCGGGTGTAGTACTTGCTTGGGATGTGGTTTCTTTGCTTGTCGTAGCCTCACTTGTCGGCTCAGTCGTCGTACTGACTACAGGAGTACTTTCCGTAGTCGTATCTTCCGAGCTGCTCATCTCGCTAGTCTTACTTTCACTAACGGAAGATTCGGACGGTTTGTCCTTAGAACCGCAAGCAGAGACATTAGCTACTAAAAATACTGTAACGAACAGCAGAATAATTTTCTTACGCATAATTCCTCTCCTTAATTTTTGGCCAAAGCCAAATCACTTGCATTAGCCTTTAAATTTTAGTTTAGCCGGCACAACAATTCAACATTGAAGCCTTAAATTCTGTTAAATATCGGCAAATAAAGAAGACAAAATACTCTTGAAGTTCCATAATAAAGAGTATAAATAATATGCATAGGGGTAGACCATGACAACTTGGAGTACATCACAGACTGTTAAAACTTGGCTTAATCAATAAGAAAATCATTCAGATTTAAAACAAGAGCTACAAGGACTTATAGACCACAATGATGAGTCGGCTTTAAACGACTGTTTTTATAAAAATCTTAGCTTTGGAACCGGGGGCTTAAGAGGAAAAATCGGTGTCGGAACCAATCGCATGAACATCTATACAGTGCGTAAAGCCTCTCAAGGTTTGGCCAATTGGCTAAAGTCCCAAGACTTAGCTCAAATGATTGCCATCGCATATGACAGCCGAATAAAATCCGATGTCTTCGCCCGAGAAGCTGCCCTGGTCTTTGCCGCCAACGGTATAGAAGCATGGATATATCCCACGCTTATGCCTACCCCCTCGCTTAGTTTTGCCGTAAGAGCCTTGGAATGCGGTGCGGGTATCTGTATTACGGCATCCCACAATCCGGCTGAATATAACGGCTATAAGGTCTACGGACCGGATGGTTGCCAGATTACTACAGAAATGGCCGGCGCCATACTGGAGCATATAGAAGCCTTAGATATTTTTGACGATATCAAGCAAGTATCGGATAAGGCGACTCAACGTATCCATACCATTCCGCAGTCCGTTACAGATGCTTATCTGGACCATGTCTATCAAGAACGTTTAGAAAAGACAGCGCCTTACCCCAATTTAAATATCGTCTACAGCCCCCTTAACGGTGCCGGTAAAACCTGTGTCTTATCAATCCTGGACCGAGCGGGCTATAAAAACATACATATGGTAGACGAACAAGCCGAACCGGACGGTCACTTCCCTACTTGTCCTTATCCCAACCCGGAGATAAAAGAAGCTATGACCCTTAGCCTTGCTTTGGCCAAAGATAAAGCTGCCGATTTAGTTCTGGCTACCGACCCTGATTCAGACCGCGTCGGTGTAGGTGTCCGTGACAAGCACGGGGACTATCAACTCCTGACCGGCAATCAAGTCGGCGAATTATTACTTAACTATATCTGCCGAAGACGCAACGACCTAAAAATCATGCCGGAAGCCCCCATAGCAGTAAAAACCATCGTAACGTCCCGCATGGCAGAAGCTATCGCCGAGGCCCACGATGTACGCGTTATAAACGTTTTAACGGGCTTTAAATTCATCGGCGAAAAAATCGGCATCTTAGAAAAGACCAATCAAACCGAGCGTTATATATTCGGCTTCGAAGAGTCCTGCGGCTACCTATCCGGAAGTTACGTCAGAGATAAAGACGCGGTCAATGCTGTCCTGCTCATTACGGATATGGCCGCTTACTATAAAGCACAAGGCAATAACTTGTTAGAAGTTTTAGAAAGTCTCTATGAAACATACGGTTACTATCTGGCAAGTCTGGATTCCTATACCTTTGAAGGCCAAGAAGGGGCCAAACACATGGCTGACCTTATGCAAACTTTCCGTAGCAAGAGGCCGGAAAAAATAGCTTCTATGGCCGTCAAAGAAAGCAAAGATTATCTAATGGATCAGCTTGGGTCCGAAGCTAATAACTTTGAGGATACTACGGAAAAAGCTTTGGCATTTATTCTAAAGGCGGATGTATTATGCTGGACATTGGAAGATGATTCCACTGTTACGTTAAGGCCCTCCGGTACCGAGCCTAAACTCAAGGTCTATATTTCAGTTCGCGGCAAAAATAAAGCGGATGCCCAAAGTAAACTTCAGGCATTCCGCTCCTATTTCAGTAAACTAAGTGACTTTTAATAGAAGTCTAACTAGTGACTGATATCCAGTATGGAGGCTTTGCCATCTAGGCTAAAGCCCAGACAACTTGCCGGAATGAAGAGGCAATCCCCCTTCTCACAGACCATGGTATTGTCTCCGTCTCTTAATGTCGCTTCGCCATCCAAGAAGAGTAAGGCTCTAAAACCCTCATGCCCTAAGCCCTTGGACTCGAAATTACCATGGAGGTCTAATTTGGCGACGCGAAAATAAGGACAATCGATAAGAAGTCCTGTCTCATCCTCTTTTAGAGGTGATTCGACTTCTACCGGTTTAAGCTCAGTGACATCGATGGCCTTGTCAATGTGAAGCGGTCTTAAATTGCCATCTTTATCCCGCCTACCGAAGTCATATACCCGATAGGTACTATTGGAGCTTTGTTGAATTTCCGCTAAGACAATGCCCTTGCCGATAGCATGAATGGTACCGGCCGGAATAAAGTAGGCCTCGCCGGCTTTAACCGGTTGACGATGTAAAACTTCAGTTAAGGTATCATTTTTAATACGTTCAGCGAACTCTTCACGGTCGATTTCGTGCTCAAAGCCGTAATATAAAAAGGCATCCGGCTCTGCTTCCAGGATATACCACATCTCGGTCTTGCCGAACTCACCCTCATGTTCCATGGCATAAGAATCATTGGGATGGACTTGAATGGACAAGCTGTTTTGGGCATCAATAAACTTGACCAGAATGGGAAAATTCGGGTTGGCATCCTCTGCCTTATCCTCATCTCTCTTCCACTCACCGGGATAGTTATTTACAAAGTCTATAAATGACATCCCTTTCAAAGGTCCTGTTTTAATCTTGGCCGGTCCGTCCGGATGAGCCGACAGCTCCCAGGATTCGGCCATTTTGTCTGCCTTTAAAGTCTTACCGTAGCGCACTAAATTTTGTCCGCCCCAGATATAGGCTTTAGGGAAAGGTTCCAGTAAAAAAGGCTTCATACACACTCCGTTTCTTTGGGTCGGCTTTGGCCTTTAGGCCAAAGTCAGACGATAAGTTTTTATTTCGTAAGGTTTGATCTCGAAGTCGAAAGCCGAGCCTTCTCCCTCGTCTCTTAGTTTCAAGTCGGCTTGGTCTTCCAAATCTTCTTCCATCAAGTTACATTCTACCACTCGGCTTACACGCTCGCCCCAGCTTAAACTAGCCTTGGTTTTGGCATTGTCGGATTCATAAAGACGAACAATGCTATCTTTATCGTCTACGGCATATTTGATGGTTTCGATGACCACGTTAGCTTTGTTAACGGCGGCCAAAGAAAAGGACTCTAAATTCTTTTGACTGTCTAAAGCTACAGGACGGCTAAAGGTCTCCTGGTTAAAGAAATAAGATTCTTTAACCGTTTGGCCTTGACGCCAATCGCCGGCATGAGGATACAAGCTGTAGGAGAAGTAATGCATCTCCTGGTCGCTTACCGGGTTAGGTACGATACCGGATTTTATCAAGGTAAGTCCGATAACTATTGCATGGAAAAAGTTCAACACCGGAAGTAGACATTTTAGGTTAAACTTCTTAACAGCATTTTATGCTTTACAAGGTTTCAATGTTTGCTGAACTAGAGTATACTTTTTTTATTAATAGACAAAAGGTGCGTTATATGGATAATTCAGACCCCTATCGAAGTTGTTGCTTAACGCAGAGTCCTTCGGCAACAAACATGTAGCTTGCGGATTTAATGCTTATTTTCTAAAGCTAACCGCAATGTTTCATATACTTTTGCCGCAGAGACTTATTCGAAGCGGCTTTTTTAATATATAAGGAGTATGTGAAATGGAGCATAAAAAGTACAATACCGACGAACTCAAGGAATTGCAGAGTCGTATCAACAAGATGGACCCTGTCGATTTGGCCGAGGACTTCCAAGATCTTTCCAAGACCGATACCGCTATTTGGATGAAACTATTGAAAAAGGATCTTCTGGCAGATACCTTTGCTCTTCTTCCCAAAGATAAGAAACTGGAGATAATTGAGTCACTCCCCGATGAAAATATCACGACGCTTATCCAAGAATTGGATGAAGACGAATTAGTGGACTCCCTACAAGAATTGCCGGCCAACATCGTCCGAAAGATTATGACCTATTTCGTTGATGAAGAACGCCGTCCGGTCATCAACAGACTCCTGGGCTATCCCGAAGAAAGTGTCGGGTCCATCATGTCTATCAACTTTATATCCATTAAGATAGACACAGATCCCAAGGCGGCACTTAATAAAATTATCCACTCCGATTTGGATGCTAATCGTTTGGAACAGATTTGGGTCACCAACGCATCTTTGGTCCTGATTGGTTTCGTTTATTTAGCCGACTTGCTCCGTAACCAAGATAAGACCATCAGTACATTTCTTAATTCCATTACAGCCAGTGTCAAGGCCACCGATGACCAGGAAGTAGCTGCCAAACTGGCTCAAAGATACGATATAGCTGAGATTCCGGTAACGGATTCCGAAGGCCGCCTAATAGGTTTCATCCCCGCTGAGTGGGCTATCGACATTTTGCACGAAGAGTACGAAGAGGACTTGGCTAACATTCACGGTATTCAAGAATCGGATACCGAAGTTATGCCCTACTTAGAAAAATCCAGCTTACGCATGGCCAAAGATCGAACCATTTGGCTCATTATATGTTTGATTACGGCAACCTTTACGGGCTTTATTATCCACCACTACGAAAGCTTACTGTCCGCAACGGTTGTGCTCACAGCCTATATCCCCATGCTGATGGACTCCGGCGGTAATGCCGGTACGCAGGCATCTACTACTATTATAAGAGCCCTCTATGCAAGAGAAGTCGGTTTTAAAGATACCTTTAAGGTAATCCTAAAAGAAGCTAAGGTTGGTCTTATTACCGGTACGGCACTGGTTCTGGTCAACACTGTTCGTATGATTTTATTGGACACTAGAGATATCGCGATTAACTTAACAGTCGGTATAACGCTTCTTCTGACGGTTATCCTGTCCAAAGTCATCGGCGGCCTCATGCCTCTATTAGGCGACCGCTTAAATATCGACCCAACTGTCATGGCCGGTCCCCTGATTACAACGGTCGTTGATACCATGGTTTTACTAATCTATTTTGAAGTCGCTTCCATGCTTCTGAGTCTCTAATTAAAAATCTCATAAACCGGAAGCACGTCGTTATATAATTTCCATAAAGATTCCTATTAAAAAAGCAGCTATTGAACTTAATCAATAGCTGCTTTCATTTGGTTGCGGAGGCGGGATTCGAACCTCGCGACCTCCGGGTTATGAGCCCGACAAGCTACCAGCTGCTCTACTCCGCGGTATTTATATGGTGCTCACGGCCGGACTTGAACCGGCACAGATTTTACTCTGGTGGATTTTAAATCCACTGCGTCTGCCTATTCCGCCACGCGAGCAATTACATCCTGTAATTAGTGCACGAGCTATATTAGCAAGCCCCTCTCCAACTGTCAAGGCATTCTAAGATTGAATTCAAGATTTAGTGAATATGTCCAACTTTATGTTAGAGAATACATATGCTATTCTACTACTAGTCCTGCCTGAAGACTGACTTCACTTAGAGTACATCTGCCGGCAAGGGCTTAGAAAGAAGGAAACTATGGACTACAACACACAAAATCCTTTTGATTTTAACCCCCATACCGGTAAACCGATAAGATTTACGAATTTTAAGGACTTCTTTGACCGTATTTTCACTATGGGCCAGCCCAACAGAGTCAACAAGAAGGGCAAATCGAGAAGAAAGCCCTGGTGGTTTATTCTTCTCATAACACTGGTTATCATGTTTGTTTATTTCTTCTTTGCCCTTCCCTCCTTGAGCCCCATGGGAATGGAACTGTACTTTACCATTATCATCGGCATTGTGCTGTTTTGGTTCCTCATGGCCCTCTTTGGCCGTAAACCTAAAACGGCTAAGAGTTTTCTCGTCTCTCTGGGTATCATCGCGGTCTGCATTCTCTTCCCTGCCATTATGCGTTTTATCGCCTCCCCCATCTTCATGGCTTCTCAATATAAGAATTTGATTGAAGTACGTGAAGGAGTCTTCGATGAAGAGATTGATCAGATACATATAAGCCAGGTCCCGGTCGTTGACAGAGAGGCTGCAGCGGTTATTGGCGAAAAAGAAATGGGTGCAGTAGGCGAATTAGTTTCGCAATTTGATATTGCTGCTTACTATTCTCAGATAAATATAGCGGGTAAACCTTACAGAGTATCGCCCTTATTTTATAACGACTTTTTCAAATATCTGTGGAACTTCCGAGATGGAATCCAATACTATGTCAGCGTTGATATGAACACACAAGAAGGTGACCTTGTTAAGCTAGATGAAGCCATCATGTACTCTAACAGTGATTATCTCATGCGAGATTTCGACCGGCATTTACGTTTCCAATACCCCTTTGCCCTTTTCGGCGAAACGAATTTCGAGATTGATGACAACGGTAAGGCTTGGTACGTCACGCCCAAGTTGACCAAGAGAATCGCGCTTTTCTCTGCCCCCGATACGCAAGGTATTTACTTAACAGACGCCCATACCGGTGAGTCTACTTATTATGATAAGGCCGATATACCGGAATGGGTAGACCGGGCCTATCCTGCCGAGAACATCCTTGACCAGCTCAACTGGCACGGCCGTTTTGTGAATGGTTTCTGGAATTCTATCTTTGGCCAAAGAAATGTCACGTCTACAACCGAAGGCTACAATTACATCTCAATCGGTACCGACCTTCACCTAATTACCGGTGTAACATCTGTTAGGTCCGACACATCCAATCTGGGCTTCTACTATGTCAACCTAAGGACCAAGGAAGCCACCTTCTATCCTCAACCGTCGGCAACCGAATATGCGGCCATGAGTTCGGCCAGAGGTAAGGTCCAGGAAAAACGTTACGATCCGACTTTCCCTGTTATCCTTAATATACAAGGCAGACCGGTCTATTTCATGTCTCTTAAGGACCAATCTCTCACGGCCAAAATGTTCGCTCTGGTCGATGCCGAGCAGTTCACCAACGTTGTGGTAGGCGATACAGTGCCGCAAGTGATGGCCAAATATTATGAGACCAACCCCAATAAAGACGGGCCGGATGAAATTGAAGGCGAGTTCACAGAGCTTACCCTCACCCATACCGCAGGTATGGTCGAGGACGGCAATACGGTTTTCTATTTCCAAGTCAAGGAAGACCCCAAAGTCTACCGCGCAGATCCGGAGACTCTGGGACCTGTAATCGCCTTCCTAGAGCCCGGCCAAAAGATTAAGGTCATCGCCCAAGAAGGTGAAGACTATAACAATGTTCTTAAAATAGAGTTCAATAACTAAGGATGGGAGGTCTAGTCCTCGCGATAAACAGTCCTCTCCCCTCCGATTTTCTTCATCCGACACCGGGCCGCTGTAACGTGAGCACAGCCTATAGAACGGATTTTAAGACGAACCGGAACCACAACAGGCACTAGATGCATGCCGATAAAAGAATCACCGATATCGAGACCGGCCTTGGCTTTGACAGACTCAGCCAGGGTCGGTTTTTCTAATAGATTCCAATAGGCTACGGCAAAAGATCCGCCGGCATGGGGCTGGGGTATGGCATTAACTTGGGTGAGATCTTTTTCTTCAGCATAGGCTTCCGGAACGACCAGGGCTCTATTGAGATGTTCACAGCACTGGACAGCCAGGACAAGATTTCTTTCTTTAAGCTTTTGATAGAGAACTTCAATAATGACCTGACCTATTTCGGCCGAGGACGCGTGACCGATTTCTCCGCCTCGAACCTCACTGGACGATCCGCCTACAACAAAGAGGTCGCCGGCTTTTAAATGGGCCATATCCAATAGTTCATCTATGGCCTGGGCGGTTTCTTGCTTTATTTGTTCTAAATTAGTAATTTCTTCAACTTTATTTGCTCTATTTTCCATTGTGTTCACTTCCTTATATTTATCTATATTACTTAGTATTATAGCCTCGGAACGCATATAGACTAAATAAGTCTGGTCATATAAAGAATTTTACTGCATAATCAATTGTAAATATTTTTTTAAGGAAGACTTATATGGATAAGCAAAGCAAATTATCTTGGAAGCAATTATTAGGTCTGGGGACCCTGCTTTTCGGTCTCTTTTTTGGCGCCGGCAATGTTATCTTTCCGGTTAAAATGGGCCAGGATGCCGGAGCACGCTTCTTCCCGGCAACCATCGGTTTTATCCTGACCGCCGTGGGACTTCCTATCCTGGGCATTGTCAGCTCGGCCTTAAGCAAAGAAAAGAGTATCGTCGGCTTCGTCATGCCTTGCGGTAAAAAGTTCGCCTATTTTTATAGTATTCTTCTTTATCTTACCATTGGCCCCTTCTTTGCCATCCCCAGAACAGCCACGGTGGCTTTTGAAGTCGGTATCAGGACTTATACCGGTGCACATAGCGGGATTTTTCTTTTTATCTATTCCTTAGTCTTCTTTATCTTAGTGTGGATTTTTTCCATGAAATCCAATCGCATCATGGACGTCGTCGGTCGCTTTATGACGCCCTTGTTCATTATTTTATGCGGCATCTTAGTGATTGCGGTATTTATCTCTCCTGCCTCAAGACCTTCCGAAAATATCCCCATTACACCTTATGATACACAGGCCTTAAGCCAAGGTATGCTGGACGGTTATAACACCATGGACGCACTGGCTTCTCTGGTCTTTGCCGGCGTGATTATGACCTCACTTAACCGAATGGGTGTGACCGAAGACCGCGAAGTCGCCGTTTCGACACTTAAGGCCAGTCTCTTTACCATTCTCTTCTTTATCCTGCTCTATGGTTCTTTCGTTTATCTGGGCGCCAGCTCCAGACCGCTTACACCTGAAGGACAAAACGGCGGTGTCATCATGGCCTACGTAAGTCGCCATTATTTCGGTTTTGCCGGCCAAATCTTACTAGCCTTAATTATCGGTGTGGCCTGCCTTAAGACCGCTATAGGCCTTATTGTTTCACTATCTCAGGCCTTCCATGAACTCTTCCCGGCCGTAGCTTATAAAAGCTTTCAAATCGCTTTTATCCTAGTCGCTTTCCTTATTGCCAACTTCGGCCTGGACCAAATTATTCAATGGTCTATCCCGGTTCTCATGTTCCTTTATCCTTTGGCCATAGTGCTTATCTTCCTAAGGTTCTTAAAAACGGCTTTCACGGCCAGGATTACGAATTTGCATTTTCAATTAACCTGCCTCATGGCCGGTATGGTGGGTATCTTTGATTTTTTGAAAGCCCTGCCGGACTTTGCCCGGACATGGTCCCCCATTGCCAAATTAATTCAATGGGCAGACGGCACCATTCCATTCTATAAATCGGGTTTAGGTTTCTTCATTCCGGCTGTCTTGGGTTTCGCGTTGGCCGCCATTATCAGCAGTTTAAAGAAAGCTAAATCAAAGCGAAGACCTAACTAAATCCAACCAATCTCGCTCATTTTCAGTTAGAGATACAGACAAGGCATCTATATTCGATTGCATGCGCTCCGGACTTTTGCTGTGGATAACGGAGAAGGTGTTCATTTCGCTTGAATGAAGGTAAGCCAAAGCAATCTGAGGAACAGATAGGCCTTTTTCATGGGCTAACTTTTCAGCGCGGGCCAGTCTTTCAAAGTTTTCCGGGGATGCGTAACCTTTAATAGCAAAAGAATCCAAATAATCCTCTACATGATCGGTTTCAGCCGCTTTCATTTTGCCGGAAAATAGTCCTCTGCCAAGCGACGAATAGCTAACGATAGCCATCTGATTATCCCTATACCAATTCCGGTCTAATGTGTGTTCCGGGCCGCTTATGGAGACACATCCGCCACCCCAAAGATCTTGAACCTGGACGGCCAAACCGTAGTTGGGCGACGATACCGTAAAAGGAATTAAGCCATGTGAGGCGGCATAAGCGTTGGCTTCTTCTATTCTTTGGTAAGTCCAATTGGATCCGCCAAAGGCTCCAATCTTGCCTTCTTCATGCATGGCGTTGAAGAGCTCAACAATCTCACCTACCGGAACTTCCGGATCATCCCTGTGCAAGATATAAATGTCGATATAGTCCGTCTGAAGCTCTTCACTAGAGATTTTAAAATCTTCCCGAATCTGTTTTTCACTGATGCGTTTATGACCCGTCGGGTCAGGATGTCCGCCTTTGGATAGGATTACCACTTTATCTCTGTTTTGGCGATTCGCCATCCATTTCCCCAAAGCCGCCTCAGACCCCTTATAAACTCTGGCGGTATCGAAAGTATTTATGCCTAGATCAAACACAGCATCCAAAAGATCACTTGCATCCTTCCGGCTCTTAAACACCTCTGATGCAGTTCCATAAAAGATTCTAGAAACGGGTTTATTTACATAAGAAATCTTTTCATAAAACATTTTATGTTTCATAATATTCGCTACCTCCTTATTAATCCGACTTCCCCATCTGTAACGCTAAGAATTTTGCATTATTAATAATATTGTTTGAAGTGTCATGAGCCACGATAAGCCCATTTTCCATCACATAAACATAATCAAATTTACTGATATTATCTTCTGAAAGATTATGCGTAGCGACCAGGATGGTTTGATTTTTTAAATTGAGAAGTTGATTCATAATATCGCTCGCGTGATACTTTTCCAATCCGGAAGTAGGCTCATCAAATAAAATAACCGGTTTGGGCTCCAAAATAGTACGTGCAAAATCCACACGTCTTAATTCTCCTCCCGATAAAGCAATATTACTTTTATTTATCTTTGTCTCTAAATCAGCTCCATTTCTTTGATACCAGGTACTCAAGTGAGCCTTCATGATGGCATCTTCAATGCTAAATTCCGGGTAATCACGAAAAAGTGCTATATTATCTGCAATAGTTGCCGAAAAGATAAGCGTATTTTGTGCGATATACAAGATGTCTTTATGAGATAAACATGCATTGTTTTCTAGACACTGACCATTGATAGAAATCAGTCCTTCATCCGCATGTTGTATTCCCGCAATCACTTTTAGTAGAGTCGTTTTCCCACTGCCACTACTTCCTATTATCGCAATTTTTTGTCCCTGCTTGATGTTAAGTGAAGCATTTTTAAGGATATAAGCATCATGTTTTATTACGGAAACATCTTCCAATGTAAGCGTATCTATATTCGAGTTTTGCGACTTGAATTCATACCCGTGGCTTTCAGAATTAATAAAACTTAATAGATCATCTAATATTGCCTTAGCTGATACAATTTCGGCATAGCGTTCACTTATAATCTGGAATGGGCCGGCTATCATATTCATTAGTGTCGTCAAAGCAATAAGTTGTGGAACATCAATAGAACCTTTAAATACAAATAAACCTCCTACAATCCAAGCACCTACAACTACAAAGTTTCCCATCCCGTAGGATAAAGACATGGAGATTCGTTTCCACTTTAAGGCATATTTTAAGATGTGCGTCACTTTTGCATTTCTTGCTTGGTGCTGGTCGTTAATCTCAGGTTCACGTCCAAAAACTTTTATGGTTTGAAAGCCCTCCATTATCTCATTTAAGAAGTCTAAGTATTGAGCCTGTTCCATCAAGACCTCTCTGTTGCTTCTTTCAAGTTTGTTTTTTAACAACTTGGGTACAAAAAGAGGCAATGCACATAAGACGATGACAATAATAGTCATAATCGGTTGGATTAAAGTTGTGGCAATAAGAGCAAATAGCCAAGCAAAGATTTGTCCGATCAGCATTAGTATCCCATTAATATATTCTGTTTCAATAGTGGAGATATTATTATTCAGCAGTGAAAGATAATAAGCGTCCCCTCTTTCATCTTTTTCTTCAATATTAGAGGCCAAAATACGCACAACAACAGAATCTCGTAATAATTGAGCTATACGCTTTCTTAAGACAGTTCCCGTGTAAATAGACGAAAAGTCTAAAAAGAGATCCATAATTAAATACAAGGCGGAAACACCAATAATAAAGGGAATTTTGTCCGTACGTTGCTGTGTGGCCGCCTCGGTAATATATTGCAGTAAGAAGGCGAACGAAGTACATACTCCTGCCCAACTCGGTAAAATCGTATTCGTCTCTTTAGTAACATTC
>CAYFQG010000017.1:0-30839 GCA_964345295.1 uncultured Oscillospiraceae bacterium | reverse complement strand
TGAAAATTCAATCAAAGGTTCAATTACTGATAAATAAAGGATTAAAATAGACGCCTGCCCGAGATTTTTAAAAGCATAAAAAATACCGCCCGATTTTTGGTCGAGCGGTATTTCTGTTTAATTAATATCTGCCTAGTAAAAAGACTTAGTAAGCTTCAGCTTCGGCCTCGGCTTCCTTAGACATGATATAACGGTCGATAGAGGCTGCAGCGACCTTACCGGCGCCCATGGCGGAGATAACGGTTGCGGCACCGGTAACGGCGTCACCGCCTGCATAGACGGCATCACGAGAGGTTTTACCTTCGTCGTTAACGATAATGCCGCCCCAGTTGGTAACATCCAAGCCGGGTGTGGTGGCCTTAATCAAGGGGTTGGGATTGGTACCCAGAGAAACGATAACCGTATCGACTTCGATATCATGCTGAGAACCGGGGATAGGCTCGGGACGACGTCTGCCGGAGCTGTCGGGTTCACCTAACTCCATACGGATTAGGGTCATGCCTACAACTTCGCCGTGCTCATCCAGATTAATCTCAACAGGGTTATTGAGGTTCAGGAACTGGATGCCCTCTTCTTGTGCGTGATGGACTTCTTCCTGACGGGCAGGCATCTCGTCGAAAGAACGACGATAGATAATGTAGACATTCTCGGCGCCTAAGCGAAGTGCTGTACGGGCAGCGTCCATAGCCACGTTACCGCCGCCGATAACAGCGACGTTTTTGGACTTACGGATGGGGGTGTCGTAATTGTCGTCATAAGCTTTCATGAGGTTGGTACGGGTCAGATACTCGTTAGCGGAGTACACACCGACACCGTTCTCACCGGCAATGCCTAAGAACTTGGGAAGACCGGCACCGGAAGCGACATAAACCGCTTCGAAACCGTAGTCCTGCAAGAGCTCATCAATGGACAGGATACGGCCGATAACCATGTTGGTCTCGAGCTTAACGCCGTCTAACTCTAATTGCTTGATTTCTTCCTTAACAATGGACTTGGGCAGACGGAACTCGGGGATACCGTAGCTCAGAACACCGCCGCCGGTCTGTAAGGATTCAAAAATAACGACTTCATAGCCTAACTTGGACAAGTCGCCGGCGCAGCTCAGGCCGGAAGGGCCGGATCCGATAACAGCGACCTTATGGCCGTTAGACTCGACCTTGTCGGCGACAGGCTCGGAATTGGCACGGTGGTAATCGGCAACGAAACGCTCTAAGCGGCCGATACCGACAGGCTCATGCTTAATGCCGCGTACGCAACGAGACTCACACTGGGTTTCCTGGGGGCAAACTCTGCCGCAGACAGCGGGCAGGACGTTGGTCTCCAGAATTTTCTGATAAGCACCTTCGAAGTCGCCTTCGGTGATTAAATGAATAAATTCAGGAATCTGAACGTTAACCGGGCAGCCTTCTACACAGGGGCGATGTTTGCATTGCAGGCAACGGGTGGCTTCTTCGATGGCCATTTCTTCCGTATAGCCGTAGGTTACTTCTTCAAAGTTTCTCGCTCTTACCTTAGGGTCCTGAGCAGGCATTTCCACCTTGTCGGGGCGCATATTTGGTTTAGCCATTTTATCTATATCCTCCTACTTATATCAATGGATTAAATGCCTTCTTAGGCTTCGGCTTCATGAGTCAGACCGATACGGCACTTGTGGTCTTCTTCTTTTTCGAACTGAGAGTAGGTCCGGTTACGCATCATGAGGTCATCGAAATCTACTTCGTGGCCGTCAAACTCGGGACCGTCGACGCAGGCGAATTTAAGCTCGCCACCGACCATAACACGGCAGCCGCCGCACATGCCGGTACCGTCTACCATAATGGGGTTCAGAGAAACCAGAGTCTTAATATTGTGTTCCTTGGTTAAGTCACAAACAAACTTCATCATGGGGACAGGACCGATAGCGATAACCAAATCGTATTCCTTGCCGCCTCCGAGAAGTTCACGGAGCTTATCGGTAACGAAACCGTGATAGCCGTAAGAACCGTCGTCGGTTGTGACATAGAGGTTATCGGAGCAGGCTCTGAAGTCGTCTTCCAAAATAACAATATCTTTATTACGGAAACCGACAATAACGTCGACTTCGGCACCGTTAGCCTTCAAAGCTTTGGCTGAAGGATAAGCGATTGCCGTACCGACACCGCCGCCAATAACGCAGGCCTTCTTAAAACCGTCGAGTTCGGAAGGCTTACCTAAAGGACCGACAAAGTCTAAAATCTCGTCACCTTCGTTCATTTCGGACAGGAGACGGGTGGCCTTACCGGCTGTCTGGAAGATAATACCTACCGTACCGTCTTCGGGTCTGGTATCTGCAATGGTCAGGGGGACTCTTTCTCCGTGCTCATCAATTCTGAAGATGATGAACTGGCCGGCCTTACCCTTCTTAGCGATCAGGGGAGCCTCAATATACATACGTGTAACGATGTCATTGAGTTTCTCTTTACTTACAATCTTGAACATATTGACCTCCTAATAGAACAGCATAAAAATATATATATTTTTACATCACTCCGAATTGTAACATTTTTATCCAAAGTTTGCTTAAGAATTTTACTAATAAAATGTTAATTTTAGATTGTGTAGCAATAAATTTAATGCTATTATCCCTGCTATGAAAAACAAAGCAAATAATAAGGCGAAACAAATAGAAGAGTTGAAGAAGGAACGAGCCCGGCTCTTTGAAGAAATCCTGGCCTATGAAGATCTTATGGACGGAACCTTTATTGAGCGCTATTCCACCTGCAGCAGGGACGGGTGCAAGTGTCACGACGGTGACAAGCACGGCCCCCGTTACTACTTTGCCGTTACGCGTGACGGCAGGCAGAAGCAGCACTATGTCAGGAAGGGCAACAAAGACTTGGTTTTGGCCGGAATCGATTCCTACCATCAGGTCCAAGAACTTCTTTATGAGATAACGGAAATCAACCGTGAACTCATGGACTTAGAAGATGCTTCGGAACTTTCATAATCTATCTTTATATTAAAGGAGCCATATGAAAATTATTAAGAAAATAGGAGCAGCAGCTCTGGCTACATTTATGGCCCTGGGGCTTATGTCCTGTGGACAAGAGCCAAAAGAAAAAGACGGTACGACCTTTTACACCAGTTTCTACCCCATGTATTACTTCACCAAGACTCTGGTGGGCGACAAGGCCGAGGTCATCAACCTTATGCCGCCCGGTGCCGATTCGCATGATTTCGAGCCCAGTGCCGACCAGATTCGCAAGCTGGTCTATGCGGATGCCTTTATCTATCAGGGAGCCGGTATGGAGTTCTGGGTGGATAAGGTAGAAGCTACTTTGGAAAAAGAAGGAGCCAAGACGAAGTTTATCGAGGCAGCGGATGCTATTGAGCTCCTGCCCGCCGGGGCTCATCACCACCTCGACGAGGAAGACCATGACCACGAAGGACATGACCATGGCCAATACGATCCCCACCTCTGGCTGTCTCTACGTAAATCCAGCCAAATGTTAGATAATATCTACGAGGGCTTGGTAGAAGTAGATGGCAAGAACCAAGCGACTTATAAAGAGAATCTCGATAAGGCTAAGGCGGACCTGGACAAGCTCGACAAGGAATTCGCGGAAAAAATTCAGGCATCGGGGCTGGAATACTTCATTATTAATCACGAAGCCTTCCAATATCTGGCCCAAGACTACGGCCTGACCCAGATCGGCATTAGTGGTGTAGGTACCGAGCAAGACCCCAGCCCGGCTTTGTTGGGCAGTCTGGTAGACCTGGCCAAGATGCATAATATCAATACGATTTATTACGATGTCTCCGGGTCGGACAAGGTCTCTCAAGCTTTGGCCAAAGAAATCGGCGCCAAGGTTTTGCCCCTCACAACCATCCACGCTCCGAGCAAAGAAGAGATGGACAAGGGGATTGACTATTTAGAATTGATGCGTCGAAATTTATCTAATCTATTGGAGTCTGCACCGAATCCCTAAGTAGGCTCTGCCCTGAAATCCTATAAGAAAGCGTGAACCCGAAGAGGCAATGGCACCGGAAGAGTCCAAGTTTATCGAGATTAAGGACTTATACAAGGTCTACCGGGTAGGCAGTGAGAAAATACACGCCCTGGACGGCATTTCCTTGACCATCGAGGAGGGCGAGTTTTGTGCCGTTGTAGGGACGTCCGGGTCCGGTAAGTCCACTTTGCTGAACATGCTGGCCGGTCTGGAGCCACCGACTAAGGGCTCGATTAAGATAGGCGGCCGGGAGATTGTAGGTCTTAAGGAGAATCAGCTGGTCGCTTTTCGCCGCGAGCACGTCGGTTTTATCTTCCAGTCCTTCAACTTGATTCCCACCATGACAGCCAAAGAAAACGTCGCCTTGCCCTTGACCTTTCAGGGTGTGCCCAAAGTCCAACGCAACAAGCGGGCCTTAGCGCTTTTAAAACTAACCGGTCTTTACGACCATCGCAACCATAAACCCAATCAACTCTCCGGAGGCCAACAACAAAGAGTCGGGATATCTCGAGCTTTGGTGGTGGAGCCGGAGATTATTTTTGCCGACGAACCTACGGGTAACCTGGATTCCGCGACCAGTGCCGAAATTCTGACCATGATGAGGCGAATCTCCAGAGAGAAGAATCAAACCATTATCACGGTGACCCATGACGACCACCTGGCGCGTTTTGCCGACCGCATCATCCGCATCTTGCACGAAATTCATGCTCCTTTAGTAGAGATGAAAAAGTTGGCCAAGCACGGCTATAAAAACTACGACTTCCTCTTGTCTTCTGCCATTTTAGAAGCACTCCTGGTGGACGACGCCAGTCTGATTGTTGAGCTTCTTTCGGATTCGGACCGGCCGACAAACTGGGTGACCTTGATTGACTGCCACGACGGTATTCCGGTCCAGCCCGATATGAACGGCGTTTTGGATAAGGACAGAATGGTGGAGACCATTAATAAAACCGAAGAAAACGGTGCGATTTTCTCTGCCCTCCACTCGGTAGAAAAAGCCTATGAAGATGCCCCTAATGTTCATCAGATTTGCGGTGCTCTTTATTCGCTCTTAGGAGAAGACGATGATGCCTTTGTTTCGGCCAGAGCCATTCAGCTCTTCGCACCGGGTACGCCTCAGATTTATTACGAAGGCCTTTTGGGCGGAACCCATTGCCGAGAAGGTTACGAGAGAACGAAAGACGGCCGTGAGTTAAACCGCCGTAATTACAGCCGAGAAGAAGTGGCTGAGGCAGTGAAGAGACCTCGGGCCCAACGTATCCTGAACCTCATCCGTTATCGTAAGGACAGGAAGTTCTATGAAGGCGACTTCTCTCTTGCCACAGAAGGCGGCAAACTTATGATGACCTGGCAAAAAGACGGAACAACCCAATTAGAAGTGGATTTAAATTCCGGCCGCAGCAGAGTTATCGAGACGGACGGAGATTTGGAGCGTGTTATAGAACTCTAAGCTTTAAGAAGAAAGTTTTTTAACCTCAACAGCAGCTGTTTCACATGAAGCGGCTGCTTTTTTGTGTGAAAGTTTTGTTTTTGGCACAGTCAGAACAGCGGCCTCGCCGGCCTTATGTTAGGCTTTGGCCAAGCATAAAGAACAGGAGGTAAAGAAATGTTATTTATTTGCTACAAGAACTGTACGACCTGCAAGAAAGCTCAGAAATGGCTGGACCAAGAGGGACTCAGCTATGAAGTCAGAGATATCAAGGACGATAACCCCAATGCGGATGAGTTGAAAGTCTGGTTTGAGAAGAGCGGCTTACCCTTAAAACGCTTCTTTAATACCAGCGGCCAGATATACAGACAAAATAATATTAAAGATAAGCTGCCGACCATGTCCGAAGAAGACCAGCTTGATTTATTGGCGACAGACGGCATGTTGGTAAAAAGACCTATCCTGGTGGACGGAGACACCGTTTTGGTGGGCTTCAAAGAAAAGGAGTGGGAAGAGAAGCTGCTGTAGAATTGAAAGTTTTTTTCCGTTACATATGTATTAGACAAGAATCTTTCAAGGTGGGATAGTTTAAACATCGAAAGAGAAGGAGCCCTTGAGGCTCTCGTATTCAAAAGCATTAATTATGGGAGGTTAATATGTCAAGAACAGGATATAAAATGGGTAATGATGCCATTACACTTTATGGTGAGGCTGTTGAGGTCGGCCAAAAGGCCCCGGATTTTACCCTGGTGAAACAGGATTTGAGTCCTTTGTCCCTGGAGGATTTGGGAGACAAGGTGAAGATTATTGCCGCCGTTCCTTCCGTCGATACCGGCGTATGCGAAATGGAAACCATCCGCTTCAATAAGGAAGCAGGCGAATTGGGTGAGGATGTCGTTATCCTGACCGTATCGGTCGACTTACCCTTCGCTTTGCAACGTTTCTGTGCGGCCAAAGACATTCAGAATGCCATCGTGACTTCGGACTATAAGGACCGCGTTTTCGGCCATAACTATGGTTGCTATATCGAAGAGCTGGGCCTTTTGAATCGTTCGGTCTTTGTTTTAGATCGTGATAATACGGTCACTTATGTACATTATAATGAGCAAAATACCGACCATCCGGACTACGATGCCGTTTTGGAAGCAGCAAAGAAATTGCTCTAATCCAGATGTCGGGCAGGAATTAAACTGTCCTAGTAAAAAAATAGAAAAAGGAGGCCGGCTTGTAGAGTGTTCACATTCTATGGGCCGGCTTTTTTACTAATTTTGTGGTGAAACACGAAGGAGTTCGCTATACTTTAGCTAATGGGGGGTACAGTTTATGTGGTTATTGGGAATACTTATTGGGCTGGCCCAGGCGGCCCTTTTCGGGTATGCATGTCGTTCTATTGTGGAGAATAAGGGCTATGATGCCGGCAGCTGGTTTTGGCTGGGCTTTTTCTTCGGAATCTTTGCCCTTCTTGTAGCCCTGTCTAAGCCCGACCAGAATTATGCCTACGTTTATCCGGCAGAATCATCCTCCGTTCCTTCCGGACCATCCGATGATGAAGATTTATGGACCTGCAGTTGCGGAAGGAGAAATTATGCCTATTCCAACGCTTGTGCCAAGTGCGGCAAGCTGAAAACCCAAGTCGAGCAAGAAAGACAGGCGGCTTCTCGAACAGTCACTACAGTTTCTGAGGAAAAATTGGAAGAGTCTCAGGTCATACAATACCTTAAGGAGTATAAAGAGCTCTTGGACAACGGAGCCATTAGCCAGGCCGAGTTTGACAAGAAGAAAAACGAGTTGCTGGCATCCGAGGCCAAAGTCTAAAGACAATGTGGAGGATTTAAATGGAAGAATCCAGAGAAGAACGTATTGAAAAGTATGAGAATATCAGTAACAGGCGGCGTGAGCTGATTGAAAAACTCACCGCCCTGTTGGACCAGCTGGAAGCTCAGGACAATCTTTACGACCAGCTTTTAGCCTACTACTACAGTGACATGTGGCAAGACGATGTCGAAGCGGATGCGGCGGGTTTAGTAGACCCCGATTTACCCAGGGGCGTTTTAGCCGAAGATACGATTTATGATCTTATGACGGACCACCATGCTTTGGCCATCCGCCTTTTGGACATGGCGACCGATATGTTGCGTTAAAAGTGAAGGGAGCAAAACTATGCTATATCAGGCAAATGAAAAACGTTATGACTCTATGACCTACAGGTTTGCAGGTCATACCGGCCTACAACTGCCGGCCATATCCTTAGGCCTCTGGCACAACTTCGGCCATTCGGGTGCACCCGACAATATGCGAGAAATGCTCAAGACCGCTTTTGATTTGGGTATCACACATTTCGACTTGGCCAATAACTACGGACCGCCGGAAGGGGCCGCCGAAGAGAATTTCGGAAGACTCATGCAAAAATACTTCAGGCCCTATCGTGATGAACTCATTATTTCGACCAAGGCGGGTTACAATATGTGGCCCGGACCTTACGGCAGCGGCGGGAGCAGGAAATATCTCTTGTCCAGTTTGGATCAGAGCTTGCAACGTATGGGTTTGGAATACGTGGATATTTTTTACCTCCACCGTATGACGCCCGACACCCCTATTGAGGAATCTATGTTGGCCTTAGACCAAGCGGTCAGGTCCGGCAAGGCTTTGTATGTCGGCTTGTCCAACCATGACGGTGAGACCGGCAAGAAGGCCACAAAGATTTTAGAAGAACTGAAGACGCCTTTTGTCATGCACCAGAACAGCTATTCTATTTTGGACCGCCGTATCGAGGAGAACGGTCTTCTGGATTTGGCCAAAAAAGAAGACCAGGGTCTTATCTGCTTTAAGCCCTTGGACCAGGGCCTTTTGACCGACAAGTACCTCCACGGTATCTCCGAAGACAGCCGTATTCGAAGAGACGGGCGTTTCTTAAAAGAGTCCAACCTAACGCCGGAGCTTCTGGAAAAAATCGAAAAACTAAACACCATGGCCCGCGACAGAGGACAGACTTTGGCCCAGATGGCTTTGGCCTGGGTTTACCAAAATCCGACCGTAACCAGTGTCCTAATCGGTGCCTCCAGACCCGAGCAGATTGTTGAAAACGTTAAGTCTTTGGAAAATACGGACTTCAGCGACGATGAATTAGACCGTATTGATACCATCGTGGAAGGCAGGGCCCAATGGAAGAGCTAAAAACGCTGACGATTTCGGGTTTTGCCGACGAGATTGACGATGATCTGGAAACACAGCTTAAAACCCTGACCGATCTAGGGATGCATCACCTGTCTTTCAGGTCCGCTTACGGCAAGAACGTGGCAGACTACAGTGTGGAAGAAGCAGAAGAGAAGATTGTGCCTCTCTTGGACCGCTACCAGGTGAAGGTGTCCAGTCTGGGCAGCCCTATCGGCAAGGTTGATATCCGAGATGAAGCCGGTATTGCCAAGCAAAAAGAACAGCTAAAAGGCCTGTGTCGGCTGGCTAAACGCTTAGATTGTTCTTATATTCGCGTCTTTTCCTTTTTTGTAGAAGAGGCGGAGGCTTCGGAAATGCGTGACCGGGTCTTGCAAGGCCTAAAAGAGTTTATTGCTATAGCCGAAGCTCACGATCTGGTTCTGATGCACGAGAACGAGAAGGGGATTTACGGCGATACGATTGACCGCAATGTGGACCTCATGGAAAATCTCTACGGTGACCATTTCAAGATGGCTTTCGATTTTGCCAACTTCGTCCAATGCGGCCAAGACAGTTATGAAGCCTGGTCTAAGCTCAAGAACTATGTGGCCTATATTCACATTAAGGACGCCCTGGCCAAAGGCGGCGACAATGTCCCCTTTGGTACAGGTGACGGCCAGGCCGAAAAAATCTTTAAAGAGGCCTTGGTGGACCGGTCCTACAGGGGCTTTTTAACGCTGGAGCCGCATCTTCATAACTTCTCGACCTTGCAGTCTTTGGAGAAGAATGTTGAAGACCACAGCTATGTGGGAAACAAGGCCGCCAGCGGCGCCCAAGCCTACGCCATACAATACCGGGCCTTGACCCGCATTCTGGATGATTTAGATGCTTCCTATGTTTAGGGGACCATTAAACATAAAAGCACCATGGAGAAAGGAAAATAGACTATGGAAAAAGTAAGAATCGGCATCGTGGGTATGGGCGTTCAGGGAACTACCTACGCCCGCATGCTCGTGAACAAGACAGATGACACCAAGGCCATGTGTCCGCCTTACGCCGAACTGGCAGCGATTTGCGACAACGACGACAAGGCTTTGGCCAAGGCCAAAGAAGCCTTCCCCGAGGCGGTGGCTTTCAGCGATTATGAAGAGCTGATCGATTCCGATGAAATTGATGCGGTTATCACGACCGTTCCGCACTACCTCCATCCGCCTGTAGCCGTCTATGCCCTGGAGCACGGAACCCACGTCCTTATCGAAAAGCCGGCGGGTATCGATGCCAAGAGCGTTAAGTACATGAACAAGGTGGCTAAAGACCATCCCGAATTGGTTTTCGGGGTCATGCTGAACCAGCGTACCAATACCCTCTACCAGAAGATTAAGGACATTATCGATTCGGGCCGCCTGGGCGAAATTCGCCGGGTCAACTGGATTATCAATTCCTGGTGGCGATCCACCGCTTACTATAACCAGTCCGCTTGGCGGGCCACCTGGGGCGGTGAAGGCGGAGGCGTTCTGGTCAATCAGGCTCCGCACCAATTAGACTTAATCCAATGGCTTTGCGGCGTCCCCAGCAAGGTCTATGCCAAGATGATTTTCGGGGCCCACCGTGACATCGTCGTCGAAAACGACGTTACCATGACCCTGACCTATCCCAACGGTGCAACCGGTGTTTTTGTCACCTGTACCCACGATATTATCGGTACGGATCGTTTAGAGATTGACCTTTCTCAGGGCAAGATTGTGGTCGACAATAGTCGGGAAGCCACGATTTATACTTTGGCCAAAGACGAAGATGTCTTAGACAAGGAAACCACTCCGGAAGACGTCCATCGTATGGTAGCCTCCAACCAATCCGGCAACAAACTCTTCACGGAAGAAATCATTAAGGACGACGGTATGTGGGGCTTCCAGCATATTGAAGTCATTGACCGTTTTACCCGCCAAATCGTCACCGGTGAGGGACTTTTGGCCGATGGGTCGGAGGGCTTGTTGGGCGTGAATTTGGCCAATGCGGCCTTCTTATCCGCATGGACCGGCGAAGAAGTGTCCTACCCCTTAGATGACGACCTCTTCTTAGAAAAACTCAACGAACAAATCGCCAAGGAGGGCAAGTGGCCGCTCCATAAGGCTTTGGGTGAATCATAAACAGGAAGGAATGATAGAGATGAAAAAAGGATTAATTGCCGTCCAGATGATGGTTTTGAAAAAACAGGTAGAAGAATTGGGCGTTTATGAGACGCTCAAAAGGCTCCATGACTTGGGCTTCCACGCCATCGAGCTCAGCCAAATCCCCATGACGCCGGAAAATGTTTCGGAGATTAAGAGGGCTTGTGAAGATTTTGATATTGAAGTCATCGCCATGAGCGCCGCTCTGGAAGGGCCCCAGGAGAACTTGACCGACGACTTCGACAAGATTGTAAAAGATATGGAGACCTTGGGCTGCAAGACCCTTCGCGTGGGCATGCTGCCTATCCCTTATATGGTTTCGCGTGAGAAGGCCCTGGATTTCGTGGCTCGCATGGAAGAGAAGGCCGAAGCTCTGGAGCCCTACGGTATCTCGCTTCACTACCATAACCACCACATTGAATTTACCAAGTACGACGGCCAATATCTCCTGGACTTGATTCGCGAAAACACGAAGAGAATCGGCTTTGAACTGGATGTGTACTGGATTCAAAGAGGCGGTGAGAACCCCGTAAGCTACACGGCCAAATTTAAAGATAGGGTGAAGCTCTATCACCTGAAAGACTACAGGATTGCCCAGTTGACCTTGCCCGAAGAGAATCCCGAGCTTAGTGCCGAAGAGAAGGCCAGACGCTGGAACGAGCACTACTACGGTGTCATCCAGTTTGCCGAGTTGGGCCAAGGTAACTTACCTTGGAAAGAGATTATAAAAGCCGGTCAGGATGCCGGAGCCGAATACTTCATCATTGAGCAGGACGATACCTACGGAAGAGATCCTTTCGAGTCTTTGGACATGAGTGCTCGCTACCTGAGAGAAATCGGCTACGAAGATTGGTTTACCAGATAAGGCGAGGAGGATTTTATGAAGGTTCTTATCGTTGGCGGAGTGGCCGGAGGCATGTCCGTAGCAGGGCGGCTCAGACGCCTAAGCGAAGAGACCGAAATTATTGTTTTGGATAAGGGCGACTACGTTTCTTTTTCCAATTGTGCTTTACCTTATTACCTGAGCGGTACAGTCGGCGCTAAAGAAAATTTAATACTACAGACCCCTCAGAGTTTGAAAAAATCCTATAAGCTGGATGTCCGTGTCAAAGAAGAAGTGGTCGCTGTAGATGCCGAGGCTAAGACCGTAGAGGTAAAAAGACAGGACGGTACCACTTACAAAGAGTCCTACGACAAGCTGGTCTTGTCGCCCGGAGCCAGGGCCTTGGCCCTCAAGATAGAAGGTCTGGAGTCTGTTCCCCATAGCTTCCTTCGGACCGTAAACGATGTGGCCGGGATAAAAGATACGTTGGAACAAGACCGTCTTAAGAGGGTCGTAGTCCTGGGCGGAGGCTTTATCGGTGTCGAAGCTGCGGAAAACCTCAAGCAGGCCGGCTACGACGTCTCGTTGGTGGAAGCCCAAGAGCAGATTTTAAGTCCCTATGACGACGATATGGTCCAGATTCTCCAGAAAGAACTGCGAGACCAAGGTGTGGCTCTTCACACAGGCTATGTCTTAGCAGCCGTAGAAGACGGTAAGGCCCGGCTCTCGGACGGGACCTTGCTTGATTGTGATTTTCTGGTTTTGGCCGCCGGTATAGAGGTCGATACGGACTTTCTCCGAGGCTCGGGTGTGGACCTGGATCCAAAAGGCTATATCAAAGTCAACGCAGACCAAGAAACTTCGGTTAAAGATATTTACGCACTGGGCGATGCAACGCTGGTTTACCACAAGATGGCGCAAAGTTTTAGACCTTTGCAATTAGCAGGACCTGCCCTCAATCAGGCCAGGCGGGTAGCCGACCGCATCATGGGCCAAAGCAGTGCCCATCCGGGCTTCTTAGGAACGAGTGCCATTCAAGTTTTTAATTACAATGCCGCCCAGACCGGTCTTAATGAGCGTCAACTTCAAGACATGGGAAGAGGCGATTACGATTCGGTTCTGGCCAGTCCCATGGACAAGGTGGGGATCATGCCCGGCGCCAGCCCTCTGTTTCTCAAGCTGATATTCCAAGTGCCGACCGGGACCATCCTGGGAGCCCAGGCCATCGGCAAGGGTGACGTGGCCAAAAGAATTGATACCATTGCCTCTATGATGCACTTTGATGGCACCATCTTCGACCTAAAGGACATGGAACAAGCCTATGCACCGCCCTTTAATTCGGCTAGGGACGCACTTCATATGGCCGCCTTTACGGCCGAAAACATCCTCTATAATCGTTATCGCCAGGTGCATGTGAACCAAGTAAGGAGCCTGGTCGAAAAAGGCGCGTATATTTTGGACGTAAGAGAAGAAGCCGACTATGAGAGAGGGCACATTAAAGGCGCCCATAACCTGCCCCTCAGCCAATTAAGGCAAAGGATGGCCGAAGTTCCTAAAGATTGTCCTGTCTACGTGTATTGCCGGAGCGGCCAAAGAAGTTACAATGCGACTATGGCCCTGCAAAATTCCGGCTGGGACAATATCTACAACATTAACGGCAGTTTCTTATTCCTGAGCTATTACGAGCAGGGTAAGGATTTGGCCGGAGAAAGAGAGAGCATACTGACGGCCTATAACTTTAATTAAATACAAACGAAAGGTATAATGACCCGTCGAAATCGGTCTCTTGCAACTGTATTGACTGGACTAATACAGATGACTATAATAACGTCAGCATTGAGGCCGAGAAGATACACCCTCGGCGGGTTAAGAAAGGATCGTTTGTTGGCTAGGTGACAGGTATGTGGGAAACATTTAAGAAAAAGACCTCGCCTCTGAAACAGAGATGGCAAGCCTTGCATCGTCTGGATAACAAGAAGCAGAGACGGGTCAATATAGCGACAGTTATATTAAGTCCTATCTTGGCATTTTATTTGACGGAGTTTTTCTTGCAAATGCCCTGGGACATTCGTCTGCCCATCCAGTTTATGAATAGCCTTATCTATGGCGCATTGGGCGCTTTACTGCTGGGCCTTACCGGCCGACTTGAAAGAGCTTCTAAGCTGCTCTTTGCCATTGCTTACGGTCTGGGCTGTCTGAATTATCAGACCTTGTTTTTCTCGTCCCATCCCATCACCGCCGGTGACCTCTTAAGCATTAAGACGGCCGTAGGGGTGTCGGGTTCTTATAAGCTCATCTTAAATGCCAATGTTTGGCGGGCCACTTTAGCCTTTATTATTCTATTTATAGGGGCCGGTTGGGCCAAATATGAGATTCCTAAGAAAAAGGCAAGTCGCCGGGCTCTTGCTGCGGTTTCGGCTATGGTTTTCGTTTTGGGTGGTATTTTTTCCACCAGCCGTGTGGCCGAGAAGACCTTGGGGATTTCAACCGCGCGTTTGGAAAACCGGGAGAATGTCAGCCGCAATGGCTTCGTCCTGAATTTTCTTCATAGCGCCAGGGTTTTCTATGCGCCGGAAGAGCCGATTTATAGTGAAAGCGAAATTGAGGCCGCTATTCGAATTTTGAATGAGTCTTTGGATAAGTTCGATCCGTCTTATCAGGCTAATCAGTCGCCTTACGTTGTTCATCGAAACCAAACCTTATCCGGCCAGGGTGTTCCTTTGGCCCAAGAACCTGACGAAGCCAGTTTGAACCTGACTAATCCGTCTTTGTCCGTGGGGCGCAATTGGCCTATGGAAGACCTGCGTAAAGCCCTTTACAATGTGAACGGTTCGGCCAAAGCCGCTCTTAAAGAAGGCGAAAAAGCCGATATTGTGGCCATTATGAATGAGAGCTTTTCGGACTTGGCCATCTTGGGAGATTTCAAGACCAATGTGGAAATCCTGCCTTTTACGTCTAGGCTCGACACGGATATCAGGCTGGGCACCAGCCACTCTTCGGTAGTAGGAGGCGGTACGGCCAATTCGGAGTTTGAGTTCTTGACCGGGGCGTCCATGGGCTTTATGGAAGACGGATCCATTCCCTATGAAGAATATATCACCGAAGACTTGCCGTCCTTGGCCCGTGTCCTAGGTGAGCAAGGCTACGAGACCATGGCCATGCACCCTTACTGGGATGATGCTTGGTCCAGAAAAACCATTTATCCGAAGCTGGGCTTCGACCGAATGAAGTTCCAGGAAGACTTTATTCACCAAGACAAGGTCCGTAATTTCATTTCGGACAAGGCCCTCTACGATGAGATATTGATGGAGTTAGGTCGGGGAACCGGAAAAGATAATCAGTTTATTTTTGCCGTCTCCATCCAGAACCACGGCGACTATGTGCAAAATCCGGAAGATAATTTTGATCCCGGTGTGCTTCTTTACGAAGTGAGAGGCCAAAAGATTCGTGACGAGAAGACCGGCGAATTCCTGGAGTCTTTCTTGGAAGACCGAGAAGACGGCCTTCTGGCGGGTTTTAGTCCGGCTAATAAAATGCGTTTTATTGAGTCGACCGAGGAATATTTGGGCCTTATCCGCGAGTCTGACCGGGCCTTGGCCTATTTCGTCAACCAGCTGAAATACCGCGAAAGACCGACCTTACTGGTTTTCTTCGGAGACCACCAGCCGGCCGAGAGAGTCGCCCAAGTCTTTACCCACGGTGGAGACTGCCCGGTAGAGAATAGACGTAAGGTGCCTTATTTTATCTGGGCTAATTACGATATCGACGAAGTTTTTGACCAAGTTTCGGCCATGCCCTATATAGCGGCCGAAGCTTTGCCTTTGGCCCAGGCCAAACCTTCTACCTGGTTCCACTTCTTGGACCATGTCCACAGAGAGTACCCGACTATTAACAGTGCTTACTATATGAACCTTAGAGGTCAAATCGGGCCGGTCCACTTCTACGACAACAACCCCATGCGCTTACGCCAGTACCAGGTCTTGCAGTATAATTATCTATTCGGAGGAGAAACGAGACGAGAAGAGCTCTTCCGGGTGGAGGTAGACGATGGAGCGAATTTATCTAGACTATGCCGCGACGACTCCCGTTAAGGAGTCGGTCATCGAGGCCATGGCCGAAGCCATGCGCCTGGATTTCGGCAATCCTTCCGCTTTGTATACAAGAGGCCGCCGGGCCAGGTCTTTAGTGGACCAAGCCAGGCGGTCTTTGGCGTCTTATCTGGGTTTTGATATGAAAGGCTTTACTTTTACGTCGGGTGCGACCGAAGCCAATGCGCAAATTCTATTGACTAATGCCCGTCGCCTCAGAAAAGAAGCTAAGGGTAATCATCTTATAACAAGCCTTGTCGAGCACCCTTCGGTAAGAGAGAACTTTAAGCTTTTAGAAGAAGAAGGTTTTGAAATCACATATCTGCCGGTCAACCGGGAGGGTATAGTGGAAATCCAAGCCTTAGAAGAAGCCCTCAGACCCCAGACCGTTTTGCTTTCCGTTATGGCCCTAAATAACGAAACCGGAGCCATTATGCCCCTGGCCAAGATCGGACAGATTTTGGAGGCTTACCGGGAGAAGCAAGGTCTAGATCGGAAAATTTTCTTTCATACGGATGCGGTCCAGGCCATAGGTAAGTTATCTCCCGAGTTTTTCCGGGATATAGGTTTAGATGCCCTAACCGGTTCGGCCCATAAGATTTTCGGCCCTAAGGGTGTGGGCTTTTTCTACCAGGATCCTGCCATCAAGACGGAGCCTCTTCTTAGAGGCGGGCACCAGGAAAGATCCAGGAGAGCCGGCACCGAAAATGTGCCGGGAATTGTAGGCTTGGGCCAAGCGGTCCGGGAACTGGAGACCATGGATTCCCATGCCCTATACAGTCATTATATGGATTTAGAAGCCGAACTTTATGAAGCTCTGGACCTGGCAGGCATTCGCTATGAAAGAAACGGCGGGCTCTCACAACCCGAGAGGTCTTGGCCGGGTATTCAGAACCTGTATTTCCCGGATATTTTGGCCGACCGGGCCCTTATTAAGTTGGACCTTCAGGGCATAGAAGTATCGGCCGGTTCGGCCTGTGCGGCCGGGGCTTTAGAGCCCAGCCCGGTCTTGTCGGCTATGTTCGGTCAGGAGACGGAAGAAGCCCGTGACAGGCTTAAAAAGAGCCTTCGTATTTCTTTCGGACCGGAAACAAAAAAAGAAGAAATGAATGTTCTTGTCCGGGCCTTAGCCACTATGGTAAAGTAGTCTGATGAAGAAAAAAGTTGTAGTTGGAATGAGTGGCGGGGTAGACTCGGCCGTGGCGGCAGCGCTCTTGATGGAAGAGGGCTACGATGTGGTAGGTATCTTTATGAAAAATTGGGATGATACCGACGACTCGGGCCATTGTACGGCGGAAGAGGACTACCGGGATGTAGCCCTGGTGTCGGATGTTTTGGGCATGCCTTATTATTCGGTCAATTTCGAGGCCGAATATAAGGACCGAGTGTTTTCTTATTTCTTAGACGAATACAGACGAAATCGGACCCCCAATGCCGACGTCATGTGTAATAAAGAGATTAAATTTAAGGCTTTTTTGGATTATGCCCTGGAGCTGGGAGCAGATTATGTAGCGACCGGTCATTATGCCCGCCTGGAGCAAAAGCATTTCGGTCAGGTCGACCAGGAGAATATTCTTTTGCGCGGCGTAGATGCCAATAAAGACCAGACCTATTTTCTGAACCAGCTGCGACACAGCCAGTTGGACCGGGTCCTTTTCCCCGTAGGTCACTTGACCAAGGCCCAGGTCCGCCGGAAGGCTTTGGACTTGAAACTGCCCAATGCTAAGAAAAAGGATTCTACCGGTATTTGCTTCATTGGCGAGCGCGACTTTAACCAATTCCTGTCCGAGTTCTTGCCGGCCCAGCCCGGAGAGATGATGACTTTGGACGGACAGAAAATCGGCAAGCACCGCGGCCTTATGTACTACACCATCGGCCAAAGGCACGGTCTGGGCATAGGCGGTGTGGGCAAGAATCCCGAGCCCTGGTTTGTCGTAGGCAAAGACCAGAAGACCAATACCCTATATGTAGGCCAAGGTTTTAACCACCCCTATCTTATGGTGGACCGACTTTTGGCCTCGGAGCGTAATTTCATTCGCCCGGCAGGCAAACCTATGCCGGAACATTTTGCTTGTACCTGTAAAATACGCTACCGCCAGAAGGACATCCCTTGCGAGGTGGATATTTTGGACGGAGACAAGGTCCAAGTCACATTCCCCGATTTGGCCAGGGCAGTCACACCGGGTCAGTCTATCGTGTTTTATGACGGGGATATTTGCTTGGGCGGTGCTATCATTGACCGGGCCTTCATGGGCCAAGACCAACGTCAGTACGCTTAAATTTAGGCGGAGGAAGAGATTATGAAAACCTTTCGTACGATTTTACCTTTTATGAAGAAACATAAGTGGCATTACATCTGGGGTATCCTGGCGCTCATCGTGGTAGACCTGGCCAACCTCCTTTTGCCGCAAGTGATTAAGCGTTTTGCCAACTGGGCCAAAGACGGCACCATGGATCAAGACAAAGTACTCTGGACCGCCTTGGCGGTCATCATTTTGGGCTCTTTAGTCGGAATCGGCCGTTTTTTTTGGCGGACCAATATTTTCGGAACGGCCAGGCGCTTGGAGCATTGGTTAAGGGCGGAACTCTTTAACAAATACTTAAGCCTAGACGACCATTTTTTTACCCAGCATCGGACCGGTGACCTCATGGCCCATGCGACCAACGATATTCTCATGGTCCGAAACACTTTGGGCGGCGGTATTATCATGACCGTAGACGCCCTTTTCATGAGCGTTTTCACCATTGCCCTTATGATTTATACGGTGGGGATTAAGACCGCCCTGGTAGGACTTTTGGCCTTGCCCTTCTTGTCGATTATGGTGGCCTTTGTCGCCAAGCCTTTGCAAAACCGTTCACGTGCCGTTCAGGATACCTTCTCCGATATGACCATAGAGGTCCAGGAAAACCTGTCCGGTATTTCCAGTATCAAGTCTTTCGTCATTGAGGAGAATAGGTCCGACTCCTTCTCCAAGGTTAACAAGCAATACGCCAAAGACAACATGGCCTTAGTCCGTATCGCGGCCATTATGGAACCCATGGTATCGCTTATATCCGGTGCGGCCTTTATTATTTTCCTCTTTTATTCAATCAACCAGATGGTCCATGGCCAGCTCACCCTGGGTGACTTTTTGGCCGTCCAAACCTACATCATGATGATGATTTGGCCCCTCATTGCCATGGGCATGCTGGTGGCCAGTTTCCAAAGAGGTATTGCGGCCATGTCCAGAATTAACGAGATTCTGAATTCCAAGGCCAAAGTCAAAGAACCGCATATTCCCATGCAGGCGGCTGAAGGGGAGACCACCATCGAGTTTAAGGATGTCTGGTTTAGATATGCAGACGACCTCCCCTGGGTTCTGGAAGGCGTGTCTTTCAAGCTGGAGCCACATAAGTCTTTGGCCATCTTGGGTAGGACCGGGACCGGTAAGACCACTATTATCAATCTCTTACTCAGACGCTACGATGTGACCCAAGGCGAGATTCTCCTAAACGGCGTTAACATCAAAGACTTGTGTCTGGAAGACCTCTACAGCCGCATGGCCTATGTGGAGCAGGAATCCTTCCTCTTCTCCAGGTCTATTGCAGGCAACATTGCCTTTAGCAGCGAAGAAAGTTATGACTTAGATCGGGTCAAGTCGGCGGCCAAGTTTTCGCAGGTCCACGACGATATCGAGCAGATGCCCGAAGGCTATACCACCTGGGTCGGCGAAAGAGGCGTTACCTTGTCCGGCGGCCAAAAGCAAAGAGTTTCCATTGCCAGAGCTTACTACGCGCAGGCAGAGACCCTTATCCTGGATGACTCCTTGTCCGCAGTGGATACCAATACGGAGAAGAGCATCTTGAATCACCTGAAGACCTTCTCGCACTCGCTCATCATGGTCTCGCAACGTGTCTCAACGGTTAAGGGAGCCGACCAGATTATGGTCATCGAAGACGGCAAAATCAGTCAGAGAGGCAACCATCAGACCTTGATGGAGGATACCGAAGGCTTCTATCACAAGCTCTACCAGCGCCAGCTCTTAGAATTGGAATTAAAGTAGGAGGACCTTAGCCATGGAAAACAAAAAAACATACTACAACACTATCAAGGCTGAGGAAAAAGACCTCAAGTTCAGTCGTAAGTCTGCCTTGCGCCTTTATTCTTACGCCCTGCCTTATATAGGTCAATTTTTTATTGTCTTTATTCTGATTGCGGTTTCGACCCTGGCGACCTTGAACCAGCCCCGTATCATCCGAACTTTAATCGACGGTCCCTTCCCGGTTTTAATTGACGGTAAGGCCGGTACGGCAGAGGTCGACCAAGCCATGGCCCAGGCCGTACGTTGGTCCTTCATTTACTTTGGAACTGTGGCGGTGACCTTTATTTCGGCCTACTTCCAGATTATGGTTCTGCAAAAGACCGGCCAGAAAATCCTCATGAAGATTCGCCAGGACCTCTACGACCATGTCCTGCGCCTCCCAACGGCCTTCTTCGACCACTATCCACTGGGCTCTCTGGTGACCCGGGTGACCAACGATACCGAGACTTTGAACGAGATGTTCACGTCGGTCTTGTCCAGTGTTTTTAGAAATACCTTCGCCCTGATCGGTATCATCATCATGATGTATCAGATGGACGTCCGTCTGGCGACTTACACCATGGCTCTTCTGCCTATCGTCGTCATCATATCGGTGGTCTTCCGTAAGGCTATCCGCAAGGTCTACACGGCCCAGCGGAGAATCCTGTCCATCATTAATACCAAGTTGTCTGAAAATATTTCCGGCATGCGGACCATCCAGGTTTTTAACCGCCAAGACCAAATCCATGAGGAATTCAATGAGGTCAACGACCAATACCTGCATGAAGGTAGACGCGAAGTTTTGTACTTTGCTATTTATCGTCCGGCTATTGAGGTCGTCCAGAGTTTGGGTATTGCCGCTCTGATCTGGTTCGGCGGCAAGGGCTTTTTGGCCGGTGTCATCACTTTCGGTACCCTTTATGCCTTCTACGATTACATCACCCGTCTCTTCCAGCCTATCTTGCAACTGGCTGAAACCTATAACCTCATCCAGTCTGCCATGACCTCTACCGAAAGAATCTTCCACCTCATGGACGTCGAGGAAGAAGACCAAGGCGGAACCGTAAAGGTCGGTCCCGAAGGGCTTAAAGGCCATATCGAGTTCAAAAATGTCTGGTTTGCCTATAACGAAGGCGAGTGGATTTTGAAAGATGTATCTTTTGAGGTTAAGCCGGGCGAGTTCGTAGCCTTTGTTGGCGCCACCGGTGCCGGTAAGTCGACCATCATGCACCTCTTGTGCCGTTTCTATGATATTGATAAGGGCGAAATCCTCATCGACGGTGTGCCCATCCAGGATTACTGCTTGGACGATTTGCGCCGGTCTATCGGTGTGGTCCAGCAGAATATCTTCCTGTACTCAGGCTCCATCGTGGACAATATCACCCTGAACAGAGAAAATGTCTCACATGAAGACGCGCGTCGGGCGGCCAAGTTGGTCAATGCCGAAGAGTTTATTTATAAACTCCCCCACGGCTTTGATGAGGAGATAACCGAAAGAGGGTCGACCCTTTCATCCGGCCAAAGACAGCTCCTATCTTTCGCCCGAACTGTAGCGGCCAAACCCAGTTTGCTGGTCCTGGACGAAGCGACTGCCAACATTGATACCGAAACGGAAATTCTTATTCAAGAGGCTATCGGCAAGATGGCCCAAGGCCGGTCTATGATTGCCGTTGCCCACCGTATATCGACCATTGCCGATGCCGACCGCATTATCGTCATGCATAACGGCCAGGTTGCCGAACAAGGTAACAAGGAAGAACTCCTGGCCCAAGACGGTATCTTCAAGGTCTTGTATCAGTTGCAGTACCAGGAGGGATAAGGAGACATCCGGCTTTAAACCGTATTTCCTACCTCAATCGAGATGTTATAGAAGAGGTCCAAGACATCGTCCAAGACGAGTTGCTCTTTGGCCTCTCCTTCTTTGTCCAAAATAATCTTCCCCTCGTGCATCATGAGGAGGCGGTCGCCGTATTCCAGAGCGAAGCGCAGGTTATGGGTGACCATGACGACGGAGAAGTGCTCTTTTTCGACGATTTCCCGGGTCAGTCGCATGACCGTGTCGGCGGATCTGGGGTCCAAAGCGGCGGTATGTTCATCCAGGATAAGAATATCCGGCTTGACCATGGTGGACATGAGCAAGGCCAAAGCCTGGCGCTGACCTCCCGACAAGGTGCGACAAGGCTGGAACAGGCGATTTTCCAATCCCATGCCCAGAGGCGTTAAGAGCTCTTTATAATAATCGACCCGGTCTTTCTTAATAGCCGGCCTAAGGCCGTATTTTTTTCCCTTATTAGAAGCAATGCTGAGATTTTCCAAGACGGTGAGGTTTCCGGCCGTTCCCATAGAAGGGTCTTGGAAAACACGACCGATATATTGGGCCCTGACGTGTTCTTTCTGGTGCGTGATGTCTTTGCCGTCTTTTAAGATTCGGCCGCTCTCGGGCATCAGGGTTCCGGATAAGAGGTTCAGGAGCGTCGTCTTGCCCGAACCGTTGGAACCGATGATGGTAACAAATTGACCTGTGGGAATTTCCAAGTTAAATTTCTCGAAAATCTGGTTTTCATCAGGTGTATTAAGAAAGAAACTCTTATCGATGTTTTGCAGTTTAAGCATTTTACATAGCCTCCTTGGCCTTGCTCCGAGCTTTGTGCTTGCCAAAGCGGCCTCCCTTGTCGTAGAGGCGGTCGCCTAAGAGAATGAGGAAGAAGAGAAGGCCTCTTACCAGATTCAGGAGCTGGGACGGGGCACCCAGGTTAATAGCGATAGAGACCAGGGCCTTATAGAGGATGGACCCCAAGATGACGGCGGAGGTCTCAGGGACTTTCAAGATTTTTCCGAAGAGGATAAGACCCATAATGACCGAGGCCAGGCCCATAGTCATGGTACCGGTTCCCATGGAGACATTGAAAACGCCGCTTTGCTGGGCCAAGATGGCACCGGATAAGGCGACCAGGCCGTTGGCCAAGGCCAGCCCCAGGATCTTGAGTCTGCCCGGATTGACACTCATGGCCGTTACGATTTGTTCGTTGTCGCCGGTAGCACGAAGGAGCAGGCCCCTTTGAGTCTTCAAAAAATAATCCAGGGCCAGCTTTACAAGCAAGACCAAGACCAGCGAAGTCAGGCCTACTCCGATTTGAATCATGGGACCGAAAGAGGGAAGAACCCGGATAAAGCCTGTGTCAAAGAGGGTGTCGTTCATGAAAAGGTGCTGGTTAGGTGCACCTGCCACCACAATATTTATAGAATAGAGGATGGTCATGACAATGATGCCGGAGAAGAGCTTGTTAATCTTACAGGTGACATGAAAAAAGCCGGTAAGTGAACCCGCCACCAGGCCGGCAGCAAAGGCTAGCAGGAGGCTCAGCCAAGGGTTAACACCGTGGAGGATTAAGCTGACGGAAACCGCCGCTCCAAGAGGGAAAGTTCCGTCCACGGAGATATCCGGGAAGTTTAAAATCTTAAAACTTAAGTAGACACCCAGGGCCATGATTCCGTAGATGAGGCCCTGTTCCAAGATGTCTAAAAGAATGGCAATAAAAAATTCCATGAAGCGCTGCTCCTTATCCTCGCACTTGTTTTACTTGGCCATATCGGTGGCGTCTTTATAGGCTTCGGGAAGGGCAATACCCAATTGCTCCATAACCTTGCTGTTAATGAAGGGGCTGGAATCTTCAGCCTGCTCGATGGGCACGTCTTCCGGCGCTGCACCTTCCAGAATATCGGCTGCCATGTGGCCGGTTACGATACCTAAAGCGATATAGTCCAAACCTTCGGCGGCGATGCAGCCGTTAGTGACCTGTTCTTCTTCGGATCCGTAATAGGGAATTTGAGCTGCGTTAGCCTTACTCATCACGACATGGAGGTTCTGGACCACGGTATTGTCGGTGAGATTGGTGAGGCAATCGACCTTGCTAATCAGGCTCTGAGCCGCAGCGGGAATATCTTGTTCGGAGCTGATGGCTTGACTTACGATTTCAAAACCGTAGTCGCCGGCCAAACTTTCATAGATATCGACCGAGGCCTTGGAGTTGGCTTCGGATAAGCTGTAGAGAATACCGATTTTTTTAGCTTCGGGCTGGAAGGCACGAATCATTTCCAATTGGTTTTTAATGGGCAGTATGTCTTTGGTTCCGGTAACGCCTTTTTTATTCGTGCCGTCTTCATTCTGAAAACCGGCTGCGACAGGATCGGTCACGGCATTGAAAATAACCGGGATACCGGCTTTGAGGCCGGCATTATAAGCAGATTGGGCTGCCGGTGTGGCGATGCCGACAATGAGGTCATAGCCTTTGGATGCGAAGTTTTCCGCCATCTGGTTGGCCAGATTGGTGTCCGCCTGAGCGACCTGATAGTCCATGGTGTACTGTTCGTTTTCTTTATAGCCTCTTTCTTCTAAACCTTGGACGAAACCTTTTTGGCAGTTTTCCAAAGAGGGGTGCTCGGCGAATTGGATGATACCGATTTTATAAGTTTTTTTAGATGGGTCTTCGTCGGAGAGTTTGGCGGCATCACTTTGGCCGGAGTTGCTCTTGTTATTTGTGTTCCCGCACGAGGTGCCCATGAGGGTTAAGCCGGCGGCCAGGCCCAGGGCCAAAACACTTCTTAATGTTCTCGTTAGTCTTGTCATTGTCTTTCCTCCCTTGCGCTTATAGCGACTTCAGATACTTCTTGTTGGTTTAAGGTCCGGAGATAAAAGACATAAAAAAATCTCCTATCCCCAATGGGACAAGAGAACTTCCTGCGGTGCCACCCATCTTGATTCAAAGAGAACGAAGAAGTTTGTCTGTAAGCCTTCTTGCTCTACTTCTAATCCACTTAGTCCGTTCCAACAAACGGCATCCCCCTAACGTCAGGATTTACGTCCGGCCTACCTTGCAGCCTATTGCTGCCTCTCAGCCCGGCCCTCACTAGTCCATTCACTCCTCCGACTCGTCTCACCCTTCCAGCAAACGGGCGATTCTCTGTACGACAATCTTATGAGGCGCTACTACTCTAGCTCAACGGTTTAAAAGAATGTTAGTAAAAGAAAGGGGGCTTGTCAATATGATTTTGTGCTTTTACACCAATATCTTGTGTTTACAGCTTTGTTACTTTATGTTAATAAAACTCTTAATATATTTGCAAATTGAGGTTTATATGAAAAAACAAAAGCAAGGCCGAAAATCAATTAGACTTTTCCCCTTAATGCTATTAGTACTATTGGTTATTGGAATAGGTCTCTACAAAACCGATTATCTTAATTTGGATTTCTTTAAGAATGTTTATAGACGAATCGAGTTTAGACTGCATGCGAATGATTTGGAAATCCCCAGAGATGCACTTGCTTTTTCGGTCTATGATATTGAGCGAGGAGAATACTTGTTTTACGAGGGAGAGAGTCAACTTCCCACGGCAGCAAGTTTGACCAAGTTTTTTTGAAAGAACTTTCAGAAGAAGAACTCCGTGAGGCCCAAGGTGCAGAAAAGAAAAATGACAAACAGACCAGTACGGTGGTTTCGACCTATGTTTTCAAGGATGAGGAAGAGGATACAGCCGAAGGAAAAGAGGATTAAGGAGCCTCTAAAATAAGCTATAATAGCTGACGTGACACTTAATTATTGCCTGCGATAAGGAGTTTTTATGGTAGAAGAGGGAATCGTGCCGGAACGTGTGGACCGATTTTTTGAAGATTTAGGCATGGCCCGCCACAGTTTGGATTTAAACCGTGAGCTGGACCGTTTTTTGGACCATATGAAGAGAGGCCTTCTGACTTTCGATAAAGGCGATAAGCTCCTGATGATTTCTACCTATCTAAGTCTGGGCTCCAAGATTCCCCTCCACGAACCGGTTATAGTTATGGATGCGGGCGGCACGCATTTTCGCATTGCCCTGGTTTATTTCGATGACCGTCTGAAGGCTGTTATCCAGGACTTTCAGCGCTACCCCATGCCCGGAACCGCAGGGGAAATGGATAAGGAAAGCTTTTACGATATCATTGCAGACTACATGCTTCCCTACTTGGACCATGCTAAAAAGGTCGCCTTTTGTTTCTCTTACGGAACCGAAATTTTGCCCAACCACGATGGCCGTATCCTTTACTTTAGTAAAGAAGTCCGATGCGAAGATGCCGAAGGAACCTTATTGGGTGAATCGCTCAAGGAAACTTTGGCCAAAAAAGGCGTAGACGAAGCCGATCAGATTCAGTTCGTGGTCTTAAACGACACCGTAGCTGCTCTGATGGGCGGTTTCGCAGAGTCCAATGCCAGAGAACATTCAGCCTATACGGGTTTTGTTATGGGGACGGGGCTTAACATGGCTTATGTGGAAGAGAATATCAACATTCAAAAACTTCGCGGCCAAATCCCCCTCCTGAACAATATGATTATCAATACCGAAGCCGGGGACTATCTGATTGAGTCCAGCAACAAGGTTTTCCGAAAGATTGATGAAAGGTCGGCCCAACCCGGTATAAGTCTTCTGGAAAAGCAGGTGTCGGGCCGCTACCAGGGCCAGGTAGCCTATTACATGATGGAAGAAGCCATAGAACAAGGCCTCTTCTCCGAAGGCTTTGCCCAAGCTTTTTCTGCCATACCGGAAATTGCCTCCGCGGATTTGGACAATTTTGTAAGAGATCCTTATGCCACCGGTTTTCTTCAGGACCTTTGCCAAGACGATAGGGACCGAGAACTGGTCTATAGAATTATCGACAGTATTTTCGAACGCGCCGCGCAGTTGGTCGCGGTGGTTTTTACGGCTGTGCATATTAAATTAGGCAAGGGCCGTAACCCTACCAAGCCCATGGCCATTACCATGGAAGGCTCGACTTATTATAAATCCGATATGTTCCGAAATAAGCTGCATTACTATGTGAAGAAATTTATCAATGAAGAACACGGTTTCTATAACGAAATCCTCCACGTAGACCATGCCAACCTAATCGGCTCGGCTATGGCTGCTTTATTAAATTAAAAAATCAATCAGAAAAGAAAGAAAATATGGCTATACAATTTCCGCCCAAAACCTGGGATGAAACGATAGAGGACGAAGTTCTGCAAGTCCTCCACACCGGGGAAGAATACCTGCCCTTTGACGAAAGAATCTTCGAGATTCAAAAATACTATCAGGCTCTGTTAGATCACTTTAATACCCTGGGGCCTTATCAGACGAAAGAAAGGCAGGCCTATCTTCAATACATGTTCGCCGATTTAGGCGAGGATTGCTACATTGAGCCGCCTTTTAACGCCAATTTCGGCGGCAAGTTTGTCCATTTCGAAGACCGGGTTTATGCCAACTCGAACCTTACTTTGGTTGACGATACGCATATTTATGTCGGCGCAGGTACCCAGTTGGGGCCCAATGTGACTTTGGCGACGGCTATGCATCCCTTGAATCACGAGCGGCGTGCTAAAGGCTACCAATACAATAAGCCCGTAAGAATCGGCAAGAACTGTTGGTTTGGAGCAGGTGTCATCGTTCAGCCGGGGGTTACGGTAGGCGATAACACCATCATAGGCGCCGGTTCTGTCGTAACCCGGGATATCCCGTCCAATGTTTTAGCTTTCGGAACACCTTGTAGGGTTATTCGAGAATTAGCTTAATTTACAGCCGGCCTATTCCCATCCTGCGTAGACTTTGGGATTGGGACTATGGTAGGTCCTGCCGTTTAAGTTTAACTTATGTTCGGCCTTGACTTGGGCCAGTAGATTGGGTTCTTCAATCAATCGTGAAGATTCTTTATCAATATAAGAGATGACTTTTTCTTTTAGAGCCATGGCTTTATCTCCTATGAAATTAAGACCTTAAGAAATCAGAACTCTTCCAAGGCAATTCGTTCTTGCCAGTCCAGACCGGTGGGTGTGGTCGCAAGTCCCCCCAAGGCCGTTTCCCTGATGGTGACAGGCATGGCGATGCCGATGTTATACATAGCTAGGATTACTTCGTCGGCAGGAATGCGACTCTCGATTCCGGCCAAAGCCATCTCGGCCGCACTTAGGGCGATGGCAGCGCCTCCGGCGTTTCGCTTGACACAAGGCACTTCTACTAAGCCGCCTACCGGGTCACAGGCTAGCCCCAAGAGATTTTTCAGCGCTATGGCAAAGGCGTGGCCCACCTGGTCCGGACCACCTCCCATGAGTTCTACAGCGGCTCCGGCTGCCATGGCGGAAGCCGAGCCGACCTCGGCCTGGCAACCGCCGCGGGCACCTGAAATAATGGCATTATTGGCTACTACGTAGCCCAGGGCGCCGGCAGTAAAAAGGGCTTCAATAATTTGCTCTGAACTTAAGTGATGACTATCCCTTAAGGCAAACAAGACACCGGGGACCGTTCCGGAGGAACCGGCGGTCGGCGTGGCACATATGACGCCCATGGCGGCGTTTACTTCGTTTGTAGCCACAGCGTAACAAGAAGCCAGAAGTGCGGTTTGGTCGGTAAGGAATTGGCCTTTTTTGATGTAATCGTATAAACGTTTGGCGTCACCGCCGGTAAGGCCGGACCTGGAATGGACGCCGGAGATGCCTCTCTCAATGGCTTTCTCCATGACCTCGTAACGTTGGGCCATGGCCTCCCATATAGCTTCCGGATCCTGGCCGGTCGTGGCGGCTTCCTGGTCCAACATGATTTCCCAAATTTTCTTATCTTGCATTTTGGCCTGCTCAATTAATTCGGCAATATTTTTAAACATATATGTCAATCTCCTCTGTAATAAGAAGCTGCCCGAGTGGGCCTTAAATTTCATCCAGGGCCAGCATAGAGGCGCGGATAACGTGCTTGCTGCGGCCGATATCTTGCAGGATGGAAGGGCTGATCATTTCATCGGTTTCAATCAGCATGAGGGCGATTTCACCTTTGGCCAGACGTGAAACCTCCATGTGGGCGATGTTGATTTCGTGTTTTTCCAGTAATTGGCTGACCTGCGAAATGGCGCCGTAAGCATCGTGGTGGAGAATGAGAAGGGTCGGGAAATCACCGGACAGCCGAATGGGAAAGCCGGCATATTCGGTAATCTGGACGGCACCGCCGCCGACGGAAATACCTGTTACTTCCAGACTATCCGAGCCTTTTTCCATAAGGATTTTAACCGTGTTGGGATGGTCCGGTATCTCTTCCTCGGCGATAAAACGAACGGAGATGCCTCGCTCCTGAGCAATATGAATAGAATTGGGCAAGGCTTCATCGGCGACTTCCATATTAAGGAGGCCTCCTACGACCGCCACATCTGTTGCGTGGCCCTTGTAAGTTTTGGCAAATGAACCGTAGAAGTGAATGGTCAGCCGGTCCGGTTCCTGACCGAAAAGCTTGCGGGCAATTTGGCCGATGCGAACGGCCCCCGCCGTATGAGAACTCGAAGGCCCCAACATGACGGGCCCAATAATGTCAAAAACGCTGCGAAATTTCACCTAATCCAATCCGCCTTTCCGGGTTTGGACCTATTGTAAAGCTTTAGGCGTTTTGCTGCTGAGATTTACGTCGAGGCAGGTGTACATAAATTTCGAATTGGCCGATAATCCAGGAAGAGACCAGGGTGGTCAGATAAGACCAGATGAGTCTTCGGAAGGGGATATAGGATAAGGACAGGCACAAGACGATAAAGTCGCTTAAGAAATAGACCTTGCTAAGGCCAATGCCGGTTCGGTCGGCAACCACCAGGGCCAAAGCATCATCCCCGCCTGAAGCGCCGCCTTGCATAATAACGAGGCTGGCTCCGATACCGACGAAAAGCCCGCCCAAAAGCACGGCAATAAAGGGCATGTCGTAAAAAGACGGGATGAAGGGGCCGATTTGCTCGAAGACAAAAAGCCATCCGGCATAAAAGGCCGAGGAGACCAGAGAGACCTTGAGGAAGCGCTTGCCCAGCATGGCAAAGCCCAAAAGATAGCACAAGCCGTCCAGGATTGGGGCTGTGATGGATTGGTCTATACCTGTAATATTCTTTATTAATAAGCTCAAGCCTAAGATGCCGCCCTCGGTAATCTTGCTGGGGCCGTGGATATTGATCATGGCAAAAGCCAGTAAGAGCGTACCCGTTGCAATCGACAAGACATTCTTGGCGCTCAATCCCATAAAGCGGGAGAACTTTTTAAACATTTTCACCTATGCCACCTGTTATTCCGGGGCAAAGCAAAATAATCGTCCCCTCAAATAACGTTATGGTTTTTGTGATGCTCTTTTGTTTGTTGATTTTATGTAAAACTCTGCGCCAGGTGCCTTTATGGCAAAACCTAGTCACATCAGACTGGACTCTACCTTACCGGTCTACCTGGTTTGCAGATAAAACCTTCCGACGACTCTTCCTAATAAGTGATGGCCTTCCTCGCCGGAAACCATGATTTACTTTTCAAACGTGCTCTAGTCTAGCATAAGGTAAAAATTTTATCTTTAAAAATTTTTTAAATTTACGCATAATAAGGCAAGATTGGAGGGCCTATGTTAGACCTGGTGCAAATCGAAGACCATAGCTATGAGATTCATGACAATAAGTCCGGAGCTTCTTTGGCTACTTTTGAGGCCTATAGTAATCCGCTTCATGAAGGCCATGCCTATCTGAAGCCTGACCTGAAGACTTCTGATTCTAGCCTGGCCAAAGAGATTTTTTCTTTACTATATAAGGAAATAGCTAGGCCCATGCAGATCATGACCTATTCAACTCCGGAATTGTATATCTTTTTGACTGCGGGAGGTTTTGTCAGAAGAAGACGCTGCCTGGAAATTGAAGTCACGGTCGAGGATCGCCTGATGAAGTCTTTGCCGGAGCTCTCATTAGTGTCCATCTCTAAAGGCCAAACCCTCTATGAAGAAGCTTGCCGGATGCTCTATAACTATTATAAAGAGACGCACCGAGCCGTTAACCCGCTTACGGCCGACCTCAAAAGTTTCTCACAAAACTTACCGAACTTCGTTTTGGCCCAAGTAGAAGAGGGACAGATTCTGCACCTGGCTTTCGTAGAGGAGGCTTCGGATGAGACGGAAATCGCCTATGTGGCGACGACAGACTTATCTTCTTTTGAGGATTTTTCGTATAAGCTGACGGAAAGGCTTTTCGAGAAAAGTTCCGGCCTTTTCTTTGAATGTGACGACACAGACCCGGCAGCCATGGTTCTAAAATCTTGCTTTGCAGTTGAAGACCCTATAAGCTTCGACACTTACGTCTACGAGGTCTAAGGCTATTATT
>CAYFQG010000016.1:17430-31586 GCA_964345295.1 uncultured Oscillospiraceae bacterium | reverse complement strand
GGTCGTGGAACAATTGGTACAGGCCGTGTTGAGCGTGGTACCATGAAGGTCGGTGACCAGGCTGAAGTCGTCGGTCTGCAGGATGAGCCCAGAACTACCACCATTACCGGTCTCGAGATGTTCCACAAGATGCTCGAAGAAGCTCGTGCTGGTGACAACGTCGGTGCTCTGCTCCGTGGTATTGACCGTACCGCTATCGAGCGTGGACAGGTTATCGCTAAGCCCGGTACCATCACCCCTCATACCGATTTCAACGGCCAGATTTACGTTCTGACTCAGGCTGAAGGTGGCCGTCATAAGCCTTTCTTCTCCGGTTATCGTCCTCAGTTCTTCTTCAGAACAACTGACGTTACCGGTGTTATGAACCTCCCCGAAGGAACCGACATGGTAATGCCCGGTGACAACATTGAAATCGACGTTAAGCTCATTACTCCGGTTGCTATGGAGCAAGGTATGCGTTTCGCTATCCGCGAAGGTGGCCACACCGTAGGTGCCGGTACTGTTACCAAGATTAACGAGTAATTACTCTGAATCTTTTTAACTGATACTTAGTTTTGAAGCTCTTGAGCCGTTTCCGGCTCAGGGGCTTTTTATGTAATGGAAGTAAAAGTGATATGACGGAAGATAATTTAATAAATCTGGATGAATTGACCCTCCCTGTTTTAGCCTTGCGCAATATCGTGCTTATGCCCGAACTCAAAATTACTTTGGATGTTCAGCGTGAGCAATCGAAAGAAGCAGTTGAGACTGCAGTGGAAGATGATTTGTTCTTAGCTGTATTCAGTCAGAAAGACGGCGATGACGAATTACCCTCCTATCATGATTTAGAGAAGGTCGGTGCTTTGGCCAAAGTGGAGCAAGTCATAGAGGTCAATAATACCGGTATCTTAAGGGTTACCTTACAAGGTCTTAGAAGGATTCAGCTGACTGATGAGGTGCTGGACTTTTATGAGCATAGACCTTTATCGGATATTGATTACAGCGATGTTCCTAATATTCAACTCTTGAGAGAAGAGCCTATGTCGCCTTCTGAACTCATGCATGTTGCGGCCAAAAGACGTGTCTTGGAGGACCTTTTCAGGACCTATAGCTTGGAATCCAACCGTCAAAGTCCGGAAAGTCTGACGCAGTTTGAAGCGGAAAAGGATGACGGACGTTTTGTAGATCGTGTGGCCGGACAGATTCTGACGGATGCGGATGATAGACAGAACTATCTTAATTTAACCGACTTGCAGGAACGTTTAGATACTCTTCTGGAAAGACTTGCCGTCAATATTAACTTAAACCGTCTGGAGAAAGAGATTGAAGCCAAGGTCCGCTTGAATGTGGATAAAAACCAACGGGACTATTTTCTAAGAGAACAGATTCGTGTGATTTCCGAAGAATTAGGCGATGATGCCAGTCCGGACCGGGTGATCGAAGAATATGAAGAAAAACTTGAGGCGATCGATTTAGAAGACAAGTATAAGGAAAAAATCCTCAAAGAAATCCATAAGCTAAGTCTCTATCCCAGCCAGAGCCCGGAAATCGGCCTGACCAGGTCCTATTTGGATACCATCTTTGATTTATCTTGGGGTAAGATACGGCCTGTCAACTACAATATTGATCGGATTGAGAAGGCCCTCAATAAAGACCACTATGCGCTGTATGATGTGAAGGAACGAATCCTTGAGTTCATCGCTGTCCAGAAGTTGAGAGCGGAAAAAGGGGAGAAGGAGTCAAAGGGCCCTATCTTATGTTTAGTGGGTCCTCCGGGTGTTGGTAAGACTTCTATTGCAGCTTCCATTGCTAAAGCCATGGGACGTGACTATGTTCGAATGTCTCTGGGCGGTGTGACGGATGAAGCGGAGATTAGGGGCCACCGTAAAACCTATATCGGTGCCATGCCCGGTCGTATTATTAATGCCCTGATTCAAGCAGGATCGGACAATCCCTTGATTCTTATGGATGAGATTGACAAATTGTCTTCCGATTATAAGGGAGATCCGACTTCGGCCTTGCTGGAAGTCTTGGATCCTGAGCAGAACAATAACTTCAGAGACCACTATTTAGAGGTTCCCTATGACCTTTCTCAGGTGCTCTTTATTACAACGGCTAACCGACGTGATTTGATTCCTCAGCCTTTACTGGACCGCATGGAAATTATCGAACTCAATGGCTATACACTGATTGAGAAATATCAGATTGCCAGGCGTCATTTGCTTCCTAAGCAGTTAGAAGAAAATGCCTTGACTTCTAAAGACTTAACGGTCTATAAATCGGCCATCCTAGACCTCATTAACAACTATACGGCTGAAGCCGGTGTCAGGCAGCTGGAACGTGTCTTGGGCAAAGTGTGCCGTAAGGCAGCATTGGAGATAGCCGGTAAGAAGGACAGAGGAGAAGCTGTTGAGAAAATTACGGTGACCAAAGATAATCTGATAGATTATGCGGGTAAGCCAAAGTATTTCTATGACAAGGTGGGCCGCCAGGCGCGCGTAGGCCTGGTCAGAGGCTTGGCTTGGACCGCAGCAGGCGGTGACACACTGGAGATTGAAGCCCAAGTTATGCCGGGTAAGGGAAGACTCAATATCACCGGCCAGCTTGGTGATGTCATGCAGGAGTCCTGCCAAGTTGCATTGGCCTATGTCAGAAGTTTGAGTGACCAGTTTAAAATCGAAGAAGATTATTTCGATAAGCATGATATCCACGTGCATGTGCCGGCGGGCGCTGTACCCAAAGACGGACCCTCTGCCGGGGTTACTCTAACGACAGCTGTCCTATCGGCAATTACCAAAACTAAAGTTAATGCCGACCTGGCTATGACAGGGGAAATAACTTTGAGCGGCAGGGTTTTACCGATTGGCGGCTTGAAGGAGAAACTGATAGCAGCAGACCGTGCCGGAATTAAGAAGGTTTTTATACCGGAAGAAAACGGCCGCGACTTAGATGAGGTTGCCCCTGAGGTCTTAGATCGCCTAGAGATTATTCAGGTCTCATCGGGACAGGAACTTTTAGATCATATTTTTAAATAAGCATCCTATATTAGGTTTAGCAGAAAGAGAAGGAGCCTTAATGCTCCTTCTTTTTTTGCATTAAAAGTCTTATCTTTTATTAAAGAAACACTAGTGATTTAAATCACTAAAGCTCAATCTGTCTGTAAATTATTAAGCACACTTTGTTGACAGTTAACGTAACCTAACTTACAATCCTTACAGAGGTTAGCAGTGGCTAACTATCTAGCATATTTATTCAAAAAGGAGCACCGGTATGTCTTTAGCTATGGGTCAGGAAGGTCTCACATACAGAATCATTGCTTTACTAGGCAGAGATCATGTATGTAATCAACTTAATAACATGGGATTCGTTCCCGGTTCGGAAGTGAAGATTATTAAAAATAGTCAATCTAATTTTATTGTTTTACTTAAGCAGTGTCGTATGGGAATCAGCGGAAAATTAGCCGAAAAAATAATAGTTGAAGCTAAAGCTGCTTAGAAGAGAAAGGAGATTTTATGACTTTGTCGGATATGAAGCCCGGAGAACAGGCAATCATTAAGAAGGTTAGAGGAAATGGACCTCTAAAAAGACGCTTTATGGATATGGGAATAGTTGAGGGAACGAAGCTTGACTATATTAAAGTAGCTCCTTTGGGAGATCCCTTACAAATATCTGTAAAATCCTATGAGCTTAGTATTCGTAAAGAGGATGCTGCGAATATTGAAGTTGAGCTGAGATAATTTTTTTACACCTTAGTTAGCCTATACTAACTACAACCAAGAGGAGAATGAGGAGTAGATGTGATGATGAAAACTTATCGTGTGGCTTTGGTAGGAAACCCCAACTCAGGTAAGACTACCTTATTTAATGCTTTAACCGGCTCGACCCAGCATGTGGGAAATTGGCCGGGGGTTACGGTTGAGAAAAAAGAAGGGAAGATAAGGCAATCCAAATCTGTTATATTGGTGGACTTGCCGGGTATTTATTCCTTATCTCCCTATACGCAAGAAGAACGTATTGCCAGAGATTATTTAATATCTCAGAGACCGGATGCAATAATCAACATTATCGATGTATCCAATCTCGAACGTAATCTTTATTTAACCACTCAAATGCTAGAGTTGGGGATTCCCATGGTCATTGCGGCCAATATGATGGACCTGGTGGCCAAAAGAGGCGACAGTTTTAATGCCGATAATTTATCGAAAATATTTGACTGTCCTGTTGTGGAGATTTCAGCTTTGCAAGAAAAGAATATTGAACAACTGGTTGAAAAAGTAGAACAACAAGTCCAAAAACCTAATCAAAGTACTTTTACTTTACCTTTGAATCCGGTGGTCGATTATTGGTTAAGCAATATGGAGCAGGAACTAGAAGGCGGACGTTTTGTAGACTTAAGAAAGTCCCCCTATAGTGCTTTACCTTTGCGTTGGCTTTCTATCAAAATTTTTGAACGAGATAGTCTTCTCCAAAACAAAATGAATTTAAATAATGATGAGATGAGCACATTACAAGACGTTGAAGATGCCTTGGATGATGACGGACAGTCGATTATCTCATCGGCTCGATACGATTATATTGCCGGTATTATGAAGCAAATTTATGTAAGAAAGACAGTCGACACAATTAGTATTACCGATAAAATCGACAAGGTCGTTACCCATCGCATTTTAGCTCTGCCTATTTTTGTAGCAGTTATGTTTGTGGTCTATTTTATCTCTATATCTACCATCGGAACTCTTATGACCGATTTTGTGAATGATGTTGTGGTGGCGGAATGGGCCCAAGAAGGTTCCAGAAAGCTATTAGAAAGCATAGGTACGTCGTCTTGGTTGGTTTCTCTGGTTTCTGACGGTATCATACCGGGGGTCGGAGCAGTTATCGGCTTTTTGCCGCAAATGGCAACCCTTTTTATTATGCTGGCAATGCTGGAACAATGCGGTTATATGGCACGGATTGCCTTTGTCTTAGATCGTGTATTCAGAAAATTCGGCCTATCCGGTAAATCCTTTATTCCTATGCTGATAGGGACCGGTTGTTCGGTTCCGGGCATAATGGCTTCTAGGACTATCGAGCATGAAACCGACCGCCGTATGACTGCCATCAGTTGCTCCTTTATGCCTTGTTCGGCCAAACTTCCTATTATTGCTTTCGTAGCTGGTGCTATCTTTAACGGAGGGTGGTGGTTTGCTCCACTTACCTACTTCATGGGGATTTGTTCCGTTATTTTAACCGGCATTGTCCTGAAAAAAACTAAGCGTTTCAACGGAGATCCCGCTCCGTTTATTATGGAACTGCCGGAATATCGTTTGCCTTCCGTCAAGGGGGTCGCACAGGCGGTCGGAGAAAGGCTTTTGTCCTTCATCAAAAAGGCCGGAACCATCATTCTTTTGTCCAGCATGGCTATTTGGTTTTTGCAAAGCTACGGTTGGACAGGACAAGGCATAGGCGAAGTGGAAATTAATCAGTCCTTTTTGGCCAAAATCGGAAACGCTTTAGCCTGGATATTTATTCCTTTGGGTTTCGGTGATTGGCAGTCCACGGTTGCCACCTTTACCGGGCTTCTGGCCAAAGAAAACGTGATGACGACCTTTGCTATCATTTTTGGTGTTCAAGGTGATATTTTAGGCTTAATTGAGGAGGGCTCCTGGTCGGCTCTTTCGGCCGTGACAAGCCACTATACGCTTATTACGGGTTTCTCCTTCCTGGCCTTCAATCTTTTATGTGCACCTTGTTTTGCCGCTATCGGTGCTATGCACAGAGAGCTAGGATCTGCATCGTGGACCTTATTCGGAGTCTTCTATCAGACCCTATATGCCTATTCTTTCTCCTTAATCTTCTATCAGCTGGCAACATTCTTATCGGGCGGCGTTTTCAACTTGTGGACAGGAGTCGCAATAGTAGTACTTCTTGTTTGGCTCTACCTTATTTTTCGTCCACAAGCCGACAGAAGAGTTCCAAGTATCGGCGTTCAGCCTGCTTTTAGGGCATAATACATAAATGAAGGAGGGGGACTTTATGCCTTTTATTCGTTCACATTGGTGTGATATCTTTGTCATTACTTTACTGGCTGTGATTATTATTTCTATCATACGGTATTTTTATAAACGAAAGAAAAAAGGCCATTCTATTGCCTGTATCGGTTGCCCTGAGGCAGATAATTGCTTGGCGGCCCACGGATGTCCGTCCGGGCAAAGAACATGCCCAAGTCAGGCGGAGAATAAGAACGAAGTATAAAGAAAAGGTCCTAATGGCTAAAAGTTCTAAAAATTTGTTAAAATAGAGCAGTTATCAGAACTGCTCTATTTATTTTTATTTATGAGCGTATGAAGGGTGGAGACTTAAAGGTGCTGTCCAGAAAAGAAGCTTTAGAAATATTAAATCTGCCGGAAGATGCAACTATATATGACGTTGAGAGACGTTATACACTCATTAGTAAGAGCCTCAGAGGCAAGGATGATGAGGAAACTTTTAAGCGCATAGACCAGGTAACCATGGCCTATGATATTTTGACCGGCCGCTACGAACCGCCTGCACCGGTAGATCCCAAGATGGAAAAAGAGGTCTTCGGCAAAAAAAGAAAAGATTGGAAGAATATTTGGGATTACGGCAAGGTCCCTTTCTTTATTACTTTGGCCGTCGTAATCATAATTGTTGTTAGCATTTATCAGGTCGCCACGAATGAGCCTATTGATTTTCAATTATCTGCCTTTGGCCGCTTCTATAAGCGTGGTGAGGTATTAGATGAGAAAGATTACAAGCTTATGGATGTTATTCGTGAGCAAAATCCCGATCTCAAACATCCCATTATTACGCTGAATTACATCGGCAAAGAGGGAGACCAGCAGGTGGTCGATCCCCAGGCCGAAGTGGGCGCCATGGTAAAGCGTATGCTGATGGCGGCAGGTGCCGAAAAAGTCGACATAGCCCTGCTGGATAAGGATCAGTATGACTCGCTGGTCAAAGAAGGTTTGTTCTTGCCCATGGACGATCTTTATAACAAGTTGTCTGAAGAAAAGCCGGAGCTTTTTACGACTTATGCCATTAAGCCTTGCTACTATACTGTATCGGCGGAGCTTTTACCGGAAGGAGAAGGGGGACAGGAGCATATTTATGCTCTGGATTTAAGCGAAAAGCAGCTCTTAAACAGTTTGGACATGGTAGGAAGAGAGCAATATTTGGCTTTGGTTTACCACAGTGAAGATCGATCTAAGTCACAAGAGATTTTGGAAAAGCTTCTTTTGTCCATTGATAGTTGGTATGACCCGACCCTGGGCTTGATGGAAGCCGAGCCTAAAGTGACTCCGACTCCCATGCCGTCAAGCACTAATCCTTAATCTAGTTAGAGATTAAGCCGGGTCTAGGCCGCATGCCCGAATTATGGCTTCTATTTCACTTGGTTCTAATAAGCGGATTTGTCCGGGCTTTTCGTCACCCAGTATGATTGGGCCGTAGGAGAGGCGGTGCAAGCTTGTAACTTCTTTACCCAAAGCCTCCATGATACGTTTGACCTCGTGGTATTTTCCTTCATAGAGGGTGAGTCTTGCCCGATCAGGTCCCAGAATAATAAGTTCCCCGGGGCCTGAGCTTTCGCCCGAACCTATGTCTACACCTTGAGAAACGGCTTTAATATCTTCTTCGTTAAAACTGTGGTCTAAAATATCTACCTTAACGTCATAGGTTCTGGGGATTTTGTACTTAGGTGACAAGAGGCGATGGTGGAGTGTTCCGTCATTGGTAAAGAGCAAGAGACCGGTGGTATCTTTATCCAAACGGCCGACCGGAACGATTTTCTTGTGAAAGAAAAAGTCCGGGACCAAATCTCCCAGCGTGCTTTGTCCGGTCCCGTCGGTCTGATTCATGGCCGTGAGAAAGCCTGCGGGTTTATGCATGAGGTAATAAAGCCATTCTTGGACTCGAATCGGTTCATTATCCAGACAAAGCCATTCTCTTTTGTCTTCATCGATGTTTTGCCTGGGATCGGTCAAGATTTCTCCTTCCAAGCTGATACGTGCATTCTTGATAAGTTTTTTTACGTCCTTGCGACTGCCTAAGCCGCTGTTGGCCAAAATTCGATCTAAGCGCATCTTTTTTCTCCTATATATGGGACTTCTTTTGAACGGAATAAGGGGCTTTTGTCATTAATGATTTTTTTACTTTAGAAAGACCCTAAGCTTTGGTAAAATAGCCTCCGATACTAAAGATAAAGCGGAAGTATTATTTCTTATTTTAGCGAATTTTTGCTAAAATGGTAACTAAGATACAGCTATGTCTAGAGAAAGGAAGAGTAGACCTTATCCATGGATTATTTGGAAGGCATGTTATTACACGCCTGGTGGGCTGATACAGACTATGAAGATCGCAAGCACAAGGGCACTTGGCTCTGGTTTAGCGTCTTTACCTTTTTCTTTTTGGCCGCCATTGCCTTCATGACCAACTATTTCGGCGGTACTGCCATTACTAATCGCATGGGGCTATGGAAGACTTTGACCTTGATTTTGTTCTTTGTCACCCCCTTGCTATGCATGATTCATTACAGTATGCCCTTTATACTCCGTGTGCCGATTTTGGCCTTATTGGGACTTAAGTATATTTCTGCTTTTTTCTGGATGATTGCCGGCTTTACCGAGCTTTTTATCCTTCCTGATTGGCTTACATTTGACAAGATATTGGAATGGGGCAATGAGACCTTCGGCACATACCTGGACCATAGGGCTGCCGAAACCGGCGTGACCGGGCTTTTTGTAGGCGGCGGTGTAATTATCCTGATTGCCGTGGGTATCGGCCTGGGCTTTTTGGTTTTGGCCATCTTTACGCCTATGTTTATGCTAAAGGCTTTTAATACCTTGCAGTATCTCTGGGATAACGCCTTTATCTGGATAGAGAGAAAGGTAAGAGACTTAATTAAGTCTTATAAGTCTAAACCGGCATCTGAAAAAACCGTTAAAAAACCTCCTACACCCGACCCTTAGATTAGGTGTAATGTTTTGGGAATATATTAATAAGTGAAATTTGCATTAGAGAAAAAAGGAGATTCTATGCGTAAGACAAAGATTGTTTGTACTATGGGACCGGCTGTGGACAGCGATGAGGCAGTTCGCCGCCTGATCCAAAATGGCTTAAACGTTGCCCGTTTTAATTTTTCCCATGGCGATTATGAAGAGCACCTGGGCAGAGTAGAGCGGGTACGCCGCATTGCCAAAGAAGAGAACAAGAATGTTGCTTTGCTCTTAGATACGAAGGGACCTGAGATTCGTACCGGTAAGTTCAAAGATAAGAAAGTGATGCTGAACGAAGGGGAAGAGGTCATCATTCGCCACGAAGATATCTTAGGTGACAGCCATGAATTCTCCTGTACTTATAAAAAGCTCCATCACGACGTTAAGCCCGACGACCGTATCATGATCGATGACGGTTTAGTTGAGCTCAAGGTCACCCGTATTGAGGGCGAAGATGTTTACACGGTTGTCGACAATGCCGGTGAAGTTTCTAACTATAAGAGTATTAACCTCCCCAATGTTAAGACCCAGCTGCCTTCCATGACTGAGCGTGATGTGAACGATATCCTCTTTGCTGTTGAACACGGCATGGATTTCGTAGCAGCTTCCTTTATCCGTAAGGCCGAAGACGTTGAAGCCATTAAGAAGCTTTTAAACGATCACGGTGCCGGCCACATCCAGGTTATCTCCAAGATTGAGAACCAGGAAGGTGTCGATAATTTCGAAGAGATTCTGTCGGTCAGTGACGGTATCATGGTTGCCCGTGGTGACTTGGGTGTTGAGGTGCCTGTCGAGAAGGTACCCGGTATCCAGAAGTACATTCTGTCGCGTTGCTTGGAAGAAGGTAAGTACTCCATCACCGCTACTCAGATGCTGGACTCCATGATTCGTAACCCCAGACCTACCCGTGCCGAGGTATCTGACGTAGCCAATGCCTTGCTGGACGGAACCGGTGCTATCATGCTATCCGGTGAGACGGCTAACGGCAAGTATTCTGCCGAAGCGGTCGCCATGATGAATACCATTGCCCGTGAGATCGAAGAGAATATCGATACGGATCTTTACTCCATCGAGAATGTAGAAGACGGTGTATCCAACGTCGTGACGGCTACCAGTGAAGCAGCCGTTGCCGTTTCGAACGCCATCCACGCCGCGGCTATCCTCTGCGTAACCGACAGCGGCAGAACGCCCCGTTCGATTTCCCGCTTCAGACCCGAGGCCCCTATTGTTGCCTTAACCTATGACGCCAGAAGCCAGAGACAGATGTCTTTGACCTGGGGCGTTGAGGCTTTCTATGCTGAGTCTTTGAAGAGCTCTGATAACGAAGCCTTCTTTGATGCAGCTATTTCTTTGGCCAAAGAAAACGGCATCATTGACGAAGGTGACTTGGTTGTTTTAGTATGCGGCAGCCCTGTAGGCCAGGCCGGTTCGACCAACACCATGATTGTCCGCCACGTAGACTCCAAGGTCTTGAACGGCGAATCTCTGGGTACCCGTATTGAGATGGGTGAAGTCTTCATTTTGGATGAAGAAAGAGAAGATTGGGTCTTCTTACCCGAAAACCCCGTTCTGGTTGCCGAGAATTTCACCGAAGAGGACCTGCCTCTGATTCGTGAAGCGGTTGCCCTGGTAACCGAGGCAACGGATATTAAGGATAACAAGGCTATTGAAGTGGCCAGAAACCTTAACCTGCCCATTATCTACGGCGTTAAGGATGCAACTAAGCTTCTGGAAAACGATCAGGTTGTCAGTGTTGACCCTGTTAAGAAGATTGTGAAGTAAGCTTAGGCTTAGCTTATCTGAAAAAAGCGGATTCCTGAGGGGGTCCGCTTTTTTATAAAGGAGAAACGCCATGAAAGATACAAGACCTCTCAATCATGTGGATATCAACTGTCCCAACTGTGACAAAAGTGTCTATTTTGCCCTGGATGATCGATCTTTGCCCATGACCGATGAACTGACTTGTCCGTCTTGCGGTGCTGATTTAAAAAAAGTCTTTGCGAAAACCCTGACCCGTCAAGACCTGATTCGCCATAAGCGTAATAGGAAAAAGCTGACATGGTCTCTGGTCTTAAATAGCATTGTGGCACTTTATCTTTTAGTCCATATTGTGAACGGTTGGCCGGGCAAGCCGTTAGTCGTGATTTTGTTTATCATAAATCTGATTATCTTAAGTTTTTTAACGTATTTCCGGATTAAGACCGGACAGATTATCAAGAACCTGGAAGGCATACAAAACAAATTTCATCTCTAATTCAAATAATATATTAATTTATTGACTTTGACGCAGAAAAGAATTCATAAATAACTTATATAATAGGTGAGAAGTTGGATGAGGAGGATATGAACCATGCATAAGATAAGGAAAAAAATCGGTGCCATCACTTTGGCTTTGGTTCTTAGCTCGAGTGTATTTTTAACCGGCTGTTCGGGTATCAGGTCTATAGTCGGAGAGATAAGGAAAGAAAAAGAAGCGGGCATGACAGAGTCCGGCGAACCAAATACCAGTGAAGTGGACTTAGTCCCAGAGGATACAGAGGGAACAGAAGCTGTCACACCTGTTGACCCCGGCAAACGCCATTTTTCTTTAGAAGAAGCGGCCGGCCGCCACGACCGAGATGAGGAGCCTTTGACCACGATGGAGATTGCTTCTCTGGCTCAACCGGCTGTGGTTGCTATTTATGCTAAGGGTACTCAGGATACGGTTTTCGGCACGGTGCCTTCCGAGAGTGCCGGATCGGGTGTCATTATTTCCGAAGATGGCTATATTGTTACCAATAATCACGTCATCGACGGGGCCAAAGACATCGAGGTCGTTTTGGCCACCGGTCAGACCTACGAAGGCAAATTAATAGGTGCCAGCAAGATTAACGATCTGGCTGTGGTAAAAATCGAGGCAGAGTCCGCCCTCCCGTTTTCTAAAATCGGCAACTCGGATGACCTTCTGGTAGGTGAACTGGTCGTAGCGGTCGGTAACCCCTTAGGCGACTTCCAAGGTACCGTTACGGCAGGTATTGTTTCCTCTTTGGGAAGAACTTTGGTATTAGAATCCGGCAACGGTGAATTAATTGAATTAAGTAACCTCATCCAAACGGATGCGGCCATCAACGGCGGCAACTCCGGCGGCGGTCTTTTCAATTCTTTCGGCGAGTTAATCGGCATCAATGTGGCCAAAGCTTCCGGTTCCGGCTCAGGGCCCAGTGTTGAAGGTCTGGGTTTTGCTATTCCTATTAATACCGCTAAGCCTATCGTGACGGCCTTAATTAATGACGGTTATGTTTCCGGCCTTCCTACCTTACAGATTAGGGGCCAGGACATCAGTCCCCAAATGGCAGCTTCTTACGGCAAGGGCTTAGTGGTTGGTGTGTGGATTTCGGATATTGCGGAAGACTCGGCCGCTTATAAAGCCGGTCTGAGGCCGGGAGACATCATTACCGAATTTGCCGGTGAAAAGATTGTGTCCGTATCCCAGCTTAATATCGTTAAGAACCGTCACAAAGCCGGTGACGAAGTCAAGATGAAGTTCTACAGAGGCGGAGACTACAAGGAGATATCCTTTAAGCTCGACGAGTACAAGGAAAATCATTAAGACTTCATAAATTAAAATTTACAGCCATGTCCTTTATTATGAGGGCATGGCTCATTTTACATAAGAGCCCGGTAGGAATTAGAAAGCTTTATGAGAAACAGACTTATGGACAAAGCAGCCAAGCCCTCTTTCACTAAACAGAACGTTTGGAAAATGATTTGCCTGGCTTTGGCTTTGTTTTATATCGCCTTTGCTTTAATCGACTTTTTGTCTTTACCTTATGAAAACTTATCGTCCATACTAAAATTTATAGCAATTATCATCTTATTTATAAGCCAAATTGCTTTGGGCCGGGAGGGAAGACCCTGGTGGAAAATGGCGGCTTTTCTCACCATCCTTACGGACTATTTCTTACTCTTTACAAGCTATTACAGTTTTGGGGTTTTTCTCTTTATCGGGGTTCACTGCTGCCGCCTGGTAGAACGAAAGAAAAAAGCCGGGCGTAGTTACTTTATTCGCTTAGGCTTGGTCAGTCTGGGGCTTTTTATCCTGGCTTTATTTTTTCTTAATACACTAAACAGTCTGGCTATTTTGTATAGCTTTTTTCTGATTGCCAATACGGTTGAGGCCATAAGGGCCAAAGACCGGAAGCTGACTGTAGCTTATCTATTGTTCTGTGCCTGCGATATCTGCGTCGCTTTATTTAATGTCTTACCGGTAAGTTTTATAAATGCTTTATTCGGTTCTTTTATATGGGTTTTCTACTTGCCCTCACAGGTCCTTTTGGCCGACGAAATCATAGCTTAGCTTTGGCTTTCATACGTGGATAAAGAATCAGGCGAAGTAAGAGATAAAGAATAAGATAGGTCAGGATAATGCTAAAGGCCATGGCAAAGAAAAAAGGCTGTGGTAAATAGTTTATTATCGGATCCGTGTTGGAATCAAAAATCCAATAGTCGTTGTCAAAGAATATTTTATGAAAGATAACGAAGGTCCGGTCGAAACCCAATACGGCAATTAGTAGACCGATAAGAAGCGGCAATATCAGGGAGATTAGGCCTCCCAGAGGGATGAAAGCAGGTTTTTCTTTATTGCGCCCGGCCCGTATGATGAAAAAAACAGATAGGGCTAATGCAAGAAATCCGGACCATATAATGCTTTGAAAGATTGTCTTTACTTCTTCAAAATGAATGCGTCCGTGTTCAGACATGGAAAGGTCAATAAACTCCAAAGAAACAGGTCGGGGATTCAGATTGTAACGAATAAGAATCTTGTAGTTCTTTTGGATCATATCGGGACTTAGATTGTGTGTGTTCATAATCCCTTTGGAGAATAGAGGGTAGAGCCATGTTTGCGCCAAGACTATAAAAACACTCAGAGCAAAAATAGCCCAGAAGAAAACTAAAGCCTTTAACAGTAGGGATAGTTTGGAGCGAAACTTATTCATTTGATGCGTTCCCTTTAAACATTGTATATTTATTGCTAATCCAGGATGAAAACGTAAGGAGAAAAACTTCTTTTGTCTCAACTTCGCAGGCCTCAGTCCATAGGTTTTCAATATAGAATTCTACAGCTTGGGGCCCCCTTTGGTGATTAATATTGCACACCTCAATATTGCCGCTTGTGTCGTAGTAACGGAAAGAATCGCCCTT
>CAYFQG010000016.1:0-17330 GCA_964345295.1 uncultured Oscillospiraceae bacterium | reverse complement strand
TTGTGGCGCATCTCAGGATCTAAGCGTTCACACAAGTGATATTTATGTTGGGCATCTCGATAGTGTTTTACTGCGTAGGGCTGGGCACCAACGCCGTTGGCCCACCAATCGTTTAAATCACCTCGGACGACCGGAGCATCTTGGAGCTTGTTTCGAATTTCCTTATATAGTTCCTGCAAAGAGACCATCTGAATGGGCACGGCTTCGGGCAGCTGGTTGTAGGCATCAATGGTATGTAAAATTTCGAGAGAAGGAGGAGCATTATCACTAAAGACACCGGAAACCGCTGTAATAATAAAATCATAAGGGTAGCCTTCGTTTTCACAGGAGGTCAAATAGGCATCTAGATTGTTATATAAGGTTTTTACGGCATTTTCGTTCACACTATCATCACCCATGTAATTTTGAATCATATAGTTGACATTGGTGTTCGGCTTGATACCCAGAGCATTAGCTAAATTATAGTGTTCGCCGTTCCAGACCAGCAGCTTTTCGCCTTCGGCGTTCTCCCACCAATATGCATTTTGGTTTTGGTACATCGGATACATACCGTGATGACAATGGATATTGGTAAACAAAAATTCCACGCCTGCTTTGATTAGAGCATCTCTTTGGCCCATAGAAATACCGTTGATGTCCGCAATCATAGCAGTTTGCATCTTGATATCGTGTTGTCGGAAATAGTCTGACCAGTTTAGTAAACGTTCTTGATATATCGGACAATCAACTAAATCCGTGAAATTGAAGTAACTGGCGGATAGGCCGATCTTTCCGTCCTTAATCAAGCGAAGCAAGGCTGCTTTTTCGTGGTCATCTGCTTCCTTTAAGAATTGTTCCACACAAAACAGGGTTTCACATGTCCAGCGGAAATCTTGATTTTCCGGTTTTTCCATCATTTCGATTACTGTACGGATATAGTTCATTTGCGTGTCGATAATGCGTTCTTGCAAATCGGTGTAACCAATGTCTGTATGGGAATGATGAATTACATAGACTTTACGAATTGAATGCATACTTGCTCTCCTGTCCACTACATTGTCATTATTCACATTATAGTACTTATTATTTTAAGTGGGACCGACTTTTCGATATTGACAAGGCTTTTGCCTATGTTATCATGCTCATATGAATGGTTGCTCATATGTTCAGATGTTTAAAAGAGCACATCGAATGTGTTAAATATTAGGAGGAGTCCTCGTGATAGATAATAATTTTGTAGAGCGTTGTGACAATGTGGTTATTCACGAAGATGTGGTGAATAAGGTCCGAGATAAGATGCCGGAAGCAGAACACCTCTATGATTTGGCCGATCTTTTTAAAGTCTTCAGTGATACGACCCGGGTGCAGATTCTTTATGCACTGGATCTAAGCGAGATGTGTGTCTGTGATATTGCGAGTTTACTTAACATGACCCAGTCCGCTATTTCCCATCAGCTCCGAATTTTGAAACAAGTTTCTTTGGTAAAGAATAGAAGAGACGGCAGGGTCGTCTATTACTCTTTGGCCGACGACCATGTCAAGAAGATTTTGGATCAGGGCTTTGCCCACGTTATCGAATAAATTTCAGGAGGAGAGGATATGGAACGCCAAAGCTATAAGGTAAAGGGTTTAGATTGTCCGACCTGCGCCGGAAAGATCGAGGCGGAGGCTAAAACAATTGAGGGTTGGGATGCGGTTGTGAACCTCTTAACCCAAGAGATGCACCTTACCCAACAAGATGAGACAAAACCGGCTCCCTCAGAAGAGCAGATTCGTCATATTGTTCACAAGTACGAGCCCGATGTAGAGGTTGAGAAGCTTCATGAAAAAAGTCCGGTTATGGCCCAATTCCCTACCATCTGGGAGGAAAAGCGTGAATCGATTTTAAGATTGGGCATCAGTTTAATCCTATTTATTGTTGCCGTGGCTTTTTCTTTTCCTAAACCGGTTAATCTAATATTGTTTATCGGAAGCTACCTTATAGCAGGTCTTCCGGTTATCTGGGAAGCCATCAAGCTGATCGGTAAAGGCCAGGTTTTTACCGAATATTTCCTTATGAGTATAGCCACCATAGGGGCTTTCTTCATCGGCCAGTACAGTGAAGCTGTCGCTGTTATGATTTTCTACTTACTGGGTGAGCTTTTCCAGGACATTGCCGTGGGTCAATCCCGACGCTCTATCCAAAGTCTTATGGAAATTAGGCCCGATGTGGCTTTTGTATTAAACAACGAAACTGGCGAGGTAGAAGAAGTTGCCGCTGAAGACGTAGAGCTTGGTTCGATTATAAGAGTCAGGCCGGGCGAGAGAATTCCTTTGGACGGAACAGTTGTCGAAGGCTCTTCCAGTCTCGACATGTCTGCTCTGACAGGCGAGTCTGTCCCTGTATCCATCGTGCCCGGAGATATGGCATTAAGCGGCGCTATTAACCGTCAGGCTCTCTTGCAAGTACGCGTTGATAAGCCTTTCGGTGAATCGACTGTAAACCGTATCTTGGACTTGGTACAAAATGCCGGCGAGAACAAGGCTCAGACCGAAAACCTGATTAGCCGCTTTGCCCGCTATTACACACCTTTTGTTGTATTTTTTGCTCTGGGCTTGGCCGTTTTACCTACCCTCATCATTCCGGGTGCCATATTCAGAGACTGGCTTTACAGGGCCTTGGTCTTTCTGGTTATTTCTTGTCCTTGCGCCTTTGTTGTCTCGGTTCCTCTGGCTTATTTCGGCGGTATCGGCGGAGCATCCAAGAGAGGTATTCTGGTCAAAGGCGGAAACTATCTGGAAGCTTTGGACCAGGTCGATACCTTGGTCTTCGATAAGACCGGTACGCTGACTAAGGGACAATTTGAAGTTAGTGAGATTATTCCGGCAGAGGATTTAGCTGACGTATCGGAAACAAAGCTCTTAGAACTTGCCGCCTATGCCGAGCTCCATTCCACCCACCCCATTGCTGATGCCATCTTAAAGGCCTATGGCCAAAGACCGGATTCTAAAAAGATTAAAGACACGGAAGAGATTGCCGGTAAGGGTGTAAGGGTCGTGGCAGAGCTTGACAGAGGACAGGTCGAAATTTTGGCCGGCAATACTAAACTACTGGACCAATTTAATGTTCCGTATACTGCGATTGACCGGGCCGGGACTAAGGTTCATGTGGCCATGGACGGTGTTTACCAAGGTACGGTCGTTATCGCCGACCAGCTTAAAGAGGGTGCGGTAGAAGCCATTGCCGATCTAAAGAATGTCGGTATTAAGCACACTTATATTTTGACCGGTGATAATAAGGTCATCTCGGAGAAGGTCGGGGAAGAACTGGGTGTAGACCAAGTCTTCGCAGAGCTCTTGCCGCAAGATAAGGTCAGTCGCTTGGAAGCCATTGAGAAAGCCAAGCATCAAAGCAGCAGTAAGGGCAAAATCGGGACTGTCGGTGACGGTATCAACGATGCACCTTTATTGGCTCGGTCGGATGTAGGTATTGCCATGGGAGGCCTGGGCTCGGATGCGGCTATCGAGGCTTCGGATATCGTTATTATGACCGATGAAATCGACAAGCTCGTCACGGCCAAAAGAATCGCCCGCAAGACTAATTCCATTGCCAAACAGAATATTGTTCTGGCTTTGGGCATCAAATTAGTCTTCTTGACCTTAGGTGCTTTGGGTATGGCGACCATGTGGCAAGCGGTTTTTGCCGACGTCGGTGTAACCGTTTTGGCCGTCTTAAACTCGACCCGAGCCCTCCTTAGTAAGAAGCTCTAAGCCTTGATTTGCCATTGGGCCTATCGCTATAATAGACCTCTAAAGTCGTTAGAATATTCTTTACGTTAGTTGAGGCATACGAAGTGATAGACCATAGATCAGCATATGATGCTTGGAATGTTTCCGAGGAGATTTTGGCCCTGGGCCAAAGTATAGAAGAAGAATTACAAGACGTTTTCAGAACAATTCGTTTAACCCGTGAGCATAATCAGCTGAAAGTTTTGAAGGCTTTTCAGGATGCTCACATGGCCGAAGCGGACTTCGGCGGGTCTTCGGGCTACGGTTATGATGACCGGGGCCGGGAAAAGTTGGAAGAAGTTTATGCCCGGGTAATGGGGACCGAGAAGGCGCTGGTGCGTTGGCAAATCAGCTCCGGGACCCATGCCTTGGCTCTGGTTTTGTTCGGTATTTTAAGACCCGGGGATGATTTTTTGTCCATTACCGGTACGCTTTATGATACGTTGCAAGATACGCTGGGAAACGGCGAAGCTGCGGATACGGATATGGGCAGTCTCAGAGATTTGGGCGTAAGTTGCAGACAGATGGAACTCCTGTCGGACGGTACCATTGACTTCGACCATATTAAAGACCATGTCAAGCCTAATACCAAGATGGTATGGATTCAAAGGTCCAGAGGTTATAAGAATAGGCCGGCTATAACGATTGAGCAGATTGAAAGAGCTGTCCAAGTTTGTCGTTCTATTAACCCTTCTATTATTGTTGCCGTAGATAATTGCTACGGAGAATTTGTGGAGACCAGAGAACCCGGTGATGTGGGAGCCGATATTATGGCGGGGTCACTTATTAAGAACCCCGGTGGCGGCTTAGCCCAGACCGGAGGTTATGTGGCCGGTAGGGCCGATTTAGTTGAAAAGGCCGCATATCGTTTGACAGCGCCCGGAGTAGGCAGTGAGATAGGGCCTACTATGGGGATTAGTCGACAGATTGCCCAGGGTTTTTACCAGGCACCCCACAGTGTAGCCGAGTGTCTGCAGGGTTTGGTCTTTACGGCAGCGCTCTTGGAAAAATTAGGCTATAAAACCTCTCCCGGTCCCAGAGAGAGACGTTCCGATATTGTACAGGTCATTGAATTTTCCCGGGCTGAAGAACTGATTCATTTTTGCCAGTCTATCCAGCAAGTTTCACCGGTAGACTCCTTTGTCAGCCCTGTTCCGGCACCCATGCCGGGCTATGAGGCGGAAGTGATTATGGCGGCAGGTGCCTTTGTCCAGGGGTCTTCCATGGAGCTTAGTGCCGACGGCCCCTTACGTGAACCCTATCAGGCTTACATGCAAGGCGGTATTGTTTATGAAAATATCAAGTTGGCCGCTTTGGTTGCAGCCCAGAAAATGAAAGGAAATAGGGACTAGCATGGCTAGGTCATATAAAGAAAAGCCGCACAAGAATAAGCCCGGTCCCAGAAGACCGGTTTCCCCTTATATTCAGATGCTCAGACAAGAGAAGAAACAAGATCGGAGACAGTTGACGATTTTGGCGCTCTTCGTGCTTGTAACTCTAATTTTGACCCTGGTCATGATTAAACTCATCATTGAAGGTACGGCTCCGGATCCCAAGCTCTATGTTGTTCAGCAGGGTTCTATTAAGAATACCTATAACGCGGATGCTCTGATTGTCCGTGATGAGTTGCCCTTGAAGAGTCCCGCCGGCGGCTTTCTGGTTAAGAATATCAGTGACGGAAATAGGGTCGGCAAGGGCGGCCACATCGGCGATGTCATTTCACCTCGTGCCGGCGACCTTCTGGAAAATTTACAAGAAGCAGAAAAGAATCTGTCTAAGCGTCAGTTGGACCTTCTTTACGAAGGTAAGTTCGACCAAGGTAAGGGGGCCTTTATCCAGACCGATCAAAGGCTGGTCCCCCTGGTACGCCAGGTCCGACAAATAGGCGGATCCGATCTTCAGGAAACGGATCGTCTGGGCCTCAAGATGGAAGTTTTGGTAAGGTCCAGAAACCAGGACCTCTTGTCCTTCGGCAATCGAGATGAAGCTTTAAAAGAACTTTCCGATAAGTTAGATGCGGCTAAGGAGGCTTTGGCCCCTTATGAAACAGCCATAAATGCCCCGGTCAGCGGGATTATCTCTTACCAAGTGTCGGGCCAGAATAAGGCTGTTAAAGCGGAAGACTTCTTAAAGTTGGACCCCAAGAAGGTAGAAGAGCAAATAAAAGAGTTCAAGCCTGCCGGTAAAGAGCCCGGTCAGGAAGTTAAGGAGGGCCAGGAATTTGCCTTCCTGGTACAAGCCATTAATCAGGACATCCATATTATCCTGGACGGTGTGTCTCCCAGTCGTTTTGAGCTGGATGAAGTGTATGAAATTGTATTCCCGGATCAGGGTATCAGTCTGGATGATGCTAGGCTGATTCAGGTTAAAAAACAAGACGACCTCTTGTGGCTCAGCTTCAGATCCAAATCACAGCTCGAATCTCTTATTACCTATAGAAAGCTTCCGGCCGAGATCATTTTAGAGTCGGACCGAGGACTGAAGATTCCCGTCCAGGCATTGACCGGACGCGGCAAGGACCGGGACAAAAGAGCCAATGTCATGGTGCTCCGAAGCGGATATGTTTATGAGGAGCCTGTCGACATCTTAAGAGAAGACGGCGAATATGCCATTGTGAGTTCTCCTTTGGGCGTAGAAAAAGAATTGGAAGCTGGATCTATTATCATCTTGAATCCGGATGCGGTTAAAGCCGGTACCCAATTGGAGTAAGAAATCAGAGTGAGAAAATAGAAAGAAGTGTGAAAAGGTGCTAAGCCCGGAAAGACAAAATCAAATTCGACAAAATCTGCAACAGGTGGAAGACAGGATAGAGAAGGCTTGCCAAAGAGCCGGCAGGCCCAGAGACAGTGTCACGCTTGTTATTGTTACCAAATATCATGATCCGGAAGACGCACTTTTCTTGGCTCAAGAAGGTTACAGAGACTTCGGTGAAAATCGTGTCCAAGAATTAACCGCCAAGATGGATTTTATAGACGAGCAAAAAGAGCAGGTGCGCTGGCACATGATCGGTAGCTTACAAAGAAATAAGGTGAAGTATATTTCCGGCCGCTGCCAAATGATTCATTCGGTGAACACTTTACGTTTAGCCCAAGAAATCTCTAAAAGAGCTTTGGCCAACGAAACCAAGGAGTCTATCTTGCTCCAAGTCAATGTGACGGGTGAAGACAGTAAGCACGGATTTACAGCTGAGGAAGTCCGGAAAAATTTAGACGCAATCAGCAATCTGGAAGGTCTTAGACTTAAGGGACTTATGACCATGGCGGAAGCCGATGCGGATGAAACAAGACTTAGAGAAACCTTCGGCGGTTTAAGAGAGCTCCGTGACCGGTGTAAAGACCTCTTACCGGATGAGAAGGCTTTGCTTTTTAACGACTTATCGATGGGAATGACCCATGATTTTGAGATCGCTATTGAAGAAGGGGCCGACTATATCCGCCTAGGCACTGCTATCCTGGGTCCGCCTGCATTTTCTGTCCATGGCCAGTAGAATATAGGGCTATGAATCTGTCCGCTTAAGAACGACAGATTTAAGGTGAAGCCCCTATAAAATCAGCCTGTCGCCTATATTACGATTCAATTACAAATGCCTTTATCCCTCTGTTGTGGACTTGTAAGGTGTAAACTGTACATCTATAATGGACATCACTGCAAAGAAAAACACCAGGGGGGGGCTTATTGATGAAACTATTTGATAATGTAAAAGCATTTTTCAACAATTATGAAGACGAGGACTATGTGTCCTCTTATATAGATGATGAGGACCAAGTTTTAGATACCGAGGACTTAGCTGAGGAGGCCTATGTTGCTCCTTCTCCCAGAAGACGTCCCGTAGCAATGAAGACTGTTGAGCCTAAGTTTAATGAGCGTAAAACCTTCACTATGGAAACTTCCGGCCAAGACCACATGACTTTTGATGACTCTAAGGTTTTGGATTTCAACCGTCTGGGAAGCCAATATGTTGTCATTGTAAAACCTACCGCTATCGAAGACGGCCAAGAGATTGCCAACGAGCTTAAGGCCGGCCGCATTGTCATCTGCAATTTCGAAGACTTGGACAACAGAAGAGCACAGCGCATTATCGACTTCCTGACCGGATCAGCCTTTTCTTTGGGCGGCAAGGTCATGCCTATCTCGGACATGATTTTTGCTATCACACCGGTTCATATCCAGTTACAACAGGGCTTGGAAGTGGAAAGAGAAGACCGCTCAATCAGAAATCTTCGTGATATGGTAAACGCTCTTTAATAGGAGCACTTGCCTAAATTTAAGCGAAGCCTATTTAAAAGTAGTTTATTAAGTCATAGAGACGACCGAGGCGTGGCTTAGAACATGAGTTCTGCCGGGTTTCGGTCGTTTTATTTAGGGACCGGGCCTATTATGCTAGGTCTCATGCCGCTAAACTTTAGTATAATCAAGTCCTGAACTTTTCGGGAGGGCCCTATGGATCAAAAGAGCAAGACAGCTTTCGGCAAGCCTCTGCCGTATTATTTTCTATGGCTCATTCTGCCAGGCCTATCTTTTTTGTTTTTATATCTCTTCCGTAGGAAACCTGAGTTAGCAGAGCTTTACGCACGCGAGCTTTTCCCTAAAATAGTTTTCCTGCCCAGACATCTGGTGCGGCTTTTCCCCTTTTCTTTACTGGCTGTCCTGATACTGGGAGGAGGGGCAGCTCTATTATTTTTCCTCTTTCGCTTTCTCTATCGTCTAATAAAAGGACCGGATAGAAGAGCTTTAGGACGTCGTTTTCTGATTGTCTTAATGGTATTTGTTTCAGTCATAACCCCTCTTTATTATTTAAACTTCGGTTACACCTACCATCGCTTAGCATTGCCGGATAATTTGGGCCTTTCTTTAAAACCTTCTTCAAAAGAAGACCTCTATCGGGCCGGCCTTTGGATCGGTGAGGAACTTAATCCCTTAAGCTTGGAGGTAAAACGTGATGAAACAGGCCTTTTTGTACCGTCCTTAAGCAAGCGGCAAATCTACCGGGAGGCCGGTTTGGCCTATGCCAATATAGCGGAAACAAGTGATAATCCTTTCATAAAAGAATCTGTTTACCATGGTCCGGTCCTGGTTAAGCCCATGCCGGAGCCTTTATCGTATCTTTGGTCTTATACAGGCATTACCGGCATCTATTTTCCCTTTTTGGTAGAGTCTACGGTTAATAGCCATGTGAGACCCGATGAGCGTTTGGCTACGGTTTTGCATGAAGTAGCGCATTCTTACGGCTTTGCCAGGGAAGAAGAGGCTAACTTTTTCAGCTTCTATGCCGGTATACATCACCCCGACAAGGACTTTCGCTATGCGGCCTGGCTCCATGCCTATATTCATGTCAGTAATGCGCTTTATAAAGAAGACAAAAATTTACATCATGACCTTTGGGAGTCTTTACCCCAAGGTGTTCAAGCTGACCTTAGGGCAAGAAATATATATTGGGATCGTTTTGAGGGCAAAGTACAAGAGGTATCCACACAGATTAACGATTTTTATCTTAAGTCGAACGGCCAAAGCTCCGGCGTTAAGAGCTACGGCGAGGTGGTGGATCTGATTTTGGCCTATTACAAAGAAGAAAGTGGTTTTCGTTAATGGCTTCTCTAACCTATACCGGCTATGAGCGCGGAAATAATTTAAAGCAGATGTTGCAGCAGTTTTACGGCAATGCCAAGGACCTGACTATTGACTATAACGGGCAAATTAGGCCTTTATTCCAACATGGCCCAAATCTTTACCCTTTATTTATCGGAAAGCTATCGAGAAAGTCATCCGACCGGTTTGAGTTTTCATTCTATGTAAAAGAGAAAGAAGAAGAAACTGAAAAACTATTAGGCAGTACTCCAATCGCTAATCCGGAAAATCCTTCTTCACCCAGCCTGGCCTTAGCTTATCGCTGTCTGTCTCAGTATACCGGGCAGACCTGGCCCTGGGGAGCTCTTAACGGCATTAGGCCGGGCCATGTGGTCGAAGGCCTTATGGAGAATTATCCGGTTGATCTCATTTCTTCTATCCTGGAGGAAAAATATTTGGTTTCCGAGGCCAAAGCGAAGCTGGCTGTGGAGACCGGCTTAAGAGAAAAGCTCTTATTAGAAAAGATTCCTCGCCAATCGTACGGCATTTATATAGGCGTTCCTTTTTGTCCGACCAGGTGTGCGTATTGTTCTTTTACGACACCGGAGGGGATAGGCCAATCGTCGGCCAAAGGGGCGTCGTTTTTAGACCAGTTGGACAGGGAAGTAACGGACTTTATCCACTGGCCCGAAGTGGCGGTTCAAAAAAGGCTGGGAAATCTTGAAGCTGTTTATATCGGCGGAGGGACGCCGGGCGATTTTTCCGAAGCGGATTTCGATCGCCTGGTTCAGATTATCCGTAAGCTGCCGCTGGGGCCCGCAACAGAGATTACCATGGAAATGGGAAGAGCCGATGTCTTTACAAGAAAGAAGTTACAAATCTTAAAAGAGGCGGGAATTCACCGCATCTGCCTGAACCCTCAATCCTTAGACGACGGCGTTTTAGAAAGAATCGGACGGCCCACCAGCGCAGCGGAGATTATAGAGGCTTACCGGCTCAGTAAAGAAGAAGGCATGGCGTTTATTAATCTGGACTTTATCTTGGGCCTTCCCGGAGAGACAGAGAACTCATTTATTCGCAATATCGAAGAAGCTATTAGGCTTAATCCGGAATCCATTACAATTCACAGTCTGGCTCTAAAGAGAGGCTCGGACCGCTATAGGGAGTTCTTTGGCCAAAACGTTAAAGATACCAATCCTTTGGAAGCCGGTGATATGGACGACCAGACACTTATAGGTACTATGGACAAGGCTTACCAAAGCTTGAGGCAAGCAGGCTATAAGCCCTACTATCTTTATCGACACCGTCTGGGCCTGGCGGGGCTGGAGAATCTGTCCTGGGCTAAACCGGGCCAAGAAACCTTATATAATATTCTTATGATGTCGGATCGCTATCCTGTCTTAAGTTTCGGCACACCTGCCATATCGAAGCGGGTGGACGGCGGCAAGGCCAAACGTTTGGCCAATCCCAAATCGCTTTCCTTGTACCTTAGAAAAGACCGGAGTTACTGGAAAGAGAAAATGGATTTCATGCTTTTAACATAAGGCGGTCTAAATTTTGCTAAAATAGTGGGAAGGAGGAGCCTGGATATGGAGGGTAGAAAACGCTATCAAGCTTTCCCCAGAAGACGAGGAAACAACATCACCTTAATCGGCATGCCCGGGTCGGGCAAGTCGACTCTGGCCAGGATTAGTGCCTCCATGATGAAACGCCCTTATATTGACACGGACCATGTCCTGTGTGATATGGAAAATGTCCGTTCTACGGGCGAGTTGTCGGCTAAAACGGACTTTCATGGTTTTGTCGAAGCGGAGGAGAGGGCCATCCGGTCCTTGCCTTTAGATTTAGACAATCACTTCATCGCCACCGGCGGATCGGCTGTTTATTCGGCCCGCGGCATGCGCCACCTACAGAAGTTGGGACCTATCCTTTATATAGAGGTCCCGGTGTATATCTTGCAAAGCCGCCTGGGCGACTTGGATGAACGAGGGGTCATCCTCCGGAAGGGTCAGACTTTCGAAGACCTTTATAAGGACCGACACAGGCTTTATCGACGCTATGCCGATATGGAATTTAGGGTGGACGAATTAGATGTCGGAAGCTCTGCCAAGCTACTTGTGGCCTTGGTTACGTTTTTAGAAAAGGAAAGGGAAAAGCACCATGCCTAAGAAACGTATTGCCGCTATAGAAATCGGGTCTAACGCCCCCAAGATGTTGATTGCCCAGGCAGGCCTTAACGGTAAGCCCAAGGTTATTGAACCCTTGAGAGCAACTTTGGCCCTGGGAGTAGATACTTATAACACCCAGCTGATTACCGAAGAATCCATGCGCGAACTGTGCGAAATTTTGCTGGGCTTCAAAGAAAAGCTTAACGAGTACATGATTGAAGACTACCGGGTGGTAGCGACCTCTGCGGTCCGAGAAGCCTTGAACCGAGACTTTGTCATTCATAGGATCAAACAGCTGACGGATTTTTCTTGTGAAATCTTCAGTAATTCCGAAGAGCGTTACCTTCATAACCTGGTTCTATCCGAAAACTTTGCCGACTATGAACGCCTGATTGAAGAAGGGGCTATTGTTTTGGATCTGGGCGCCGGCTCCATCCAGATTTCTTCTTACGAAGACGGAAGAAGAATTATGAGTCAGAATGCCAAACTGGGTTATCTAAGAATCAGTGAGCTCTTCTCCGCCCTTCAGGTGCGTTCGGTGGACTTTGCCCAAGTCATGAATGAATATATCGACAGCCAGCTGAGTTCGCTGGAGATTGAGGGCCTTGAAACCGACAAGAATTGGAACCTGATCGTGGTCGGTAATGACCTGGCCTATTTCAGGACCTTTATGGGGCTGACCGATGAGGGGACAACCTATATTTCTAAAGAAGCCTTCATGGACCGCTATCAGATCTTACTGGATTCCGATTCCATGGATTTAAGCCTGCATTATCAAGTCCCGTCGGATATAGCGGAAATTCTCCTTCCTTCGGCCATGATTATTTTCCGATTCTTACAGGAATACCACATGGACGGTTTTTATTTGCCACCCATGCAGTTAGGCGAAGGTATCTTACTGGAGATGGCCAAAAAGTCTTTCGGCTATAAAATTAATCATAATCATGACAAGGATCTCTTGGCTTCGGTTAAGCGCTTGGCCAAACGTTTTGCCGTCGACATGGACCATGTGGCCAGGATGGAACGAGATGCTTTGGCCATTCATAAGGCATTGGGAAAGAAGTCTTTTGTCAATAAACGCTCGGCATTTTTATTGCAATTGGCAGTTTACTTGGCTGAAATCGGCCGCTACATCCATCCCAATAATTACCACATTTACTCGGCAGACATCGTAGAACATGCGGAATTTATAGGTTTGTCCGATCGGGAGACGGAAATTTTGGCGGAGGCCATACATTTCATACCCGGCAACGATATCCCGGTTGACCCTAACCTGGAATACCACACCTATAACTTCCGATTAACGGTTTTACAGCTGTCGGCGGTCCTTCGCCTGGTTGATGCCATCGAGATTTCCAGGCAGGACAAATTGCAAGATATTAGAGTCCGCCTCCACAAATCCAAATTGAGGATTTCCCTCGAGACGGAAGAGGATTTAACTTTGGAACAGTGGTCTGTTAGTGAAAGATCAAGGTTACTGGAAGAGCTCTTCGGCGTAGAAGTCGAAGTCAAGAAAATGCTGGGGAAGAAGATATGACCAATATCGAAAACATGGAAAGAGAAGACCTTTTTATTAACAGAGAGCTAAGTTGGCTTAGTTTTAACGAAAGAATATTGCGCGAAGCCAGAGATAATAAGACGCCGCTTCTGGAACGGTTAAGTTTTTTGTCCATCACGCAGACCAACCAGGATGAATTCGTCATGGTCCGTATTGCCTCATTAAAAGACCAGGTCGAGATGAAAGACTATTCCAGAGACTTGGCGGGTATGACCGGGGCAGAACAACTTCGTGCCATAAGTCAGGTCATGCATGACTTTATCCCGCAACAATATAGTACTTATAACCGTCAGCTATTGCCGCGCTTGGAGAAAGAAGGTATCTTCATCCTGACGCCTGACCGCCTGGTCGAAGAGCAGGAAGCCTTTATTTACGATTATTTTAAGTCGGCCCTTTATCCTTCTTTGACACCCATGGCGGTTGACCAGGGAAGACCCTTTCCCCTCATTCCTACCATGAGTCAGAATATCGCCGTTTTATTAGAAAGAGAAGATAAGGACGACGGCAAACAATTTTTTGCTACGGTCCAGATTCCCAGCGGTGTTCCCCGCCTGGTAAAGTTACCGGTAGGCCAGTTTGCCCATAGTAAGGGTCTTTTGCCCAGGACCACACACTGCTATATCCTCCTGGAAGACATTATTAACCGTTATCTGGGTGAGATTTTCCACAGCCTTAAGATAGTGGAACGTTGTAATTACAGAGTCTTGCGTAATTCGGTTATGGATATTGACGAAGAAGATACGCCGGACTTGATGACGGAGATTGAAAAGCAACTGAGACTGCGCCAATGGGGTGAAGTTATACACTTGGCAGTAAGAGATGATGTGTCTCCCAAGATTCTTAAGAAACTTCAGAAGATGATGCGGGTGGAAAAAGAAGATATTTACTATATTCCGGGCCCAATTGACTTGTCTTTTCTAGGCAAACTATCACGTGCGCCGGAGCTTAGTTATAAAACACACCTCCATTACACACCCTATGAGCCGCAGACACCGGCCATGCTGGTCGGACGTAAGGGCGACTCGATCTTTGACCTTATTAAGCAAAAAGATATTTTCTTAAGTCTGCCTTATGAGTCTTTTAATCCGGTCTTAGAGTTTGTCAAGCAGTCCGCCCGAGATCCTAAAGTTTTGGCCATTAAGCAGACTCTCTACCGGGTGTCCGGCCATTCGCCCATTATCCGCTATTTGGAAGAGGCTGCCTTAAACGGCAAGCAGGTTTTGGTCTTATTAGAGTTAAAAGCACGTTTTGACGAGGAGAATAATATTCAGTGGGCCAAACGTCTGGAGAGGGCCGGCTGTCATGTTATTTACGGTCTGGTGGGTCTTAAAACGCATAGTAAGATTACCATGGTCGTTCGAGAAGAAGAGGAAGGCATCAGGCGCTATCTTCACTTGGGGACGGGGAACTATAACGATACCACGGCCAAAATTTACACCGACTTGGGTATTTTTACCTGTGCGGAGAACTACGGTGTGGATGCGACAGAGTTCTTTAATATGATTTCCGGTTATTCCGAACCTACCGGCTGGAATCGATTGACCATAGCCCCTTACTGGCTGCGCCAACGTTTCTACGATCTGATTGATCGTGAAATTCAGAATGCCAAAGAAGGCCGGGAAGCTTATATCTGGGCCAAAATGAATTCATTAAACGATGAAGGCATCATCCGAAAGCTCTATGAAGCCAGCCAAGCCGGGGTCAAGATTGATTTGATTGTGCGCGGTATTTGCTGCCTTAGACCCGGTGTGCCCGGCATATCCGAAACCATCACCGTAAGGTCTATTACGGGTCGCTACCTGGAGCATAGCCGAATTTATGTTTTTGCCAATAACGGCAAAGAAGAAGTCTACTTATCATCGGCCGATTGGATGTCCAGAAATTTAGACCGCCGTGTGGAATTGCTTTTCCCGGTGGAAGATGAGGAATGTAAGGCCAGGGCCAAAGAAATTATGGAAATTCAATTTGCCGATACGGAAAGGGCTAACATCATGGCTTCGGACGGTACGTATAAAAAGCAAGATCGTCGCGGCAAGGTCATTTTGGACTGCCAGTCTTTCCAGGAAAATCTGGCCATGAAAAGATCCGGAAATGAGAAAACCAGGTGGAAAGAGCGTATTTTTGAACCTATTAACGGTCTTGGTGCACATGAAGACTACGACCAAACAGACGCCAGTGACATGCTGGAGGAGGACTAGTTTTTCCTATGCAAGAAGGAGTCAAAAAACGCCTGATTATTTTGTTGCTGGTCCTGCTTTTGGCCGTAGCGGCCTTTGTCTTGTCTCCTGTTTTAACGAAGCGGCTGGAAAATAGGGGCCTAGGAACCGCTTCAAAAAGTGGAGAAGAGACTTCTACAAGCATTTCAGAGTCCTCCACGGAAGATGCCATTAAAGCCAGTGAAGCGCTTTGGTCTGATCCCGAAACTTTGCACCGCTACCAGACCCAACTTTTTGATTTGATTAATCAAAAGCGTCAAAATCGTGACCTGAAGACTTTAAAAGAAAACAAAGACCTAGAGGCCGTGGCCGAGAAGAGACTTTCGGAGATTTTAGAAAAGCCTTCGCATGAGCGCCCCGACGGTTCTTCTTACGATACGATTTTTGACGAATTACATTACAGTTTTGTTTTGGCCGGTGAAAACTTTGCTGTAGCAGATCCGGATTTCGGCCCCGATGCCATACTGAACACATGGTTGGGAGATGATAATAATAAGGCTAATATCTATCGCGAATCTACTACCGGCCTGGCGGTTAAAACGTCTTACAAAGACGGCAAGTACTATACACTGGCCATGTTTGTACAAGGCCTTCCTACCAAGGACCCCTTGGGGCGGTATGATGCGCCTCAGATAGTCGAACTCCTATATAGGGCTTTAAACGATGTACGTGCTAAAGAGGGTCTGGAACCGGTTATTCGTGACGAAAAAGTGGAAGAGGCGGCCGGTATCAGGGCCGTGGAGGTATCCAACCGTTATGGCCACTACCGTCAAGACGGTGACTGGTGGGAAACGGTCATGTATGAATTAGGTATAGGGGACAGCTATGCCGAAGAAGGCGTTCAGCTTATTGAAGATTTGGACTTGTCTGCCCAAGATATCATTACCGTTTGGGCCAAAGAAGAAGAGCCCGAATTAGATGTACTCTTTGAAGGTTTCACAAAAGCCGGTGTAGCCCTATCTGAAACAGAGGACGGTATCTACCTGGTTATTATCATGCAAAAATAAGGATATCAAGCTAAAGATTTGAATGGTATAAAGAGTTAAACAAAAAGACCCCCTTGCTGATGTAAGGGGGTTCTCCATGGTGAGCCCAGAGGGATTCGAACCCCCGACCCACGGCTTAGAAGGCCGTTGCTCTATCCGACTGAGCTATGGACCCAAAAAATGGAGCAGGTGAAGGGAATCGAACCCTCACAATCAGCTTGGAAGGCTGATGTTCTACCACTAAACTACACCTGCATCTTAGCTTCCTCGACAAAGGCTAAGCTATTTTATATCAAAAAAGCGGCAATTGCAAGCAAATCAACAAAAATCGAAGGGGCATAGGACGAAATTTGGATTGTTTAGATTGGTCTTTAAAATTAATTTTGCTTAACGAGCTCGGCTTTTTAAACCCTCTAAATCCGTAATTAAAAAATCTCCTTTGGAAAAGGTTTTAAGATAGCCTTTTTTCTCGAAGGCATGAATCTTGCGGCTCATGGTTTCGCGGGTCAGGCCGGCATAAGAACCTAATTCTTCACGGCTCAGGTTGGTTTCCAGCCTGATGCCGTTTTCTTCTTCTTGGCCAAAACGCATGGCTAAGTGGACTAGGACTTTGGCTACGCGTTGGTCGGCATTGGGTGTAGAAAGAATATTCGCTTGACTCTCGGAAAAACGAATACGCTCATAAGACATTTCCAAAACCATCAGAAGGAAGTTTTGGTCTTTTAATAAATAGTGTTTAAAATCCTGCTTGGTTACCGTGATAACGAAGGTGTCGGTGAGGGCGGTAGCGGTATAGGCGTAGTAGTCACCGGACAAGACATTAAGGCCGCCCACGAAGTCTCCGCTGTGATAGATGTAGAGTATCCTTTCTTTACCGTCAGCCATGGTATTGGAGATTTTCATAGAGCCTCGGTAGACAATATACATATGGCTGGCCGGTTCGCCGGATTGGAAGACGACTTCTCCTTTGGCCACACCGAAAATGCGGACCCTCTGACGAATGAGGTCGTACTGGTCTTCGGGAATGTTGGCCAAAAGGGGGACTGTTTTGTAATTGGTTAATTCGTAACCTCGCATAGATAATCTTTCT
>CAYFQG010000015.1:0-32262 GCA_964345295.1 uncultured Oscillospiraceae bacterium | reverse complement strand
ATTATTTTTACCAGCGGGAACGATTCTCCTATGAAACATTAGAAAGGCACAAAGGGACGGTCGCTTTTAACTAATCATTATCTTTCTTCTTTTTACCGGTATTAACTTCATCGCCGAAGAATAAGCCTACTTTACGGGATTCTTCAATGAGTTCATCCTTAGGATCCACATATTTAAGTTTAAAGGCCACGTCTTCCAAGGGGATTCCGACCATTTGGTTGCTGATCAAACCGACCATCTTACCGTAGTCTTTGGCCATGACCATTTCGGCTGCCTTGACACCGCAACGTGTAGCGAACACTCTGTCGTAAGCACAAGGGGATCCGCCTCTCTGATAGTGGCCGGGGACCGTCACACGCACTTCCTGGTCCATACGTTGATTCAGCTCATCGGCTAACTTATAAGCCAAAGACGGATAGGGCAAAGAAGCCAAATATTCCTTATATTCCTTCTTGGACATTTGGTCCTCTTCTTCGCTCTTGGCACCTTCGGCCATGGCGATGATGGAGAAACGCTTGCCTTCGTTCGTACGATGCTGCAAGGCTCTACAGATAGATTCAATATTATAAGGAATTTCCGGCAAAAGAATAATATCGGCACCACCGGCAATTCCGGCGTAGAGGGTAAGCCAGCCGACTTTGTTGCCCATCAGTTCAATTACGAAAATACGACCGTGTGAAGTTGCCGTGGTGTGGATGCCGTCGATTACATCGGTTGCAATATTAACGGCACTCTGGAATCCAAAGGTCATCTCGGTACCCCAAAGATCATTGTCAATAGTCTTGGGTAAGGTGACAATGTTGCAGCCTTCTTGCGACAAGCGATAGGCAGACTTGTGGGTGCCGTTACCGCCCAAAATCACCAGGGCGTCCAACTTCTGCTCTTTGTAGTTACGGAGCATAGCCTCAAAGCGAGTCTCCTCAAACTCGGTCTCGGCCGGATTATCCATTTCTTTATAAGGCCTTCTGGCCGTACCTAAGATAGTGCCGCCCAAGGTCAAAATACCGGAGAATTCTTCGGACGTCATCTTCCTGTAATTCCCTTCAATCAGGCCCTTATAACCGTCCAAATATCCCAGAATCTCTACGTCCGGAACATTCTCAAATAAAGTTTTGGCAACGCCTCTTAATGCGGCATTCAAGCCCTGGCAATCGCCACCCGATGTCAACATGCCTATACGCATAGCAAAAAATCCTCCTTCGACGGACTAGGCACAAGTTCTTGAAAGCAACTACAAAAGTGTCAAAAACTTGTTTATATGTACCTAGTATTAGAGTTCAGAGACTTTCCGTCAAGAAGAATTTTTCAAAATCAGCGGGTAAAAACCACCGTATGCCAGTCATTTTTCTCGTTTTGATCAAAGACGGTCATGCCGGCTTTCTTAAATGCCTTAAGCACACCTTGGAGCTTATGGTCGATGATGCCGGAGCAAATAACCAGACCCAAATCATTCAGGTGTTTAGGCATTTCCGGTGCCAAGTCGATTAAAATCTCAGCAATCAGATTGGCCGCAATGATGTCATAGCTAGACCGGTCGTCCTTAAGTTCACCCCTGGCCGAGCAAACCTTGTCATCTACCTTGTTCATCTCAACATTGCTGCGGCAGACTTCCACACTTTGCTCCGAAATATCGATAGCTCTGACCGACCTGGCGCCAAGTTTGGCAGCCGCTATGGCCAAAATTCCCGACCCTGTCCCCAAGTCTAAAACCTTAGAACCGGGTTTCATATATTTATCAATAAATTCAGCCGTCATCTGCGTCGTCTCATGACTGCCGGTTCCAAAAGCGGACCCGGGATCCAACCTGATGAGCTGTGTACCCACCGGTCTTTTAAACTCCAGCCAGGACGGTACGACAAATAAACGTTTGGACAGCCTCATGGGCCTGTAGTGATCTTTAAACTTGCTTTGCCATTCCTCGGGGTCTACTTCTCTATATGTAATCTCGCCCGGGCTGGTATCTAAAAATTGGCCGATATAAGCAAGCTCGTCTTCTAAAAGCTTGTTAAAGCGTTCTACGGAAATACGGCCTCTGGGGAAACTTCCGTCGCGATAGAGATTCTCCGTATCAATATTACTGAAAATCCCCGGTCCTTCTAAAGCATGATAAGCCAGGCCGTCCGGGAAACAAGCAAAATAAGCCCTAATCCCTGTCACGGTACCTAACCGTTCCAGGAAATCGGGCTCAACGAAGACGGTGTCATCGTCTTCAGCAATTATGGTCTTATATTCATTAGGGTCTTCCGTTGCAATTCCGGCTGCCCCCAACTGGGCCAAGCGTTCTGCCAAGACCTCCCCTGCTTCCGATGAGGTCTTAAAGCTAAACTCAATCCAGCGCATAGTATTCACTCCTAGTTAAACAGATTTTTTAGTTTCTTAAAGAAGCCTTCCCTCTTCTCATAATTTTCTTCGCCGGTTGTTTCATCGAACTGGCGAATAAGCGTTTTTTGCTCTTCGGTTAGGCTCCTAGGAACTTCTAAATCTATTGTAGCAAAGGCATCCCCTCTCAGACTGTTACGATTGACATATGGAATCCCTTTTCCTCTAAGTGTGATCACATCATTAGGCTGCGTGCCTTCCTTCAGGTGGTATTTCACCGGGCCATCGATCGTCGGAATCTCAATAGTGGCTCCCAAGGCAGCTTGGCCAAAGGTCACGGGCACGGTTACAAAAGTATTGTTGCCTTCTCGCCTCAAGACCTCATGCGGCTTAACATTAATCTGGATATAAATGTCCCCTCTGGGACCTCCGTTCACACCGGGCTCACCTTCGCCGCGTAGGGTCAAAGCCTCACCTGTATTAATACCTGCAGGCACATTAACGTTCAGACTCTTAGTCTTAGTCTCACGTCCCGTTCCGTGACACGTCTCACAAGGCTCTTCAATGATGGTTCCCTTGCCGTGACACTCCGGACAGGTCGTCTGACTCATCATGGTTCCTAGAATAGTCTGTTGCTGGGTCTGAATGACACCCGAACCGTGACATCTGGGACAGGTTTTAGGCGAGGTACCGGGCTTGGCACCGGAGCCGTTACAGGTGTGGCAATTATCTTCCAAATGCACTTGAATGGTCTTGGTTGTGCCAAAGGCCGCTTCCATGAATTCCAAGTCCAAGCGGTAGTGTATATCCCGGCCCTTCATGGGACGGTTGTTGTACCGACCTCTGGATCTGGAACCGCCGAAGCCTCCGAAACCGCCGAAAAGGTCCTCGAAAATATCACCGAAACCGTCAAAGCCCGAGAAGCTCGACGGATCAAAGCCCTGGCCGTCCACACCGGCATGGCCGAACTGGTCGTAGCGTTGTCTCTTTTCCGGGTCGGACAAAACAGCGTAGGCCTCATTCAATTCCTTGAACTTGGCCTCCGCCACTTTATCATCCGGGTTTAAGTCGGGGTGGTATTTTTTTGCCAGCTTACGATAAGCCTTCTTCAGCTCATCGTCGGTGGCGTTTTTGCCCACCCCGAGCACCTCATAATAATCTCTTTTCTCTGCCATGATTCCCTCCGGGGAAACACTATAGTGGACTATTCATTTTCTGTATAGTCTGCATCATAGGTGCCTCCCTGGTCCGGACCGCCGTCAGAAGGGCCGCCCTCACCGGGGTTCTGATCTTGATGTTGCTGCTGAGCATTCTGATACATCTTGGTGGTCACCTGATAGATGGCCTGCTGGACATTCTCGGTCTCTTGCTTCATGTCATCATTGTTGTTGGCCTGGATAGCAGCCTTCAACTTCTCGACAGCATCGGTAATGGTCTTCTTATCATCCTCGGCAATTTGCTCGCCGCTGTCGTGGATCAACTTCTCAGCCTGATAGACCATGGAGTCCGCATTGTTTTTGACCTCGACGTCTTCCTTACGCTTCTTATCTTCTTCGGCAAATTGCTCGGCTGCCTTTACCGCCTTATCGATTTCGTCATCGGACAAGTTGGACGAGGCTGTAATGGTGATTTCGGTCTCCTTGCCCGTGCCCAAATCTTTGGCCGAAACATGGACGATACCGTTCGCGTCGATATCGAATGTTACCTCAATCTGCGGAATACCACGAGGAGCCGGGGCAATACCGTCCAGGATAAAGTTACCCAGAAGTTTGTTATCTGCCGCCATTTCGCGCTCACCTTGGAGGACGTGGATGTCGACCTGAGTCTGGTTATCGGCAGCGGTCGAGAAGACCATGCTCTTCTTGGTCGGGATGGTTGTGTTGCGGTCAATTAAGCGCGTGAAGACACCACCCAAGGTCTCAATACCCAAAGACAGGGGCGTAACGTCCAGGAGCAGCAAGTCTTTGACATCACCGGTCAAAACACCGGCCTGGATAGCAGCACCGATAGCCACGCACTCGTCGGGGTTGATGCCCTTGAAAGGATCCTTGTTAAACACACGCTTGACAGATTCCTGGACAGCCGGAATACGGGTGGAACCGCCAACCAAAAGGATTTTCTCAATTTCGGAAGCCTGGAGACCGGCGTCTTTGAGAGCCTGGTTCAAGGGGCCTTCGGTCTTTTTGACCAAATCAGCGGTCAAAGCCTCAAATTTAGCCTTGGTTAAGGTCATGTCAAGGTGCTTGGTGCCGTTGGCGTCAGCCGTAATGTAAGGTAGGTTGATGTTGGTCTGGTTCATGCCGGACAATTCGATTTTGGCCTTCTCGGCGGCATCACGCAGACGCTGCATAGCCATCTTATCCTGAGTCAAGTCGATAGCATCGGACTTCTTAAACTCCTCGACCATCCAGTCAACGATTTTCTGGTCAAAGTCGTCACCGCCCAAACGGTTATTACCGGCCGTGGACAAAACTTCGAACACACCGTCACCGATTTCCAGGATGGATACGTCGAAGGTACCGCCGCCCAGGTCGTAGACTAGAATTTTCTGGTCGGATTCTTTGTCCAAACCATAGGCCAAAGCCGCAGCCGTAGGCTCGTTGATAATTCTCAACACTTCCAAACCGGCAATACGACCGGCGTCCTTGGTGGCTTGACGCTGCGAGTCACTGAAGTAAGCGGGCACCGTGATAACAGCTTGTGTAACCTTTTCGCCCAGATACTCCTCGGCATCGGACTTCAGTTTTTGCAAAATCATAGCCGAAATTTCCGGCGGGGTCAGGGTCTTATCGTCAATATGAACTTTAAAATTCGAACCCATCTCACGCTTAATGGACTGGATGGTGCGGTCCGGGTTGGTCACGGCCTGACGCTTGGCGACCTGGCCTACCAGACGCTCACCGCTCTTATTAAAAGCGACTACGGAAGGTGTGGTTCTGGCACCTTCGGGATTGGGGATAACCGTCGGCTCCCCGGCTTCCATAACTGCTACAACTGAATTGGTCGTACCTAAGTCTATACCTATAACTCTACCCATAATTTTTCCTCCAAATAATTTCTTAAATCAATCTCTTAATTTCAATTTATTTATATACAAACGAATACTTTCGTTAGTTTGCAACTTTTACCACGGCGTGGCGTATCACTCGGTCCTTATAGATGTAACCTTTGGCCAAAACTTCCACCACCGTCTCGGGCTCATGCTCATCGGAATCCTGCCGCATAACGGCCTCTTGCAAGTTCGGATCAAAGGGCTTATGCAGGCAATCTATCTCTTCTATACCCAGCTTATCCATGGCCGTTTCAGCCTGTTTCTGTATGAGGTCTATACCTTGGGCAACAGACTTAATCGCATCCATGTCCGGCTGCTCGTCTAACATATCGGCCGCATTGGAAGCGCGATCCAGATTGTCCAAAATCGGTAACCAGGACTGGCTCACATCAACTAAGGCATCCGCATAAATGCGTTCTTTTTCCTTTTGTGTACGCCTCTTATAGTTATCGAACTCGGCCATGAGTCGGATTCGGCTGTCCTTCAAGCGCTCGATTTCTTCTTGCGCTTTGGCCAAAGCATCGGCCAGGTCCCTGTCTTCTTTTAAATCCTCAATGGCTTCGTCCAAAGCCTCTTCTTCGGCCCTGTCCTCTGCCTGACTTGTCTCATCGGTCGAGGCCTCATCGGAAGACTTTACTTCCAAATCTTCCTGTTTATTAATCTTATCCTTGTCCTTCTTATTCACATTCTTCTTCTCGCCTCGCATGCCTGCCTCCTACTTTTTATCTTCTTTTCTGAAATCACTAACCCGTTCTCTTATAAAAGCAATACGGGGAATGGCCCTCTCATAGTCCATACGCTTAGGTCCCAAGATACCGATCTGGCCCTTAAGCCTGTCGCCGATTTTATAAGACGTTGTAATGAGGCTGCAGGCCTCCAAACCGTCTAACTTAATCTCTTGACCGATACGAATCATGAAGTTAGCTTCCTGATTGTCCTGGTCTTTAAGGTATCCCGTGATAAGGCCATCCTTCTTCAAGGTGTCATAGACCAAATGGGCCTTATCGTTCTCTCTCAAGTCCGGCTGGATAAAGAGGTTCTGCACCCCTTCTACATACACATCGAGCTGCTCGGACTGCTTAATCGTGACATAGGCCTCATAAAGAAGCTGGTTTAGTAAAGCGTCCGGGAGTTCTACCTGGTCTAAGGCCGACTCCACCGTCATAAGCGTAATGTCTTCCACAGGCACGCCGCTCAGATTATCTTCCAAAGCATTGGAAATCTGAATCAAATCGTCCTGGGTTAGATATTCATGGGCTCGTATGACCCGGTCCTTCAGAACGCCGGCCGAAAATACCAGAACAATCAGGATTCTGCCCGGCTCAATCTGCAAAAGCTTAATCTGCTTAATGTAGCGTTCATTCTCCGAAGGCATGAGGGCTATCGAAGTATAGCCGGTAGAAGTCGAAAGCACCTGGCCCGCTTGCTTCAAAAGGTCGCTTAATTCATAAATCTCTTGACCAAGCTCGCGGCGAATATTGCCCTTCTCTTCTTCGTCTAAAGCCACCGGCCGCATTAAGTGCTCAACATACTCTCGGTAAGCCTTATCGGTCGGGACTCTACCGGCTGACGTATGCGGTGAAACCAAATAGCCTTGTTTCTCCAGCTCGGCCATCTCATTACGGATGGTAGCGGAACTGACCTTAGCCGTCGAGAGGTCCGCTATGGTCTTAGATGCGACCGGCTCGGCCGTCTCAACATAGGTATCTACTACAGACTTTAACACCCAAGATTTTCTGTCATTTAAGGCCATTACCATCGCTCCTTTCTAAGCCATCCATTAAATTAGCACTCATCTTGTCTGAGTGCTAAAAGCAGAATAACACGAAAGGACAAATAAAGTCAATCTCACCCATAAAGAAATTTAGGGAGCGTGATGAACATTCTTTGAACAATAGAAAATTTAGAGAAAAGCCCTGGCCACACGGTCTGCAAAATCTAAACCCAGCTCTGTGTAAAAATACCGGTCACCTTGTTGTTCCAAAAGGCCCTCTCGGATAAAGGATTGGAGAATCGACTTTAAATCCGAAGGAAAAGCCTTTGCAAAAAGCGTTTCATATTCGGCTTCCGTAAAGCCTTCCATTTTTCTCAGGCGAAAAATAAAGAATTCCTTTTCGGCCTCTGCTTTATCAATATATTCTTCCACCGGTGGCAGGACCGAAGTTAATATCTGATCTCGATAGGCTTTTAATTCGACTGCATTGGTAAAGCGTTTCGCTGAGACGTAAGACGATGCACCCAAACCAAAGCCATAGTAGGTCTTACCTTCCCAATAGGCCAAATTATGCCGACTCTGAAAACCCTCTTTGGCATAGTTGCTGATTTCGTAATGCTTATAACCGGCCTCCTTCAACGTACGGCGAACCAGGTGGTCCATAGCCCGTTCGGTTTCAGGGTCCGGCAAAGGACTCTCCCCTTCCCGATACTTTTTTCCGAAAGGTGTATCCGGCTCGATGATTAAAGAATATAGTGATAGATGCGAAAGATCCATGGCCAAGAGGAAATCTAAGTCTCTTTTTACATCCTCCGTGGTCTGATTCGGCAAGGCCAGCATTAGGTCGGTCGAGATATTGCTAAAGCCGGACCGGCGGGCCATGTCCAAGGTCTTCTCATAGTCGGCTTTGCTATGGATTCTTCCCAAGGTTTTAAGTTTGTTGTCATCACTTGTCTGAAGACCGATGGAGAGGCGATTAAAACCCGCTTCTCGAAGGCGGGGCAAATCCGTCTCCTGCAAGGTTCCGGGGTTCATCTCTAATGTAATTTCCACATCAGGACTTAAGGGCCTTCTGTCTTTAATGAAATTTAAGACATCTATTAAATAAGAAACATCGACCGCTGTCGGCGTCCCTCCTCCAAAATAAATAGTCTCTAGGGGAAGGTCCAAGTTAGGGGCGAGGCGACTTGCCATCTCTTTTCTTAAAAGATCAAAATAAGAATCCACCCCTTCTCCCGGCTCTAATGAGCCGAGAGCAAAGGATGGAAAATCACAATAGGGGCACTTCCTTCTACAAAAAGGAATGTGGATATAAATATGTACAGGGTCTAGAAGTTGCCAAGAATAAAAAGTCTTATCCAAAGTCTTTCCTGCCAAAATTAAAATGCATGCAACACGTGCCGGGCACTTCACTTACATCAACTGCTCGCCCGGTAAGTGACTTTGGGCTGCTCCGTCACGCGTGGGGTCTTTCTCTACCTTGGAAGACAGACTCTCTTTAATTTTAGGGTCATCCGATTGCCACAGGGCCTGAATAGCGGCTACGGTAGAAGCCATATCCTGCATCTCGGAAGGAATGATTATCTTGGTCGCCTGGCCGTCTGCCACACGCTCCATAGCTTCCATCGAACGCAGAGCCAAGAGCGGTGCGTCTGCCTGGACATCTTTTAACATCTGCATACCTTTGGCCCTAGCTTCATAAACTTCACGAATGGCCTGTGCCTGACCTTCGGCTTCTCGGATTTGCGCTTCTTTCTTCGCTTCCGCTCTAAGAATAGCCGACTGCTTCTCACCTTCAGCCACGCGGATAGTCGCTTCCTTCTCACCTTCGGCGATCAAAATCGACTCACGTTTCTCACGCTCGGCCTTCATCTGCTTCTCCATGGCGTCCTGAATCTCTCTGGGCGGCAGGATGTTCTTAAGTTCTACACGGTTAACCTTAATACCCCAAGGGTCAGTCGCTTCGTCCAAGATGAAACGCATCTTCTGGTTAATGAGGTCACGAGAGGTCAAGGTATCGTCTAACTCCAAATCACCGATGATATTACGCAGTGTCGTGGCCGACAGATTATCGATGGCCAAAATCGGGTTCTCAATACCGTACATAAATAAAACGGGGTCGGTTACCTGGTAGAAAATAACCGTATCGATCTGCATGGTGACGTTGTCTTTGGTAATAACAGCCTGGGGATTAAAGTCGGCGACTTGTTCCTTCAGAGAAATCGTCATGGCCACACGGTCGATAAAGGGGAACTTAAGATGGATACCGGCATGCCAGGTAGTCTGATAAGAACCTAAGCGCTCAATAATCTTCACGTGGGCCTGGGGGACAATCTTAATACACGAAATCACCAGGATGATGATTAAGAGTGCAAAAAACAGTAGAACAGTCAGGCCGGCGTTAAAGGCCAGCAGGCTTCCGGGATTCGACAAAATGCTCATCAATAATGCTGTCATAAAGACCTCCTCTAATTCGTACTCGATACAATAAGCTTTACGCCTTTAATGTCTTTTACAATAACTCTGTTGCCTTCTAAGATAGTGGTGTCGTCGGCGGTTCTGGCCGACCAAATCTGACCTTGAATCATAACCTGGCCTACATTCTTCATGGGGTCAATAGTCTGAATGACCTTGCCTTCTTTTCCCACTAGGCGGTCGGCATTGGTTCTTGCCCTATTCTGCGGAAAGATACCCCACTTATCTTTATTCACCAGGAAGATGACCAATAGCAGGATGGATACGCCCAGCATCAAGATAATCTGCAAGGGTAAACTTGCACCTAAAAGACTGGCAATAAGACCGACTACGCTGCCTACGGTAAACCATATGCTGACCAAGGATACCGTCGCTACCTCTATAACAAGAAACACAATCGCTAAGATAAGCCAAACAAGCCACAATTGATCCATGGGTGCCCTCCTTCTATGGGTTTAAACTATGAAATAATTATGACACAAGAGAGTAACTTTGTCCGCCCAAAACGCCCTGCTCCAAGGCCAAATAGACCAGGTAAACCGTGGCATTAATCCGTCTTTCTAAAAATTGCTTTTCGGACAATTTTTCCAAGCTCTCCGTATTGTCAAAGGCCGTCCCGCTGACCTTAAAATTCGTAGACTGGTAGTTGGGATCGTTATTCTCGGCCAAGTCCTCTTGCTTTTCGACTCCGTAGTTGTAAGACTCAAAAAAGACTACCGGTATACCCTTCTCGTCGAAGGCTCTGTAATCGGACTGATGGAGGCTGAAATCACGGAAAACTACCTGACCTTCGCCCAAAGGATTATCCACTTTATAGGTCGACTGGTTGCCATATAAGGCAATGCCGGTCTTATCCAGAAGTCTTTTCTCAATGGCCAAATCTTGGATAGCGTAAAGCGGCTGACGGAACTTATATTTGCTGTCGGGCTTTAAGGAAGACCAACCGGCGTGCCCATATAGCTTCTCACCTGCATAAAGGTTCCTATATTCATAAAATATATCGGTCATGGCCAGTTTTTCGGCAGCCAAACTCTCCACAAAGGTCCTGGCCCCGGCCAAATCCGCAAAGCCTCCGCCTAAGGCTACCAAGGTCACGTCATAGCCCACCTTATAACGCTTGAGGGTCTGGCCCGTTAAAAGAAGCGCACCTAAGCCCGAAGCATTATCGGAAATGCCGTCGCTTTCTTCAGCGGCCTCGGGGTCCGTATCATAGCGTGCCCCTATCACGACATTACGGTGAAAAAGGCCGTCTTCGGCTTTGGCCCTTCTGTCATAGATATTATAATTAAAAGTCTTAAGCCGGTCTTCGTCAGCGGTAAAACCGGATCCCGGTATACGTACGATAACATTGCGGCTCTTACCGCCGTCAGGCAGATTCACCTCTTGAAATTCGGGCTTAAAACCTAATCTGGTAAATTCTTCATAGATCATATCTCCCAAGGCCTTTTCAGCTTCAGAACCTGCCGGTCTCCTGGGATAAGTCGTGGCCGCCTTCTTAGCGAAATCCGCACCGTAAGACTGAAACTGGTGTACCAGGTCGGCTGTCCCGGATCCGGAACAAGCACTTAATAAAAGCACGCCCGCTAGAAAGATAGATAAAAAAAAGCTTTTAGGAAGCCTTCGCTGTTTTCTACACATAGGAACTCCTCATACATTTCCACTTGAGCTGAATTATAACTGAAAACAAGGTCTATGGAAAATATGTCTTTGCCGCGGCAAGTGCCCCCACCGAATGTTCTTTTATATTAGAATAGAATGACATAAAGAAGAAAGGAGCATCAACTAGTGAAACGTCTGTGGACACTTGTTTTAGCCCTGCTTCTGAGCTGCTCCACTTCTTTTTCCTTATTTGCTTTAGGCAAAGCCGATGACGAATCCGTCCCGCCCTGGATAATGCAAAGTCATACCATGCAGGACAGTTACTACATATTTGACAGGCAAAAACAAAACACCCTGTTTGAAAAAGATTCCGCAAGGGTGCGTCCCGAACCTTTGAGCCGTAATCTCCTGCTCTTACTGGTGGTCACAGACCGCCTGGATTCTAACATCCAGCTCACGGTAAGCCAGGACAGCGCCGACTTATCTTTACAGGAAAATATCATGGGCATAAGACTCAAGGCCGGTCAGCGCTATCCTTTGGAATACCTGCTCTACGGTCTGGGCTTTTACAATTCCGAGGCCGTCTTCGATGTCTTGGCCGATGCCGTGGCCGAAGACCCGGCGGGCCTGGTCAAGCTTTTAAACGAAAAAGCCCGTAGTCTGGGCTTGGGTAATACCGAAGTGAAACTTTCCGCAGACCAAAGACCCGAGGCTTGGACCAACCTCCCCGACCTAGGCCAGCTGCTCCTGCAGGCTTTGGCTTCTAACAGGCTTTCGACCGTTTTTCAAGAGAAATCCAAGATTTTTTTCCTGGGAAAAGAAGAGGCCGGATCTTATATGGAAAACCGATTAAGCTCTGCCTGGATCTGGTCCAGTAATCGTATTAAGGGGGCTTTTAATGCAACCGGAAATGAAACGTCTACGTCCGCCTATTTGTCCGATGTCCCCAATCAGAATTTCGATATCCTGATTCTCCAATCTTCACACGTACCATCCGATGTCAGAACCCAAGATATTATTTCGCAGGGCGTTAAGGAAGCCTATAGCTTAGTCGAACAGATCTCCACCTTCTACGAACTGGTGCCCCTGGTAAGGCGGGGCGAGCATTGCCGGACCATCGTCCAGCAAGACGGTGTAGAGATCCAGCTGGTTTACCTGGACGATGTGTACTACATTAGGCCGGTAAGTCTCAGGGATTTTCGACCGGAAACAAGGCTCTCCGTCCCCACTTTGATTAACCTTCCCATTAACCGCGGTGACCGCCTGGGCCAAATGTCCTTTACCATGCCCGACGGCACACGCTACACCGTAGACGTAGGTGTCAGTGAAGATATCCTCTCCGATAACTCGACCCTGGGGCGTTTTATGGAACAGGTGAAATCCTATCCCCAATTAGCCAAGTTGGTTATTCTTTTGGCTTTCTTGCTCCTCTTAGTCTTCATTATTCGACTGATTGTCGTCACAGTCCGCCGCATCCTGATTTCCAGGAGCCGGCAAGGCGGGCGTTGGAACGAAGGTTTCTAGCAGTTTGGATCCTTTGTACTTATACGAAGGCTTGAAAGCAAAACTTAGAGAGGCAAGCGTCCCAATCTTTCAATTAGCAAGGACAGGCAAAAATCATAAAGATGGCAAATTAATACGAAGCAAAGACCCAAAAGAAAAGAGATCAGGCCGGGACCCATTTTAGATAAGGCGGGTGCCTTTTCTGCCATCCGGCTTAAAGATACACTTAACTGAGGGGCAAAAAACCGAGATAAAATCCCGTAGAAAACCAAGGCCACAATAATAAAGTAAAGGCTTTTGAAAAAAATCTGACGCCGGAGGCCTTTGGCAGCGGAGACCTTCGTTGCGGATTTCTCTACATAGGCCTTTACAATAGGATAGTAGCCCCAGCACAAGATAAAGGGCCAGGCGTAGACCAAGCCGGGCCTAAGCATGCCGATAAGGCAGGTCCCTAAATAGACAAAAAAAGCCTCCTTAACGCCTCCCTTTATATAGGCAAAAGCTACGGGTAAGGAAGCTAGGAGGTAAAAAATCAGGTCCATAAAACTAAAGGCCTGACGCAAATTCAAAAAAACAAGGCTGAGGGCTAGCAGAAGTCCGATTCGTGTCAGACTCGGGAGCTTCAAACCTCCCCCTTCGGGTTTATCAGCAGTCGGGGACACAGCAACTTAAGCACCAGTTGGCGCAGCACAATAAAGATAAGGCATTGCAGCAATCCGAATCCGAGCTGCCGTAATAACCTTGCTGCGAAGATCTATAATCACCGTAGCCTCTGTAAGGATTAGGACCGCCGGCACCGTAACCTCTCTGATAAGAACCACCGTAGGCGCCTCGGCCCTGAGTGCCGAAAGGCCCTTGACCTTGGCCGTAAGAAGACCGGCCTGCACCTGATTTATTGGTTAAAACAGCGTAAGCCTCATTAATTTCCTGCATCTTCTCTTTGGCCAAATCTTCCAGGGGATGACCCTTATATCGGTCCGGGTGGTATTTCTTCACCAGTTCACGGTAGGCCTGCTTAATCTCTTCATCTGAGGCAGTCCTGCTAACGCCTAGTACTTCATAGGGGTCTTTCATCAAAGCCGTCCTTTCGCCTATACCCTGGGCAGTTTCTGCCCGGCAAAAAGGGTATCTCTTACATAGGGTAAACCCATTTGCGTAATATTCCTTAGTATAGACTGGTCTCTTTGAAAGGGCAATAATTCCAAGGCCAAATTCATTTCTTCTTCATAGGAGATTAACTTTTGGCCTAAGGCTTCCCGAAGTTTTTCCGGGTCTTCCCACGCGGCCAAAGGATTGAAGGAGGAAGTCTTTAAGTCTTCTTCTAAATCGTCAAAGGCATCCATGAGATAAATCCAGCGCCCCATGTAAAGGCCCATGTAAGACAGGGCCTTGGCGTCACCTTTTTTCAGGCCCAGACCGGGCAAGCGGTCAGGAACTTTTAACAAAAGTTCTGCCAGGAGTTTTCCGAAAGGCTCCGAAGCCAAGTCGGGGAGTTCGGGCTTATCGGAATTTTTATAGAGAACTTCCACACGGGCTTGGTCTGCCATAGCCTCTTTAATAATGGCCTCTTCTTCGGGGAAAGAAGCTTTGGCCTTCTTATAGGAAGATTTATAGGCCGTATGTGCCAAACGGCTTTGCACCGTTTTGTCTCGATCTTCGATATTATCCAAAATCTTATAGTAACTAAGGAGGACCGCCAGACCTGCCACGTATGAAATAGGGTCGGAAGGCCTTGCCACGGGAGTCTTTTGACCGGCATGAAAGAAACACCGCTCCAGGTTTTGGCCGTAGTCTACAGGATCCAGGGCCAAAAGGGTCAAGGTCAGGAAGGTCAAATCGTAAGTAGTGGAATAACGCGGTATCTCACCGTAATCTTGTTTGATCATTTTACAAAGACCGCAGTAACACGCTCTGTAACGGGTGAACTCTCGCATCTTCAACTCGGGTTTATAGGGTCTGATATAGCCGAACACCTTGCTAAGCCTCCTTGTTAAGGTCTTAATTTGGGGATATCATAGGCCATTATATGTTACTATCTAACACAAAATGTAAATTCAAAGTTATGGAGGATTAAGGAGATGGCTTTTGACCGTGTGAGAACACGTTTCGCCCCCTCACCTACGGGCTTTATGCATATAGGAAACCTGAGGACGGCACTTTTCGAATATTTAATCGCCAAAGCCGAGGACGGGGACTTTGTCTTGCGCATCGAGGATACCGACCGCGAACGGATGGTAGAAGGTGCGGTGGATATGATTTACAAGACCATGGCCCTGGCCGGTCTGAAACACGATGAGGGACCGGATATAGGCGGTGATTACGGTCCTTATGTACAGTCCGAACGTCTTCCCTTTTATAAAAAATACGCCGAAGAGCTGGTGCAAAAAGGCCAAGCCTACTACTGCTTCTGCACCCCTGAGCGTTTGGAAAAAGTCCATGCCGACCAGATGGCCAAACATGCCGACTTTATAGGTTATGATCGCCATTGCCGTGACCTCAGCCCAGAAGAAGTAGAAGAACGTCTGGCCAAAGGCGAGCCCTACGTCATCCGGCAGAAAATGCCCGACCAGGGTGTCACCTCCTACGAAGACCAGGTGTTCGGCCTGATTGAAATCGAGAATAAAACCTTGGAAGACCAGGTCTTATTGAAGTCCGACGGCTACCCTACCTATAATTTCGCCAATGTGGTAGACGACCATGACATGCGAATTTCCCATGTCGTCAGAGGTTCCGAGTACCTCTCTTCCACACCCAAGTACATTCTGCTTTATGAGGCTTTCGGCTACGATGTACCGACTTTCGTCCACTTACCCCTTATCTTAGGTGCGGACGGCCAAAAGTTATCCAAGCGCCACGGTGCTACCAGCTTTGAAGAACTGCTGGACCAGGGTTTCCTCCCTGAGGCCATCGTAAACTACCTGGGGCTTTTAGGCTGGGATCCTAAGTCCACCCGTGAACTTTTCACATTGGAGGACTTAGAAGAACTTTTTAATATTAAAGGGATTTCCAAGTCTCCGGCCGTATTCGATATCCAGAAATTAGTCTGGTTTAACGAACAATATCTAAGAGCCATGTCGCTTGAGGACTTTAAGAAGGTATCGAAGCCTTACATCGAGAAAGTCCTCCCCGATGTAGACGAAGAGACTCTAAACCATATCGCAAGCCTCATCCAGGCCCGAACCGGTCAGCTGACCGATATTCCCGACCAGATTGCCTTCTTAGGACCGGATTTCCATGTGGATGCCGAAGACTTTATTCATAAGAAGTCCAAGTCTAGCTTGGAATCCAGCCGCACCATTCTGAAGGACTTTTTGGAGATTTTCTCCGATATTCGATGGGAAGCCGAGGCTCTTCATTTGGCCATGCTGGACTACGGTAAGGCCCACGGTCTTAAGAACGGGACGGTCATGTGGCCCATTCGTATCGGCGCTTCCGGCCAAAAGGTTACCCCCGGCGGTGCCTCCGACGTGCTGATTTTGTTGGGCAAAGAAAAAGCTTTGGCCCATTTGGAAGAAAGCTTAAAAATCATTGAGGACACTTTGGCAAAGGAGATCTAAGTCATGACGGATGAATTAAAAGACAAAAATGTAGTGGACGAAACGACTGAGGCCGCCGAATCCACCAATTTTATTGAAAACTTTATCATTGAAGATATCGGCGAGGGCGGCCAGTACGAGGGCATGCAGGTCCATACCCGTTTCCCACCCGAACCCAACGGCTACCTCCATATCGGCCACGCCAAAGCTATTTGCATTAACTTCGGTATGGCCAAGCGCTTCAACGGTCTTTGCAATCTCCGCATGGACGATACCAACCCGGTCAAAGAAGACGACCACTTTGTCCGCCAAATCCAGGAAGATATCCACTGGCTGGGTTTCGACTGGGGCGACCGCTTCTATCATGCTTCCGACTATTTCGACGCCATGTATGATTTCGCCGTGGAATTAATCGAGAAAGGCTTGGCCTATGTTGACGAGCAGTCGGCTGAGGAGATTCGTCAGACCCGAGGTACCCTCACCACACCGGGACAGAATTCTCCTTATCGTGACCGACCCAAGGAAGAAAGTTTAGACCTCTTCTCTCGTATGAAGGCCGGTGAATTTGCCGACGGTACCATGGTGCTTCGTGCCAAAATCGATATGGCTTCGGGCAACATGAACATGCGTGACCCGGTCATCTATCGTATTAACCACGCCGAGCACCATCAGACCGGAGACAAGTGGAAGATTTATCCGATGTACGACTTCGCCCACCCTATTGAAGATGCTTTGGAACACATCACCCACTCGCTTTGCAGTATTGAATTTGAAGACCACCGTCCCCTCTACAACTGGGTAAGAGACAATGTTTCGGTTCCGTCTAAGCCCAGACAGATTGAGTTTGCCCGCTTAGGTATGAACTACACGGTTATGAGCAAACGTAAGCTTCGTGCCCTGGTTGAAGAAGGTTTGGTAGACGGCTGGGACGATCCCCGAATGCCCACCATTACAGGCCTTAGAAGACGCGGCTATACGCCCGGTTCTATCGTGACTTTCTGTGACAAGATCGGTGTATCCAAAGTCCCCAACGTAGTCGATTATGCTTTCCTGGAGTTCTGCTTAAGAGATGAATTAAACGAAGTAGCTCCCCGCGCCATGGCGGTTTTAGACCCCATTGAGCTGATTATCGAGAACTACCCCGAAGGCCAAAGTGAGACCTTTGACGTACCCAACCACCCCTTCAAGGAAGACATGGGCACCCGTGAAGTCTCCTTCTCCGGCAAGCTTTGGATTGACCGAGACGACTTCATGGAAGAGCCGATTAAGAAGTATCGCCGTCTCTTCGTCGGCAACGAAGTCCGCCTGAATTCCGCTTATATCGTTAAGTGTACGGGCTTTGAAAAAGATGAGACCGGCAAGGTGACCAAGGTCTTTGCTACTTACGATCCTGAAACGCGTGGCGGTACCACGCCCGATGGTCGCAAGGTAAGAGGCACCATCCACTGGGTCGACCAGGCCAGCGCCATCGATGCCGAAGTTCGCCTCTACGACCGCCTATTCAAAGTGGAAGATCCCGATGCTCACGAAGATTATCGTGATGTCATTAACGAAAACTCACTGGAAATTCTGGAACACTGTAAATTAGAAGCCTCCTTAGGTCAGGCTCTACCCGAAGCCAATTACCAATTTATGCGTAAGGGCTATTTCTGCCGCGATAAGAAATTTGAAGACAGACTGGTCTTCAACCGCTCGGTAACGCTTAAAGACAGCTTCAAGCTCCCCGGAGCTTAGTTTCCGCAACACACGACAAAAAAGAGCTAGGTGCTTAGGCCCTAGCTCTTTTTTTACCTTCTAATCTTTATAAAGGCTATAGTAGAATCCCTTGCGGGCCAGCAGCTCTTCATGTTGGCCCGTTTCTATTATCTGTCCCTTATCCATAACCAAAATCAAGTCGGCATCGCGTATAGTCGACAAACGGTGGGCAATAATAAAAGCCGTCCGCCCTTCCATCAGTTGTAAGAAACTCTTCTGGACCAAAACTTCGGTTCTGGTATCAATGTTGGACGTTGCCTCGTCCAAGATAAGGATTTCCGGGTCGGACAACATGACCCTGGCGATGGTCAAAAGTTGCTTTTGGCCGGCTGAAAGCAGGGCACCGGCGTCTTTAAGCTTAGTATCGTAACCTTGCGGCAGCTGCAAGATAAAAGAATGAGCGTAGGCCTTTTTGGCCGCCTCGATTACCTCCTCCTTGCTTGCGCCTTCTTTACCATAGGCGATGTTGTCATAGATAGAGCCGGCAAATAACCAGGTGTCTTGTAAAACCATGCCGTAGGCTCCTCTGACCGATTCACGCGTATAGGAAGCCAGGTTCTGATCGTCTAAATAGATGGCGCCCTTATCCAGCTCATAAAAACGCATAAGAAGATTGACCAAGGTGGTCTTACCGGCCCCTGTAGGCCCTACAATAGCTACGGTTTGGTGCGGTTTAATTTCTATGGAAAAATCTTCTATCAGCTTTTGGCCGGGCATGTAAGAGAAAGACACATCGTCCCAGACAAAGCGGCCTTCTTTAACCCTAAGCTCAGGTTTCTGACTTTCATCGGGTTCGGCTTCAATTTCCAGTAGGGAGAAGACCCGGCTGGCCGAGGCCAAAGCTTCCTGGACCTGGGTCATGACGATGGAAATCTCGTTGACCGGCTTAGCGTACTGAAGGGCATAGTTTAAGAAAGCGGAAATACCGCCGATACTGAGCTTACCTAAGGCCGCCAAAAAAGAGGCAATGACGCCGACCAAGACATAGGTCACATTATTAACAAAACGGGTTCCGGGATTGGTCAAAGACGAGGTAAATTGGGCTTTCTGGCCGACCTCATAAAGTTTGGCATTTCTCTCATCGTAAATTTCCTGACTGAGATGCTCTCCACCAAAAGCTCTGACCAATTTTTGACCTTGGACCATTTCTTCGGCATGGGCCTGTAAGGCGGCCGTAGCCTCGGATTGCTCCAGGAAATAGTGATGGGATTTTTTGGCAATAAGGCTGGTCACCAGGAAAGTGAAAGGGGTTAGGCCCAAGACCACCAGGCCTATAGTCCACTGCATACGCAGCATAGCCACCATGGAACCTACGAGGAGGACCGTCCCCGAAATAATCTGGGTAAAGAACTGCTGCAGCCCCAACTGAATGGCTTCAATATCGCTAGTAAGTCGGTTAATCACATCACCTTGGGCCGTCTGGTCGAAAAAGGCCATGGGAAGTCGGGTCAGATGGGAGAAGGCCTGACCTCTAAGTTTAGTCGCCATGAGGTTGGAAACTTTGGCCACCTGGCTTCCTTGGACCAAAGTAAAGAAGAAAGTCAGTAGGTAGCTTATTAAAAGCCACATCAACAGCTTAAAATTTATGTTCATACCGGGCAGCATGGAATCCAGGACCCGGCCCAGGAGATAGGGACTTAAAATTTGTGCCAAGGCCAATAGAAGACTCGATAAGGCAATCAGAATCAGACTACCGACGGAATCGCGTCCGTATGAAAACAGTTTTTTCCAGGTTTTATGTTTAGGCATCTTAGACTTCCTCCTCATCCGGGGTCAGCTGGGAAGCTTGGATTTCTTGGTAGATGGGATTGGTTTCTATGAGTTCTTGATGGCTGCCCTGACCCATGAGCTTGCCTTCTTCCAGAACCAGGATTCTATCGGCATTCTTAATCGAGTGAATACGTTGCGAAACTAAAATCAAGGTCCGATTGGCGGTATCCGCTCTAAGATGGCGCATAACTTGGCGCTCGGTCTTATAATCCAAGGCACTCAAACTGTCATCGAGAATTAAGATGGGAGTCTTCCTTACCAGGGCCCTAGCTATAGTAAGACGCTGTCTTTGGCCTCCGGAAAAGTTTTTGCCGTCACGTTCAACAGGCCTGTCCAGGCCTAAGGGATGGGCACTTACGAAGTCTTTGGCCATGGCCGAATCTAGAGCTTCCCACAAGACCGCATCGTCTAAATCGGCATCAAGTCCCATGGTCAGATTCGACCGGACCGTACCGCTGAATAGTTGAGCTTTCTGAGGAACAAAAGCAATATGCGCTTGAATTTCGGTCCGTGTCATGGTGCGAAGATCGGCCCCATCCAAGAAAATCCATCCTCGGTCGGGATCATAGAAGCGCTGTAAGAGCCTTACCAGGGTCGACTTACCGGAACCTGTGGACCCGATTATGCCGATAAAAGCGCCCTCTTCGATTGAAAAATTAAGGTCAGATAGAACGGCTCGTCCCTGCTGCGTATAAGAAAAGCTAAGATCTTGAACATCTATAAGGGAAGCCTGGGTCGGAAGTTTGGTCTTTCCTGCGGATAAGGCAGCCTCTTCAGGGCTTAGAACACGAAGGTCTTCCTCTTCTTCCAAAACTTCTTCCAAACGCTCCAAGGAGTTGACCGTCTTAGGAATGGCCAAAGCCAGGTTGGCCGTAACCGTCATGGCCAAAAGCACCTGCGAGAAGTAATTAATAAGGGCAATCATTTGGCCCGGGAGGATATTGCCGGTACTGACCAGGCCTCCGCCCCAATAAAGCGCCAAAATAATGGCCAGATTTACAACGATAACGGTCGCCGGGTTCATCCAGGCCGAAATCTTGCCGGCTTTTTCCAGATAGGCATTAACGTCATCGTTTTTCTTAGAGAAATACTGCCTTTCATGTTGGGAACGGTTAAAGGCTCGAATAATTCTTACGCCGGAAAAGTGGTCGGCTACGATTCGATTTAGACTGTCCAAGCCGTCCTGGGCCTTGCGGATGGGCTTCATGGACAAGCGGACGATAAACCAAAGAATAAAGGCGGCCAATACAATAGCCAAGACCAAGAGACCTGCTATCTTAGGCGATATAGAAAAAGCCATAACGGCTCCGCCTATGGCCAAGAAGGGCGCTCTGAAGTAGAGCCTTATAAACATGGCAACCGTGTACTGAACCCGCATGATGTCAATACCCAGGCGGTTAATGAGTGACGAGCTGCCGAACTTATCCAGTTGTGCAAAGGAAAAGCCTTGTATTTTATTAAACACGGCTCGGCGAAGATCGGTACCTACGCCTTGCGATGCCTTGGAGGCCAGGTATTGGCAGGTGAAAGAAAAAATCAGACTGGTTAAAACCAAGCCCAATAAGCCTCCGCCCCAGGCCTTGAAAAAGCCCGGGTTGTCCCGGTTTGATAAGGCACCGTCAATGACTTTGGCCATTAAAAGCGGCGTCAAAAGCTCCAGGACGGCTTCTACCAGCTTGGCCATGGGGCCCAAGATAAGGTGGAATTTATAGGGAGCCAGGTAGGGTTTTAGGAAGGCAAGGGAAAAGCCTTTCTTCTCTGTCTTGCTATTGGGATGTGCTTCGGTGGTCAGTGGCTTTGCTTGGTCGGTCACGGTTATCTTAATTTCCTTTTATTTTTCATTCTCCATAAAAGCCAAGATTTCTTCCTTCAAGGTAGGCACGATTTCCTCCTGGGGGATTTTGCGGATAATCTCGCCCTTGCGAAATAAAAGAGCGGAATCCTTACCGCCGGCAATACCTACATCCGCCCGGGAAGCTTCCTGTGGTCCGTTCACTGCACAGCCCATGACGGCAACAGTAATATCGGTATCCTTGTCCTTAAGAAAGTCTTCTATTTCTTTGGCCACGGGTAGCATATCATACTGCAGGCGTCCGCAGGTTGGGCAGGAAATTAAATCCGGCACATTGTCCATGAGGTCCAGGCTCTTCAGAAGATGCTTGGCAATGGGAATTTCTTCTACAGGGTCGTCCGAAACGGATATGCGGATCGTGTCACCTATGCCTTCATAAAGCAAGGTACCCAAGGCAGCGGAAGACTTAATGGCCGAATAAAGGACCGTTCCGGCCTCGGTTACGCCTAAGTGTAAGGGATAGGGAAAAGTCTTGGAGGCCAGACGGTAGGCTTCTATGGTCAGCGGGACATCGGATGACTTGAAGGACAAGACCAAATCTTCAAAACCCGCTTCTTCCATCATACGAACCTGGTCCTTGGCTGAGGCAATCATGGCCTCGGGGCTGGGTCCTCCGTATTGGGCCAAAATTTCTTTAGGCAAAGAACCGCCGTTGACACCGATACGGATGGGTATCTTATGGGCCTTACAGGTATCTATAACCGCTTGAACCCGGTCGGGGCTACCGATATTGCCCGGATTAATGCGGAGCTTATCGATGCCCGACTCGGCGGCAATGAGGGCCAGGCGGTAGTTAAAGTGAATATCGGCTACCAGGGGGCAGGTCACCTGTTTTTTTATTGAGGCTATGGCCTTGGCATCTTCTTCGTCTAAGACAGCCAGGCGAACAATTTCACAGCCGGCGGTTTGTAAGGCCTTTATCTGACTGACGGTTTGCTCTACGTCTTTGGTTCTGGTGTTGGTCATGGACTGGATGATGACACGGTTTTGGCCGCCTATGGTTAAAGGACCGACTTTGACCGGTCTGGTTTTTTCTCTGGCAAGCATGGAATTTCCTCCTATATTTCCAATAAAAGATCCAAGTCAACTTGGGGAAAAGGCCCCGGACAGTTGAGATCGACCTGTTCTAAATAGTCTTCTAGTTGCTTAATAAGATAAGGTGGCGTCGATGCTCCGGCCGTAACCCCTACCCTACTATTTTTATGGAACCAATTTAAGTCCAGGTCTTCTACGGATTCTACCCGGTAGACCTGAGGAATGCCTTCTTTCCGGCCGATATCGGCCAGCATTTTCGTATTGTTGGAGGACGGATCTCCCATAACTAAAAGAATATCCAAGTCCAGGTCTTTGGCCTTTCGTACAGCCTCTTGACGAATGCGAGTGGCATGGCAGATTTCGTTCATGATCTCAGCATGGGGATAATAATGCTTAATCGCATCAAAAACAGACTGTATATTTAGGACCGATAAGGTCGTCTGGTTGGTGACAAAAATCGGTCTGTCCTGAAAATCACCTTCCCGGGCCGCCAGCGCTGAGACATCCTCCGCATTCTCCAGAAGATGTACTCTGGGCTTATCCCTGCAGACTCCTATTGCTTCCGGGTGGCCCTTCTTCCCTATGTATAAGACCTCATAGCCTTGGTCCAACTTTTCTTGGACCAAATTTTGCGTAAAGGCCACCTCCGGACAGGTCGCGTCAACAATTTCCAAGCCCAAGGCTTGCGCCTTGCGGTAAACCGACTGCGAAATCCCGTGGGCGGTAAAAATGACAATACCCGGCGGCACCAGGTCCAAAAGCTCTTCCCGACTAAGGCCCGGCCGGTCTATGGTATGAATACCTTTTTTCTCCAAGGCATCCACTACATACTGGTTATGGACAATCTTACCCAGGACCGAAACGGTCTTATCCGGGTGCTGTGCCTTGGTCTCTAAGGCCTTACGGATGGCCAAAACCACGCCCTTACAGTAGCTTCGGGGCTTCAGCGAAATAACCTCCATATGTCTATACCCTTACTTTCCAACATTTGCTAAAAGCATTATAGTGGTCTTGGCAATAGAGCGTGAGTCTATAAGAAACCGCAGCTAATTACCAAAGGAGCTGACAAAACATGTATAAAATCACCTTACCCGTCCTCATGGGCTTAGAATCTGTTTTAGGTAAAGAACTAGAGAATTTAGGTTTTTCACCGGAGGCCATCCATAAAGATAACGCCCTGGTCACAGTTGATGTGGCCCAGGACCGGGCTTCGCTGTCCCAAGCTGTCGCCTTATGTAATATCGGTCTTCGTACTGCCGAGAGAGTCCAACTGCAGATTGAAAGCTTCGGAGCTGAAAGCTTCGACGAACTCTTCGATCAGGTGCGTCAAATGGATTGGTCCCGCTGGATTCCCAAGAAGGCCGCCTTTGTGGTCAAAGGCTACAACCGTAAATCCAAGCTCTATGCCAATTCCGCTATCCAATCCACCATTAAGAAGGCCATTGTCTTGTCCTTACAAAGAGCCTGGGGCTTAAACGAAGATTCCTCTCTGGAAGAAGATTCTTCTTATCTCCAACTCCAAATCTCCTATGCCATATTAAACGACCGGGTGCATCTGGCCATAGACACTACCGGTACCGGTCTTCACAAAAGGTCTTACAGACTCCAGGCAGGTCTGGCCCCTATAAAAGAAACTTTGGCCTACGGGATTTTGGACCTCAGCCGTTACAATCCTTTTTCAGGAGAACTGCTCTACGACCCCTGCTGCGGATCGGGGACATTCTTAATTGAAGCGGCTATGGAGATGGCCAATATTCTACCGGGCACCAAAAGATCTTTCTCGGGTGAAAACTGGCCTTTTTTAGATAAGACCGCCTTTGATGAAGTCAGGGCTAAGGCTTTGGCCGAGGAGGACCCGGACAGTATCGGTGAAGTGCTTTTGGCCGGTTCCGATATCAATGCCAGAAATATTAAAGTCGCTCGCGAGAATGCCAGAAGAGCCGGCGTGGAAAAGCTCATTGATTTTTCGATGCGGGACTTGTTTGAGCTGGATTCCCAAAGGATTCAGAAGACCTATCAAGCCGAAAAGATCCTCTTCGTGGCCAATCCTCCTTACGGCGAACGTATGGCCGAGCCGGAAGACGTCCGTAGGATTAATCAAGCTCTGGGCCGGCTGGCCTTTTATCCGGACGGCCGTTTTACCAAGCCCGGAACACGCCTAAGCGTTATTACCATGGCGGATTTCGAAGAAGATACGGGTCGAAAAGCCGACAAGAGACGAAAACTTTATAACGGCATGCTAAAAACAACCCTTTACCAATACTTTAGAGAGAAATATATAGACAAAGAAAAAGCCTAAGATAAACACTTAGGCTAAGGTCTGATAGGCCAAAGGAATATAAGTCGGTCCTTGGGCGCTAAGCTTGGATTCATAAAGATAGATACGGTCCACCGGTTGCGGTTTAGGACGGATGAAACTAGCACGGGCTTTTTCTAGCCAAAGGTCTTTTTCGTCCGGAATATAACGCCTGGCCAAGGTCACATGCGGTGTATAACCCGACGGCAAGTCCGAGAAAGCCCTTTTATCCAGGCTACGAATTAGGCTGTTAAAAGTTTCTTGCAAAATCTCTGACTTCTTGCCCCCCTGATAAACCATAAGGCCCTTGGCTCCCTTAAAATATCCCGGACCGGTAAAGGCCAGCGAGAACTTAGGGATGACCAATTCTTTAAGACTCTCTTCTACATCCGATAAACGGTCGGTCTCCCCTATAAAGACCATAGTGACATGATAGGTTTCTTCTCGCATCAAGCGGCCCCGGCCAAGTGTCTTAAGGCTGAGCGCATTTTGCCTCAACACAAGACCGGTCTCCTCCGAACAGGGTATGGCTAAAAACAAACGCTTGGACTTCATCACAAAGACGTTTCTCAGAAAGCCGGCGTTAATCGCGATTGTTCCGGTTCGTTAAAAGGATGAGACGGAACAGCTGGAGGAAGGTAGCGGCTGCAGACGCAACATAAGTCAGAGCAGCGGCTCTTAAGACCTTACGGGTCCCATTTAGCTCTTGCGGACTTAGAACGTTATAGCTTTCCAGTGCTTTAATAGCCCGGGCTGAAGCATTAAATTCCACGGGCAAGGTCACCAGCTGGAAGATAAAGACGATGGCAAAAAGGAAAATACCTACGTTCATGATATTACGGTCAAAGCCCATCAGCATGCCGACCAGAATGATGGGCCAGCTTAATTTCGCACCAACATTGGTAATAGGAACCAGGAAGTTACGAATCTGCAAGGGGAAATACTGCTGGTTATGCTGGAGTGCATGGCCGCATTCATGAGCCGCCACGCCCAAATCAGCCAGGCTGGAACGCTGTCTGGACGCCTGCGACAGGTTCAAAGTCTTATCCCTGGGATTATAGTGGTCGGTCAATTGGCCCGCCACCGACTGAATCCTCACATCGTGTACGCCTCCGTAGCGCAGGATCATGTTGGCAACATCATCGCCGGTAAGGCCTCTCTGGCTGGGAATCCGGCTATAAGTTCTATAGACCGACTTCATGTAAGCGGACGCCATAATGACGACGATGGAACCCAGGATAACGAAAATATAGGTTGCATCATAAAGTAGAATCCAAGGGGACATACGCTACCTCCTCAGTAATCCAGGCCTGCCAAATAACCCCAATCGCGAATATAAATCTTCTTGTCCGAAGACTTTTTCTCCAAATCGATGAGTTCGGTAACCTGGCTCTCAACGGTGTCGATGTAATGGACGATTCCTGCAGCCACGGTCGTAGGCCTGTCGCCGAACTCTCCGTGGTGACCGATGATGATGGACTGGAGTTGACGATAAAAGGCCTCGTTATAAGCCGCAATGATGTCATCCTTAAACTTCGACACATATTCAATGCCCCGGACGCGGTGGTTGGCGTACCAGTAAGGGCCCATTTCAAGCTCATTATATTCGAAAACTTTACCGATATCGTGCAGAAAGACACCCATGGTCAAAAGATCTACGTGGTCTTTTAAATAAACGTTGTTTTTGACCAAAGCAATGAGGATACGGAGCATCTTCAGCGTATGGTGGACCAGGCCGCCGATGAGACTGTCGTGGTGGGACACGGCCGCACCCTCGGTCATAAAGCGTCCCTCTAGTTCCGGAGCGTTAATAATGGCATCGATTAGGTTCCAGCACTCCTGCTTGACGCCCAGAGCGGTCAACTGCTTACGAATTTCCTTCCACATCAGCATAATATTGTCGGAAGGCACCTTTTCCAGGAAATCTTCTTTCTTAATAGCAGGATCTAATTCGGGTTCAATTCGGTGAACAGTCAGGTATTTCTGGCCGTTAAATTCGGATCCTTCCACATCGGCCTGGTAGACGCCTGTACCGTATTCCAGGACCTGACCATAAATATATTCGTCCCAAATCTTAAACTCCACGTCCTGGTCCTGATTCACAAAGCGGCCGACCATAAAGTCGTTTTTCTTGCCGCTCCTCACCTGGGGCGTCTGGGTAATACAAACCGAACCCTTGGTCCTTTGGCCTCGGGTAAGTGCATCCTTTAAGTCAATAATTGCCATAATATCGAATCCTTCTAATGCCAAAACATGGCCTAAAATCTTTTATTAATAATACAACATTCTCTCTCAAGAACCAAAAGCCATGGCCTCTTCCAAGACACCTACAACCGAATCTTCACTGTTGGGACCGATGACCAGGTCCGCCATCTCTTTAACCTTTGTTTTGGCATTGGCTGTAGCATAGGAAAAGTCGGCCAGCTCCATCATGGAAAGGTCATTTAAGTTATCTCCGAAGACCGCCAGACGATCGGCATGGGCTTCTTGCTTGAGCCAGAGAGCCGCCTGCCCCTTGGATACGCCTTTGGCATAGATTTCCAGAAAATAGCCGTCATTGTAGATATCTTCGTAGAAAAGTGCGTTAACGCCCGGGAGCTTACGGACAGCCTCGTAGGTTTTGGCCAAAGCCTTTTCCTCGTCAATCACGGTAAAATAGATGACATCCTTATCTTTGGTCGCATCATAAGAGCTGATGGGCGTAAAAACTTTGCCGTAGTCCCTTTTACGTTCTTTCATAAAGGCGGCCATGCGAGCGTTTAACTTAGGCGGTTCATAGCACATGAGCTTATGGTCAACGATGGAATAAACAAAACCCGGCGTATTAAACTTTTCTAAAATCTTAAACACCTCTTGGACCGTCTCTCTGGTCATGGGGTGTTCTTTTACATAGGTCTTCGTCTTGGTATCGTAAACAGCCACACCGTTCATCAAGATAATGGGGAGGCTCAGGTTTAAAGGCTTGACCAAGTCGGCCGCCGTCGCAGCCGTTCTCGCTGTAGCTACCGAAAAGACCAGGCCCTTAGCCAAGAGCTCATTCAAACGTTCGGCTGCCGATGGGCTTAGAAGGGCCTCGGGATTCAAGAGGGTTCCGTCCAAGTCCGAAATATAGAGCGTTTTCATTGCTTCATCCATAAGGTTTTGTCCTTCTAATATCAGATTTTTCACTTTATTAGCCTAGCACATGAAAGTTAAAACTATAGAAAAAACCTCCCGATTTGCGTCAGGAGGTTTAAACAATTTGCTAATTTTAACTGAAGTATTTACTTCTTTTGTGTCTTGCTTTCCTTGGTCTTCTTGGTAGAAGTCTTCTTGCTTGTAGTCGATTTCTTAGCGGGAGTCTTCTTAGCCGGAGCAGGATTTCTGTCCTTATCGGTTACGAATTCAGCCACTGCTTCCGCACCTAAGACTCGGCCAATCCACTCTTCCGCATCTTCAACGGATAAGGGCAGGATGTCTTCGGTAGGATACTGGGATTCGGGACCGCCCGATACGAGAAGGAAAAAGTCTGCTAGACCCTTCTTATACATGAATTCTTCGAACCCCGTCGGGTCACCATATAGGCCTTCACTGTTACGGCCGATATAGTCACTCTTATCTGTGTCGTAGATTTTTCTTCCAATCTTTTTTCTCATACTTGCTCTCCTCGTCTCACATAAGAATAGACTTATCCAACACTTACATGTTACTCAATACGCCTAATTATAAAGAATTTCTTTTTTCCTAGCAAACTACACCAATCGAACTGAATAATTTCATGCAAATAGCTAGGAAAACACGTAATATACTTGTCTCTACTTTACGCTTAGATAAGAGAGATTGCTCTTTTTACTAGGTAAAAGCTACTTGACCACGATGTTAACCAGCCTGCCGGGGATGTAAATCTCCTTTACAATGGACTTACCTTCTATGTTTCGTTTAACACTTTCGTCTTCTTTGGCCAAAGCCAGGACCTGATCTTTTTCCATGTCGATTGTAATCACGACCCGGCCTCTGACCTTGCCGTTCACCTGGACCGCAATCTCCACTGTATCTTCAACGGTCTTAGCTTCATCATAAAGGGGCCAGTTTTGATCCGAAATATGGCCTTCATAGCCTGCTCTCTCCCAAAGCTCTTCTGTAATATGGGGACAGAAGGGATTGACCAGGATGAGGAAAGTCTTATACTCCGCTTCATTTAATTCGCCCGCATCGTAGAATTGGTTCAGCAAGGTCATCAGCTGAGCAATGGCGGTGTTGCCTTTGAGCTCATCGATATCCGACCCCACCTTCTTAATCGTTTGATGCATGAGTGTTTCATGCTTGGCCGAGTAGGCATCTCCCGGTTTTACCATATCCTGCAGGACCCAGAGCCTATCCAAGAAACGCTTAGAGCCCTTGATAGACTGGGTATTCCAGGTAGCGACCTTCTCGAAGTCTCCGATGAAGACCTCGTAGAGTCTTAATGTATCTGCTCCATAAATGTCGATAATATCGTCGGGATTGACCACGTTACCTCTGGACTTACTCATCTTCTCGCCGTTCTCGCCCAAAATCATCCCGTGTGAAGTACGTCTCTGATAGGGTTCTTTGGTCGGTGCCACACCCAAATCATAGAGGAACTTATACCAGAATCTGGAATAGAGTAAGTGGAGGGTTGTGTGCTCCATACCGCCGTTATACCAGTCTACGGGAAGCCAGTATTGAAGCTTATCGAAGTCGGCCAAAGCTTCGTCATTATGAGGATCGATAAAGCGCATGAAGTACCAGGAAGATCCGGCCCACTGCGGCATGGTGTCGGTCTCACGCATGGCGGGACCGCCGCACTTAGGACAGGTCGTATGCACCCAGTCGGTGGCTTTGGCCAAAGGCGACTGACCGTCGTCGGACGGTGTAAAGGATTCTACCTCGGGCAGAACCAAAGGCAGCTGGTCTTCCGGTAAGGGGACATAACCGCACTTGTCACAGTGAACCACGGGGATGGGCTCTCCCCAATAGCGCTGGCGGGAGAAAACCCAGTCTCTCAACTTAAAATTGGTTTGCTTTTTGCCTATGCCCTTATCTTCCAACCACTTCAGCATGGTCTCGATAGCATCGGAAACGGAAAGGCCGTTCAGGAAGTCGGAATTAATCATGGTCCCTTCCGAGATATCTGTGAAGGCGCCCTGGCTCAGGTCACCGCCCGCCACAACTTCCACAATAGGGAGGTCGAATTTTTTGGCAAAGGCATAGTCTCTGTCGTCATGGCCGGGAACCGCCATAATAGCCCCGGTACCGTAAGTGGCCAGGACATAGTCCGAAATAAAAATCGGGATAGTCTTGCCCGTAGCGGGGTTGATGGCTTCGACGCCGTCCAAGCGAACACCGGTTTTCTCCTTATTGAGTTCGGTTCTCTCGAAGTCCGATTTCTGCTTGGCAAAAGCCTGGTAGTCTTCGACTTCTTTGACATTTTTAAGAATCGCTTTCCAGTCATTAAGGTAGGCATGTTCGGGAGACAGGACCATATAGGTTGCGCCGAAAAGCGTATCGGGCCTTGTGGTGTAAATCTGAATGGTCTGATCAGTTGTCGTCTTAAAATCCACCACGGCACCGTGCGACCGGCCAATCCAGTTTTTCTGCTGGGTCTTAACCCGGTCAATAAAGTCCAAATCATCTAAATCATCGATAAGACGGTCGGCGTAGGCGGTAATTTTCAGCATCCACTGTTCTTTTTGCCGGTGCTCTACCGGAGTACCGCAACGCTCACAGGCACCGTCCACCACTTCCTCGTTGGCCAGACCGACCTTACAAGACGGGCACCAATTGACGGTCATCTTTTGTTTGTAGGCTAAACCGTGTTTAAAGAGCTGGAGGAAAATCCACTGGGTCCACTTATAATAATTAGGATCAGTGGTATTAATCTCACGGTCCCAGTCAAAAGAATAACCTAAAGACTGAAGCTGTTTCTTAAAGTGGGCTACGTTGTCATGGGTGACTTTGGCCGGATGAATATTATGCTGGATGGCATAGTTTTCGGTCGGCAAACCGAAAGCATCCCAGCCCATGGGATAGAGAACATTGTAGCCTTCGAGGCGTTTCTTCCTGGCGACCAAGTCCAGCGCAGTATAGGACCTGGGGTGGCCTACGTGAAGGCCCTGGCCGGAGGGGTAAGGGAACTCGACCAGACAGTAATACTTGGGCTTATCCGAATAATCCTCCGCCCGGAAGGTCTTATCCTCTTCCCAAAATTGTTGCCATTTTTTCTCAATTGCCTTGAAATTATAATCTGACATATGCGTACCTTTTCCAATCTTTTATATGTGAGCAAAATGCTCGGTGTCTAATCTCTCATGTTGTCGGGCCACTTGATGACCTTATCCAAACCCCTCATCAATAGTCCCTCGGCCAAAACCAGAACGACCGCCTGAATCAGCGCCACGGGCAGTCTGGACAAAAGAACCACGTAATAAGGAAGGTGCTTTAATTGACTCATCCACAAGCTCATAAGTCCCAAAGAACAAATCAGCGTGTCGAGCGCGATCGTAAGAGAAATCCGACTCATATTGAGTTTCCAAGTCGGGTAGGTGGAAAGCAAACCGGCCAAAAGACCTCTCAAGGCAAAGGTCAAGGTGATGCCCACATGCGGCATAAGTCCGCCGGTATTAATGAAGATACCCAAAAGGTCACTGACACCGGCCAAAGCCAGACCCCAGATAGGTCCTAAAAGATAGCCTCCGAAGTGGATGGGCACCAGGGCTAAACTGATCCTGGAAGAACCCACATAAACGGCCAAAAATCTCGATAAAACAAGATTCAGGGCGATTAGAAGGCCGGCCAAGGCGAGCTTTTGAATATACGAAGCCTTGTGCTTTTGTACGGTCTGATCCAAACAATTATCCTCTTTTCCTACATAATCGTGCGGGGCTAGTATAGCATAAGGCAAAGCCTTATTCCTGAGGATAATTTTGTCTGAAAAAAGCTAGAAGAAGCGTGCCGCAATGGCAAAAAGTGCAACACTTAAAGGTAGGCCTGCCGCGAAGAGAATGTCTGTAGGACGTACTTTCATCTTCAGATAAGATGTACGTTCATTGGAGAAACCTCTGGCCTCCATGGCCATGGCCAAAAACTCCGACCATCGAATATGGTAGGAAGCAGGTGGACCGAGGCCAGGATACCGTAGGCCATCTCGGGTTTCATCCGGCCTTGCTGGATTGCCGAAGCAATCATTTCATCGTTTTGGGTCGTCAAACCGAAAACCACACCCAGCATGGCATAGGCCATAATTCTGGTGCTTAGCATCAGGCCGTTGGCATAAGAAGGGGGCAAGGCGGAAGCTTGATAGATGGTAAGGTTCGAGCTTTCTACGACTTCTCCGCCCTTATAAAACCGCATCCCGGC
>CAYFQG010000014.1:0-32702 GCA_964345295.1 uncultured Oscillospiraceae bacterium | reverse complement strand
ATTTCCACAACAAAAAACCCCCGAGGCCTAAACCTCGAGGGCAAATATGGTGGGCGATATTGGGCTCGAACCAACGACCTCCTGCATGTCAAGCAGGCACTCTAACCAACTGAGCTAACCGCCCCTCTCGCTGACCTTCGTCAAGCTTAAAGAATTATACTTAACCGATAAGCTCCTGTCAAATAAATCGTTATTCCTAAGCCACGTCCACCCCAAGCTACGGCTTACAAATCTTACAAGGCACAAAATCTTTTATTGCATCCTCACGTGTAGAAAAATACTTTTTATGTTCGTCCTTCATCTTGTTTACGCTAGAGCATCCGGCTTTGTGGAATTTTCCCGTGTTTGTGTTAGCGACATAAGAAGCAGAATTATCAGGCGGTGCTACTACAACAGGCTCGGGTGTAGGCGTCGGCTGCGGTGTAGGTATGGGAGTCGGTTCCGGAGTGGGCGTTGCAGGTAGAGTTGTCGCCTTCGTAGTAGTTGTTGTTGTAGCAGCTGCCGCAGTTGCTTTAGTTGTCGGTGACGGAGACGTGGCCTGCGTCGTTTTATTCGTAGTTGTTACAACCGGTGTAGGCTCTGCCTTAGTCGTACTAGACTGCGTCACCTTAGTCGTGCTAGTTTCTTTTTCTAACGAAGAACTTTCACTTGCTTTGCTGCTTGTACTCGACGTTTTACTTGTTACTTGTGAAGTCGACTTTGAAGTCTTTGATATTTGTTCAGAAGACGCCCCGGTCTCGGATTTATTCCTAGTCTGGCTAAGCATTACCACTCCCGGATCTGAAACTCCGTCAGACTTGATATTCGAATCATAGTCGGTCGAGCCACCACAAGCGCTCAAGGCCAGCACCAAGGCCAAAACGAATACCGTAAGACCGGACTTCTCAAACTTAAAACGCCGTCCCATAACTTATCATTCTCCAAAAACAATAAAAAATAAAGAAAGACTAGCCACTCGGGACTAGTCCTCTCTTCTCCTAAATTTCACCTATTGCGGCAATTTCACCACGAATTTCTCGAAAGAATACGAATCTCTATAATGCACACAAGGTTTATGGCCTTCGCCCGGGAAAACAATATAGAAATAGTCTTCCGGGATTAGAGCCCTAACCGGCCAACCTCTGCCTTTAAAAAAGCAGATATCTTTTTCTTCATCGTAAGGCAGGGTCTCCACCATATCCTCTTCGGCCAAAAACTCCATTTCCTCTTGCCCGCTCAAGATGAGCATGAGGTCGGCATTTTTCCTGTGTGCTTCGAAAGCCGGTTCGTCCTTGGGCCTGGAAGTTCCCTGGTTATACATGCTGACCACATCCGAAGCTTCAAGTTTTTCTCGGTCAATTTTTCCCTCTTCGGTCAGGCACTCTACGACTTTGTCCAAGCCCTTAACCAGGTCAACATAGCGGTCCAAATTTTTAATCTTGTCAATAATCATTAGCTTAACCTCCTTCTAATTTAAGTTAACGGTCTGCTAAAGATTTATTCGATAGCCTCATTATACCGATAAACACAATATATGCTGAGCCCAAAATTAAATCCATTCGCCGTAGCGCTTGATGTAGATGCCTTTAACCAGTTGGACGGTCAACATATAGGCCAAAAGAAGCAAAATCAGCCAGGGCGCAAAACGTAAAGGCATGGGCAACATATCAAAAGCTATGGCAAAGTCACTAAATGAGATAAGCACGGCTATCACCGAAATAAGCAATGTCGATAGGGTCAGCCGGGTGGATGACATACTTTCCACAAAAGGTACCTTGCCTGTACGAATCATATGAATGATGGCAATTTGAGATAAGGTCCCAAAGATAAACCAACCGGCTTGGAAGGCTGCAGCCTGCCCTATGCTGTTAAAGCCCATTACAAACCACAAAATCAAATAACACAGGATATCGAAAACCGTCGAGACCGGGCCCAACCAGCGCATGAAATGGCGAATGCCCTGAAGATCCCAGGATTTAGGTTCTTTAAGATATTCCTGGTCCACGCCGTCAAAAGGCATGCCCATCTGTGCGAAGTCGTTCAGTAGGTTTTGGGTTAAAAGGTGAACAGGCTTCATGGGTAAGAAAGGCAAGAAGATACTAGCCACCATAACCGAAATGATGTTTCCGAAGTTTCCGGAAGTAGCCATCTTCATGTATTTCATAATGTTGCCGAACGTCTTGCGTCCCTCCAGAACGCCTCTTTCTAAGACCATGAGATCCTTTTCCAAAAGGACGATATCGGCAGTCTCTTTAGCGATATCTACAGCGGAGTCGACCGAAATACCGACATCGGCCTGGCGTAGCGCGGGCGCATCGTTGATACCGTCGCCCAGGAAGCCTACCGTGTGACCTTTGGCCTGGAAAGCTTGAATCACACGTTCTTTTTGCTGCGGGTCTAACTTGGCGAAAAGGCTACAAGTTTCTACCTTCTTGCCCAGCTCTTCATCGTCCATCTTTTCCAGGTCTACACCCAGGAGAACTTCACTTGTATCAATACCGACTTCGTTACAAACCTTGATAGCCACACCTTCACTGTCCCCGGTTAGTACAACCGTCCTAACCTCATGGTCGGCCAAAGCTTCAATAGCCGGGGTCGCACTTTTCTTCGGCGGATCCAAAAAACCCATGAAGCCGATCAGGACCATGTCGGATTCGTCGTCCACGCTGAAGTGAAGGCTGTCCGGTATATCGTTTTTCTGAGCCACGGCAATCATGCGAAGACCGGCGTGGTTAAACTTCTCATAAGTGTTTCGGGCAATGGCAATTTTCTCTTCGTCCAGAGGGTAGACCTGTCCGTCCAGTTCAATAAACGACGAAATGCTAATCATCTCTTCTACTGCGCCCTTGGTGATAAGCTGACGCTTGCCGGTATGGTCTTCCAGAACCACGCTCATTCTCCGGCGTGTAAAGTCAAAAGGGACTTCGTCCACAGCCTTATATTTGTCTAATAATTCCTGTAGCTCATAGGTCTCGGACCGATGGATAATAGCCACATCAATCAGGTTTTTCATACCCGTTTGGAAATAAGCATTGAGATAGGCATGGCGAAGGACCCTGGTATCGTCCTTACCGTGGAGGTCGATGTATTTCTCCAAGACAATTCTATCTTCGGTCAGGGTTCCGGTCTTGTCTGTACATAAGACATCCATCTCACCGAAAGACTGGATGGCGCTGGCATTGCGGACAATAACCTTTTGTTTGGCCATGTTTTGAGCACCCACGGCCAAAGTTGTATTGGTGATAACGGGCAGCATTTCCGGCGTAAGCCCTACCGCAATACTGACCGCAAAAACCAAGGAGCTGAACCAATCCCCCTTGCCCAGGAAATTAATCAGGAAAATAATGGGGACCATAACCAGCATCATCTTAATCAAGAGATGACTGATGTCTTCAATGCCGCGCTCGAAGCTGTTTTTGGCCCGGTCACCGGTAAGCGATTTGGCCATCCGCCCCAGATAAGTGTCGTCGCCCGTGGCCAAAGTCACCGCCCGTGCGGCTCCGGAAATCATGTTGGAGCCCATGAAGCCGATGTTGTCCAAGTCGGTCAGGCCGTAGCTGTTTGCCTGTAAATCATGAGAAAACTTCTCCACTGGTGTAGACTCACCGGTCAAGGCCGACTGGCCGATAAACGTATCCTTAGTCCTGATGAAACGAACATCTCCCGGAAGCATATCGCCGGCACCCAAGTGGACAATATCGCCCGGTACCAGCTCGCTTTGTGGAATCTCTACCAGATTGCCGCCGTCTCGATAAACGTGACAGGTATTGGTAATTTGCCGGGTCAGCTTGTCGATGGCCTGACTGGACGTCTGAGCCTGGACAAAAGAAATTAAGCTCGAGACTAGGACCAAAAGTAAGATGATGATAAAGGTCAGATAGTCTTTCTCAGCCGGTAAAAGAATGTCCGTAACGAAGGTGATAATCGCAATTACCAGTAAAATAATATTAAAGGGATTAATTAAAGCATCAAACAACCTGGACCAGACCGTATCCTTATAGTCGTCGGTGATAACGTTCGATCCGTGTGCTTCTCTGGCCGCCTCGACCTCCTCCGAAGTCAAACCGTCCTGGCGTGTCTTATAAAAATCCAGGACTTCTCGGCTGTCCATGGCGGCAAATCTTGCCAAATCCACTCCGGCAGTGCTGCGTTTAGTCTTTCTTGTTCTTCTCATGTCTTAAACTCCTTATGCCTTGTCCGATACTCTAAGCCATGCTAGAGCTCTCTTCACTTTCATTCGGAACCCTACGGAGTTAAGCTATCTTAAGCACAAGAATGCGTACTAGACCCAATCTCCATCTAAGTCGAAACTCCCTATAGGGCTATTTAGTTTTCTGTTTCTAATAGCTTCTCGGCAACAACTGTGATAGTCGTCCATGAGTTCCTCCTTATCTACTTTCTTGAGTCCTATCTTTATTGCGCTAATACTTTACTACACCCTTTTGTACTTAACAACCGAAACAGGTACAAAAAAGGCCGGTCCCGATAGGGCATCGGAGCCGACCTCTTTACTTAATCTCTTAAAATTTTGGCAGATAAATTAGCCCAGCAGAATCTCGGATAATTCAATTGGATCGAGCTTCTTATCGCCTTGGTAAACACGCATGTTGCCGGAAGAAATCTCGTCAATCAAGATAATTTTGCCGTCTTCGGTCTTACCGAATTCGAACTTGATATCGTAAAGTTCCAGGTCCTTGTTGGCCAAGATTTCCTGAACAACCTGAGCAATTTCTCTGGTTGACTTCTTGATGGCCTGGTACTCATCTTTGTTCATAATGCCCAAGATTTCCAATCCGTCGATGGTCACCAAGGGGTCTTGACGTGCATCGTCTTTAAGCGTGGCTTCCACATAGCGGTCCAGCTTTTGGCCTTCTTCTACATAAAGACCATAGCGACGTAAGAAAGAACCGACCGCTCTGAAACGGCAGATAATCTCGAGCCCTTTGCCGAACATTTTGGCCTTGTAGACGTCCATGGTTCCCTCTTCTAAATTAGAAGCGATGAAGTGGGTGTTAATGCCACGTCTCTCCAATTCTTGGAAGAACATCGTCGAAACACGGAGGTTCAAAGAACCCATGCCTTCAATTTCCAGGCCGACCTGATTTTCGCCGGGATCGAACTTGCCGTCCTTGCCGGTCACCGAGTCCTTAAACTGCAGGCGACAGGTATGGTCGTCTAACTTATACACATCTTTTGTTTTACCGCTGTACAATAATTCCATTGTCTCTTTTTCCTTCTTTCACTCTTACATCTCAGTAAAGTACTGAACTGCTCCGGCAAATACGTTTGACTTTTGGAAAGGGTTGCCGCTGTTTTTCAGCGTCCCCGGAACCATACGTTCACTGTGGCCCATCCGGCCAAAGACCCGGCCATCTTCCGAGATCAGACCTTCAATAGCCGCCATAGAACTGTTGGGATTAAAACAAATATCCATGCTAGCCTGTCCGTTCTCATCGACATACTGGGTAGCAACTTGACCGTTTTTGAACAGACGGTCGATAAGTTCTTCAGGTCCTCTGAACTGACCTTCGCCGTGGGATATTGCTACTTGGTGGGTCTCCCCAATCTCATACTGGCTTAACCAGGGTGAGCGGTTCGTCTGAACCTTAGTCGTAACCAGCATCGCCTGGTGGCGTCCGATTAAGTTCTGGTCCAATGTAGGTGCACTCTCGTCCAGAAGGCGGATTTCGCCATAGGGCAGAAGTCCTAATTTGACCAAAGCCTGGAAGCCGTTACAAATACCGCCGACCAGTCCGTCTCGTTCTCTCAAGAGTTCCATAATAGCTGCCTGTAAGTTTTCATTTCTGAAGTAGGCATTGATAAATTTACCTGAACCGTCGGGCTCGTCACCACCGGAGAAGCCTCCCGGAATGAAGAGGATTTGTGCCTCTTTAAGGGCCTTTTCAGTCTCTCTCAAACCTTGATTCAAGGCGTCCAGAGTAAGATTTTTGATAATGAGGATTTCGGCATCGCCGCCGGCTTCACGGAAGGCTCGGGCCGTCTCCTCTTCGGTATTAGTACCCGGGAATACGGGGATGACAATCTTAGGTCTGGCCAGACCCTTAGGCAGGACCGATACGGCCGTGTAATCTTTTTCAGTACCGGATTTGTTTAGATCCGCTTCCGGACGCCAAGCATCTTTAATCTGGCCGACTTCTACGCCCTGACTTAATTGTGTCGGATAGACATCCTCCAAGACGCCTTCCCACTTTACCTGTAGCTTAGAAAGCGAAATTTTTTCGTCTCTGCAGCAAATAACGGGCTCGGCCAAAGTTTTACCCAAGATTCGGAAAATAAGGCCTTCTTTTTCGGCTTCAGCGGCATAGGTCTCAAGCTGCTCTTCTCTTACTTCGAAAATAAAGCTGCCGTAATGCCAGTCTAAAAGACTCTTGAGGGCTTCCGGATTTTTAGCCAGGCCTTCGTCAAATTCGAAACCCATGCGGTTACCGACTAAAGCTTTGAAAATTTGCTCCAAAGGTCCGCCGTAGGAAGCTGTCGAAGCACTCAGCACTTGACCCGACTGAATCCAGGCCTGGGCCAGCGCCAATGTCTTCAAGATATCTTCTTTGGAAGGCAGGTAACGCTCATTTCTGGCTAAGTCTAATTGGATCAGATAAGTTCCGGCTTCCTTCACTTCGGGCGAGACGACTTTAGCTCCGTTGGTTAATGAAATTGCAAAAGAAATTAAGGTCGGCGGAACATGAAGATCCTCGAAAGTCCCGCTCATGGAGTCCTTGCCGCCGATAGAAGCCAGGCTGAGGTCCTTTTGTGCTTGGTAGGCTCCTAAGAGGCTGGCCATGGGTGAACCCCAGGTCTGAGGGTTATCTCTCAAGGATTGGAAGTATTCCTGGAAGCTTAGCCAGGTTTCTTCCTTGCGGCCGCCGGTAGCAATAAGTCTTGCCACGGATTCCAAGACAGCCAGATAGGCACCGGCATACTCGTCTTGCTCACTCAAGTAAGGGTTATAAGCATAAGACATGACCGATGTTGCATCGGTGGGTTTGCCCAGTCTGGGCAATCTGGCCGCCATAGCCTGAACCGGAGTCCTGGACGTCTTGCCGCCTAAGGCCAAAAGGACCGATCTGGAACCGACGGTCCCGTCGAAACGCTCGATTAGGCCGGCTTTGGACGCCACGTTGAGGTCTTGGACCAGATTTTCTAAGGTCTTTTCTAAACTACCGTCCCAGCTGTGGGGGAAGCAGATGGTCCTAGCCTCTCGGACTTCTACACTTTGGAATTTAGGAGCACCGTTGGAGTCTAGGAAAGCCCGACTTAAGTCCACCAGTCTTTGGCCCTGCCATTCCATGACCACACGGGGGTCGGCCGTGACACGGGCAACCACTGTACACTCTACGTTTTCCTCTTCGGCTTTGGCCTTAAAAAAGGCTTCGTCGGCCGGATCGATGACCAGGGCCATACGCTCCTGGGATTCGGAAATGGCAATTTCCGTACCGTCTAAGCCGGAATATTTCTTAGGAACTAAGTCCAAATTAATCTTAAGGCCGTCGGCCAACTCGCCGATAGCAACCGCCACACCACCGGCACCGAAGTCGTTACAACGCTTAATCTTGCTGCTGACCTCGGGCTTGCGGAAGAGCCTCATAATGGAACGCTCTTGAGGCGGATTACCTTTTTGAACTTCGGCTGCAGAGGTTTCTACAGATTCGGTAGTATGTGATTTAGAAGATCCGGTAGCCCCGCCTAAGCCGTCACGACCGGTCCTGCCGCCGATAAGGATGACTAAGTCGCCATCCTGAGGCGTTTTACGTACCACTTGGTCCGCCGGAACAGCCGCTACGACCGCACCGCATTCCAAACGTTTAGCCAAGTAGCCCGGATGGTAAATTTCGTCTACTAAACCTGAAGGCACACCGACCTGGTTGCCATAAGAGGAATAGCCCTGAGCCGCCTGCTGCATGATACGGCGCTGAGGGAGTTTGCCTTCCGGTGTCTCTTCCGGTGTGGTATAGGGGTCGGCTGCGCCGGTCACCCGCATGGCTTGGTAAACATAGCCTCTGCCGGATAAGGGGTCACGAATAGCACCGCCCAAACAAGTCGCCGCACCGCCAAAGGGCTCGATTTCGGTCGGATGGTTGTGGGTTTCATTCTTAAATAAGAGAAGCCAATCTTCCTCTTCACCGGTCTCTTCGACTTCTACCTTAACTTTAACCGTACAGGCGTTGATTTCTTCCGACTCGTCTAACTGAGTCAGGAGGCCTTGGGCCTTTAATTCTTTGGCCGCCAGCGTACCCAAATCCATCAGGCTGATGGGCTTGGTTCTGCCTAAATTCTTCCGGCCTTGAAGGTAGAGATCAAAACTCTCTTTGGCCAGGGGATCTTCAATATTAATATCGGTCAACTGGGTGTTAAAAGTCGTGTGACGGCAGTGGTCGGACCAGTAGGTGTCAATCATGCGAATTTCGGTAATACTGGGGTCTCTGCCCTCTTCCTTGAAATAATCGCGGACCATCTCCAAATCGGCCTGATCCATGGCCAAGCCTAAACGGTCCAGCCAGACCTCGGCGCCTTCCTTCATATCACGGAAACCGTCTAAGATTTTCACGTGTTCGGGCTTGAGGCTGATGTCCTTCACCCTGTTGACGGGCTCTAATTGGGCCAGACGATTTTCTACGGGGTTGACCAATTCTTCGATAATAGCCGCCTTGACGTCATCGGCCAAAGCTTCCGGAAAAACATAAATGGTTGCTGTCCGAACCTGGGGCTCTTCTCTGCCTAAAACAAACTGGATACATTGCATAGCCGAATCTGCACGCTGATCAAACTGACCGGACAAAGCTTCCACCGCGATAACCGTCTGCTTGTCCGTCACGCCCAATTGGTCCCAGTCCAGGGTCCAGCTGTCTTTGACCGGGTCGGCAAAGACCAGGGGGATGGTTCTCTTAAAGTCTTCGCTCTCCAAGCCTTCCACATCGTAGCGTCTGATAATACGCAGGTCCGCAGAAAAGTCCAGTCCCAAGTGAGATTTGAAATCATAGAGAATAGCCTGATTTTCTTGCCTGAAATCCGGCCGTCTCTCTGTGTAAATCCTGTGAATCATAGGTTTCTCCTTCTTTATTTATCCGGATAAGCCATGAGGCCTATGTCCTGTCTGTAAAATACGCCGTCAAAGCAGACTTCTAAAGCACTTCCGTAGGTCAAAGCCCTGGCTTCGTCTAAGTCTTTGCCTCTGGCGTTGATGGCCAAAACCCGGCCGCCGTTGGTTACAAAAGCCTTTTGCTCTTCATTCCAAGCCGTGCCGGAATGGTAAAGATGAATTTCGCCCCTGTCTAACTTTTCCGTAAATTCCGGAGCAAAATGAATGACCTTGCCCTTTTCGTAAGAACCGGGATAACCTTCAGAGCAAAGCATAAGCGTTAGTGAAACCCCATCGTAAAATTCGGCTTCAAAATCAGCCAAATTGCCCTTACGGCAGGCAACAAGTAGCGCTAATAGGTCGCTTTTTAGCATGGGTAAGATGGCCTCCGCCTCCGGATCACCGAAACGGGCATTGTATTCGATTACCTTGGGTCCTTCTGCCGTCAGCATGAGACCTAAGAAAAGGCAGCCCTTAAACGGTGTACCGGCTTTCGCCATGCCTCGGATTGTGGGCTCCAGGATGGTACGGACGACCTGATTTTCTAAATCTTTCGTTAAATAAGGATTGGGAGCTACGACGCCCATGCCGCCGGTATTGGGGCCTACATTGCCCTCACCTACAGCCTTGTGGTCCATGGAACTTAGGAGGACCTTGTAATCTTTACCGTCGCTGAGGCAAAGGAGGCTGACTTCGGGTCCGGTCATAAATTCTTCGATGACGACCTTGTCACCCGATGTGCCGAATTTGTGGTCTTCCATGATAAGTTTTAAGTCTTCCAGCGCAGTTGATTGGTCGGGACAAATACTGACGCCTTTACCGAGCGCCAGACCGTCGGCTTTTAACACCAGAGGGAAGTCTTCTTCAGACCTATTCTCAATATAAGCTTTGGCCTCTGCCACACTGTCAAATACTTCATAAGAAGCGGTGGGGATGCCGTGTTCTTTCATAAAGGCTTTGGCAAAAGCCTTGCTGCCTTCTAGACGAGCCGCCTTTTTGCTGGGACCGAAGCAGGGGAATCCTTCTTCTTCCAGGTAGTCTACCAGGCCGCCGCATAAGGGGTTATCGGGCGAAACCACCACAAAGTCGATTTGCTCAGCCTTGCAGGTTTCTAAAATCCCTTCAAAGTCCATAACATCACCGGGGAGGACTTGGGCCAAATCCCGCATCCCCGGATTTCCGGGCGCAACAAAAAGTTCGGGTCGGTAGGGACTTCTAGACAGAGCATCTAAAATAGCATGCTCTCTGCCGCCGCCGCCTACGACCAAAACTTTCATCTCTTCTTTCAGTTCCGGCATGATCTTTATCTCCTCTTAGCAATATCTTGACAAAGTTCTCGAGTCACCTGAGGCAAAATCACCCACTCAGCTTCCTCCATGACCCGCCTTTGTAAAATTTCAGGGGTGTCGCCGGGCTTCACCGGGACTTCCTTTTGGCGGATAATCTGTCCTCCGTCCGTTACGGCATTGACATAGTGAACCGTGGCTCCGGTCACCGTATCGCCCGAAGCCAAAACCGCCTCATGGACTTTCAACCCATAATAGCCCTTGCCGCCGAATTTCGGAAGGAGGGCCGGATGGACGTTAATTACGGGTATACCGATAGTGTCCAGGAAGTCAGCCGTTAATATCTTAAGATAACCGGCCAAGACGACAAGGTCTATCCGGTGTTCTTTTAAGAGGTCCGCCATTTGCTTTTCATAATCCTTACCGCGACATACGGCCGTCGGGACCGAAGCCTTGTTAGCTCTTTCCAAAGCATAGGCCTTGGCGCTACTGGATAGGACTAAGCTGATTTGGCCGGGACTTAAATCTTGATCTAAGAGGGCTTGAAGATTGGTCCCTCCGCCCGATACCAGGACCGCTACACGGACCGGAATTTTCTTTTCTATGCCCATAAGATGGGATCCTTACTTGTCTTATCTTCTACCAGCTCGCCGATGACATAGGCACCTTGGTCTTTAAGACTTTCCAATGCCAAGTCGACATTTTCTTCGTTTACGATTAAGACCATGCCCACACCCATGTTAAAGGTGTTGAACATATCTTCTTCGCTGATGCCGCCGACTTCTTCAATGTAAGAAAAGAGCGGTAAGATTTTTAATAAATCCTTATGGATTAAAGCCTTTAAGCCCGATTCTTCGGGAATGGCTCTGGGAATATTTTCATAAAAGCCGCCGCCCGTAATGTGGGAGACACCTTTTACCTCAATCTTAGAAAAGAGGTCTAAGACAGGTTTTACATAAATCTTGGTCGGTTCTAAGAGGGCATGTCCTAAGTCTTGCGACGTGCCGGGAACTTCTCTGGCTAAGCTTTCCAAGACTTTGGCCTTATCTTCATTGTCCAAATCGAAAATCTTTCGGACCAAAGAAAAGCCGTTCGAGTGAACTCCGCTGGAAGGAAGGCCTATAAGCTTATCGCCGGCCTTAAGTGTATCGCCTTGGGGAATCTTTTTCTTGTCGACCATGCCTACTACAAAGCCTGCCAAGTCGTACTCTTCTTCTTGGTAGAAGCCCGGCATCTCGGCCGTCTCACCTCCGATTAGGGCACAACCGGCTTGAGCCAGGCCGTCGGAAACGCCTTTTACGATGGCTTCGATTTTGGCCGGGTCGTTCTTGCCACAGGCTATGTAATCTAAGAAAAATAAGGGTTCGGCTCCGGCACAAATAATATCGTTCACACACATGGCCACACAATCTTGGCCGATGGTGTCGTGCTTATCTAGAAGGAACGCCAGCTTGAGCTTGGTGCCGACGCCGTCGGTACCGCTGATTAAAACCGGCTCCTCCATATCCTTCACTTGTGGGGCAAACATGCCGCCGAATCCTCCGATATCGGACAAAACCTCGGGGCGCCAAGTATTTTTAATATGGCGACGAATCCGGCGAACCGACTCGTAACCCGCTTCCAGGTTCACTCCGGCTTCTTCATAAGCCCGGTTGGCTCTGTTCTCACTCATGGTCTACTCCTCTTCTAATTAGTCTCCGTCATGGAGTCTTTGTAATACCTGCTTGGCCATGGGCTCTTTGGCAGGGCTGGGATCAATAGGGTAATTGGCGGTAAAGCAGGCGTCGCAAAGGCCCGGGCAGGGCTTTTTGACGGCCTTTATCAGTTCTTCTACCGGCAAGAAAGCCACGGAATCCGCTCCGATCATCTCTGCGATTTCCTCTTCACTGTGGTGGCGGGATATCAGAGTCTCGGGACTGTCGATGTCGGTTCCGTAGAAACATTCATCGATAAAGGGCGGGGCCGAACTTCTGACATGAATTTCTTTGGCACCGGCTTCTCTTAAAATTCGAATAAAACGGGCCGAAGTCACGCCTCTGACGATAGAGTCATCTACGACTACCACACGCTTGTCTTTTACCGTGGAGGAAATGGCGTTTAACTTAATACGAACCAGGAGTTCTCTTTCTTCCATTTCCGGTGCGATAAAGGACCGGCCGATATACTTATTCTTTAAAAAACCTATACCGTAAGGAATACCCGATTCGGTGGCGTAACCCATGGCGGCGTTGAGACCGGAGTCCGGCACACCTATAACCACGTCGGCATCGACGGGGTGAGCTTTGGCCAAAAGCTTACCTAAGTTCATCCGGGTCTCGTGGATACCGTTGCCTTCGACAACCGAATCCGGCCTAGCAAAGTAAATATATTCGAACGAACAAAGCGCCTTGGGCTTGTCGTTGCAGTAGTCCGTATAAGACGTCAGCTCGCCGTCTTCAATCACCACAACTTCACCGGGGCGAACGTCTCTGACGAATTCACCACCGACAGCCACAACGGCACAAGACTCTGAACTGATGACATAGCCGTCATCGAGCTTTCCGATACATAAGGGTCTGACACCGTAAGGGTCTCTGACACCGATCAGCTTCTGAGGGGTCATTAAGACAAAACTATACGCTCCCTGGAGCTTGGCCATGGTTTCCAACACCGCATCTTCCATGGAAGCGGCATGGAGCCTGGCTTGAATCAGCTGGCCGGACAAAATCTCCGCTTCACTGACCGAGTGAAAAATCACCCCCTTTAGCTCCAATTCCTTGCGAAGCCTGGCTGCATTGACAATAGCGCCGTCGAGGCCTATGGCCATGGTGCCTTTCATATGATTAATGGTCATGGGCTGGGCATTGAAGCGGTTGACCTGAATCTTGGTTCCGTAGAGGTTCTGACCAATGGCCATCTGACCCTCACCTAAACGCCTCAAAGCTTCCTTGTCCAAGACATCGGTCGCAAGACCCACATCCTTATAAGTTTTAAATACGCCCTGGTCATTGACCGCAATACCGCAAGTTTCCTGACCTCTGTGCTGAAGGGCAAAAGCCGCATAGTAGGCCAATTTGGCCACATCCTGCTTTTTCGTTCTGGATACGCCGAAAACACCGCTCATTAGTTTAATTCCTCTAGACGGGCCTGGAGTTCTTTATCCTGAGTCAGAATCTTCTCGCGCATAGCTTCACGGTCTTGATCCAGACGAAGGGCCAGGTCCTTATCTTCTACGGCCAAAATCTGGATTGCCAGCATTGCGGCATTCTTCGCTCCGTTGATGGCGACTGTCGCTACAGGGATACCCGAAGGCATCTGTACCGTGGACAACAAAGCGTCCATACCGTCTAGCTTGGAGCCGGCCACCGGAATCCCGATTACCGGGAGAGTGGTGGAAGCCGCCATGCTTCCGGCCAAGTGGGCCGCCATACCGGCAGCACAAATAATAAGACCAAAGCCTCTGTCCCTGGCGTTCAGGGCGAAGTCTTTGGCCTCTACAGGGGTCCTATGAGCAGAAAATACATGAACCTCATAAGGAATTCCCCATTGGGACAGCAGATCGGGGCAAGCCTTCACCACATCCCAGTCGGACAGAGATCCCATAATAATGGCAACCTTTTTCATTGAAACCTCACATATAATTTAACAAATCCGATAGACTAAGCCTCATTATTTTAGTATGTTAGGCGGGTAGTTTCAATGTAGAATTTAACGAAAGGGATATTGCATGTATTACAGAAGAGAAATTAAAGACGGAATCTATCATTTGTCAGGAAACGACCGACGCCTGTCTCGTTTTGAAAATATGTTTACCCTCCCTAAGGGTGTTTCTTATAACTCCTTCCTCATCTTAGACGAGAAAACCTGCCTGATTGACGGCATGGACAATGCGGTTCGCGAAACCTTTGACTCCGGTGTTGCCTCTCTTTTAGATGGCCGTTCTTTAGACTATTTTATTGTCCAGCACGTCGAGCCCGACCACTGTGCTTCTATTAATGATGTTCTTAAGGTCCACCCCGGAGCCAAGCTGGTCATCAGCCGGATCGGTTTAAACCTTCTGAAACAATTCTTCCCCGCTGCCGCCAATATGGGTATCGACTATGATGAAATCAGCATTATTGTTAAAGAAGGCGACACCTTAGACTTAGGTGAGCATAAGCTTCAGTTTATCGGTGCGCCCAACGTTCACTGGCCCGAAGTCATCATGACCTATGACAAGACCTCCAAGGTTCTCTTCTCCGCCGACGCTTTCGGTGCTTTCCGTACACCCGACGGCCACATCTATGCCGATCAGGTCGATTACGAGAAGGACTGGTTAGACGAAGCTAGACGTTATTACTTTAATATCGTAGGCCGCCAGGGCAATGCCGTTCAGAAGGTTTTGGACAAGGCCAAAGATCTGGAGATTGAAGCCATTTGCCCCATCCACGGCCTTTGCTACAGAACGCCCGAGACCATCTCTTATATCGTAGAGAAATACGATATCTGGTCTTCTTACGAAGCCGAGACATCCGGCGTGGTTATTGTGTACTCTTCCATGTACGGCAATAACGCCCGTGTTGCCGACACCTTAGCCGCTATCTTGAGCGAAGAAGATGTTCAACATATTAAAGTCCACGACGTTTCCGAATCCGAAATCAGTGAAATCATCGCCGACCTCTTCCGTTACTCCAATGCGCTTATCTTCGGCATGAACTACAATACCGAGCTCTTCCCCAAGATGGACGCTTTGCTTAGAGAAATCACCATGCTGAACTATCAGAACCGTAAGATTTCTTACATTGCCGCCAAGAGCTGGGGCGGTCGCGGTGTCAACATCGCTCAGGATATCCTGTCTTCTTCTAAGGACATGACACAGGTAGGTGACATTGTTACCATCGCCGGTGCTATGGGCCAGGATCAATTATCCGAGCTGGAAGATTTGGCCAAAGCGATCAAGGAATCCTTATAAGAGCGATAGAAATCGGCTCATAGGTAAAGACTAAAAAAGCCGGAAGTCAAAACTTCCGGCTTTTATTTTGTCTTTAAAATCTGGATCAAGAATAAATTTTCGAACGCTAGTCCTTATTTTTATCCTTATCTTCCTTGCCTTCTTTTTCTTCTTCCATCTGTTCCAAGTCTGGTAAAGACTCCGATTCTACAAGTTCAGTTTCCAGTCTTTGCTCTTTTCTTTGAGCCAGCTTCTTCTGCCGCTCCTCTTCTAAGATTATGTCTTTTACCTTCATAAGGCGGACAATGTTCTGACGCTCATTTTCTTCCATCTTCATCTCAATCTGATAGATGGTTTCTTCGATTTCAGGAATTAAGACATGTTCCAAAGAATTAACGCGTCTGCGCGTAATTTCCAGCTCATGGGCCATAACCTGGACTTTCTTCTCCAGATTGGCCAATTCCAGCATGGGTTCCAACGCTTTGGACAAGGATTCGAAGGCCTGGTCGATATCACCCGTGGTCTGGGCCATACCGTAACCTAAGAAGTCCTTCTCTTCTTCCTCTTCGATGGTCTCTAACTGGAGAACCTTAAATTCAGGCATCTGAACAGCCATTACAGACTTCGTTTCCACTTCGACTTCCAAAGGCTCAGTCGATAATTGCATGGACTGCAAGAGGACTTCCGGCTCAATCATGGAAGACGCTATAGCCATGGCGTCGGCGGCTCGGCCCAGAAGTAAGTCTACCTCTTCTCTTTTGGCCAAAGTCTCCTCAATTAAAGCCAGGAATGCCTGCATAAGACCGTCACGCTTATCCTTCAATAAGCTGTGGCCTCTTCGGGCAATCTGGAGCTCCTTCTTAAGGTTCATGAGCTCCATGCGGTTGGGAGATACGTGCCTAGCCATTTTAGCCTCTCTTCTCGTCGTAGTATTGGTCGATGTATTCCTGGTCTACTCTTCGAAGTTCTGCCTTAGGTAAGATTCTCAGAAGCTCCCAGCCGATTTCCATGGTCTCTTCAATAGTTCTGGCACCGTAGAAGGACTGGTTCAGATATTTTTCTTCAAAGGCTGTCGCAAACTCCGCATAAATCTTGTCGATGTCGGACAGGGCGGATTCACCCAAGATGGTTGATAATTCTCTGGCGTCCTTACCTCTGGAGTAAGCCGCAAAGAGCTGGTTCATGACGTCGGCGTGGTCGGCTCTGGTCTTGCCCTCGCCGATACCGTCGTCTTTCAGACGCGACAGGGACGGCAAAACATCAATGGGGGGCTGAATATTTTTCTGATTCAAAGACCGATCCAAAATAATCTGACCCTCGGTAATATAACCGGTCAAGTCCGGAACGGGGTGGGTCTTGTCGTCATCGGGCATGGTCAAAATCGGCATCAGGGTAATGGAGCCCTTCTTGCCTCTCAGACGGCCGGCTCTTTCATAAATCGTAGCCAAGTCCGTATAAAGATAACCGGGGTAGCCTCGACGTCCGGGAACCTCTTTACGGGCAGCCGAAACCTCACGGAGCGCATCGGCGTAATAGGTCATGTCGGTCAGGATAACCAAGACCTGCATGTCTAAGTCAAAGGCCAAATATTCCGCCGTGGTAAGGGCCATCTTAGGTGTGGCCAGACGCTCGATAGGGGGTTCGTCGGCCAAGTTTAAGAAGAGGACGGTTCTTTCAATAGATCCGGTCCTGGTAAAATCTTGGATAAAGAAGTTGGCATCCTCGAAGGTAATACCCATGGCCGCAAAGACAACGGCGAACTTCTCGTCATCACCCAGAACGGTTGCCTGGCGGGCAATTTGAGCGGCTAACTGGTTATGAGGTAAACCGGAACCCGAGAAGATGGGAAGCTTTTGCCCGCGGACCAGGGTGTTCAGGCCGTCTATGGCCGATACACCGGTCTGAATAAATTCGTTGGGGTAAATTCTGGCAACCGGGTTCATGGCCTGGCCGTTTACGTCTCTTCGGTCCGTAGGGATGATAGCCGGCGCTCCGTCAATGGGCTTGCCCATACCGTCGAATACACGGCCCAGCATGTCGGGGGCTACGGAAATCTGCATACCGTGACCCAGGAAGCGGACCCTGGAGTCTACCAAGTTGATACCCATAGAGTTATCAAAGAGCTGAACGATAACATTGTTACCGTCGACTTCCAAAACACGGCAGGCGCGGCGCTCACCGTTTACCAGCTCAATCTCACCCAGCTCTTCAGAGGCGACATCATCGACGCCTTCTACCAGCATAAGCGGGCCGGAAATTTCTTCTATTGAACGATATATTTTCTGCATATTATCTTTCCCTTTCCAGGTTAGGGATGACCCGATCCAGTTCATCTATAAGTTCTTCATAACGTTCTTTGATCCGGTCTTCTTCGACGGTCTTGAAACGGCCGATGGCCTCACGGACCGGCAGTTCCTGCATCTGGTCGACCGTAATGCCGCGTTTACCCCTATCCCGGGCCAATTTGTAATAGTGCATGATGAGGTCTAAGAGATAGAACTGCTTATTCAAAGAAGAGTAGGTATCAATCTCGTGATAGGAGTTTTGATGGAGGAAGTCTTCTCTAATGGCCTGCGCCACGTCCATGGTAAGTCTTTCAGCAAAAGACAAAGAATCCATACCGACCAAGCGGACAATTTCTTCCAAACGCGATTCTTCATTGAGGACACGGAGCGCCTCGGTCCGGTTTTTAGACCAGGCCCGGTCAATCGTATCATTTAAGTACTCCACCACGTCGTTGGCATAAAGCGAATAGGACGAGTTCCAGTTGATAGCCGGGAAGTGCCGCTGATAGGCCAAAGCCGCATCCAGCTGCCAGAACACCTTAACAATACGCAATGTCGACTGAACAACCGGGTCGGACATGTCACCGCCCGGAGGCGATACGGCACCGATGGCGGTCAAGAAGCCTTCTCTGTTGTCTTGGCCCAAACAAGTAACATAACCTGCTCTTTCGTAGAACTGGGCCAAACGAGAACCCAAGTAAGCGGGGTAACCTTCTTCACCGGGCATTTCTTCCAGACGACCGGAAATTTCACGCAAGGCCTCAGCCCAACGTGAGGTCGAGTCGGCCATGATAGAAACAGAGTAACCCATGTCTCGGTAGTATTCGGCAATGGTAATACCGGTATAAATAGAAGCCTCACGTGCCGCAACGGGCATGTCGGATGTATTAGCGATAAGGATGGTGCGTTCCATCATGGACTTGCCGGTTCTGGGGTCGGTCAGTTTAGGGAACTGGTTCAAAACCTCGGTCATCTCGTTACCGCGTTCACCGCAACCGATATAAACCACGATGTCGGCATCGGCCCATTTGGCCAGCTGATGCTGAATAACCGTCTTGCCGGAACCAAAAGGTCCGGGAACGGCAGCCGTACCGCCCTTAGTCACGGGGAAGAGTGTGTCGATAACTCTTTGGCCGGTAATGAGCGGTTCGTGGGGCGCCTTCTTACCTTTGTGGGGTCTGGCACGACGCACAGGCCAGCGGTGTTCCATACTGAAGTCTTGGGTTTTGCCGTCTTGTTCCAAAGTATAAATCGTGTCGGCCACATGGAAATCGCCTTCGGAGGCAATTTCTTTAATCACCCAGTTACCGCGAATGGTAGGGGGCACCATGATACGGTGGTTGACCGAGGAAGTCTCTTTCACTTCACCTACGATGTCACCGGGAACGACCGGGTCTCCGACTTTTTTCGTAGGGACAAAGTGCCATTTCTTTTCTTGATTTAAAGCAGGTGAGGAAGAACCGCGGCCGATACGGTCACCGGTTATTTCATAAAGATCTTCCAGAGGTCTCTGGATACCGTCGTACATCTGCCCGATAAGGCCGGGGCCCAAGGCCACGGACAAGGGGTTTTCTGTGGTCACAACCGGCTCGCCCGGCTTAAGGCCGGCCGTCTCTTCATAGACCTGAATAGATGCCTCATCTCCGTGCATCTCGATTATTTCACCGGTAAGGCCCATATGGCCCACCCGGACCACGTCGAACATACGGACGTTCCGCATATCTTGGGCCACCACGAGGGGACCTGCTATGGACTTAATCACACCCTGTGTCGCTTTGTTATCCGCCATAAGTCTCTCCATTCTCTTCATCATCTCTTATCTGTTCTCTGACCTCATCCGATTCGGCCAAAACATCAAAACCGACCGCTCTGAGGACAGATCGTTGTAAATTGGTACGGGCGTAAGCGCCTGCATTGTAGGCTGCCGGTATGGGAATAATAGCCGGCAGGACCTGGTCTTGGTAGCGTTCCAAGATAGAAGCCGAGGCCTGGGCCATGGGCTCCGTAATATATATGATGGCGTAGTTTTTGCTGTCGATCAGACGATAGAGTTCCTGCTGAGCTTCTTCGCCTTTATCTACCGTCACTACCGTAAAGCCTAAGCCTCTGAAAGCAATGACGCTGGCCAAATCTCCGATTACCGCTATTTCATAAGCCATGTGTCATCCCTCCTATAAGCCCATCTCAGGATAAGTAGGCCTGAACATGCCCCGCATCTTCTCGGGGTCCAGGTTCCTACTTAAAATCTGATGGCATATTCTTAGATTCTTTCTTTCCATTTTCTTAGCCAGCCAGTAAGACATGACCGCTACGGCATGCATATTTTCGTGCTTACCGAGCCCAATCAGCTTACAAAGGAGCAAGTCTGAATTAAGACCGTAATTGCTGATATCCCGGCCTGTCTCGTAAGGCGGGAAGGACTCAAATGTCTCGGATATAGGAGAGGCATAAAAAAGCTCTTCTATCTCCTCTTCCTTGCCGTAGGCCCGGGAAAAATCTTCCCATGTAATGTAGCCGTGGGGCAGCACAACCTTCTCAAAATAAGCTTTGGACCGATTGGATTTACGAAGTCTGAAATAAGATTCAAAATTCGCCTGATCGGCCAGCATCATGACATAGTCTTGCAAAATCGGCTTCATATGCCTGTTAGCCTTATCTTCGGTCAATGCCCACAGCTCTTCAAAATAAAGTCGGTCAGCCAATAGATCAACTTGACTTAAGTCGGCCGCGACTCTGGCTAAGTTCAGCACCTGACAAACGTGGTCTTGGAACATGGGCCTTAATTCCGGTTCCATATTCTCTCTTTCCCGCATGTTCTGTAGGATAAATTCAAACAAGACCTGAGGATCCGTAGGCGACGTGAAGCGAATAAGAGGTCTTAAGCTCTTGGGTAGGTCTATAGCCTTACCCTCCTGGCTAGTCTCTTCTTCATATAGACCTGCCGTATCGACATTGAGTCTGATGGCTTCGAGCTTCTGATAGCGCAAGATGGCCTTCAGGTTATGATAATCCAAGTCCAGGAGCAAAAATAAGTCCAGCTTGGTATCGCCCACCAGTCCGCTCAAAACCCGATCTTGCTTATCTCGATCACGAAGGATTACGTCCTCAAAGGTTCCTTCGCCTTCATAACCGGCCCGATGCAAGATGTCCAAACGTTCGTGGTAAGTCCCCGACTTATCGCTCAGGAAACGGATATCTTCCGGTCCCAGGAAAGCCTCTTCCGCCACGCGGATTCGGCCCACCACGGAAGCGAAATCCATATCCTGGGTCAATTCTTTCGGCTCAAAGAGTCTTGGACCTTTTTTCTTATGTTTATGGCCCGATAAACCCACAGCTAATCCTCCTCCGGGGCGAACAAAATCGCCGCCATCATCTCCTGATAGCGCAGCTTATTTTGTTCTAAAAGACCGGGGAAGCTGTAATCTCTGACCGACCTTTTGTATTCCAGGATGAAGCCTCCGGAGAAATCGTCGGTATAGTGGATTTTGGCCACATTAGGATAGGTCTCTTCCATCCATTGCGAAAACCAGGGCTCATCTTTTTTGCCGACCAGGATGCTTTGAGCCGAGTCCGGATTATTCAGGTCTTGGCTTAAAGTCCGATCCAGCCACTTTTTATAAAGTTCCTGTCGTTCGGTCGGATTCATAGCATCAAGGCTGTCCATAACTTTGGCCAAGGAAGCTTCCATGAGTGCTTGTTTCTGACTCAGAGTCTGCTTCCTTTTGTCCAAAGACGCCATAGCCTGAGCCTGGCGTTCTCTGACCTCGGCTTCACGCTTCTGCCTGGCCTGATTCTCCTGACGGATGGTCATGGCCTCGCCTTGAGCCTGAGCTAAAATCGAATAGGCTTCCTGTTCTGCATCCGACAGAATCGATTCCACCTGGCGTTTCGTCGCTTCCTCGATATGTTTTTTTAGCCTGTCTGTTCCTTCCATAGCTTGCCTCAATATGTCATTAGGCCAAATTGGAAATCATGATAATGGACAGAACCGATACCAAGAGGGCGAAAATAGCGTAGGTCTCAACCATGGCGGCTAAAATAATAGCTTTGGATTGTTCGCCGGGGTTCTTAGATACCATCACCGCACCGTCGCAAGCGACTTTGGCCTGGTGAATTGCAGATAAGTAACCTACAACTGCCATGGGGATACAGGCTAAGAAATAGAGTAAACCTTGGTAAATCGAAAGATTAGCCGTACCGTTGAAGAATCCGGCAAAGTTCATGACGAAGAACCAAACCAAGAGGCCGTAAATACCCTGCGTACCGGGCAGAGCCTGCAAGATAACCATCTTACCGAACAATTCGGGCTTCTCGTTCATGATGCCGGCAGCGGTAGAACCCACCATCCGAACAGCCTTAGCCGACCCCAGACCTGCGATAATAGCGGATAAGACGCCGCCTAAAAGTGCCAGGGTGTTACCTGAAAAAATCTCTTTAACCATAATTCCTCCTGCTTTCTACTGCATCTAAATTATTATATCTATTCCAACTTACGATAAAACTCGGGAAGAGGCCTCGGCCTTTACTTTATCCTTGTCTTTCGTAAGAACAGAATCCGCGTTATCCGTGACCTTCGTATAAAGGCCGTCAAGCTGTAAAGGCGTGTAGTTTCGACCGCCGCCTTCATAAAACTTACCGAAGAACTCCACATAATGGAGCCTGGTGGAGTGGACGTAAGCACTCAGTGTCGATAGGGCCAAATTCAAGGCGTGGCCCGCGATAAGCACCAGTATCGTAAAGATGGCCTGAGGTCCCTTGAGACCAATCATGTCGGCCATGAGGTTTACTACCATAGCGATAACACTGGTGGCCAAAGTCAGGGCCAAAATTCTGGTATAAGACAGAATGTCGGACAGCCAGGACGTCACGTCATAGAGGCTCAGAAGGCCGCCTAAAATTCTCTTAAAGGGATTCTTCGATCGAACACTCATCAAGATCAAAACCGCCGCTCCGGCAATGCTGACGTACTTAGACCAAGATACGCCGATCAGCATCAAAATAATGCCTCCGATAATAAGATACCAGGGCGCCACCACGAAGAGAGCATCGTAACGATTGCCCTTCCTGAACTTATTGTACACATCGATACCCATGGCCAGAAAAAGGTGGAAGACACCGAACACCATGGACCACATCATCAGGTCTAGGGGCTGGTCCATAGGGTTAAACCACAAGACCGGTAAGTCAAAGGCGTCGTGCGACATAGTGCCCAGAACACCGCCGAAAAAGGACCCGTAAAGGATACCGAAACCGATGGAGAATAGGCCTCCGACCATAAAGACTTGGAGCATGGACTTGAGGTTGCCTTCAGCCTTGAACTTATAAAGGCCTAAGAGTGTACCGATTACCAGAAGTAGTCCGTAGCCGACGTCACTGAGCATCGATCCGAAGAAAAAAGCATAGGTCCACATCATGACCCAGGTAGGATCGGTATCTTCGTAGTAGTGGGGAGGGCTGAAGGTAAGGATAGTCGACTCAATAGGCTGATTAAGCGAATGATTGTCCAGCAAGGTGGGCGGTAAATCTTCCCCCTCCACCGGGTCTTCGGCCAAAACCAGGGCGTTAAAGCGGGTTTCAACCTGCTCTTTCAGCGCATCGGTCAAATGTGCCGGCACATAGCAAGTCAAAATGGTCAGGTGTCTGGTCTGAGTCAGATTCAAAATAGCCCTTAACTTGGCAATATCGGCCTCTAAAACATCGTATAAAAGCTGCAAGACCGGAATATGGTCGGCATAGTTTTTAAATTCTTTCTCGATCCACTCGGCCTTGTCTTGCACGGCCTGAATTCCGGATTGGGTCACCTTATAAGATTTTCTGAAATCCCCTATCTCTTCCCACTTGTTTGTGGCAGGAAAACGAATTAGGTGGGACCGATTGATAAGGTCTTTGGCCTCCACATCCGAATGGAAAGGCCAAACTAAGATAAGGGCTAAGTTGCCTTCTTGTTCAAAACAAATTTCACCGGCCAAAGGCACATCTGCTTCGGCCACGGCAGCAAAAAACTGTTCGTATTCGTCTCCGGATCCGAAATAACCGAAAGTGCTGTGATAGTTCGTATTGTCCAGCATCTCCGGCAGGGCCAGGTCTTTCCAATCTTCAATGGCATGGAGCTGCGCCATCAAACGTGCTTCCTCTTCCAATGCCTGGCGGTGGTCTACCTGGTTACCTTCTATATCTTCTACCAAAGTCAGGAGCTTGAGCTGGTCTTCTTCTTCCATGTAGCGATCCTGAAGCGAGGTCTCACGCTTAAGGGTGAACAAAGGCTTCTTGGTCTCATCGTAAGGTTTCAAGACCTTCAACACTTCCGTAATGCGTTGCTGCCAGGTCAAGGACTGCTGAATAAGGTCCTCTAAGGCAGCTTCGGAATAAAGTGCAGACTCGCCGGACCTATGCGGTTTACGCAAAACACCCATACGGCTTACATAGGCCTTATTATCTTGCAAGGCAATTCTGTCGTGATCGTAAACGAGACTAATCCGGAGCTCTTGTAAAATCGCATCCAGGTCGCCGTTATCCTCGATATGGGCTATGCCTCTCTCCTGCAGGTAATTCAGTAGGTCAATCTGGTCTTCTTGTGCCAAAACCAGCTTGAGCTTTTTCATCTTCACTATCGACATGAAGCTAACCTCTGATATCTTCCAGGACCTTCTGAACGGCCAAATCTTGCCTTCTCTGAAGTTCGGGGGATAAGTCTAAATCAGAAGGGTCGCTAGTTCCGGCAAGCTTATCAGCTTCATCGGAAGGCTCTAGGTCCTCAGGCCTCATATGGCTCAAGGAAGACTCGTCCAGGGCTTGGCGTACCAGGTCCTTGGCCTCCTGTTTGGCCTTATTTATCTTCTCTGAAGCTTCAATATTAGCCTGATTTATGATCTTCTCTTGTTCCTCATCCAGCTGCTTAATGAGGTCAATCAATTTGCTATCCACGAAGGCCCTCCTTGTTTTTGAACTAGAATTATTTTAACAAAAAATTGTTAAATTTTACGAAACACTTGCACGTTCTTTGGTCCAATCCCATATAATGGAATTGTCTTAGCTTCGTTAGAAGCAGTAGCAGCAGTGCTCGTTTTGGATGTTTAAGTAAAGGAGCTTAAGATGAAAGAATATCGTCCGATTAACGTAGAAGACTTGCCTCTCAACGCATGGAAGGCCATCAACGACAATTGGTTCATCGTTTGTGCCGGCGGCAAGAAGCACCATAATTTTATGACCTGCTCTTGGGGCGCTTTCGGTACACATTGGGATAAACCTACCGTTACCCTCATGTTAAGGCCGCAACGTTATACCAGGGGTTTCGTGGAGAAGAGGGGAAAATTCAGTATCAACATCATGCCCGACACACCTGAGATGAAAGAGATTATGGAATATGCAGGAACGGTATCGGGCCGGGACGAAGATAAGGCGGAAAAAACCGGCCTTAGCTATAACCGGGTAGACAAGATGCCTTCCCTGGACCAGGCCCGATATGTTCTAAATTGTGAAGTTATTTACAGAAGCCAGATTGAGAAGGGAAACTTCATGGATGATGACCTCTGTAAGGAACACTATCCCGATAAGGACTACCACTACATTTATATAGGTGAGATTAAACAGGCCTACGAGTTGCTGTAGTGCATGGCACTTATCTCTTCGGCCGTGATGTTCTCCACGATGGCCAAAGCCAGGTCTCTGGCGTGCATATAGTCCTCATAGCAGGCTATGCCGTAGTGTGAGTGAATGTAACGGACCGGCACACCTATAACAATGGTCGGAATGCCCTGTCCTGCCAGGTGTAAAACAGAGCCGTTGGTTCCGCCGCCGGTTCTTACACCTTCTTGGACGGGGATTCCTTTTTCTTCGGCTATTTTAAGCGCATAGGCCTGAAAGCCCGGATGGGTCAACATGGTCGAGTCGAAGTGCCGCAGCATGGGGCCCTTACCTAGAACGGTTTGCTGTTGGGCCGGATCTCCGAACGTATCGTCGGCCGGTGCACCCTCGAAGCAGATGGCCAAGTCGGCTTTAAGATTTTTCGAAGCAACCTTAATGCCCCTGGTTCCCAATTCTTCCTGCGTACTAAATACGGCCTCAACATTCACGTCTAAGTCTTTACCGGCCAAAGCCTGCAAAGTCAAGACTTCGGCGGCTACACCGATTCGGCAATCAAAAGCCTTGCCGATAAAGTAGTCTTCCTTTTTGCTGATTCTTTCAAAGGTCACATCGGGCACAACCGGACAAGCCAGGCGAATGCCGAAAAGGTCTTTGGTCTCTTCTGCCGAGCTCGAACCCACATCAATCTGCATGTCGGAAATTTCCGGAGCTTTTTTGCGTTCTTCGGCGCTCATGTAGTGAGGGGGTTTGGACGCAATGACACCCGATAAATATTGACCGTCTTTGTTCCGAACTTTAACCTTCTGAGCCGCTACCGATGTCGGAACGAAGCCGCCCAAGGTCAGGAAATTAATAGATCCGTTGCTGTTGATGCTTTGGACAATAAAACCCACTTCATCCATGTGGGCATCCAGAAGAACAGTAGGCTTGCCTTCTTTATTTTCTTTACGGTTTACATAGAGGTTTAAAACCGAGTCGCCCCGGACTTCTCCTAAATCTTTTACTTCTTCTTTTACCAAGTAATGTACTTCTTCCTCGAAACCCGAGGGGCCGTGGGCATTGGAAAGTTTTTCCAAAAGCTCTATGGCTTTGGTCTTGTCATCGTATGCTTGTGTCATAGGTCTCTCTTTCTGTTTTTCTATAATCTGAAGGTTTTCACCTTACAGGTCTTCCATTTTACAAAGGGCGTCCAGCCAGAGCAAGATATCCTCCATAACGCCCGGTGCTTCCGGGTCGGTCAAAAGTTCGTGATGCGCCTTGGGGTAGGCTTTGAGCGAAACATATTGGCTGCCTCCCTGTTGAAACAAGCTGGCCAAATAAGGGCCTACCTTGCCGAACTTACCCAGTGGATCTAAGCCTCCGTAGAGAATCAGGATGGGGCAGTCCGGGTCCATCTTAAGAACGTTTTCTTCTTTTCTTAAAAGTCCCAGTGTGTGGACCAGGTCCAGATAAAGTTCAATGGTGGGATGGTCGGGCGCATCTTGAGGAATCCATAAGGTGTGGTTTAAAACACGGATTCCGAAGCGGCCTATGATGCCCGGCCTGTAAGCCTCTTTATGGGTAAATGCCAAGAACTTACCTAAGCCTCGGGCAAAGCGGTATTCGGAACGAGACATATGGCCGTTTCCCATTAAAACCGCTCCCTGACAAAGTTCCGGATATTCGATAAGAATGCGTCTGAGGAAAAAAGAGCCCATAGAATGCCCGATCATAAAGGCTCGAAGATTCGGATAGGCCTTTATCATATCTTTTTGTAAGGTCAGAATATCGGCCAAAACATAGTCGTCACCTTTCTCAGGTGCAAAAAAGCCCGGAATACCCTTCTCCCCTACGGTTTTACCGTGGCCCAAGATGTCTTGACCGTAGACCAGATAGCCTCGGTCGGCCAAAAAGCGGCCCAGGCTTTCATAATCTTCCATGGATTGGTTTAAGCCGTGCAAAAGTTGGACCATAGCCTTGGGCGGCCCTTCAGGAAGCCAGGCCCTGGCCGCAATATCGGCCCTTCCCGATAAAGAAGGAAAGGAAAAAGACTCACTTTTTGCCGCCATAGCCTTCCTCCTAGGCGTTGACCTTGACGGCTCCGCTTGCCAAATTCAGCTTCATCTCTTCCATTAGGCCGTAAATTTTCAGATTAACCTTGTGGCGGATATCCATGTGGCGGCCGTAATCTTCGGTCGTCTTGAAACGCACCTGCCAAATCACGGCATTGCGAGCATAGTCTACGAAATGCACCATGATGCCGTCCGAAGCAACATCGGGGTCTTCTTCCAATAATTGAATAAGGCGGTCACGGAAATCTTTTAAATTTTCCTCCGTTGTATCTTCCGTGGCCAAGGGCAGCATTAATTTCACCATACGAGAACTTCTCTTGGTGCCGTTAATAATCATGGCCGCTCCGAGAATATTGTTGGGCACGGTGACGAAAGAGTCATCCACGGTTCTTACCCGACAGGATCTAAGACCTATAGAGACGACCGTTCCGGACAATTCACCGTTACCGGTCTCGGTCACAATCCAGTCCCCGATTTCAAAAGGCTTGTCCAGCATGATGGCGATACCTGCCACCAGGTTAGAGGCCGTGTCCTGAGCCGCCAAGGCCACAATTAAGCCGGTTACGCCCAGGCCTGCCAATAGCCCGTTTAGATTATCAATCCATTCGTTCATTATCAAAAGGATGGCGACCAAGATAATGAGCGTGGACAAGAGGGTTTTGATATAAGACCAGGCAGTCTTATGTGAATCAAACTTGGCATCTTCGACCATGACTTTGGCCATGAAAAAATCCTGCAAGAAAACATAAAGGATATGTAAGCTGGTCAGGATAAGAGCCGAATTAAAGAGCTTTTGGACTACGGCGTAAAGCGGCGGATTCCAATTAAAAGGCACAAAGGACAAGGCGATCCGATAGGTTAAAAAGAAGATGAACCAGGCTAAGGGCTTAATGACCGTCGGGCTTAAGAGGTCTTTACGGTCGGGCCGATTTTTCTTGTAGGTCCGGTTAACCAATTTGATGAAATTACGGGCAAAGGGCGTCTTTAGAAAATAGAGCGCCAGGGCCAACAGCAAGGCCAGGCCCAACTTTAGAAAGAAACGCACCGGGGCAGTCGTAAAAAAACTTAAGATATGGCTAACAACGGGCATGTTTGAGTCCTCCTAAAAAAATCCTCTTTATTATAACCCAAAGAAGTGGGACCGGTTTAGCCGGTTAAAAGATAAGCATGCCTCAAGGCGGATATTGCAGTAAAATAGAGCTACTTTTAAGAAAAGGATTTTGGCGCTTTTCCTATGAAATTTTATTTAGACGTTAAGGACTTAAGCCCCGACCAGATCAGGGCCTCGATTCTGGAAGAACCCCACATCCGCTTTGTGTCTTTGGCCGGTGTAGATATGGGCAATAACCATACCGACGAGAAGATTCCGGTCCGGGAGTTTTTGGACGATATGGAAGGTTTTTTAGAGAAGGGCATTCAGACCGACGGGTCCTCCGTGGTCCTCCCTAAGATTGCTATGCCCTACGACGCTCGTGTGGATCTTATCCCGGATTGTCAGGTGCGCTGGTATATAGACTATGCCAAATGTCATCGGATGCATAATCCCACCCTGGAAGATGAATGGATCGGCACTTTGGTTATCCCCAGTTTTATTTACCATGACGGCAAGGAAGTGGGATCTCGCGGCGTTTTAAGAAGAGCCGGCCAAGAAGTAGAAAGGCAGATTAAAGCCTTCTTCCAAGCCCATCCGGAGACCTTCCGGTCTATGGGGATTGAGTCATTGGCTGAAATCCACGTCAATCTGGCGACCGAGTTGGAATTTTGGGTGGAGTCCTTGCATGTGACCAAGGACGAGGAAACCCTCTTTATCTCCCAAGAGCTCAAGGAGCAATATTGGAAGCGTCCGTCCGGTGAGCTTCGTAAGGCCATGGAAGAGTGCCTCATGCTCATGGAAGCCTACGACCTCCGCCCCGAAATGGCCCACAAGGAAGTGGGCGGTGTCGGATCCAGGCTGGAAGGGGAAAATGCCTACAGCCACATGGAGCAAATCGAAATCGACTGGTCTTACAACGATGCCCTGCAGGCTTTGGACAATGAATTTATTATAAAAAACATGGTCTTGGACGTCTTCAACCGGCACGGTCTGGACGTCACCTTCAAGGCCAAACCCATCGAGGGTGTGGCCGGTTCCGGCGAGCACCACCACTTCAGCTTTACCCTGATTGACGAAAAAGGCAAAAAACATAACCTTTTTGCCCCGGCCCATCCGGAAAAGGACTATCTCAGCCCCTTGGGCTACGGTGCTCTCATGGGCCTGATGAAACACTATAACCTGATTAACCCCTTTATTTCTTCTAATCTGGATGCCTTGAAACGTTTAAAGCCCGGTTTTGAGGCCCCGGTCTCCACCGTCTTTTCCATGGGTAAAACCGTGACCAATCCCACCCGTAACCGGTCGGTTCTTTTGTGTGTTATAAGAGACCTCCATGCACCCCAGTCCTACCGCTTTGAATTAAGAAGCCCTAATCCCGGCTCCAATTCCTATCTCCTGGCTGCGGCTACGCTCTTGGCCATGACAGACGGTATGGCCTACGCTATTGACAAGGATTCTTCGGACCTACTGGAAGAGCTCAACAAAAAAGCCGGGGCCCCCGCGACCTATCTTAGGAAAGACCGCCAATACCGGGATGAGGACGATATTTACAGTCTTTATACCGAAGCCGAACGAAACGCCCGCTTCGGCCCCTGCCCTCAGACGGTTTACGATATTTATCTGCTTTTCCGAGAAGAGGATGCTTCACTCCTTACAAAGGCAGAGGTTTTCACCGACCGCATCATCGAGTCATACCTAGCCTACATGCTGGATTATTGGCTGCTCGAAGTTAGGGGTCGGCTCATTCCGGAAGAAAGTCAGATTTTGAGGTCACTTTGTCCCTTGCACCAAGACGAACTTGAGGCCGGCTTAGATGAGGCTATATGGAACCAAATCCAAAAAGAAAGACTCCTTCTGATGAAGGATACGCCTTCCAGAAAGAGCCTGATGACCGAATTGTCCGAGGCCTGTTTAGATAAGGACCCCGTCCTGGTCAGCCGCCTCCAGTACGACCTCCAGCAACGGGTCTCCTCGCTAAAACACGCCTATGTAGACTATAGGCATAATATTATCAATCTATAAGAGAAGGTCTCTTTCTTTTCCCCGCTTGACCAGCTCTTCAACCATGGGCCAAAGATCCGGCAAATTCTGCCGGATGGGCTCCATCCGGACCAAGACATCTTCGGCCACAACCTTATGTGATTTCCAGTTGACCCCGCCGGTATAGGCATGGGCCAAAAGCGGCTGGAGTCGGTCCAGGCTGTTGGCAACCTTGGCTTCGGGCGTTTGACCCTCCTCAAATTCTTCCCAATAGGCTCTTAGCCTTTGGCCTTCCTCTCCGGGAAGGATCTCATAAATGCGGTCGGCTGCTTTTTCTTCACGGATAGACTTGGTTTTATAACCTTCTTTGTCATAAGCAAAGGTATCACCGGCATCGATTTCCACGATATCGTGGACCAGGCACATACGGATGACCTTATCCTTGTCTATACCCTCAGGAAAATGCGGCTCCAAGGCCAGAGCCAACATGGCCAAATGCCAGGAATGTTCGGCATCGGTCTCGGTCCTGGATTGGTCCAGCAAAAGTGTCTGCCGGTAGATGGTCTTCATCTTGTCCATTTCGATAAAAAAGCGAATACGGTCTCGGTCCTCTTGATGGAGGACTTCTAAAGCCCCCTCTAAATATGTCTTGTTGTCCATGCTTACTCCTCTAAATCTCTTTTCCACACCGAATAGGACCCGCTGCTGATTTTATCCTTCAAATGGAAATGGTAGGGGTAAAGGTCCCCTGCCTGGCGTTTAGCCCATTCCAAACGGTCTTTCTCCTTCATAGCCTCGGCCTCTTCCCAAGACGGCAGGGGCTTCGATACCAATAAAAAGACCGACCGTTCGGGTACATATAGGTCTCTTTCGACAATCGGTGCATCGTCCATATCTTCATGGAAATTATAAGGGAAATCTTGTGATGTGTTCACCACCAGACGCCAGTCCTCTTTGTGCGGCATGAGGGGGAGGTCTACGTGGACACCTTCCCAGCCGGCATTGACGGCCAAATAAATGACCTCATCTTCCAGGCCGCTTTCATCCCGGCCCGCGAACATGACCCCGACATAGTGTCCCTCTTGTTTTTCCTCATCAAAATCCCAAGCCCGGGCACTGTGGTAGCTAACTTCGGGAATCTCCAAGGCCGGTTTTTGGCCCGAACCGCGTAAGATAGGATGGTGTTTTCTGAAACGGATCATCTTCTGCCAAAAATGAAAGAAGTCTTGATTTTCGTCTAATAAAGACCAGTCTAACCAAGAAACTTCGTTATCTTGACAGTAAGGGTTGTTGTTGCCGTTTTGGGTATTGCCGAACTCGTCACCGGAAAGCAGCATGGGAATACCGACCGAGGACAAGAGAACTACACAGGCATTGAGGGCCATCTTGGTCCTAAGAGCCTTAATCTCCGCATCATCGGTCTCCCCTTCCACACCACAGTTCCAACTGTTGTTAAAATTCTCTCCGTCGGTATTATTCCACCCGTTGGCCAAATTATGCTTTTCGTTATAAGAATAAAGATCTCTTAAAGTAAAACCGTCATGGCAGGTAATGAAGTTGACCGAGGCGTGTTTGCCTCTCTTCTCGGGAGGATAGAGGTCTCTGGATCCTGTTATGCGTTTGGCCGCCCATGGCGCCATGCCGGCGTCACCTTTTAAGAAGCAGCGTAAATCATCCCGATAACGACCGTTCCACTCGCCCCACCTGGACCAGGACGGGAAAGACCCCACCTGGTAAAGGCCGCCGGCATCCCAGGCTTCGGCAATGAGCTCGACTTTTTTCAGAATCGGGTTATAGGCCAAAGACTGCAAGAGTGGCGGATCACTCATGGGCGAACCATCTTCATAGCGTCCTAAGATAGAGGCCAAGTCAAAGCGAAAACCGTCGATGTGGTAAGACGATACCCAATATCTGAGGCACTCTAAAATCAACTGCCGTACGATGGGATGGTTAGCATTCAAGGTATTGCCACAGCCCGAGAAGTTAAAAAATTTGCCGCCGGGTGTCAGCATATAATAAATATTATTATCAAAGCCCCTAAAATTAATGTAAGGTCCCTTTTCGCTACCTTCACCGGTATGGTTAAAGACCACGTCTAAAATAATCTCCATACCGTTGTCATGGAGGGCTTTGACTAAGTCTTTTAGTTCTTGGCCTTCTTCGTGGCGGATATCTTCCGCACAATAAGGCAGGTGATAAGAGAAAAAGCCGGCCGGGTTATAGCCCCAGTAGTCCTGTAACGTATTGCCGTCGTGTACCCTGGTATCCACCGTAGGGTCAAAAGAAAAAATGGGCATGAGTTCGACTACATTAACGCCCAACTCTTTAAGATAAGGGATTTTCTCGATGAGGCCTCTAAAGGTCCCGGGCGCTTTTACACCGGAAGACGGATGGGCGGTAAAACCCTTGACATGGAGCTCATAGATGATCATCTCATCTTG
>CAYFQG010000013.1:36104-37464 GCA_964345295.1 uncultured Oscillospiraceae bacterium | reverse complement strand
TCTACTCATCTCCTGTGCATTGTCCTTTTCGTTATAGCAGAACTATACATTCAACGTGCCTTACCCCAGGACAATTGACAATGAATTCATCTGATGTCAAATCAAGGGCACTAAATCCACCTTGATAACCGCCAATATATAGCGTATCTTCAAAAGGAGATTTTTCAATAGATTTTATTTTAAGTCCTTGGATTGCAGATTGAGGCTTGATGTCATGAATAGAGTTATCTGAAGGGTCATAGTAAAACATTTCTAGCCCTTTAGTTGACCCAAATAACACTTCTCTACCGTCTTTTTCTACCCACTTTAATTCACGAATGATATCATTCGGAACTGTGATACCTTCCAACTTTGTTGAAGTATTATTCGATAAGTCATAATAATACAAATCACCTCTATCAGCATCATACACCTTAGTAGGTTCATTCTTGGATGGGTAAGCAATGTCATGATCGTTAGTTAAGAAATCACCTAACCATTTTTCTGTCTCTAAATCTAGAACTTGCCATTTTCCTGCCTTAACCAGCAAACGATCGCCTATAACTTCAACATTCTGCACCATATTTTTGCTACCGGTCGTGGGAAGCTCAATCTCACTTTTCTCATAGGTTTCAATATTGATTTTATAAAAATGAAGTTCTGCTCCGGTCCCGGCATAAAGGTATTTTCCGTGAATCCCAGAGCCCCTTACATATTCTTGCGTGGAATCAAGTGAACCCAAGTCTTTTATTTCACCTGATGCAATATTATATTCGTACATCTTTGAACCGGGATACATCATCCCAAATATCCTACCATCATCCGATGCTTCAATATCCCACGTAAAATTTGCACCGGTATATTGTCCGACTTGTTCTAATTTCTTCTCAGTGACCGAATATCGAAATAGAGACCCATCCTCTATACTTCCGAAATAGATATTTCCGTCGCTTCCGCGCGTCATCCGCCAACAAACCGAAACATTCGGCATCTCTTGACTAAATATTTTTTCGCCGGTAAATGTATCTAACACATAAAAAGTGGATGGTTTTCCATTATTTACAAAATAAGTATTGTAGCCACCCTCACCATTTTCATAAACTTCAACAGCTTGCGATAGAAAAACTTTTACTGCATCTCCTAAACTTATTGGGTCACTATACTTTAACCCCAAAGCTTCTTGGCCTCCCTAAGCCTCATCCGGTGATTCAGCTACCAACTTAGGGAAACAGCTAAAAATCATCGTGCAAGCCAAAAAAATTGCTGTCACAGCCACTTTTGCTCTGTTTCGTCCAAACATTTGCATCGTAAATATCCCCCTTTATTAACTTTTTAGGAACTGTACATATAATTATCGAAAAAAACGGCTGAAAGACTATTG
>CAYFQG010000013.1:22115-36094 GCA_964345295.1 uncultured Oscillospiraceae bacterium | reverse complement strand
ATCTCCATTTCACGTTAATATTTGTAAATCTATTATACCTTTCAATATACATATCAGCTAATCTACCTATAGCTAATAAAGGAGAATAAAAAAATACTGAAGGTAAAATCAATCAACCTTCAGTATCTCACTTTGCATTATTCCATATTTTCTTTCCGCCAGTTCAGAAAGTCTTTCAAAGTCTCCGGACTTAAGTCTAGCCGGTCAAACATATCCGGCCTTTTAACAAGGGTCTCATTAAGACTGTCCATATACCTATAGTGGTCAATCTTCTTATGGTCCCCCGAAAGCAAGACATCGGGAACAGCCCGGTCTTGCCAGACCTGTGGCTTGGTGTATTGCCTGGATTCCAGAAGGCCATGGTAGTGGGACTCTTCTTCAAAGGCCGACTCATCCGGCAAAGTACCGGGGAGCATGCGAACTAAGCAATCTATGATAGCCATGGCACCCAGCTCACCGCCGCTAATAACAAAATCTCCTAATGAAACTTCAGTTGCTTGAATTTCATCTAAGACTCTCTGGTCCACACCTTCGTAGTGGCCGCACAAGAGAATAATCTGGTCATAAGCTAAAAGTTCTTTGGCCAAAGATTGATTGAAAACCCGGCCCTTAGGCGAAAGAAATAATGTCTTTTGTTTGGGATTAGCTACACATCCTCCTGCTTCAAGCCAGCTATCATAGACCGGCTGGGACAGCATAAGCATACCCCTGCCTCCACCATAGAGGGTATCGTCTACCCTGCCATAGTCATCTATTGCATGGTCTCGAATCTGCCGGGATGTCCAGGAAAAAACGCCCTTATCCTTAGCCCTTCCCATGATGGAAGACTCCAGATAAGTGTCAATCAACTCCGGAAACAAGGTCAAAACATCAAAATGCATTAATCGTAAAGCTCCCAGAGTCCGTCCGGTAAAATCAGGTCTACCCGTCCTCGGTCTAAATCCACGTCTCGGACAAACTCTCTTCTGGCCGGCAGAAATAAGTCTTCCATACCCGGTCTTTCAATAACAAAGAGTAGATTGCCTCCTCCGTCCGAGATGTCCGCCAAGGTGCCGATATAACCGCGATCTTCGGTATAGCATTCCAGACCCAGGAAGTCCTGAATATAATTCTCGTCCCCTGTTTCCTCATTTACCTCATCTTCTCTTAAGGCATCCAGTTCGGCCCTGGTCAAGGCCAAAGACAAACCGGCATAGGTCTCGGCTAAAGTCCGATCGGATATCTCTTTAAACTTAATAATCTTCTGAGGATTCCCTCGAACCTGATCGACAGAAAAAGAAGCGAGCTCACGGCTCCCGTCTTTCGAAAGAAAATGGACCTTGTCTACTTTAGACAAAATCTCCTCGTCCTCAGACAGGATTTGTACCTTGAACTCGCCTTTAATGCCATGGGCCCTGCCCAGTTTGGCAATTACAAAATAATCTTTAGATGTCTTTGCCATGTCTGACACAAATTAGTCGACAATATCAACCATGGCGCGACAACCGGAACGGCTGGCTTTGGCCTTCATGATAGAACGAATAGCCTGGGCTCTCTTACCGGCACGGCCAATAACACGACCCATATCCTCGTCGGCTACGCGAACTTCCAAGGTTACGGTGTCCTCTTCTACTCTTGAAGAAATCTTGACTTCCTCGGCCTTCTCGACCAAGGCCTGTGCCAAGACTAACAACAAATCCTCCAGCTCCTTAACGACGGTCTCGTCGATCTGAGCGTTTAAATTCTCATCCATTATTCAATAGCTCCTGTTTTCTTTAATAAAGAACGTACAGTCTCGGTAGGTTGAGCGCCGTTCTTAATCCATCTTTGAGCGGCTTCTGCATCGATGTTGATTTCAGCCGGATCGACCAAAGGATTGTAGGTGCCGATTTCTTCAATGAAACGACCGTCTCTGGGTGCTCTGGCATCTGCAACAACCACTCTGTAATAAGGTGCCTTCTTAGCACCGACTCTCTTTAATCTGATTTTAACTGCCATTATCATTCCTCCATCTTAATGACTTAAATTTATATGCAAGGACTAAAAAGGAAAGGGGAAGCCGGGAAAGCCTCTTCTTCTCTTTTTACCCTTCTTGCCTTTGTTATTACCTGAGAGGCCCATCTTATTCATGAGCTGCAGGCTTTGCTCGTACTGTTTAACCAGTTTATTCACGTCTTGAACCGTCGTTCCCGAGCCTTGGGCTATACGCTTACGTCTGCTGGCGTTCAAGAGTTTGGTATTGCTTCGTTCGGCCGGTGTCATAGACTTGATGATGGCCTTGGTCCGGTCAATCTGCTTTTCGTCAATATCCACGCCCGCCAATTGCTGGCTGCTGACACCCGGCAACATACCCAGAAGGTCTTTAATAGGACCCATCTTCTGGACCTCTTCCATCTGCTCTAACATGTCGTCCAAGGTAAAGCGATTAGACTGGATTTTCTCCAGAGATTTTCTGGCCTTATCCTCGTCCAGATCGCGGCTGGCTTTCTCAATTAAGGTTAAGACATCGCCCATGCCCAAAATCCTGGACGCCATACGGTCCGGATAAAAGGGCTCTAAGGCATCTACTTTTTCACCGGTAGCGATGAATTTAATAGGCTTTTGGGTCATCTTGTAAATCGAAAGAGCCGCACCGCCTCTAGCATCACCGTCCAACTTGGTCATGATAAAGCCGTCCAAGCCGATTTCGTCTTCGAAGCTTTTGGCCACATTGACCGCTTCCTGACCGATCATGGCGTCTACGATTAAGAGCTTCTCGTCAGGCTTGACCACCTGGGCCAAAGCCTTCAGCTCATCCATCAGTTCATCATCAATGGTCATTCGGCCGGCCGTATCGACAATAAGCACATCACGCATGAGGTAACGTGCCTTGTCCAAGCCTTCTTTGGCAATCTTGGTGGCATCCTTCTCTTCCGGATTAATATAGCAAGGGACGTCAATAGCATGGGCTAAAACTTCCAGCTGCTTCTGTGCGGCAGGTCTATGCGTGTCAACCGAAACCAGGAAAGGCTTCTTACCGCTATTTTTCAGATGTCGGGCTAACTTAGCCGAGGTCGTGGTCTTACCGGAACCTTGCAGACCGTAGAGCATGATGACCGTAAAACCGGACGGATTGACATGAATCTTGTTATCATCGGTACCCAGTATATCTACCAGAGACTCATGAACAATTTTTACAATCTGCTGGCCCGGCGTCAGGGATTCCATAACGTCGGCGCCTTTGGCCTTCTCGGAAATCTCCTTGGTCAGATCTTTCACCACTTGATAGTGAACATCCGCTTCCAAAAGGGCAATGCGAATTTCCTTCATCATGTCCTTAAGGTCTTTTTCCGTTACACGGCTCTTGCCCCGCATCCGCTGGGTAATGTCTTGCAACTTAGATGATAAACTATCAAATACAGCCATCCGTTTTCCTCTCGTTATATCAGGTCCTAGGCCTATACCTAGAATAATTCGTGTAATTTATTAAGGGCCAGGCCCACTTTTTCCATGTCATCTTCGGCCAAAGCTTCATCCGCCAGGTCTAAAAGCTCTCGTGCCTGCCTTGCGGTCTTCTCCAGACCCAGTTTCTCTTCCAGATCGTCCAAATGGTCATAGCCGGTCTGTATACGGTCGTGGACGGCTTGACGGGATATCTTGTAATAATCCGCGATTTCTCTTAAGGACCAGTCTTCGTTCAAGTATAAGGCCAAAGCCTTGCGGTTCTTCTCCGTAAGTAAAGATCCGTACAAGTCCAAAAGCGCACTATAACGCGTCACATCCTCCAACAAGCTCTTATCCTTCTCCATACTCTTGGGTATTATATAGGATAAAAACGAGGTGTCAAGCCCTTTTACTTGACACCTCTAAAAAAGAATTGAACATATTTAAAATACGTCTTAGTAGGGTGCTTTTTCTTCTTTGTATTTACCGTCTCCCCAATCTTCTAAGAAAGACTTGCTGTAGTCCGCAAAGCGGTCCTCCATAATGGCCTCACGGACTTCGCGCATCAAGCGGATGAGGAAGTACAAGTTGTGATAGCTGGTCAGCCTCAGCCCGAACATCTCGTCCGCCTTAAGCAGATGCCTAATATAAGCTCTGGTAAAGTGGGTACAGGTATAACAGGAGCAAGTCGGATCGATGGGCTCAAATTGTGTGGAATACTTGTTGTCTCGGACAATCATCCGGCCGTAGCGTGTCCAAACCGTGCCGTTTCGACCGATTCTGGTCGGCATAACACAGTCAAACATATCAACACCTTGTTCGATAGCTTCCAGCATATAATCCGGCGTACCCACGCCCATCAGATAACGCGGCTTATCTTCGGGCAAATAAGGAATGGTTTCTTTCAGCATAGCGTAGTATTCTTCGGGAGGTTCGCCTACACTGAGACCGCCCACGCCGTAACCCGGTAAATCAAAAGAAGTAATCTCTCTAATACTTTTTTGTCTTAAATCCGGATACATACCGCCCTGAACAATACCGAATAAAGCCTGCTTATCCGTTTGGTCAAAAGCCTTAATACAACGTTCCAGCCACCGGGTCGTCCGATCGGAGGATTTGGCCGCATAAGCTCTTTCGGCCGGGTAAGGAATACACTCATCGAAGGCCATAATGATATCCGCCCCCAAATCCATCTGGATTTTCATAGATTTTTCAGGTGTTAAGAAATGCCGGGAACCATCGATATGAGACTTAAAATGGACACCCTCTTCTACTATATCTTTGGGCGAAGACAAAGAGAAAACCTGAAAGCCGCCGGAGTCGGTCAAGATGCCCTTTGGCCATTGCATAAAATCGTGCAAACCACCGGCCTGCCTGACAATCTCCGAGCCCGGTCGCATCCAGAGATGGTAGGTATTGGACAAAACCACGCCGGCCCCCATTTCTTCCAACTCTTTGGGTGATATACCCTTAACGGTAGCCTGTGTTCCTACCGGCATAAACATAGGGGTGGGGAAAGAACCGTGCGGAGTATGCAAGATACCCGCTCTGGCTCCGGTGTCTTTGTCGATATGTAAAACTTCGTGCCAAACACATGCTTGTTGGGTCATAGATTAGGTCTCCTAAAACACATTAATAGGTTAATTGTACTATAAGTCTAATAGACAAGGCCCTGATGCAGGCCGGTGTAACTTTCCGGATTACCCGTGATATACATGGCATCGCCGAAACTAAAGAAGCGATAGCGCTCACGGACAGCTTCTTGGTATGCCTCTAAAATGCGTTCTCTGCCGGCCAAAGCGGACACCAGCATGATGAGGGTCGATTCGGGCAGATGGAAATTCGTGATGAGGTCATCCACCACCTTAAACGTATACCCCGGATAGATAAAGATATCGGTTTCTCCTTGGAAAGGTTGAATCAGATGATCCTTCTGCGGGGCACTCTCCAAAACTCTACAAGAGGTGGTTCCGCAAGAGACAATCTTATTACCTCTGATTCTGGCTTCATTTAAAGTATCGCACGCTGTCTGGTTGAGGATAAAAAACTCGCTGTGCATGTCATGCTGCAATATATCCTCTTCTTTTACCGGTCGGAAGGTTCCCAAACCCACATGTAAGGTGACATATACAATACGAACGCCCTGTTTCTCCAATTCGTCCAGCAGTTCTTGGGTAAAATGCAAGCCGGCCGTAGGCGCCGCAGCCGAACCTTCGTGGACCGAATAGACCGTCTGGTAACGTTCGGGATCTTCTAATTTTTCATGAATATAAGGCGGTAAAGGGACCTGACCTGCTTGAGATAAGACTTCTTCCCACACCCCCCGGAACTGGAACCGGACCAGGCGGTTACCTCCCTCTAGGACTTCCAAAACATCCGCTTCTAAAACTCCGGGGATAAAAACAACGTGGGCGCCGGGCCTAAGCCTTCTACCGGGCCTTACAAGTGTCTCCCAGTCCGTCACATTATGACGTTTTAAAAGAAGAAATTCTACCGGATGCTCCAGACCTTCCTTGGTCCCGATAAGTCTTGCCGGTATCACTCGGCTGTCGTTTAGTACCAGGCAGTCGCCCTCTTTCAGTAATGATTTAATAAAAGGAAAATGCTCGTGGCGATTCACAGTCGTGTCGCCGGGAAGGTACATTAATCTAGACCCGTCTCTTTTTTCTAAAGGGACCTGGGCGATTAATTCTTCCGGTAAATCATAGTAAAAATCTTTCTTGTCCATTCGAGAAATTATAAACGTTCAACTTAAAATCTTCCACCCCAACAAGGCCAAAGGATGATAGAATAAAAGACAAATTTTATTCGAACCATGCATTAGCTACCAAGGAGGTGTCCTATGCCAAGAGGATTATTTCAAGGAACCGGTACAGCCCTGATTACGCCGTTTAAAGAAGACGGCCAAATCAATTACGAAAAATTAGAAGACCTGATTAACTGGCAAATCGAGTCTGGCGTCGATGCCCTGGTCATCACCGCCACAACCGGTGAGGCTTCTTCTTTGCCCGACGAAGAGCACATTCAGGTCGTTAAGTCTGCCTTGGAGGCCAACGCCGGACGTGTGCCCATTATTGCCGGTTGCGGATCCAACGATACCCGACACGGTATTGTCTTGGTTAAATCTTTGTCCGACCTAGGTGTTGACGCACTCTTGAACGTTACCCCCTACTACAATAAAACCAATCAAATCGGTCTGATTGAGCATTTTAAAGTCATGGCCCGGGCAACCGACCTTCCCATGATTCTTTATAATGTCCCATCCCGAACCAACCTGAATATTGAACCCGAAACCTATCAGGCCCTGTCTGATGTTCCTCCAAGACCCGTTATCTTACCGGAGACCACTACGCGCACTATTCCGGCGAAGACCTCCTGGTTGTCCCTATGCTTTCCATGGGCGCTTCAGGTGTCATCTCGGTTTTGGCCAACTTAGTCCCCGATATGGTGCATGCCATGACCAAGGCCTGGTTTGACGGCCGAATCGAAGAGGCCCGATCTTTACAGATTAAACTGGAGCCCCTTGTCGAAGCGCTCTTTTGCGAAGTTTCGCCTATCCCGGTTAAATACGCTATGAACTTAATGGGCTTGGATGTGGGACCTTGCCGCCTACCTTTAGGACCTTTATCCGACCAAGGCAAGAAGAAGGTAGAAGATACTTTAGAAAAAATGGGGCTATGGTCACCTTCTTTGTAATGAAGGTTCAAAGGAGTTTCATATGAATAAAACACGCATTTTCTTATCCGGTGCCAGCGGTAGAATGGGTTTGGCCATCACGGATTATTGTCAAAAAGCAGGTATCGAAATCGTAGCCGGTTTAGGCATAGATAGTCCTTCTGAAAACGAAGCCTATCCCCTCTACTCATCTTTTGATTTAGTACCCGCCGACCTGGATTTTGACGTCTTAATTGATTTTTCTTCTTTCGCTTTGGCCAAAGATCTAAGAAGCTTTATTAGAGACCGGCAATGCCCCGCTGTTATAGGGACAACAGCCTATTCGGAGGAGGACGAAAAGGCTCTGCATGAATTGGCCTTAGAAGTTCCTATCTTCAGGTCTTCTAATATGTCCATCGGTGTCTATGTTTTAAATAAACTGGTAAAGGAGGCTTCACGCCTTCTGGATGGCCATTACGATGTAGAAATTATCGAGAAACACCATCGCTGGAAAAAGGACAAACCGTCGGGTACAGCCCTGACCTTGCAAGAGTCTTTAGGCCCTGACCGGTCTTCATGTCCCATCCATTCGGTTCGAATCGGCGCCATTGCCGGTGACCACGAAGTCCTCTTTGCGTCCGATGAAGAAATTATAAGTCTCAGTCACCATGCCGAAAACAGGTCGGTCTTTGCCAGAGGAGCTGTAGAAGCGGCCCTATTCTTGAAAAACAAGAAACCCGGCTTCTATACAATGGAGGACTTACTTTCCTAATGGATTAACTCAAACGCTATCATTGATACCATGTTGGCACAGGATTATTCATATTATCATACCAGGATAGAATTTCTTTGGCTTGGTTCAGCATTGTCTCCACTTCATTCTGACCGAACGGGATTGCCCAGTACACAGACGAAAGTGTGTTGCTTGAAATGTAAAGCGCAAGTAATCTCCAGAACGCCATCGGTACATTCCCGTCAAAGTATCCGTTTACCAAGCCGGATGCAAAAAATGGGGATTTCTGAGCGGACCATACAATGCGGTTAAATTCTTCCCAAGGATCGCCGTAATCATTACGGTCAAAGTCAATAATATAGAGTAAGCCGTTTCGGTCAATCATCATATTCCCGATATGATAGTCACCATGTTGATAGACCTGTGGCCTATTCTCCAGTAAATGGCGGTTTTTGTTGATGTAGTCGATAAAGGCCTGGCCATTCTCATACTTGATGGGGGATTCAGCATACTTTTGGATTTTATAATCCATCTTTTTGTTGAAACGGCTCTCCCACTTTTCCTGGGTAATAGGAGCAGGAATCGTATGGATTTTCCGAAGAATACGTCCTGCCTCTAAACCATATACATACTGCTCGGAATCAGAATAACTTGAAATGACTTCTTCCGCATCATCGCCATTGATCCAGCTTTGGATAGAATATACACCATCCTCGCAAATACCAAACTCAATAGGTTTGGTCATGGGGATACCGAGCTTCTCCACCTGCTTCATCATATTAAACTCAGACTGCTTTGCATCATACAGTGTAAGATCAGATACACGGCAGAGATAGCGTGTTCCATTTTCGTCCGTAACACAATATTTTTTATCACTTGACCAACCCTTATATATGGGTTCTTTTGTTATGAATTGCATTTATGCATTCTCTTCATTGGGCTGTATTTTGGCTAAACCGGAACGCCGACCGGTCCGTCATCCTCTTCAGGTGCATCTTCACCATCATCTCCGACCGGGCCCGGAACTCTGACCCGTCCGGATTTCTTATCCGGCTCCGTGTCCTCTTCATCCAAGAACTCAGCAGTTTCCGCGCCAAGCCCTCCTTCGCTGTCATCATCATCGTCATCGGGCGGCATGAGATAGCGCTGAATTTGCCTGTTAGCCTGATAGTTTGAAATAAATAAAGTAAGCGAGAACAGCAAGAACAGATAAAAAATCAAAAGGATAAAGTTTGTTAAGCCGTGCGGGATGAGCCAAATGGCCAAACAAGGAATTACAAATAAGATGAGTACATTCAAAAGCAAGGTAAAAAAGTTGCTCGGAAGCTTCAAGAAAGTCATCAAGAATGCATTCCTATACACATCTTTCAGCTTCAAATCAAAGGTAATCATCAATTGGTAGCAATACATCTGCATTATGAGGAAAAGGATAAAGATAACGACCATAAAGGTCTGCATGATGGTCTTAAAAACAGATGGTGCCATGACTCTGGCATAATAATAATAGGCCACACCAATCACGATGCCCAGAAGCGCGGTAATGATGGAGTGGATAATGCTTTGCTTGAGATTAGATTTGGCCGTATCTTTAAAGTCCATCCATGTAAAAGCGGGCTCTCTTCTGGCAATATTACGCATGAGATAGGTCAAACCGGCATGAACAGGGCCCACGGTAAAGAGCTGGACACCGACAAAGCCGACAGTAAAGACCAACATGGTTGAGACAAAAAGATGGGAAGCAAAGGCCTCCACGGTCAGATTTTCGACCAAAGCCTCACCCAAGCCCACTGAGGTCAAGAGCTTACTGATATGCTCTGGCGTCAGTGAAGGCATAATATTAGGCACAAGCCAGTTCACCACAAAAAATGAAACAAGCAATGCCGGAATGCTGAAAAGAACAAGCAGCAAATTAATCTGGACTAATGTCCAGAACTTGGTACCCAGGATAGAAAAAAACTCGCCTACGGGACCCTGCTTAGGGGCATTCTTATCAATCCCCGGTCCTTCTTTATCATAATTAAAACTAAATAAACCCATAAATAATAGTAACCTTCCTTACGGCGCTTCGGATATTATAGCATGCTTCTTCAGATAGACTTGAAGGCTTTCTAAGGACCTGTCCCTATAAGCCATGCCTCTTTCTTGCTTTTTCTTGATTCTTTGTTCCAAGGGAGGCAAAAGACCGAAATTCGCATTCATAGGCTCAAACTTCTTAGAGCTCTCACGGCTAAGATAGGCCTGAAGCTGACCTAGCAAGGTCTCTTCCGGTAAAACGAAATTTGCCTCTTCTCCTCTGTTTTGTAAAAACGCATTAATAGCGGCGATTTTACCGGACGATAAGGCACAAAGATAACCTTCTAAGCCTGTAATTTGGCCTGCAAAGTAAAATCTCGGATCCGATTTCAATCGGAAGGTCGCTTCCAACTCATGGTCACTGGCTATATATGTATTGCGATGCATAACACCGTAACGCAAAAATTCAGCCTTCTCCAAACCCGGAATCATACGGAAAATTCGCTTCTGTTCGGGGAACTTCAAACGCGTCTGAAAGCCTACCAGGTTATACATGGACGCATAGGAATCTTCTTGGCGTAACTGGACAACAGCATAAGGTCTCTCACCTGTATGTGGATTGGTCAGTCCGACCGGCTTCATGGGACCGAAACGTAAGGTATCTTCGCCTCTCCGAGCCATAGCCTCTATGGGCATACACCCTTCAAAGACTAACTTTCGATCAAAATCTTCTAGATCAGCCAAATCCGCCTTGATAAGTTCTTCATAAAAAGCCTGATAAGTCTCCTTATCCATGGGACAGTTGATATAGTCGGCTGTTCCTTTATCATATCGAGATTTCTTATAGGCTACGTCCATATTTATGCTCTCAAAGGACACAATGGGCGCTACGGCATCATAGAAATAGAGACTTTCTTCAGCCAATTTTTCTTGGATGGAAGTAAACAGCTCATCACCGGTCAAAGGACCTGTGGCCACTATGGTTATAAGGTCGTCATCCGGTAAGTTCTCCAGATAGGCTTCTTCGTATTCAATCAAGGGATTGTCCATTATCAGACGGCTAATCTCTTCACTGAAGGCTTCCCTATCTACGGCCAAAGCATTACCTGCCGGCACCCGATGCTTCATAGCAATAGACAGGAGCTGACTATCCAAAAGCTCTAACTCTTTTTTCTGCAGACCGGTCGCCGTAAAATCTTGCAGACTTTTTAAGGAGTTGGAGCAAACCAATTCCCCCAATTTTTCGGACCTATGGGCCGGTGTCATCCGCCCGGGCTTCATATCTATGAGAATTACCGGCTGGCCCAAGGAAGCCAAGGTTAAAGCTGCCTCAGAACCGGCCAGTCCGGCGCCTATAACTCTAATTTTTTTCATCAGCCTCCTCCTTTGGTTGATTTTCTTTAGCCTTAGCGGCTTTGCTTGCTTTCGAATCCTTGGATGCTTTACCGGTCTTGGACTTCTTAGTCGTTTTCTTCTTTTGATTCGTAGGACAGTCCGGGTTACTGCAAGCCTTATAAGTTTGGCCGCGCGAGACCTTTTGGACCATATAAGCACCGCAGCTTGGGCAGTTCTCACCGTCTAAGGGCAAGTTCCAGGAAATAAAATCGCAATTCGGGTCGTCACCTAATTTGTCACAAGTGTAAAAATAGCGGTTACGTTTAGATTTTCGTCTAACAACTTTTGAGCCACACTTAGGACAATGAGAAGGTGTCGGCTCTCCGTAAGATTCGGTGTAATCGCATTCCGGGAAGCGATCACAAGCCACAAACTTGCCGTAACGGCCATGTTTTAAGAAAAGATTGCCTTCCTTACACTTGTGGCATTTGCGGTGGAGGTCTTCTTCCGGGAGTTCAACTTTTTGAATAGCATCATCGGCCTTTTCAATGGCCTCATGAAAGTCGGGATAAAAGCCTTGCAAAAGTTCTACCCAATCTTTCTTGCCGGCTTCTACCTTATCGAGTTCATCCTCCATACCGGCCGTAAATTGCATATCTACTATATTTTCAAAATTTTCTTCCAACATCTCCGTAACCAGAACGCCTAAGTCAGTCGGTTTTAAAGAACGTCCTTCCTTTTCAGCATAGTGGCGGTCTAAGATAGTAGAGATAGTAGGCGCATAGGTTGAAGGTCTGCCTATACCCTCATCTTCCATGGCTTTAATGAGCGAGGCTTCTGTATAACGTGCCGGCGGCTGGGTGAATTTTTGTTGAGGATCTAACTTTACAAAATCCAGCTTCTCACCTTCTTCTAACTCCGGCAGACGTTCTTTGCTTTGGCCCGACTGGGCATCGTCGTAGGCTTTAAGATAACCTGGGAAAATAATGGTTTCGCCGTTAACACGGAAAATGTGTGTTCCGTTAGCCACATCCAGACTAACCGTATTAAGATCACAGGCCTTCATCTGTGAGGCTAAGAAACGCTTCCAGATGAGGTCGTAAAGCTTAAACTGCTCATCCGTTAGAGAGTTTCGGATACTATCCGGGTCCAAATCGAAATGAGCCGGACGAATAGCTTCATGGGCATCTTGAGCTTCGTTTTTGTTCTTGAAGGTTCTGGGCTTGGCTAAGGCATAGTCCGAACCGTAAATCTGATTGATTTTCTTTTTGGCTTCAACCAAAGCTTCTTCTGAAATTCGGACAGCATCCGTTCGGATATAGGTGACTAAGGCAACCAAACCATGTCCTTCAACCGCCACACCTTCGTAGAGTTGTTGCGCTACGCGCATGGTCCGACGGGCCGTAAAGCCCAGACGACTGGACGCTTCCTGTTGCAATGTAGACGTGGTAAAAGGAGGCTTGGGGTGTTTTTTACGTTGGCCTTTTTTCACCTTATCTACCATATAAGCATTCGGATCTAAATCTTTCACCAAGGCATCGGCTTCATCCTTATTCGAAATATCGACACGCTTAACCTTATCGCCGTTCTTTTCTCCCTGGTAACGAACCTTGAAGTTTTCGCTGGTCGCTTGTTTTGTAAGCTCCGCAAAAATATGCCAGTATTCTTCCGGCTTAAAGGCCTCAATGGCGCGTTCTTTTTCTACCAGCATCCTGGTTGCAACAGATTGGACACGGCCGGCCGATAAACCCTTGCGAATCTTTTTCCATAAAAGCGGACTTAGTTCATAGCCTACCAGACGATCCAGAATACGCCTGGCCTGCTGGGCATCAACCAAATCCATATCAATAGGTCTGGGGATTTCTACCGCATGTTTAACCGCCTTTGGCGTAATCTCGTTAAAAGCAATCCGGCAGTCAGAGGCGGGATCAATCTTAAGAATTGTAGCTAAATGCCAAGCAATGGCTTCTCCCTCGCGGTCCGGGTCCGTTGCGAGCAGAACATTCTCGGAATTTTCTGCTAAATCTTTTAATTCTTTTATAACCTTATGTTTGCCTCGCATATTAATATAACGAGGCTTAAAATCGTTTCCGACATCCACACCCAAGGTAGACTGAGGGAGGTCTCTAATATGACCTACCGAAGCCGCTATTTTATAATCTTTTCCTAAATATTGGCCGATGGTTTTTGCCTTGGCGGGAGACTCCACGATGACTAAATTCTTATACATCTTTACATCCTTTTAATTGTTAAAGCTAAAACTTCTTCCACGGAGGGCTATTATATACACAGTTTTTAAGCTTTTGTCAAAAACACCTTACCTTTATAGCGTCCGACCAAACCCTTAGCTTCATAAGGCAATAGTCTGATACGCATATCAATCACACTTGTTTTTAGTTTTTGGGCCAAAGCTTCCTCCGATAAATCGCCCTCCTTTAAAGCTGCGATTACGGGATCACTACCGTCTTCTGATGCATCCGATTGTTCTATGCTTCTTAATAAATCCTCCGGACCTAACCCTAATATATCCAAAATATCCTGATAATTTGTAACCGGGAAGGCTCCGTCTTGAATTAAACGGTTACAGCCTCTGGAATTTTCCTGATAAATGGACCCCGGTACGGCCATGACCTCTCTTCCCTGTTGTGCCGCAAACTCGGCCGTAATTAATGACCCGCTGGAGGCCTTAGCTTCTACAATCAAAGTAGCTTGGCTTAGGCCTGAAATGATTCGGTTTCTGGCCGGAAAGAACGACGGTCTGGCCTTTACGCCCGGCCCTAGTTCAGAAAAAACCAACCCTTCCTTTTCAAATTCCGTTAATGCTTTTTGCATAGTGTTGGGG
>CAYFQG010000013.1:19782-22105 GCA_964345295.1 uncultured Oscillospiraceae bacterium | reverse complement strand
TCTTTTTTATCGGCAGATGTTCTTTTGGAGAACAGGAATCTAATCCATGGGCCAGGCAGGCTATGGTAAAGCCCTGATTATCTAAAGCCATCTGATGGGCCATAGTATCACAACCTCTGGCTAAACCGCTTACCAAACATACCGGATAGGAGGTCAGGGCTTTTAATTCACCCAAGATAAAACGCCTGCCGTAGGAGGTCATGTTTCTGGAACCCACCACGCTTAAATAATAGCTATAAGAATCTAGTAAGCTAATATCTCCTTGATAAAACAAAATAAGGGGTGCATCTGCCGCTTCTTTAAGAAGGTCGGGATAGGCCTCATCTTCCAGACTTAGGGCATTAATCTTTTCTTTGACCATAGCTTGCCTAAGAGCTTCTGCCTCCTTATAAAAAGCCGGCAAGACGTCTGAAAGATTATTAAGTTTCCCTTGAAGCGTCGTACTTTCTCTTAGACTCGGAGCAAAGTGTGCTTCATAAGCCGAGCCCATCTCAAGGATAAAGTCCCTTAAGTCCTCTTTTGTAACGACTTTATCCATAAGACCTTGTTCAAAAAGATAGAGCATATTAGATCTTGGCAGAGCATTCTTAAAACGCAGCAAGTAAAGCACAAGTCTAAGTAAATCGTCATTCATAAGCTAAGTCTCCTATAAGTCAAGGCTTCTAAGGCATGGGCCTCTTTAACGTTATGAGAACCATCCATGTCCGCAATAGTTCTGGCCACACGCAAAACGCTTTGAAAAGCTCTAACCGATAAATCCAGAGGACCGGCCAACTGTTTAACACGCTCCAAGGCCTTATCTTCAATAGAAAGATGGTTCTTAAATTCACCTATGGGAAGACTACCGTTCATTCTTAATAGCTTATCGGGCTCTTGGCCTTGCCTGGCCCATTGCCTCTCTCTGGCCTCTTCTATTGCCTCACGAGCTGACTCAAAGGAAAAATCTCTGTCCTTCAAGCTTTGATCTAAGACATCCTCCGGAATGCTATGCATCTCTACAAAGAGATCAAATCGATCGAAGAAAGGATTTTGAAATTTGCGTCTATACCGAGCCAAGTCGCCGTCGGTACAGGTACATTTATTCCCCTCTTCAAAATATTGACCACAGGCACAAGGGTTAGCACAGGCGATTAGAATAAAGTTCGTATCAAAACGCTTGGTCAATCCATTCTTCGTCCGACTGATAGAACGTTCTTCAACACAAGTTCTCAGAAGATTAAGCGTAGACGGGCTAAATTCCGAAATCTCATCCAAGAACAAAATGCCGCCCGAGGCCAAAGCCACCTCACCGAAAGGATACCTATAACTTCCTCCCAGAAGAGCAGCCTGACTGATAGAAAAATGAGGCTCCCTAAAAGGTACCAAGCCTTGGCCGGGATATAAGAGGCCTGACATAGCGTACTCTTGGATTTTATTAAAAAGCTTATCCTCTGCTAAAGACGGTAAGAGATATTGGCCTGATCTGGCCAAAGTCGTTTTGCCTGAACCTTTTGCTCCAAGCATCAAAAGATGGTGATTCCCGGCCAGTGCAATATTTAAAGCTCGCCAAGCTGTTTCTTGCAATTTCAAATTGATATTTAAATCCGGAGGCACTATTTTCGTTGCGCTAAAGTTGGGCTTAAAGACGAAAGGCACTGAAAATTTATTTTCATTTTCTCTCGATTTAAGATGTTTGCATTTTTTCAAAAAGGAAACACACTCTCCGAGATTATGAAAATAGTAGCCGCCCTCATAATATTTCTCCAATCTTTCCTTACATAAATAAGGTAGTAAAACGAAATCTATGGGTGAATCCGAAGACTTAGTAAAAGCCGAGACCAAAGCCAAGTCCTCCGGTCCGTCTCTAATATCTCCGGTCAGTGATAATTCACCCATAGCGGCCAAGACCAAGCCGTCGGGCACAATCCCCATCGCCTGCAAAAGTGCCAAAGCTATGGGCAAGTCAAAACCGGACCCTTTCTTGCTGACCCAGGCCGGACTTAAATTAACTGTAATCCTCTTATTAGGAAAGTTAATCCCTAGATTCCGAAAGGCCTGCCGTATTCTCTCTCTGGATTCTTTTACGGCAGAATCTCCCAGGCCCACCACCTGATAATAAGGAAGTCCTCGACTTAATGATACTTCTCCACCTATTTTAAGTACCTTGTCCTCGTGGATACAGGCACTGTAAACCTTGTGAATTTCAGACATAACAGAACTCCTTTCCTTGAGCCACTTAAGCATAGAAAAGAGTTCTCAATTAATGGGGCGACAAAAGTCCACAAATGGTAACAAGAGTGATTTATCTGAATTTTTCATACTGTATATATAAGATTCAAGCAAT
>CAYFQG010000013.1:0-19682 GCA_964345295.1 uncultured Oscillospiraceae bacterium | reverse complement strand
TAACAAGAGTGATTTATCTGAATTTTTCATACTGTATATATAAGATTCAAGCAATAATCCGAATATACCTTCTTTATCTTATACCTATACAGGGAGGAAATTGTTTCATTAATTTTGTATCCATTACAAGCACGTGGAAACCATTCTTCACTTTTACAGGAGAAGTTCACGCTAGTTCGGGCATCTACGCGTATAAAACCTCTTCACTCAGAGTTATTTTTTCAAAAGGGAAACAATGGGCAGAAGTATTTCAATTGAAAAAATAAGAAATTTATACTACGAAGATTAAGGTAGTGACAGTCTATGTTCGCAACTTTGTTTATGAGGCTTCATTATACAAAGTGCTCTTTACTAACTTAAAGTCTGAAGAAAAACTTTACTTAGGTAAGCTTTTCCACAAGACCAGTCTTCTGTGCATTCTATCAGATACATGCTCAACAATCTGGTATAAGACTCCGGACTGGGAAAAATCCCTATTGATTGGGTCCGTCTTCTTATCTCTCGATTTAGGCGTTCCATAATATTCGTTGAACTTACCTTTCTTTTATCAAGCTCCGGGAGACTTATCGCGTCTTTTACAGCAGAAAGGTTCATAGTCCGGACAGTCTAAAGAACAAACTCTTCCATGGAGACAATGTGTATAGGCCTCACACTCCAAATCCAACTTACAGGTATAGGTTTCCTTCCGGTGTTTTCGAATCTCTCTGGAAATCGTGGAGGGAGATTTCTCTATTTGAGTAGCTATCTGGTTTAAAGTGAATGCTTGTCTAATACCGGCTTCAATGATTTGCCGATCTGAAAAAGAGAGATGTGTCTTTTTAGTTTTCAAAGTTCTACTCATAAAGTTCCTCTTTCTAGAGAGCAACTATTGACAGATGTATTGTAGACAGAAAAGAAAACGAAAGACAATATAAAAGAGTAAGTGCAACTTAAACATTACAAAGACTAAATGCAAATGTTCTTCTTTCTACCTTGCATTTACTTTTGGAATCTAGGAAGGCCAAATCAATTAGTCGCCGAATACTTTTCGAGGTGTAACACATCTCTTGTCAGTTAAGAATTTAAGCATTAACTGGAACTTCGGGAATATTTGAAAAGATTAAGACTCGTGGTAGAATAACGTGCTGCAGACTATCCGTTATTTTCATTAGAACAAGGAGATGTATATGAAGCTAGGAATCGTAGGGCTTCCCAATGTAGGTAAGAGTACCCTTTTTAATGCCATTACCTCAGCCGGAGCCGAGAGTGCCAATTATCCTTTCTGTACCATAGAACCCAACGTCGGTGTCGTTCATGTCCCCGACCACCGTCTGGACCGCCTATCGGAAATCAGTCATTCCAAACGTATTGTCCCTGCGGTCATTGAATTTGTCGATATAGCCGGTTTGGTCCAGGGCGCCAGCAAGGGCGAAGGCCTGGGCAACCAATTTTTAGCCAACATCAGAGAAACCGATGCTATTATCGAAGTAGTGCGCTGCTTCAGCGACCCGGAAATCACCCACGTTGCCGGCACCACCGATGCGGCACGAGATATGGATATCATTGATACCGAATTGGTTTTAGCGGATTTAGAGTGGCTGGAAAGACGCCTCGACAAGGCACGCAAGATGTCCAAATCCGGCGACAAAGAAAAACAAAGAGAAGTAGCCTTTTTAGAGGACCTTTATGAGCACTTAGGCGAAGGCAAGTCCGCTCGTATCTTTGAGGTTGAAGAAGATGACCTGCCCTTTACCAAAGAACTCAGTCTTCTCTCCGCCAAGCCCATCCTCTATGTAGCCAATGTCGATGAAGATGAGATTGGCCATGCCGACGATAACCCCCATGTTCAAGCCGTGGCGGCCAAAGCCCAAGCCGAGGGTGCCCAGATGGTCGTTATCAGTGCCAAGATTGAAGAAGACATCGCTTCACTGGACGTGGAAGACCGCGCTATGTTCCTGGAAGAATTGGGGCTCGAAGAATCCGGCCTAGATAAAATTATTAAAGCTTCCTATAGTCTTTTGGGTCTTATTTCTTACCTCACAACCGGTGAGCAGGAAACCCGGGCATGGACAATTAATAAGGGAACCAAGGCCCCTCAGGCAGCCGGTAAGATTCACTCGGATTTCGAGAGAGGCTTCATCCGGGCCGAGATTGTAGCTTACGACGATTTAGACCGCGAAGGTTCTATGGCCAAATGTAAGGAACTGGGCTTGGTCCGTTCTGAGGGCAAAGACTACGTCGTGCAAGACGGAGACGTCGTCCTCTTCCGCTTCAACGTCTAGAATAATTTATTCAGCGTCTTCTACTTTTGAATACGCTATACCTCTGGATAAGAGCTCTTGTTCCATCAGTGACAGGAGCTCTTTTTCGAGCGCTTCTCTATCGCCGTTATTTAAGATGACATGGTCGGCCAAACGCTCATATTCTTCTCGGGTCATCTGAATATCAATGCGTCTTTTAGCCTCTTCTCTGGTCATACCGCGCTTCTCTAAGCGGTCCAAACGAATGTCCGTATCGGCCCAAACCAGCCAAATCTGGTCACAGGTGTCAAGAAAACCTTCTTTCACCGGAACCGGGACATCCAAGACTAAGACTTTGGTCTTTTTCTTCTTATAAGCTTCCACTCTAGAAGCGATTTCGCCCATCACATGGCGGTGGACTATAAAACTCAATTGGTCCAGACGTTTCTTGTCCTGGAAAACCAGGTCACCCATCTTCTTGCGGTCCAAGGCCTTATCTTCACCGATATATTCGGAACCGAAGCTTTCGATAATTTCGCCTATGGCAGAACCTCCGGCCCGAGTTACCTCATGCGAGATTCGGTCCGCATCTAAGACGGGTATGCCATAAGAAGCCATTAAGTCGGCCACCGTGGACTTACCTGCCCCGATGCCACCTGTTATACCGATAATAAACATAAGTGCTTATACCTTCTTTCCTGAGTAAGACGAAGCCTACTTGCTCTCGTACCAATTGGAAGCGACTTTGATATCAACAGGCAAGGCCACACCCAGGTCGACTGCCCCTTCCATGGCGTCCTTGAGAAGCTCCACCGCCTGATTGGCCTGGTCTTCACGTACCTCCATCAAGAGTTCGTCGTGGACTTGAACCAGAAGGCCCGCGTCCAGATTCAGGTCGCGAATGGCCTTTTCGGCACGAATCATGGCCAGTTTCATAATATCTGCCGCAGTCCCTTGAATAGGTGCGTTCATAGCGGCACGCTCACCGAACTTACGGACATTAAAATTCTTCATCTGAAGCTCAGGAATGTAACGTCTCCTACCGAAATAAGTCTCCACATAGCCGTGGTCGTAGGCAAAAGCAATAAGAGAATCCATATAAGGCTTGACCTTGCTGTAATGGTCATAATAAGACTCAATGTAAGCCTTGGCCTCTTTTCGGGTAATTTTCAGATCTTGCGCCAAGCCGAAGTCGGATATGCCGTAAATAATACTGAAGTTTACTGTTTTTGCTGCAGACCTCTGTGCCGGCGTCACCTGATCTTCACGGACACCGAAGATAGACGTAGCGGTTCTCTTGTGAATATCCGCCTTGTCATGGAAAGCATCTAATAAATTCTCGTCCTCAGACAAAGCGGCCAAAATTCTAAGCTCAACCTGGGAATAGTCGGCATCAATCAGGACATAACCGGGTGTCGGGATAAAAGCCTTACGCACTTGCCTACCCAAATCATCTCGCATGGGAATATTTTGAAGGTTAGGGTCGGAACTAGACAGCCTCCCCGTTGTCGTCAAGGTCTGGTGAAAGGTCGTATGGATACGGCCATCGGAGGCAATTTCTTTGTCCAAACCCTGGATAAAGGTTGAATCCAGTTTGGATACGGTTCTATAGTCTAAAACCATAGAGACGATAGGGTAAAAGGGTGCCAGGCGCTCCAATTCCGAAGCCGCCGTCGAATAATTTCCCGAGGCAGTTTTCTTGCCGGGCGTAATACCCATATCTTCATAAAGTACTTGACCTAGCTGCTTGGGCGAATTGATATTAAAGGACCGACCAGCTTCACGGAAAATTTCGTCTTCCAGTTTTTCGGCAGTACTTCTAAAACTTTCACCCAAGGCATGCAGGCAGTCACGGTCCACCAGGATGCCGCGTTTTTCCATGCCGGCCAAAACACTGACCAGAGGATAGTCCATTTTCTCGGCCATCTCCTCCAGCTTTTTCTCGGCCAAATCAGGCGATAAGGTCTTATAAAGTTCAGCCAAAGCCAAAGCCTCGGCCAAGAGATCAATCTGTTTTTCGCTAAGGTCTTTTTCTTCTTCCTGAAGGCCTTGTGAGAAATGCATAGCCTCGCCTAAGATCAGGTTATAGGTTTCGGCCAGAGTCTTGTTATGAACTTCATAGCCTAGCAAATAGGCCGTTACCATCAGGTCTTCCCAACGCTCCAAGGGGTAGAAGTCGGCCGCTTTGGCCAAAGCCTTAGCCTCGTAAGTAACCAGTGTAAGTCCCCTAGAATAAATAGATTCAAGAAGCTTATGTAATTCCTCGTAAGTAAAATCTGCCACAAGAGCCAAATAGTTTAATCGCCCGCCTTCACCGTCATCGCCTAAATAGGCCGGTATAACCGTAACCCGGTCTTCCTCCAACAGATAGGTCAAAAACAACGGAGTTTCAGGGGAGAAATTATTTAACCGATCCAAGCACTGGTCTACGGTTAAGATTTGCAAGCTATAAGGCGGAAGGTCAACGTTGTTCGATACCGAACCTTCTTCAACCAAATCAAAGCGTTCAATCAAAGAATTAAAGCCCAAGGCGTTAAATTCACGGAAAAGCTTCTCCGCATGGACCGGCCTTATTTCCATCGCTTCCAAATCAAGATCTATAGGCATGGCACAGTCAATAGTGGCCAATTCTTGCGACAGATAGGCATCTTCTTTGCCGTCCCTTACCTTATTTCCCAGGGCGCCTTTTATCTCATCGGCATGGGCATAAATGGTGTCCAAATCATCGTATTGATCCAAGAGCTTCATTGCCGATACTTTGCCTATACCTTTGACACCCGGAATATTATCCGAACTGTCTCCTACCAGGGCCTTATAGTCTACAATCTGGTCGGGCCTAAGTCCGAACTCTTCTTCCAAACTTTCGGGCGTGTATAAGACCATTTGGCCGCCTGTTTTAGGATATATTTGCCAAACACGGTCGGTCAGGAGCTGAAAGTCGTCTCGGTCACCGCTCAAAATATAGACTTGGGCATGGGGGGCGATTTTCGTTGCCACCGTCCCAATAATGTCATCCGCTTCATAGCCAGCTTGTTCCAGCATAGTGACATTAAGAGCCTCCAGGCAGGATTTTAAAATCGGCATCTGGACGGCCAAATCCTCCGGCATGCCGGTTCGATTGGCCTTGTAGTCCGCATAGCGTTCATGGCGAAAGGTCGGTTCCTTACGATCGAAGGCCACGGCTATATGGCTGGGTTCAAATTCGGCCTTATAACGCAAAAGCATATTAATAAATGTATAGACAGCCCCTGTAGGTGTCCCGTCCGGAGCGGTCAGTTGCCCCGACCGGCCTTGGCCGTAAAAAGCCCGGTTAATAATGGAATTACCGTCTACTAATAATAACTTAGACATGAGAGTCCTTTCCTTCTTTTAATGCTCTTCTGAGCGGATAGATTTGTAAAAAATTATAGCATAGGCCCTAATCAAAAAAGATGGTCCAAGGGTAGGTCTGGGGCAAGGCCGTAAAGAATAGTGCTTCCTTGGTCACCGGATGGTAGAGCTTAAGCCCCCAGGCCCAGAGACCCAAGAAATACGGAGGAAGCTTTAACTCTGCCTCTCGTTTCTTGCAGTAGTCGGACTTAGTCCGGTATTTTTCATCTCCGATTAGAGGTAAATTCCTAGAAGAAAACTGTGCCCTAATCTGATGGCTTCTTCCCGTTCCTAAATCCACCAAAAAAAGCTTGAGCCCTGTCGCCCGATCCTGGCCGATACAGCAGGTCTTCAGCAAGGCCTTTTTGGCTCCTTTCTGACTATCTGACGGATTTATGGATGTCAAAACCCGGCTCTTATTCTTATCCTGATTTTTTAAGAGAAAGTCTTCCAGATAAATCCAATCGATAGTACCGTCTATAGTGTCTAAATCCAAGTTTCGTAGATTCAATTTTTGGGGAATGGAATTTGAATTGGCCAAGCTCCCCTCTCCTACACTAAGGGCCAGATAGTACTTATCCCACCGCCTATGGCGTATTTGCTCAGACAAACGCGATGCGGCTTTAGAAGTTTTAGCCAGGCACATGACACCGCCCGTATTACGGTCCAGGCGGTGAACTAAACCCATATAAACATTGCCGGGCTTGTGGTCTCTTTCTTTGATATAAGCTTTGGCCATGGTCAAGATGTCGGGCGCACCGGACTTATCCTCCTGGCTTAAGACACCGGGAGCCTTGCGGACTACGAGAAGGTGATTATCCTCATAAAGTATGTCCTTTGGATTTAACAAAATGTCTTTAGTTATGTTAGTCATCAGAAGACTCGTTTTCCGCCTTGTTTCGCTCCAAAAGTTCTTGCAACTGGATGAGTTCCTTATAACCTAGAGGTCTCCACTCACCGGGTTGCAGATTTCCTAAACTGATGTTCATAATGCGAATCCTTCTAAGAAAAGTCACTTCATAGCCCAAAGCCTCACACATACGACGAATCTGCCGGTTAAGGCCTTGCCTTATGGTGAGACGGAAAGTTCTTTTATCGACAGGTTTGAATTGAGCGGGTAAGGTCTTACGGCCCAAGATACGTACACCTTCGGTCATGGCCTTGATGAAGGCATCGTCATAGGCCTTATTAACGACAACATAGTATTCTTTTTCGTTGGCATTTTCGGTCTTGGTAATCTCGTGCGCTAAGTCGCCGTCATTGGTAAGAAGCAAGAGACCTTCCGTGTCCTTATCCAAACGTCCCACAGGGTAAATGCGCTCCGGATAATTGATATAAGACACTACATCCTGGCCCTGGCGGTCGGTCGTCGACGAAATAATTCCTCTGGGTTTATTAAAGGCCAGATAGACCGGTTTAGGCGTCCTGCCGCTAATAAGCTTTCCTTCAACTTCCACCCGATCTTTAGGGTTAACCTGATCGCCCAGGCCGGCGATTTGGCCGTTTATTAAAACCTTACCTTCTTCAATCAGGCGGTCAGCCTGCCGTCTTGAACAATAGCCCGATTGGGCAATAAATTTATTAATTCTCATCTTCCATTCCTTCTTTATAGATTCTGACCGTTAAGTAGAAGCTGGAACCTTGGCCGGGGCTTGATTCGGCCCAGACCTCTTCTCCCATCTGCTGGCTTAATTCTTTGGCGATAGAAAGGCCCAAACCGGTCCCGTCTGTCCTGCCTCTGGACTTATCCACCTTATAAAAACGATCGAATATTCTGTCTATATCTTCCTCATCAATACCGGAACCCTGGTCCTCCACCTCGAAAACCATCCGGTCCGGATCTTTTTTATAGGGCTTAAGATAGACTCTTATATTTTTGCCCGGCTCGGTAAACTTCATGGCATTATCGAGATAGATGACCAGAATTTGTTCAATCCTGTCGCCATTATTATAAAGTACAGGCAAGTTTGTCTCGGCCAAAGACGGAATCGAGAAAAGGATGCCCTTCTCGGCCATAGCACTTTCATACTTATACGAAATATTTTCCATGAGCTCTTGGCTGCTGATTCTTTCCGGTTCCAGCGAAACAGAGCCAGACTGGAGTCTACTCAGTGCCATCATATCATCAATCAGCCTGGACAAGCGCAAAGTCTCCTGGAGGATAATGCCGTAGTAGCGCATCCGGTCTTCTTCCTTCTTCACAATACCGTCACTCAAAGGTTCCACTAAGCCTCTGACTGCCGTAAGAGGCGTCCTTAACTCATGCGATACATTGGACACATAGTCTCTCCTGGTCTGCTCTAAGCGGTCTTGCTCGGTCGTATCACGGAAAAGCGCAATACAGGCATTGGGTACATTATTTTCGTCCAAAAGCGGATCGATTTGTATCTGAATATGGCGACCGCGGTGCTTGATTGCTAATGTCTTACTCTCCCCGTCTGCCAGAACTTGAATCAAGTCGCTTTCCATCTTGCTCAGAGCCAAAACCTTGCGGCTCAAGACCTCAGGATCTTCGCTTTCATCCAGGTGAAAGAGCAAAATCAGGGCCGGGTTAATGTGCATGAGCTTGAGGTCTTTGGTCAAGGCCAAAATCCCCTCATTCAAACCGTTGAGGATCTGCTTCAAGCGATTGCGTTCGTTCGTCAGGTTCTTCAAGGTCTTATCCAAATCATCCGCCAAATCGTTAACGGCAGTAGCTAGGTCACCGATTTCATCCCTAGATGTAATCTGCGCACGCTTGGAGAAATCACCTTTGGCCATGGCCAAAGCCACATTCTTGGTATCGACCAGAGGTTTAATGAGGCGACGACTCAAGTAAAGCAAAGGCAAAAGGACAATGAGAAAGGCCAAGGAAGACGCCAGAATCAAGGCAAAACGAAGGCTGGTATAAGACTCCGAAATATCCGCCATGGAGCCCATGATATAGACGGCACCCATAACCTGATCATGGACCGAATAGACATCCTCGGCCAAAATCGGATAGCCCACAAAAAGATAGAGTTCTTTTTTAGGTCCGAGTCTGGCTTCAAAATGAACCGATCGCTTATCCATAAGAACATAGTTGCGGCTCTCGATTTGAGCTTTGGCCTGGGCTAAAAAATCCGCCTCATAGTTCATGGAACGTGGCGTATAGGCTCTCTCGAAGCTGTCACCCTTATACATATAGACCAGGATTGAGGCTCCGATCAGGTCCGGACTTTCTTCCATGTAGTGGTCATAGACTCGAACCGACAAGTTGCCTAAGTAACGGTCTGCCGTCTGCTCGGCAATAAGTGCGGCACGATTTGTATATTCCTGGCTTTTTAGATGGGAAAAAACTATGTTGGAGGCAAAACTGTAAATGGCAATAGTGAGGCCGGCAGACAATAGGAGAGCTCCGAAAAGTAAGCTCACTAAACGTCTTAAAAAGACACTATTGTTGGCTTCCGGCCCTCGTGCCATTAATCCTTAACCTCAAAGCGGTAACCGATTCCGTAAACAGTGACCAGTTCCCATTTCTCATCTTCATTGCCGATTTTTTGTCGGATACGCTTGATGTGGGTATCAATGGTTCTGGTATCGCCGAAATAGTCGTAACCCCAAACCTGAGAAAGAATTTGCTCACGTTCCATAACTTGGCCGGTGTTTTGGGCTAAAAGATAAAGGATTTCTACCTCTTTAGGCGTAAAGGCTACCTTCTCTCCGTGGACCAGGACTTGGTAGTTGTCTAAATTAATGTCTAGGCCGTCAAAGACGATATGCTGCTCGTCGGATTGGACATTGGTCTGGAGCCTGCGTAAAACGGCTTTAATTCTGGCCATGACTTCTCTGGGACTAAAGGGTTTAACAATATAATCGTCTGCCCCCAGTTCCAGGCCCAGAACCTTATCAATCTCTTCCCCTTTGGCCGTCAGCATAATTATAGGTACATTGGATGTACGACGAATCTCTCGGCAGACATCCATACCGGAGAGCTTGGGCATCATAAGGTCTAAAATAATGAGATCGGGCTTATAGGTCCTAAAAAGATCCAAGGCTTCCTGACCGTCGTATGCGGATTCATAGGCATAGCTTTCTTCATTTAAATAAAGGCCCAAAGACTCGTGGACCACCATATCGTCATCACAAATTAGAATTTTGGCATTTTTCTTGGAAAGTTCCATTCCATATCCTTTCTGATCTAGTCTCTTGTCGCTCGAGGCAGCTTGGCTCGCATCGCTTTGTTCATTTTAGGCAAGGTCTTTAACTGCCCCCAACCGATACTGAAAATACGTTTGAAATTTATAGAGTTTTTCCCACCTTGGCGCGGTCGGAACGTAATAGGAATATAACGATGACTAAGGCCTGTATAGTTCGTGTAAGCAGCTATTAAGGCATTAGGCAGATTATAGTCTTCCGGAAGTAAAGGTAAGTACAAGGCCAAAGCGTCTCTAGACATCAACCTAAAAGGTGTGTTGGGGTCCTTGGTCTTTTGGCCTAAAAAAACCAGTAGCACCAGGCGTAAAACCCAAGACACCAATTTACGATTAAAGCCGTCCTCTCTGGACTTACGCCAACCAATCTGGACCCGGTACGCTTCTCTGGCTTCCCACATCAGGTAAAATTCCTCGGGCAAAGTCTGGCCGTCTGAATCCGTCTGAAAAACATAGTCGGCTCCTCGGTCCAGAGCTTCCTTATAGGCCAAACGCACCGTAGGACCGTGCCCGCTGTTAGCTTTCTTAATAAGGATGAGATTGGGCCTGGTTTCTTGCATCTTTTCAATAATGGAGACACTTTCATCCTTGCTGCCGTCGTCAATCAAAAGAAGTTTCGAATCTTTGCCCAGGGCCGTCAAAGGGTACCAGGACTCAATGGTCTTCTTAATATTGGCCTCTTCATTGTAGACAGGCATGACGATGTAAAGACAATCTTCCAAAGCGCTATGGTTCTCCTTTTTTACTGTATAAGTTCATTACAGCTTGATTCATTATACTGTATGATAGCCTATCCAGTAACATTGGCACTGGCACTTTTCCCCCAAAGACGTTACAATAGCGCTACTTTTGACAAGGGGATGCACTGGTTTCGACAGGGCTTTTGAACCTTATCTAGCGGGTAGTGGATGTCCGTTGGCCACTTTAATCATCGGGCGAACTTGTAATTGCAAACGACGATTACGTTTTAGCCGCTGCTTAGTCAGTTCGGCTGCACGCCTTGAGTTATCTGCGGCTTAAGCAGCGTGTTAGTAGCAGACCTTACATGTCGGCAGGTTAAACATGGTAACTGTTTTGCCTAAGCTTTGCGGCAATTCTAGTATCTATGAAGCTACTGGACCTCCCACCTGTCAGGCGGTTACGGAGGAAGAGGAAGACTCTATAGTTTGACTGCACCCGGAGAGAGATTTGGGAATAGGGTTTTGGACGAGGGTTCGATTCCCTCCATCTCCACCAATATTCGAGGCATCATATTATGAAAATATGATGTCTTTTCTTTTTATTGGCAGCTAATTAACTTATAAAACGTTGCTTTTCTTTAAAAGGCTCTTAATAAACCAGTACGGAGTAGTTACGCACAAAAACAAAATGTAAAGTAAAGAATGGCGCTTTTTCATTTCCTTCACCTCCGGTAAGTGTTGATGCATATCTCTACTAAATTACAAGGCTGTGAATAGAAATATGCTATACTATTTATATTTTGAACTGTTTAGAATTAAGATTTCTATTTAAGGGGCTAGGAGAAAAAGATGGGAACGAGTTATTTTCAAAATGTATTTCAATCGACTTACGCTTTCTTACCGGAAATAGATATCCCTCAGCAATCAGACCTTGCTAAACAGTTACGTCTGTTCGCCATACCAACTACCTCAAATATTCGTCTCATTGATACAAGCCATGATAAATCAGATATAAGACTAAACTACATCATTGATAACAAGTGGGTATTAAGGTTTTGTAATCCAGAATCCATCACAGAAGAAAGACTAGAAGAATTACACCGATTAATCGAGCGTTATCGTGCTATAGATATTTTGTGTCCTCAATTCCTTACAGATCCGGTGGGTGTATTTCTTCATAAGTGGAGGAATCTTGTTTGTTATCTGTCCGAATATATCGATATGCCGCTTGCATCAGAGGTAGATTTAGCCAATGAAGAAAAGCTACTAAGTCAGATTCATAGGACTGTAGCCTATTTTGCACAGACCTATAAAAATGTCGACTTGTCTGACACCATGGGTATGTACAGTCTCTTTCAGCTAAGTCCCTTTGATATTCCCGGCGGTATTGATGAAAAGGAAGAGAACTTTAATCAGCTAATAAACTTACTGATAGCAGAAAATGAGAATCTTTTGGCCCAAAGCCTTACGAATCGGTATAGCATAATCCGAAAAAAACTAGAAGCCATCTATTTAAAACTGCCACGTTGTGTCTTCCAGGGAGATGAAAATTTTTCTAATATTCTGATTGATGAAAGACAACACTTTAGGGGATTTATTGATTTCAATTTAGCCGGAACGGAAGTTATCGTGAATCAGTTGGCTAACCTCGTAAGCTTTGATTACGCTGAAAACGAAAAGAACAATATAGGGTCGAAGTTTCGATTAGACTATGCTGTAGATAGATTCAATAAACAAATGTCTGAAATACTTCACGTCTACCATGCTACAGAAGAGGAAATCCGGGCCATGCGTCTTTATGCTTGGATTGTTATGGTCGCGCAATGGCCTATCCTATGCTATTTTCGCTATTGTCTAAAAAGCCCGCTAAGAGATGAATTTATTGAACTTCTTTGGCTTATTGCAGAACTCCCGGAACATCGGATTCTTGATTGTGTGTGATACGAAAACTTCTCCTAGATATGGTAATTTTTAAATAAGATTGGAGGACACAATTATGGATATTACAATTCTATTTGACGAAGCCAATAACAGAGCTTTGGCCAAAGACGGCGCAGAGGAAATCGGCCAAGCTACCTTCTCTCGGTCGGACAAAATCTGGATCATCGATCACACCTTTGTCGATGACCGCTACAGGGGTCAAGGCATTGCCAAAAAGCTCGTAGATAAAGTAGCCGAAGAAGCAAGGATGCATTCGATCAAGCTTGCCGCAACCTGCCCCTATGCCAAAAGATTGTTTGAAAGCAAAGACGAATACCGGGATCTAGTCTAATAAAAAACTCAAATTTAGCCTCATATGTTGCTATAACCACATACATTCACAAAAAATAGTATTACTCTAAGACCTAGGAGGTAATGCAATATGAAATTTGTAGTAAATGAAGGTTGTATAGGTTGCGGTATGTGTGAAGCAACTTGTCCCGAAGTTTTTAGCATGACCGATGAAGGTGTGGCCAAAGCCATCGAAACCGATGTACCGGCCGAACTGGAAGCTTCTGCTGAGGAGGCTATGGAGGGTTGCCCTGTCGGAGTCATCGAAAAGATATAACGAAGACAACTAATCTAACTAACTTACTAAATTAAGAAGCCTTGCCTTGTACATATTGCATGTGCAAGGCAATTTTACTTTTGGCCTATGTGCTATACTAAAAAAGCAATCCGGATTTTGGTCTAAACACATTTCTTAGAGGTTCATATGGTTATTTATTTTTCCGGTACAGGTAACAGTAAATTCATCGCACAAAGCTTGGCAGAAAAACTCCACGACAAGATTTTCTCAGTGAATGAGGCTATAAAAAACGGTCAATCTGGCCCTATTCTCACCGGTGACCACATTATTTTAGTTACACCTACCTATGCCTGGAGGATTCCCAAACTTGTAGCGGAATGGATGAAAAAAACAGACTTCCAAGAGGCCTCTAAAATCTGGTTTGTCATGAACTGCGGGGATGAAATCGGTAACGCCGCCCATTATAATCGGAAGTTGAGTCTGGAAAAGGGATTAACCTACATGGGAACTGTTCAGGTTATCATGCCGGAAAATTATATTGCCATGTTCGATACACCCGCTTTGGACGAAGCCAGAGTCATTGTTGACCAAGCGAAACCGCTTATTGACAATGCAGCCCGCCTTATTTCGGCCGGGGAAGCTTTCCCTATGCCGAAAAACAATCTATACTATCGGATTTTAAGCGGCATCATCAATCCTGCTTTCTATCCTGTTTGTGTTAAAGCTAAAAAATTCTATGCCGACGATAAGTGTATCGGCTGCGGTAAATGTGTCAGGCTTTGTCCCTTAAATAACATTAGTTTAGAAAATAAAAAGCCGGTATGGGCTAAGCAATGCACCCATTGCATGGCATGCATTGCCTATTGTCCCACCCAAGCCATTGAATACGGTAAGAAGAGTATCGGTCAGGTTCGCTATAGCTTTGAAAAATTATAAATATTCAGACTCAGTATCTTTCATGGCCTGAAGTGTCTGAGACAGGAGTTCATCGAGTTCCCAGCCCAGCATATCAGCGCCCTCCCGGATGATATCTCTAGAGCAACCGGCTGCAAATTTCTTATCTTTAAACTTCTTCTTCAAAGATTTCAATTCCATATCGGACACACTTTTGGAGGGGCGCATCAAAACGGCGGCTCCGATAATGCCGGTCAATTCATCACAGGCAAAAAGGATTTTTTCCATCTGCTTTTCCGGCTTATGCATGGCTCCGGTAAGTCCGTATCCGTGACTGGTGGTGGAGTCAATAATAGACTGATCCAAGCCCTCTTCTTCCATCAGCTCGACTTGTTTAACACAGTGCTCTTCAGGATACAGCTCAAAATCCAGGTCATGCAAAAGTCCGACCACTCTCCAAAAATCGACATACTCCGGATCATATTGCTTTGCAAACCAAGCCATCACAGCACCTACGGTTTTGCCGTGTTGGATATGGAAGTCTTCCTTATTGTACTTCTTAAGAATTTCTAAAGCTTCATCGTAAGTCGGTATTTTACCCATGGCTCTATCCTCCATCCTCGTTAAGTATAAACAAATATTATAACCTAGTGACTGTAACTATAGTAGAATAAGACCATATTTAGTCAACGGGCCGTCACCCGTCATACCGGTAAAAATCTTACCGGCCCAATAACCAATAGGAGGATTTTATGGTTAGTAGAGAATTTATTCAGGGCTTACCCAAAGCCGAACTGCACCTGCATCTGGAAGGAACTTTGGAACCGGATTTGAAGCTGGAGCTGGCTCAGAAAAATAATGTCGACATCGGCCAAAGCACTATTGAGGAAGTTAAAGCCAGCTATCAATTTAACGATCTGAGCTCTTTCCTCGCCGTGTATTATCCGGCTATGAATGTCTTACAGGACAGTGAAGACTTTTACAAGCTCGCCATGGCCTATTTGGCCAAAGCCAAAGAAAACGGTGTCCGTCACGTTGAGATGTTCTTCGATCCCCAGGCCCACACCTCTCGCGGTGTTGATTTTGCCGAAATGTTTAACGGTTACTATCGTGCCGTGACCGAATCTGAAGAGCGCTTCGGTATCAGCTCTCAACTCATCATGTGCTTCTTACGCGATATGAGCGAAGAATCGGCTTTAGAGCATTATGAAATGGCCCGTCCTTTCTTCGACAAGATTGTCGGTATCGGCTTAGACTCCGACGAAAGAGACAACCCGCCTACCAAGTTCCAAAAGGTCTTTGAGATGGCCAAAAAAGACGGCTTCAAGCTGACCATGCACTGCGACATCGACCAGAAAGACTCCATTAAACATATCCACGATGTGCTCCATGTTATCGGTGTTGACCGTATCGATCACGGTACCAACATCGTTGAGGATCAAAGCCTGGTCGAATACGTCAAGGAAAAAGGCATCGGCTTTACCTGCTGTCCGGTTTCCAACAGCTTTGTTACCGACGATATGAAGGGTAAGGAAATGAAAGAGCTCCTGGACCAAGGCGTAAAGATTACGGTTAACTCCGACGATCCGGCCTACTTCCAAAGCTATATTGCCAACGACTATTACGAGCTGGCTAAGAAGATGGATTTGAGCCAAGAAGATATCGTAAAGATTGCTAAGAATTCTTTCGAAATTTCTTGGATTAGTGAAGAAAAACGTGCCGCTTACTTAGCGGAAATCGACGCTTATGTAGAGGCCCATAAGTAAGATTAAAAAATACGTTAAAAGTACTTTTCTAAGACGGTTGCTCTCCTCCCGGAAACAGCCGTCTTTTTTTACTTGAAATATCTTTTTTTATCTAAGATGACCTTATAGCCATCATCCAGCACCCGATCGGTTCCGGCATCTAAAGGCTTTTCCAGCCACGACGGCTCCACTATACCGAACTCCACCTCTTTACCGTCTTGGTAATAAACACGAAGTGAGGTGCAGGCACCATAATACTCTGTCTGCTGCTCGCTTACCGATCCGAAAGAAGCCGTGAAGTCCGGATTTTCTAACAAAGCTTTCTTTTGAGAAGTTATAATCACAACATCAATATCTGAGTCTTCCCGATTCGTACCTCGAGCATAAGAACCTACTAAAAGGATACATTCAATTGCATTCTTCTCCTCAGCATAACTTTTTAATGCAACTAAAAATGCTTCTAACAAAATCTTTATCCTCCCCTATGTTGTCTCCTCATTCTAGCAATTCGCAATTCGATTTTATTTCTTTATAAAATCTTCAAGATTGCCTTTTAAGCTATCCACGTAATCTTAAGAAAGGACATATACCACCATGAAACAACATATAAAAATAGCGACACTAGCTCTATTAATTTTTTCAATCCTCATCATACTCCCCGCCCGTTCTTTACAACAGAGAATGGACGCCTACGCCGTCGATAAAGAAGAGTGCTATTTAAACGATGACGATGTCAGGCAATTCTCTTATCAAGAGAAATTTTACACCATCTTAGAGCAAAACTGTTCCAACGATGAGCTGGGGGATTGGGTCGGCTATATCCGAAAATTTGCAGCAGTAGACTCTATAGGAAGGTCGAGGACACAGTTGCCGTCAATATTAATAACGACTACTATGTTGCCCAAAGGAGATATTAATTTGGCCTCAATTCTTATCGTGGACGATGAAAAAGCTATCCGGGAGCTGATTAAAAACGGACTTAGAAAAGACGGCCACATCGTTACGTCCTATGCTTCAGCTGCCGCCGTCCCAATGGACAGCCTAAATCATTTTGACCTGATTCTCTTGGATATCATGATGCCGGATAAAGCAGTATCTCTTGCTTACACGAGACAAGGAATATGTGGTTCTTCAATACTACATAGGTTCGCAATTCACCCCTCCCCTGCTCTATAAACATTTACCTTCTCCTGAAATCTTGCTTTACGTTTTGATAGGGCTTAACGTCTTAGGGCTTTGCCTAGTCTTAACCGGACACTTTTCCCAAAATATGAAAAAACAACTCAACCCACTTTTAGAGGCAACGCAAGAAATTTCCCAACAAAATTTAGACTTCGAAGTTGGTCAATCCGAGCTTGCCGAATTTCAGGAAATCCTGACTTCTTTTTCCGATATGAAAGACAATTTAAAGGCTTCTTATGAAAAAGAGTGGGCTACGGAACAAGCCAAGAGAGACCAAGTTGCAGCCTTGGCTCATGACCTCAAAACCCCCTTGACCATCATTCAAGGGAATGTCGACCTTCTGGGCGAAACACCGTTGGATGAAGAGCAAGACCTTTACGCGTCTTATATCGCGACGGCTTCCGAACAAATTCGTAGTTATGTCGATACTCTGATGGACATAGCTAGGACCTCTGATAGCTATCCGCTTTGTCTTGAGATATTCTCTGCCGATAAGGCTTTGCTGGAGCGAGCACTTCTTAATGTTATCCATAATGCCCTGGACTTCTCCCCGCCTGACCAAGCAATCCGGATTATGGCTCGAACAAACGCTAAGCATCTGGAAATTATCGTTAAAGACCGAGGCCCCGGCTTTTCTCCGGAAGCTCTTAAACATGCCAAAGAGCAATTCTTCACGGGCGATAAGAGTCGGACGTCTGACAGCCATTACGGCATGGGTCTTTTTATAACACAGACTCTTATTCAAAAGCACGGCGGGCGAGTTTCCTTAAAAAATGCCGATGACGGACCGGGAGCCGAAGTCCTCATTCGAATTCCTTTAGAAGCTTAAGACGGACCATCTTAGCTAAGCAAGGCGCTCCAGGATACCGCCCGGAAGGGTCACGATGTCATTTCTTTGGCCGGGAAGCTTAGGAATATGCATGAGTCCCGCAAAACCGACTTTGGCCTCACCGAAACGGCTTTTTATCTCATAAAGCGTCTGATCAATCTGCTCCTTCTTAATATAAGACTTGTAGTCTTCGAAAAAATCCGCCTGGTGCCAGCCTTGGTCCGAACTAAGCTGAATAGCCCTTATGGTCAAAGCCCGAACTTCTCTATCCCAGGGATAACGCTCTCTAAATAAAGCCATAGCCGCTTCGGTCAAAAGAATCGAACTCTGGGTCGACCGTCTTAAAGGCATCTGATACTGCCTGGAGAAAAGCTGATTGTCCTTAACCGTAATCTGTACACCGCCGGCTCTGAAACCGTGTCGTCTGAGCCTGGCCGACACCTCAAAGGCCAGTTCCTGGAAAACCTGCCAAACCTCGTGATTATTTATCAGGTCTTCTCTGCAGGTCGTCCCCCTGCCTATGGTCTTAATGGGCGGCCTGAAATCTTTATCCTGCACCGGACTTTCATCCAGGCCGTTAGCATAAAGCCATAGATAATAACCGTTGATGCCCAGCATACCGTGAAGATAATTCGGGTCGGTTTTGGCCAACTGTCCCAAGCTATAGATGCCTACCTTGTGAAGTTTCGCCTGCGTAGCCCGACCGATGCCGATTAGGTCTCCAACCGGCAAATTCCACACAATGTCCCTATAAGCTCGCCGTGGGATAGAGGTCACTGCATCGGGCTTCTTTAAGTCGCTTCCGAGCTTGGCGAAAACCTTGTTAAAACTTACGCCCACACTGATGGTAATCCCCAGCTCGGCTTTCATCCTCTCGCGTAATGTGTGGGCTATAGTCTCTCCTGCCCCGAATAAGTGTGTGGACCCCGTTACATCCAGCCAGCACTCATCCAGACCGAAAGACTCCACCTGGTTGGTATAATCGTAATAAATTTTTCGCGCCTTATTGGAATAATCTAAATAGGCTTCATAGTGAGGCGGAACAATCAACAACTCCGGACACTTTTCTTGGGCTTGCCAGATGGCCTCACCGGTCTTCACGCCCATAGCTTTGGCCTCCTGCGACTTAGCCAGGACAATGCCCTGCCGGTCTTCCCTGGATCCGCACACGGCCAAAGGAAGGCCTTTCCACTCCGGATGCATCTTCACTTCAATCGAAGCATAACAATTGTTCATATCGGCATGAAGAATGGTCCGGTCCATAGGCTAGTCCTTTCACTTATAAAATAAGCCCTAACAAGACTTTTAAAGTCTCATTAAGGCTTATTAAAGACTCTTAAAGTCTTTTTGTCAAGTGAAAGAAGGACTCCTACTTAAGCGTCCGGCTCCAAAAAAGCTTTTAAATCTTCTCTGGTAACGCCCTTGCCGCCTTCTGCGTCGAGCTTTTTGCCGTCTAATCTAAAGGCCGGAAGGTACCAGACCTCATTTTCTTCATAGGCCAAGCGGTTATTGCGTTCCTGGGCCTGACGATAAACACCCTCTTCTAGGACCGGAAGGAGTTTTTCCTTAGGAAGAACAGGATCTAAGTATTTGGCCAAAGTCTCGGGATCTTCCACATCAATACGGTCGGTATGGACAGCATCGAACATCCGTTTGTGATAGGCCATAATGTCGATGTTTTCACTCAAAGCCAAGAAATAGCCCTGGATAGCCAAGCCTGTGTGAGACGGGTGATTTTCCGGCCCGGGATGGACTTCACAGGGCCTCCAGACCATGTGTAGGTCATTCTTATCGCCTAGTTCTTCCAGGATGTCCAGAAGGTCTTCAAAACCTTTCTTACAATAGGGACACTCATAGTCAAAATACATGTCTACTCTGCGCATGGTGCTTACTCCAATCTATTCTTTCTTATATAGGGCTGACTTAACCCTAACTTAATCTCATGATACCTTAAATACTATAAAATATCGGAAAGATATTCCCTCTAAGTGGCGAGCCGAAGCTACGGTTAGGGTTTTTAAGGAGACAAAATGCGATTACACTTTAAAGGCAAATTTGACGGCGATAACAGTAAATTACCAAA
>CAYFQG010000012.1:0-40540 GCA_964345295.1 uncultured Oscillospiraceae bacterium | reverse complement strand
GTGGCTTCTTTTGCTTTAAGAAAATCTATTATTAAGCTTGCTCGCTATAAGAAACAAATAGGGTATCTCATTAACAACAAAAGCCCCAAGACTAAGTCCTAGAGCTTTTGGTTTTAATCTGTTTTCCTCTGCTTATATTGGTCAATGCCTTTGCGGATTTCTTTTTCCAGGGCCAAAGCCTTATCGGCCAAAGTTTTATCTTTAAAAATCTTTTCGGCAAGGGTCTGGATTTGCGAAAGCACAACCACGGCAAACATATTGGAAGGAACCAGGTAGCCGTAAGTACAGGCATCATCACTGTGTCTAAAACCGGACCAAGTCATGCCCGTGTAAGCGACTTCGGATCCTTTTCCTTCATTAGGTAAGGTGTCTGTTGCAATGCCGGTATTTCTTTCAAAGTAATACTTTGAATCAGCATGGTTTTGTTCCGCCTTCCAAAGATCTACAATCACATGTAAGGCCTTATGAAATTTATCGGTAAACATTCGATCATTGTCCGTTTTCTCATAATACTTGTAGGCTAAATCAACGGGATAGCATAAAGAGTCTATCTCATACTTTCTTTCCCAAATGCCCGGGCCCATTTCAGTTCGATCATCTTGGTGGCCGGCTCCGTTATCTTCGGCGTTAAAAGCATTGGCATAAGGATCTTTTAAAATAAAATCAATTTGCTTAGAAATTAAGCCTTCAATCAAGTGTTGAATCTTCCACATTAAGGCTCGCTAAATCTTCAGAAATAGCATTAACAAAGGATCCTCTGCCCGGATAACGCTTGATAATATCTTGCGAGGCTAACTTATCCAAGGCCTTTTTGATGGTAATACGGCTGACATTGTACGTACTAGAAAGTTCTTTCTCGGTAGGGACTCTCTCCCCTTCCTTCCACTTACCTTCCTGGATGCCTTTGAGAAGGTCGTCATAAATTTGCTCGTACAATGCTTTTTTATTTTCCGTTTCCAAGTTCTTTCGTTCCTTTGCTAATTGATATGGATATGACATATCATTCTCAGATGAATGAAAAGCCTTATTTTTCTCCCTCTTTGATTATTTAGTAGATATGCTATCTTAAGCTTAATAAATACTTAGAAAGGGTGACCACTATGTTGAAGGAAGACAAAAGAATTCTTTCTAGAGACGGAAAAACACAATTGCACCTCATCACTTGGCAGCCGGAAAAAGAACCCAAAGCCATCGTTCAATTGGTGCACGGTATGGCGGAACACATGGAAAGATACCATGACTTTGCGGTCTATCTGACCCAAAGAGGCTATGCGGTTATAGGCCATGACCACCTGGGCCACGGTCAATCACTCACAAGTCCCGATAAGCTGGGCTTCTTTGCCGAAAAAGACGGAAACAAAATCTTAATCCAAGATATGTTTCAGGTAACGGAATATGCCAAGACACTTTGGCCGGGCAAAAAGCTCTTTATCCTGGGCCACAGTATGGGGTCCTTCCTCGTAAGAAGATTCTTAACCCTTCATTCACGTGACGTGGATGCGGCGGTCATTATGGGAACCGGTAACCAGCCTGCTCTGGCTTCAGCCATAGGTCTCAAGATAGCCAAGCGTGCCAAAAAAAAGAACGGTCCTATGTCTTATAGCAAAACCTTAAACAACATGGCTCTGGGGAGTAACAATAAACCCTTTAAGCCCAACCGCACCCCCTTCGACTGGCTTTCCAGAAATGAGGAGAACGTCGACCGCTATATGGCGGACCGCCTGTGCGGCTTCGACTTTACAGTCTCGGCCTGGGCTGATTTTTTCCAAGTCCTGCAAGAATTGGCTCATCAAGAAGATGTTGATGGTCTTGTCAAAAGCCTGCCTATCCTCATCACCTCCGGCGAATTAGATCCGGTCGGTGGTGAAAAAGGCTGTAAGGCGGTTTTGGCCAAGTATCAGAAACTGGGCATGAAAGATGTCCTATTAAAGCTCTATCCTGAAGACCGACACGAAATTCTAAACGAATTAGATAGAGATAAAGTCTTCAAGGACTTGGGAGACTGGTTCGACAGTAAAATGTAGCTAGATTCACATGCCTCTTCGCCTAAAACGAGGAGGCATTTTTCTAAAAACAAAGTTTCCAGGCATGCGGGACAACTTCCATAGAAAGTTCTTCCAAGTCTCCGCCGAATTCGCCGTCCAAGGTCCAGGGCACCGGCCTGTCAAAGGTCAAAGAACAGCTTCGAACCTTCTTATAAATAAAGAGGTCGGATGAGAAATCGGTATTCATCAAGGCATTTAGGATAGTTGTCACATCTGCCGGGCCGGAAGGCTTTTTCACCAGCAAAACCTCATACATGCCATCGGCCAAGTCGAAGCTATCCGAATCCATTCTGACAATGCCGCCCATTTGGCAAGAGTTTAAGATAGCCCCGAAAATAAAATCCCCTTCATGGGTCTCCTCATCCAGCACCACTTGAGCAGGATAAATCTCGACACTACCCAAGTTTTTCAAAGCAGTGGCAAAATAAGCCAGCTTGCCCACACGATTTTTCAGTTCGGTCGGCGTACTGTAAGAGCTTGCCGTAAAAATACCGAAACTTGCCACATAGACAAAGTAGCGGTCCGGTAAGATTTTGCCTAAATCCAAAGCATGGGGCTCTGCCAGGCGCACCAGCTTAGCGACCTGAGCAATATCATCCGGATAGTTCAAATTCTCCGCAAAATCGTTCGTTGTCCCCAGCGGAAGATAGGCCAATTTAGCCTCTATCTGATGGTCCATGACCAGGTTGGCCAACTGATGTAAGGATCCGTCTCCGCCCGTCACAATAATACGGTCATAACGATCTCCTTCCGAGGCCAAAATCCTTTCCAGGTGGTCTTCATCCTGCGTAAAATAAACCGTTACGGGGTTGCCGTCTTCTGCCAAGGCCGGTAAATACTCCCCCAGCAAATCAACAGCTTTTCCCATGCCGGCCAAAGGATTAACGGCCAAAAGAATACTCTCTTTACGGTCTTTTTGCATAGTCCAGGACCCACTTTCTGTAGTCTTCTCCGCGTTCTTCAAAATTCTTGTAACGGTTATAAGACGCTGCGGCAGGCGACAGTAAAACGGCCATCTTTTCCGGAGTCCTAGAATAGGCCAAAGCCACGGCTTGGTCCATGCTTTCAACCTGCTCAAGTATTTTAAGCGAAGCAAAAGTCTTACCCGAAGCACGAGCCTCTTTTAAAGCATCTATAATCTTATGACCGGTATCAGGGAGACCGATTAAGACTTCTAGGTCCGGATCATTTTCCAATGCTTCTATAAGGCCGTCATAAGAAATCCCTCTGTCCATACCGCCCAGAATCAACGTCTTAACCGGATGGGTCTGCCTTAGACTTTCTAAGGCCAAAAGTGTAGCCTGAGGAATGGTCGCTATAGAGTCATTGTAGAAGTAGCGTCCGCCATGAAGACCCAGAGCTTCCAAGCGGTGCGGCAGGCCAGCGAAATGCTCTAACCCCCGGTCAATCGTTTCGAAGTCCACGCCCAAAGCTTTGGCCAAAGCCGTAGCCAAGAGGGCATCTATTTTCTGATGCCGGGCTGCCAGCTGAGGATTATCGACAAGTCTTCTCACTTCCGCTTTCAAAGGCTCATCCACTTGAGCCAGGTATTGATTGCCTTCTTGTAATACGTAGGACGGAACCGAACGTTCATCATTTCTAAAAGAGGGCTTATCTTCCATTCGGACATCGATTAACTTATTCTTGTAAAATGCCTGAACCCTCTGCATAAGCTCTTCTTCATTGGAATCCACCACCAGCAAACCGGACTTATCTTGGAAACGGCAGATGTTTAATTTGGCCTCCAGATATTGGTCGTAGGATTGGTAGTGGTCCAGGTGTTCGGGATAGAAATTCGTGAGAATGGCCGCTTGGGGTGACGCGGTCACAAATTCCAGCTGGTGCGAGCTCATTTCACAGGCCAAATAGGCATTTTCGTCGTACTGGTCCCAGTACTTCAGGACCGGCACACCGATATTGCCTAATAAATAAGCTTGGGCAGCCCTATTCCCTTCCGCCTGTTCTTTCCGGACTTGAGCCTTAAATATTTCATAGACCAGGCTGGTCGTAGTCGACTTGCCCTTGGTACCCGAAATACCGGCAATGGTTCCCGGCGCAAAACGAAGAAAAAGATCCATTTGGCTGGAAATCTGCACACCCGGATATTCCGCCAAGCTAATCTTGCCTGGCTCTCTTAAAATCGTGAAATCTTTAAAGGAAATCCCGGGACTTTTTAAAACCAAGTCAAAATCCGCCATGGCTTCCAGATAATTTTCGCCTGTATAAGTTCTGATTTTTCCTAATGCCTTGTAGGGCTCCAAGAGTTCTTCACGGATAGGATGCAAATCGGCAATACCAAGCTCGGCCGGCTCAATACGGTCGTAATATTCCTTTATAAATTTCAGAGAATCTTGACCTTCACGGCCAAAGCCCAAAATTAAGATACGTTTAGCTTTTAGAAAATCATAAAGGAGGGACTTATCTTTTTTCATAGAGCTATTCCTTCTCTTCCTCTAAGATGTCTTTAACGTAGGCTTTAAAGCTATCAGGAAGATTTTCATCCTCATGCCAATAAGACAAAGGATTGGGTGAAGCCAGAGAAACCGGGCCGGTCTCCTCATCCCATCTAAGCTCTTTTAATAGGCCTTCTCGGGCATAGCGGACAGCCTCTCTAAGTAAGAGTGGTAAGTCATCTACCTTCTTCTCGGCGTCTTTTAAGAGCAAATAGACGGCAAATTGCACCTCTTCCACTGTCCCCACACATTCAAAGGGTTTCACCTCCTGGACACCGATAAGTTTCTGCCAATCATCCAGAAGATCTTCTTTGGCAAAAAGATCTTCTCCGAACATCTCAACCATGTCTTCCCGACTCAAAAAAGGTGCCAGAATAGTATAAACAAAGAGGCACTTCGAGCAGGCACAGCACCAAATATTCTTCTTAGACCCGCGATTACAGGACCGAAAAGCCTTATGGTAAGCAGGATAGGAAGCAAAAGACCTGGCAATGGCAATTTCGGCAAAAGGCCTAAGCAGACTGAAATAATAAATACCGGGCTCAAGGAAACGCTCCGTATAGGACCTAAAAGCGAGTTCAAATTCCGATGTCTTGGAATATTGATGGTTAATATCCGTACCGGGGATGGTAGAAGCATTGGCACTGGCTTCGTTCGATAGGGCAATATGGGTCGCCCCCAAAAGATAGGCTCCGTAATAGGCTACAAAGGCCAGCAAGGCGGAGAAGGGTGTATGGCCGTTTAGATAGCCCTCCTGATTCAAGCGAAGCATCTCAGAGTCCAGCGTCCTTTTTACAATGAAACGGTCTTCTTGGCCAAAGCCACCGATATCCATAGTATCCAGGCTGGCCTTGGTGGGATTAATACCAAAGGCCACATTGTGGCCCTTGCCTTTAAGATGCTCTACGGTCACCACCGAATCCTTGCCGCCTCCGATAGGAATGAGTGTTTTACCCGATGCGTGAAAAGACGCTTCTTCTGCCTCAACGGTGTCAGCTAACTTAGTAGCCGAAGCGATTTCTATGGTCATGAAGTCCTCTTTTTTGGCAGGGATATTGTTAATATAAAAGAATTCACCCAGGCCTCCGTAGTAGAGGTCCAGCCAAAAAGAAATCTGCTCTTCTTTTAAATTGCCGCAGCGAATCTCTACCCGAGGCGGGCAGGCAATTTTCCAGTAGGATATCAGCTCCACCATGCCGATAGAAAAAAGAATTTGCCTTGCCATAGGTCCGGTCGGATCATTCATAAGTGTATCCGGACGGATAGGAAATTCTAAAGTGGGATGAAAGGACGTAAGCCCCGGCACCTCGAAATCATAGGTCACCAAGACTGTCTCTTCTTTCCTTTCCACATGATAATCTTTATAGATAAATAGGGGGTATTGCTCCCTGAATGTCTGATATTTTTGCTGCATAAAGTTCTCCTTAAGCTAATAATGATTAGCTTATTAGATTATAACTTAACTTAATCCAAACTTTTCTCAAAAATCATCTTTTTTTGGGTTGACGAGTCAAAACTTAATGAGTATAATTCTTCACAGTCTTTCGAAATGGAAGTTGCTAACGGGCCTTTAGCTCAGTTGGTCAGAGCACTCGGCTCATAACCGATCGGTCCCGGGTTCAAGTCCCTGAAGGCCCACCATTTTCAGAAGACTGAGACAATTACATGGGGGAGTTCCCGAGCGGCCAAAGGGGGCAGACTGTAAATCTGCTATCTACGATTTCGATGGTTCGAATCCGTCCTCCCCCACCAATAACTAAAGAGGTTTCTTACAAGAAACCTTTTTTTAACCGATATGCGGATATGGCGGAATTGGCAGACGCGCTAGTTTCAGGTATTAGTGAGAATTTCTCATGCAGGTTCAACTCCTGTTATCCGCACCACATAGATGACGGCGATTGATGATACATCAGTCGCCGTTTTTAGTTTCTTCTATTCTTCGACAAAAAACAGAGAGCCTCGTAAGGCTCCCTGTAAAATTGAAACTTATTTTCTTTTCTTCCCTAACGTTTATTGGAATTCCATGACGTTGACCCAACGATCCAAGAAGGCCTTCTCTTCTTCCTTCTTCTTTGTCGACTGGGCACAGGCCACGATGGGCATCCAGGCATTAACGTACTGTCTGGCTGTATCAGTCTTCTCGCAGAAGAGTTTCAGGTAGGTCTCTGCTATTTGCTCTTCGCCCTGGAGCATGAAGAGCATGTAGGTCAAGGCCGCATCGGCCGAGGCGTTACCGCTGGTCGCATGAGACCAGTCAATGATGTAGGCTTCATCTTCATCGGTAATGATGATATTGGCCGGAATCAAGTCGCCGTGGCAGATTTTCTTATGCTTGGGCATGGTAGAAAGTCTGGAGTGAAGCTCATAGCGCACGGTCGCATTGTACTCGGACTCACTGATCTGGCGGTTCATTTTGGCCCTAAGATCGTTCAGAAGCGGAGCCTGATGGTCGAAGATATTAAGCTGAATCGAAAGGAAACGCTCCAGCAGCTCGGCCTTTTCTTCATCGGTTTTAGCTTCTTTCATCAAAGACGACAGAGTTTTTCCCTCAATAAAGTCTTGATAGATAGCCCAGTAACCTTCGTATTTGGCCACCTGGTGAATCTTAGGCACCGGAAGGCCGGCTTCCATAGCCCTGGTCTGGTTCAAAGCCTCATTCAAGATGTCGGACAAAGGGAAACTTTCATCAAAGACCTTAATAAAGGCGTCTCCCTCCCGGATGAAAACTTTGTTATCCCGGGTGTCCAATACGTTCTTGTCCTTCAATTTGTCGTGAAACTGGGTCATCTTAAACCTCCTTATGGTCGCCATAGTAGGCATTTAAATACATCTGCTTGATTTCGGAAATCAAGGGGTAGCGCGGGTTGGTACCGGTACACTGGTCGTCAAAGGCACGCTCGGACATGGTGTCCAAGGTCTCGAGGAACTTCTCCTCATCCTCTACATAGTCGCGGATAGCGGGCTTAATACCGACATGGGCCTGAAGCTCTCTGATCTTAGCGATGAGGCCTTCTACCTTCTCGGCATCGTCCTTGCCTTCAATGCCTAAGTGGGTGGCAATCTCAGCGTATCTGGCCATTGTATGAGGGTATTCATACTGAGGGAAGGTTCCCATCTTCTTAGGTGCCTCGGCGGCGTTGAAGCGGATGACTTCTTCCATCATAAGGGCGTTGGCCAAACCGTGAGCGATGTGGTGATTAGCCCCCAACTTATGGGCCATAGAGTGCCTGACACCCAGGAAAGCGTTGGCAAAGGCAATACCGGCCATGGTAGCGGCATTGGCCATCTTTTCTCTGGCTTCTAGGTCGACCTCACCGGCTTTGGCCGAATCATAGGCTCTGGGCAGGTATTCGAAGATCAAATCAATGGCCTTCAATGCCATAGAGTCGGTGTAGTCGGTTGCCATCATAGAAACATAGGCTTCTAGAGAGTGGGACAGAGCGTCGATACCGGAGAAAGCGGTCAGGGACGGCGGTGAAGTGTCCATCATATTGGCGTCGACAATGGCCATGTTGGGCAAGAGCTCATAGTCGGTAATGGGGTACTTAATACCGGTGTCGGTATCGGTAATGATTGCAAAAGGTGTAACCTCGGAACCGGTACCGGACGACGTCGGTATACAGACAAAGTAGGCCTTTTCGCCCATCTTGGGGAACTGATAGACTCTCTTACGGATGTCCATGAAGTCCATAGCCATGTCGAAGAAGTCCACTTCGGGGTGTTCGTATAAGACCCACATGATTTTGGCCGCGTCCATGGCGGATCCGCCGCCGATGGCGATGATGAGGTCGGGCTCGAAAGCCGTCATCTGCTTGGCACCTTCGCGGGCTGTATTAAGGCTCGGGTCGGACTCGACTTCAAAGAAGACCTTATAGTCAATGCCTTCCTGAGTTAAAGTATCTTCGACTTCCTTGGTGAAGCCGTTCTTATAAAGGAAGGTATCGGTAACAATAAAGGCACGCTTCCTGGGGTTGACGGAACCGAATTCGGCCAGGGCCGTAGGAACAGACCCCCTCTTCATATAGATTTTCTCAGGGACTCTGAACCACAACATATTTTCTCTCCTTACCGCTACGGTTTTGATATTCAGCAAATGCTTGACGCCTACGTTCTCCGATACGGAGTTGCCACCCCAAGAGCCGCAACCCAAAGTAAGCGAGGCCTGGAGACGGAAGTTATAGATGTCTCCGATACCGCCCTGAGAAGCCGGTGTGTTGACCAGAATACGACCGGTCCGCATACGATTCTGGAAGGCTCTGAGCTTGTCCTGGTCTTGAGCCTCATTCAAGAAAATAGAAGACGTATGGCCCATACCGCCATCGTTAATGAGCTGGTCGGCCTTGTCCAAAGCCTCCTCGAAACTATCTGCCTTATACATGGCCAAAACAGGCGAAAGTTTTTCATGGGCAAAGGCTTCCGACATGGTATAGTCCTCAACCTCGGCAACCAGAACTTTCGTATAAGCGGGTACTTCGATACCGGACAGTTCGGCAATCTTGCTAGCCGGCTGGCCTACAATGCGGGCGTTCAAAGCACCGTTGATAATAATGGTTTTACGAACCTTGTCTTTTTCTTCTTCGTTTAAGAAATAAGCGTGACGCTTCTTGAATTCTGCTTTCACTTCATCATAGATGGAAGCCGCAACGATGGTAGACTGCTCGGAAGCACAAATCATACCGTTGTCGAAGGTCTTGGAATGGATGATGGAGTTTACGGCCAATTGGATATCGGCAGTTTCGCAAATGATGGAAGGGGTATTACCGGCACCGACACCGATGGCGGGTTTACCGGAACTGTAAGCGGACTTCACCATACCGGGACCGCCCGTAGCCAAAATGATATCGGCTTCTTGCATGAGCAGATTGGTCATTTCCAAAGAGGGCTGGTCAATCCAACCGATGATGTTCTCCGGAGCACCGGCCTTAACGGCAGCTTCCAGGATGACTTTGGCCGCCAAAATGGTGGATTCCTTGGCCCTGGGGTGGGGTGAAATGATTACAGCATTTCTGGTTTTCAGGGCCAAAAGGCACTTGAAAATAGCCGTTGAAGTGGGGTTGGTCGTCGGGATAATGGCCGCAACCAGGCCGATAGGCTCTGCAATCTTTCTGGAACCGAAGCTCTTATTCTCTTCTATAACACCGCAGGTCTTGGTGTCCTTATAGGAGTTATAAATGTACTCGGAAGCGAAGTGGTTCTTGATTACCTTGTCCTCTACAACACCCATGCCGGTCTCTTCAACAGCCGCCTGGGCCAAAGGAAGCCTCATCTGGTTGGCTGCCAAAGCTGCACGGTAGAAAATCTCATCCACCTGATTCTGGTCAAAGCTTCTGTAAACTTTCTGCGCCTCTCTTACATCTTTTATTTTTTGCTCTAAGGTTTCTACGCCGTCTACCACGGGATAGACCTTTTCTTTGGAAGTCATCATATTTTCCTGTACTCCTTTCAAGTATCGGTATAATTTTATCAGTGCATTTTTATCTTGAAAAGCCTTTTGTTCGTATTTAGATGAATTTTTAGCAATTATTGAGTATATCCAAAGAACGTTCTTGTTTTTTGTATAATTTGCCCATGAGCTTATTGGATATTTCTGGCAGTAACGGGAATCTCTAAAAGTGGACTCACTGTCCCTTCTTTATGTACGGAATCGATATGATTAAGATAACGCAATACCCGGCTCAAGTCCTCAGGCAAAGCTAAACTTAAGTCTAAGTCTTGACCGCTTACGGGGTGCTTAAAGCAGAGCCTTTGCGCATGTAGAAATTGACGTTTGAGTAAACGGTTGAGCGCCAGGGCACGGAAATTCTCCTGTGTTGGGCCGGGCGGAAAAGTTTCTTCCCAACCGTAGAGCGTGTCCCCTACTAAGGGATGACCTATGTACTGGGCATGTACCCGAATTTGGTGGGTACGTCCGGTCTCTAAGAGAAAAGCCAAAAGGCTTGCATGTGCCCGGGGCCAAGTCGCTAAAACTTCATAGTGGCTGACGGCTTCCTGACCGGAAGGATCAATCTTTCTTTCAATAATAGACCCTTCTTTTCGGGCTATAGGAGCACTGATTTGGCCGGATTGTTCGACGATACCGTGTACCAGGGCCAAATATATTTTTCGAATAGGCGTTCGGGCCATGAGATGGTGGATATGGGCATTTTTTCCCAAGATCACCAGACCCGATGTATCCATGTCCAAACGATTGATTAGGTGAAGGGTCTTATCGGTAAAGACAGTAGAAAGGCCCGGATCTCCGGGAAATCTGGGATGGGACGGCAGGCCGGGAGGTTTACCCACGACACTTAGCCAATCGTCATCGTAAACAACAGGAAGACCTAAGGGATTCGGTAAGGAACCGGTTAATTCATCTTCTTTTACAAAAGACACTTCAATTAAGTCGCCCGGCTCAACCGGCGTCATATGGAGGACAAAGTGGCCGTTAACAGACAGGCCGCGATAGCGTTTCATCTGCCTGGAAAGACTCGAGGATATATCCATCCGGTGGCGCATAACCCACTCGGCTGTTCTTCCTTTGTCTTCTGCTTGAACTTTGTAAGAAAGATACATAGATTAAAAGCTTCTTTAGTCTCGGGATTTCAGCATATCCTGAGCCAAGCTCAAAGATTTAGCATCATCGGACCTTCCGCTCAGGAGTCTGGCAATTTCACCGGGTCTTTCCTCTTCTTTTAAGAGGTTAATCTGGGTTCGGGTTCTTTGGTCATCGGATTCTTTAAAAATATAAAAGTGCCGGTCCGCCCTGGCCGCAATCTGCGCTTGGTGGCTGACACAGATAATCTGGTGGGTCCTGCCTAGCTCTTCCAGCTTTCTTCCTACAATCTCCGTTGTCCTGCCGCTGATGCCGGTGTCGATTTCATCGAATACCAGGAGCGGTGTGTCGTCCGCTTCGGCCAAAGTAACCTTTATAGCCAGCATGATTCGAGAAGCTTCACCGCCGGATGCCGTATCGGCCAAAGGTTTTAACGCTTCACCTTTATTAGCCGACAGCATGAACTCGACCTGGTCCAGGCCGTAGTCTTTGGCCTCTTCCAAGTCCAAGCGTTTAAAGCGCACTTTAAATTCTGCCCCTTCCATGCCCAGCTCGTTTAATTCGGCCATAACATTTTCTTCCAGCTCCGAGGCCACTTCTAGGCGTTTTTCGTAAAGGGCTTGGGCTTTTTCTTCCAGAAGGGCTAGAACTTTGGCCTTATTCTCTTCTAAGGTAGAAGCCAGAAGTCCCGCTTCCTTCGTCCGTTCTAAATTGGCACGGGCCTTATCCAAGTAGTTTCGGACCTCTTCGATGGAACCGCCGTATTTAAGTTTTAGCCGATGAATCTTATCCAGTCGATCTTCCACTTGCGCCAGAGCCTGCGGATCTCGATCTATGCGGTCTTGGATTTTCTCCAAGCTGCGCCTTACTTCATCTAAGAGTTCTTCGGTTTCTATAAGCCTGTTTAAGTCTTCTTCCAAACCGTCAAAATAAAGGGTCAGGTGCTGAATTTGAGACCTAGAAAGGCCCAGTAAGTCTCTTAGTCCCGGGCTTTCTTCGCTTCCATCCATATAGGCCAAAACTTGTTCCAGGCCTTCGGTGATGTTTTCCGTATTACGTAATAGGTCTCTTTTCTGCCTCAGCGTCTCGTCTTCCCCCGGCTCCGGGTTAATATCCAAGATTTCATTAATCTGATATTCCAAACGCTCCATATAGAGCCTGCGCTCTTCGGGATCGATGAGGATTTCCCTTTCTTTACGCTTCAGTTCCTGCCAGGCTCGATAGACCCGGTTGTAGTCTTTTTTGGCAGGACCTATCAAGTCTCTACCGTAGCGGTCCAAGATTCCTAAATGCTTATCTCTTAAGAAAATCTGTTGTCGGTCGTTTTGGCCGTGTATATCGCAAAGTCTGTCGCCTATTTGCTGAATAAAACTAAGAGGAACCATGCGACCGTTTAGCCGACAGATATTTCGCCCGTTTCGCCTGATTTCTCTGGAAATAATGAGCATATCGTCCTCTTCCAGATAAGACTGGACTTCGGGATTATCCGCAAAATAGGGCCTCACATCGGTAAAGACGCCTTCCACCAAGGCCGTTTCTTCGCCGGTTCGGACCAGGTCTTTGCTGACGGTCTTACCGCTGATGGCTTCGATGGCGCCTAAAAGTAAGGACTTACCGACTCCGGTTTCACCGGTAATGACCTGAAAACCCGTTCCCAGGTCTAAGCCGGTATGGGCAATGAGTGCCAAATCTCTGATTTCCAAATGTTCTAACACGTCGGGCCCAACTCCTAATTATTCGTTATCCTCTTCCACATAGGTGGCAAACTGCATGATTTCCTCTTCGACCCGGAGCACATCGGATCCGGACTTAATCGCCACAAAAATGGTGTCATCGCCTGCAATACAACCGGCTACGGCAGGAATACAGAGGGCATCGACAGCCGAGGCACAAGCAGGAGCCATGCCGGCCAAGGTATGGATAACCAGGATGTTGCCGGCCAAAGAAGACGACCGGACCGCTTCCGAAAACACTTTAAGAAGCCTTCTGGTTCCCGATTCGGATTGGGGCCTCAGGGCAACGAACTTCTGCCTGCCGTCTCGTAAATTCACCTTAAGGATATTTAATTCTTTTATATCCCGGGAAATCGTCGCTTGGGCAACTTCTATACCCTCTTCGGCCAAAGCCTTCACCAGGTCTTCTTGTGTCGTTATATTACGACTGTAAATAAGTTCTAATATCTTTTCTTGTCTTGTTGCCTTATCCATCAATCCTGCCTCTTGCGCTTATTTTCTCCGGTATGCGCCGGAAGAAATTAATGTTTTGGACGGAAAGGGTCCTAAGATTTCGCTTAGCTCTTCTGACTTCTATGCGGACATCACTGTCGACTTCGACATTCGCCCTGCCGTCAACCGAAAATTGCGGCTTGTGGGGATAATGGCGGGCAATCTCGATTCCCACGACGCTCTCCGGCTCAATCACATAAGACCGGTTATGGAGGGTGTGGGGACTTATAGGGGTAATAAGCATCATCTCTAAGTTGGGGTCTATAATAGGACCTCCGCATGACAAGGCATAACCCGTAGACCCCGTAGGGCCGGCCACAATAATACCGTCGCTGGGTATGGTCTCAATTTTGACTCCGTCAATAAAGATCCGACAAGGGATTATCTGGCTGATAGAGCCTCTGTATAAAACCGCATCGTTTAGACCGTAATCGGCATAAATTTCTTTGCCCCCACGGTCATAAGCGCGGACGTCCAGCATCATCTTTTCTTTAACAACAGCCCGGCCCTCAATAATAGTATCCAAGGATTCTTCCAGGTCTTCTTCTTCAATCTCGGTCATGAAACCCATCTTACCCAGGTTCACTCCGATTACCGGTATGTCCAGAGAATAAGCCTTATGACAGGTATAAAGAAAGGTCCCGTCTCCGCCCAGGGAAAGAACCGAGTCAAGACCTTCCCAAGGCCCGTAAGATCTTCCCAGAGGCGCTATGGAGCCGTAACGGTCCTCCACATGAGGATAAATCACTTCTACCCCTCTAGCCTCAAGATAAGCCGTAGCCTTCTCTAAGAGTCTGTAGTCTTGGTCCTTATACTTATCTGCAACGAATCCTATTTTCATAAGTCCTTATCTTCCCAGAAGCCTCTTGCCTTCTTCTACAATATGGTCTACCGATATGCCCAATTGGTCTAAAACCAGATTGCGCGGTCCCTGGAGGACCGGATGGTTTGGGATATTTATACATTGTAGGGGAGTTTGGAGTTTTTTCCCATAGGCTATGGCCGATATGTCTTCTCCCACTGAGCCGGGATAAATAGATTCTTCTACGATGAGACAAGGGCAGCTTAAGGCTTTTTCTACAAGTGCCGGGTCTATGTCATGAATTTCTCTTAAGTCCACAACCGCTGCTTCAATCCCTTCCTCGGCCAAAGCTTTCATCGCCTGATAGGCCAAACCAGTGGTGTAACCCCAAGAAATAATGGTCAGGTCCTTACCGCCGGAAAGCCATTGGGCACTGGTCACCGGTAACTTGTCTTGACCGGTGTTTTCCAGATAAGTTCTTATGTCCAAATCATCTTCGAGGCTCAGGGCCGTCTTCCCCTTAGGATAACGTATAAAAATAGGGCCTTTGGCCTGGTCCAAAGCATAAGAAAACATCCGGTAAAAGTCCCGGTTGCTCCTGGGTGTAAAAATCGTTCCATAGGGCAGGCTTCTCAAAAAGGCCAAATCATAGAGGCCCTGGTGGGTCTCCCCATCTTCGCCTACGACACCGGCCCGGTCTATACAAAAGATGACCGGCTCTTGATTTAAAACCACATCATGCATGACCTGGTCCAGAGCTCTTTGCAAGAAAGTCGCATAGATGGCGACAACCGGTCTGAGCCCTCCCTGGGCCATACCGGCGGCTAAGGTCACGGCATGCTGTTCGGCAATACCCACATCATAGAAACGCTCGGGAAAAATCGTGGAAAACTCTTCCATCATGGTGCCTTGGGCCATGGCGGCGCAAATCCCGACTATGCGGTCTTCTTTCATCGCAAAGTGCTGCAGAATATAAGAAAATCCCTCGCCGTAGGATCTGGACTTATTAATCCTATCCTGCACCGAACAGGTCTTATCCTGAACGACCACAACCGGATCTTTTTCCAAGACCCCCTTCTCCACTTCAAAAGGTGCCACCCCGTGATAGGAAGAAGGTTTATGCATGGCATAAGAATAGCCCTTACCTTTCACCGTACAGACATGGATAACGGTAGGCCCTTTCCTGAATTTGGCCGCATCCAGAGCCGTCTCAATGGCCTGGATGTCGTGACCGTCAATAGGTCCGTAATATTTAAAACCCAGTGATTCATATAAAGCATAGATAGGTGGGCTGATGCGTCTTCTGAAGTTCTTTTTTACGCGGGAGAAGAAGTGCGCCAGACCTTTTCCTATCAGGGGAATTTTTAATAAAAACTCTTCGGCCTTAGACTTAAAGTCCAGATAAGATTGAGACATACGAAGTTGTTGGAGGTGCTTTTGTAGGCCACCGACATTTTCAGATATGCTCATCTGATTATCATTAATAATAACAATTAAATTTTCATCACCCTGGCCGGCATCATTTAAGGCCTCAAAAGACATACCGCCGGTGAGAGCCCCGTCCCCTATTACAGCCAGGACATAATGCTCATTTCCCTGACTTCTTTCCGCTCTTAGGATGCCTAGGGCAGCCGATATGGACGTCGAACTATGGCCTGTATTAAAAGCATCGTAGGGGCTTTCTTCGGTTTTAGGAAAACCGGATAGGCCTTGCCAAAGACGTAGGGTCTTAAAAGCCTCTTTTCGGTCCGTCAGAATCTTATACGTGTACGATTGGTGACCCACATCCCAGACCACCTTGTCCTCCGGGAAATCAAAGGTCCGCAACAAGGCCAAAGTAAGCTCCACCGCACCCAAATTAGAAGCCAAGTGGCCGCCGTTTTTGGCCACAACCTCAATAATATATTCACGTAATTCTTGGGCCAAACAGCTCAAGTCTTCCGGACTGAGTTTTTTGATATCTTCCGGACCTTGAATCCGGTCCAATATTTTCGTCAATCTTATGTACTCCTAGTAAGTTCTCTGCCTGAGGAGGTCTACATAGGCTTCTAAAAAGTCCGTCTCCAATCCTTCCCCACGCAATTGTTCAAGACTTAAGTCTAACTGCTGCCAGACTTGGGTCAATTTTTCTTTAGCCCCGTTCAGGCCTAAGAGGGTAACGAAGGTCCCTTTATTATGGTCTTGGTCCTTGCCTGTGGACTTACCCAACTGACTTTCTTCGGCTACCACATCTAAGATATCATCTTGAATCTGGAAAGCCTGACCAAGATACAGACCGAAGTCCTTAAGACTCCCTATGACCTTATCCGATGCCCCCAGTAGCTCTGCCACACCTACAATACCCGCCTGAATCAACCGTGCCGTCTTCAAGGTCTGAAGTTCAATAATTTCATCCAGCGTACTTTCGTTTTTTTCAGACTCGATATCCAGGACCTGGCCTCCGACCATACCGGATGCTCCGGCACAGCGGCTAAGTACAGCCCAGGCTCTTAATTTTTGGCCTGCGGGATAGTTAGCCTCATCATAGTGTCTCCCCATCAGTTCAAAAGCACGAGTTAAGAGCGCATCTCCGGCTAAAATAGCCATAGCCTCACCGAAGACCACATGGTTCGTGGCCTTCCCTCGGCGTAAAACATCGTTATCCATAGCCGGCAAGTCATCGTGAATCAAGGAATAGGTATGAATCATTTCGACGGCAGCGGCCAAATCCAAAACCTCGGCTTTCGAAGATGCCTTATCTTCCAGCATATCGGCTACAGCTAAGGTTAAAACCGGCCGAACTCTTTTGCCGCCTGCCATAAGGCTATAGGTCATAGCTTCCAAAAGTGTCTGAGGCATACTGCCCGGCACTTGCAAAGCCTTAGGTAAATAAGCTTCTATCCTAGACTTATAGTCTTTTTCCTCAATCATCCTGATCCAAGTCCTCTTCTTTCATCCGGCCATCCGAAGTTTCCAATAAGACTTTAACCTCTTGTTCGGCTTGGTCCAAAATACCCCGGCACAAGGCCACCAATTTCGTACCTTCCTGAAAAAGCTCCATAGACTTCTCCAGGGGCAAGTCGGGCTTTTCTAATTCCTTGACCAAATCTTCCAGCCTTTTTAAGGCGGTTTCAAAATCCGGCGTTTTATTCATATCATCTGCCATAGTGTGCACCTCTTTTTAATCCTGTGTCGTATGAATCGTATCTTCCAGCTTGAGATTTCGGACCTGGCACGTCACTTTGCCGTCCTGCATAAGGACATCAATCTCTTGTCCTAAGGCCAAAGTCCCAGCCTTGCTTAAGGTTTTACCCGAATCGGGGTCTTGAACCATAGAGTAACCTCGGCCTAAAACCTTCAAAGGGCTTAAAGAATCCAAAAGGCCGGCATTCCGACTAAAGCGGTTCTTAGACCTTTCCAGCCTGGTCAGGAGGCTTCTTTTAAGCCTTTCTTCTAGCAAGTCCAAGGTCTGACTTCTTTGCTCCAGACGGACGTAAGGCGATTTCAGATAGGGACTTGAGGCCAGGCGGTCCAGACGGTAGGTGGCGGAAGCTAATTTACTTTCCAAGCCGCGAGCCAAGCGCTTTTGAACCCCGTCCAGGCCGTTTTGTAATGCCGCTTGATCCGGTAAGGCCAGTTCGGCGGCCGCCGAAGGCGTGGGGGCTCTTAAATCCGCCACAAAATCCAGGATAGTAAAATCCGTCTCATGGCCAACGGCAGAAATAAGGGGAATTCTGGAATTAAAGGCTTCACGCGCTAACTCTTCATCGTTAAAGGACCATAAATCCTCAATCGACCCGCCCCCTCGGCCGACAATTAAGACATCTATATCGGACCTGGTATTAAAATAACGAATACCTCTTATAATCGTTTCCGCCGAACCTTGCCCTTGTACCTGGGCCGGATAGAGGATAATTTTGGCTCCGGGGAAACGTCTCTTACTCACATGGATAATATCTCTGATAACGGCACCTGAAACGGAGGTCACCACTCCGATGCTTTTAGGAAAAGTCGGGAGTTTCCTCTTATGTTCGGGATCAAATAAGCCTTCCTGAGCCAAAGCTTTCTTAATCTGCTCATAGGCCAGATACAAAGACCCCTTACCCAAGGGTTCCATGGACCTCACATTAAGCTGATAAGAACCGTTTCTTTCATAGAGGCTGACTTGAGCTGTTACCAGGACTTCCTGGCCTTCCTGCGGTTTAAATTTCAGACGGTCGGCGTAGGATTTGAACATGACCCCACTGACCTGGGCATAAGGATCCTTAAGATTAAAATACCAATGTCCGGAGCTGTAACGCTTGACATTGGATAATTCACCGCGGACCATAATATTTTGCAGAGCCTGATTGCGGCTGAAAAGTCCCGCTACATAACGGTTAAGCTGAGATACCGTTACAGCTCTGACTTCTTTGGCCTGTTCGGTCATTGGGAAGCTCCGCTTTCTTCTGTATCTTCCTTTGCAACTTCACGTTCGACTTTGGCCAAAACCGCATTAATGTAAGCATAGGAGTCCTCGTCGGCATAGTCCTTACAAAGGCGAATAATCTCACTGATGGCTACGGAATTCGGCACATCTTCGGCATAATAAATTTCGTAGGTACCCATGCGAAGTAAAACTCTTTCGATGATGGGGAGTCTTTCGGGTGTCCATTTGTTGAGGTAAGGACCGTAGAGCCGGTCCAATTCATCTGCTTTGGCCAAAACACCCAGGGCTAAAGCTTTTATATAAGCACGATCGTCCTCATCCAAAACCTCCACCGCACTGCCCTGACCTTCTTCTTCAGGCTCGACCAGGCGGGGAGCTCCGGGTAAAGGAGCTCTTTCTTCTAAAAATAAATCAATTTGCTCTAAAGCATGGCCCTTCTGGCTCTCTAACTGGTAGAGCAGCTGCATGGCCTTCTCTCTGGCACTTCTTCTACTCATATATAACTTCCTTCTCTAACGAAAACGTCCCGGAGGTAAAAATCTGTTAAGTAATTCCTTAAAATGACTGGAGTTACGGAAGAGTCTGGCTCCCACTATATATCCGGCCAAGGTGAAGATAATGATAAAGAGCGTACGCCAGAAACCGAATATGACCAACAAAAGCGCCAAAACAAAGGCCACCAGACCTCCCACGAGGCCGGCGTCCTTGCCATGAACAATTTCTAAAATCGGTCCAAATAAATGTTTCATATTAACGGTCTATCTTAGTGCCGATTAATTCAACTCGGCTGACCTTGACCCGGACCTCCTCCACTCCTATACCGGTATACTTTTCTACATCTTTTTTTACCCTCTCCTGAATCTTGGCCATCTGCAAGGGAATCTCCACATCAGAGTACAAAATCACATTGAGGTAAATCAAAATCCGGTCATTATGGCTCGCATAAACTTTGGCCTTGGCGGACTTAATGCCCGCCTGGCTGGCTTTGGCTGAATTGAGCGCAATATTGGCTATAGCCGTAGGGCCTATGTCAATCTGACCGATCTCGGTAGCCTTGATACGACTCTTATTAATACGCTCGCCGAAAATAGCATAAAGCAAGGCCGCTATATCAGCCAAAATAAGCATAAGGAGCAAGGCAATAAGTAAGACTTGCAAGGCACTTATCTTCTCTTTGACAAAGAAAGCTTGCAGGCTTGCCATTAAAGCGGGGCGTTTTAATAATATTAAGAATAGAAATAGGCTTCCCACGAAGCTTAGGATTGCTAAGCCTCCTATGATGAAACGCTGCCTAGTTCTCATGGGTTTCCTCCTCCGAGACAATGTCCTTTACATAAACATTGACTGCTTCAACGTCCAGGCCGGTGTAACGCTCCACGTCCGCCTTGACGTTCACTTGTATCTGCCAGGCCACTTCGGGCACCATGACTCCGAAAAGCAAGTAAGGATAGCAAGTAATCTCCACGGCGTCTTCACGGTCGGGGAGAAATCGGACTTCCACTCCCTCCCCTTCGTGTTCTACGCCGAAAGATTCTTTGAACGCAGCGACCGGGGAATGGTCCAACTGATAGACCCCGGGAGTCTGCAGGCAGGCCTCTGCAGCATACTGGGCAATAAAGCCCAAAGACATGGACCTATCGCCCTTGCGCTTATTAGAAGAATCCGCCTGAGCCATGACTAAATCCTAGGCACGCTCCATGTATTCGCCGGTTCTGGTATCAATACGAACGACTTCGCCTTCGTTTATGAAAAGAGGTACTCGGATAACAGCACCCGTTTCCAAAGTAGCGTTCTTAGTCGCGTTGGTAGCGGTATCGCCTCTTACACCGGGCTCGGTCTCGGTAATTTCCAGCTCGACAAAGAGAGGCGGCTCTACCTCATAAACCTGGCCCTTATAAGAAACCACCTTGCAGACCATACCTTCTTTGATAAAAGCCAGCTTCTCACCGATCATGTCCTTCGTAAAGGGGATCTGTTCAAAGGTATCGGTATCCATGAAATAATAAAGCTCGCCGTCGCGATAGAGATAAGACATATCTCTTCTGTCCAGCTGAACTCTCTCGAACTTGTCGTTCGGGTTAAAGCTCTTCTCAACCACGGAACCGGTACGAATATTTCTGTACTTCGTTCTTACGAAAGCGGCACCTTTACCGGGCTTAACATGCTGGAATTCCACAACCTGATAGACGTCGCCGTCCATCTCAAAATACACACCATTACGGAAATCACCTGCTGATATCATAGTTTCCTCCACTTGTTCATTAGATTTATTAGATTATTTATACTTAACAATTTTAGCGGTAAGAGTTCTTTTAGGCAAGAAAAGTCACCCTAAATTGTTATTAACGCCAATTGCGTCAATGGTCATTAATCAGTGAGTATTTATGGACTAACTAATTTACCTTCCTGTAGGTGCAATATCCGGTCACACGTATTCGCCACCTCAGGATCGTGTGTAACAATCAAGATAGTATGTCCGTTTTCATTAAGATCTTGAAAAAGCTCAAGAATGTGTTGTTTATTTATCTTGTCCAAAGATCCCGTAGGTTCATCAGCCAGGATAAGTTCCTGATTGGCTACTATGGCTCTTGCTATAGCCACGCGTTGTTTTTCTCCACCGGAAAGCCTTCGGACCTTGCTTTTGAGCAATGCATCAATACCCGCGTGTTTGCTTGTCTCCATGGCACGGTGTTTCCATTCAGAATACTTAATATCCCGGTTAAAGCGCAAAGGTAAGATAATATTGTCGTATACGGAATCCTCTTCCAGCAAGGCAAAATCTTGAAAAATAAAACCTATCGACTGGTTCCTAAATTTCGTGCTTTCCCGGATTGTGTTTTGTAGCATATCCTTGCCTGCATATGTATAAGCTCCCTCTTCCGGCGGTAAGATGAGTGAAATAATCTTTAATAGTGTAGACTTGCCAGAACCGGAAGCCCCCATAATAGCAATCATCTCACCTTTTTCAACGTCCAAATCCAAGTCGTTCAATACTGTTACTTTATTTCCATGATCGTTAAAATGCTTATGAATTCCTCGTAAACTAATCAACATATGTACTGAACTCCTCGTTAATTTGACTTCTGTGAACAAAAACTCTGTAGAGATAAAGGCTTAACACGAGTATACCCAAAACGTAAAAAACAGATGCCAGAGAACTTATAAGAGGATTATAATTTAATAAACTTAAAATATAGAGTATGGGTATTAAATTGGCTAATACTAGAAAAATCAGAATTCTAAAGAATACAAAGAGTCTCCCCATTCCCCAAAAGTAGTGAATCATGTAGTCGTAGTATTTACGGCGTACAACAGAAGCTAAATAACTGTTATAAACAAAGGTAGATAAGATTACCGCTAACGTAAACACAAGCATATTATAGCTAAAGCCGCCCGCTCCTACATACTCGCTCTCCTCAGAGAATTTTTTTATCTCTAGGGTGATATTCCCCTCATTTACAGACCTTTGTAAGTTCTTAAATTCTATAAAATCATAATTGCCAAAAACAAGACCTTCTATGAGTTGAATCGGTTTAATGCTTAACCCGGACTTCAATAATGAATCTATGGTAGGGTAATTAATCCAAAGCCATGCCTCCTGGTTTTCTGTGCTCATGACACCTTTGGGACTAAAAATCTGCAAATCTTGCTTTGTAAATTCAATAGACTCTAAGGTTAAGCCAGTAAGTCCAGCTTTATCCGAAAAGGCCTCGCGCAAATTGTGGTTTGCAAAAGTCGTAATGTGCTCAGACTCAAAATCTTCCACTAAATCTGTGTAAAGTCCCGCACTGATAAAAAGAGTGTACGGTTGTCCTATATCGAAAGAATCATAATGCAGTACTAAGCCTGCTGTATCCAGTGTCTTTATAAAAGAAAGAACGCGGTCCCTGTTTATTTTTAGAGTGTCAGAAGAATTCGTGATGTCTTCAGCTGTATCGGGCTTTTCTTTTATAGGCAATACTTCCATATTCAGTCTGTTTAAACCCATGGAAAGCATAGTAGAATGCATACTATAATACGCTTGATTCGAAATAAATTCACGGGATAAACCCATAAACATAAACCAGGCAACTAGCTCAAGAATGCAAAATAATAAGATAAAGAATAAATCATTAAATATATCTTTTAAAAGCGTCTTAATAAAATACATAGGTCTACTTACCGTCGTTGATAGTTTCTGTAACGGAAACAAGCCAGTATATGCAAAAGAACTGTTAGGATAATCCATAGGACACTTAAAACGCTAATGTATTGCCGGGATAGTAATTCAAATAATGGGGGAATGAAAGCATAAACCAGCATTACAGATAGCAGAAAACCGATAAGAGATAAGACAAGACTGTTTCGGATATTCTCCAATAAATAGGCCAAAGGTGTTTGTCCCCAAAAAAAACGAATTTTTCGCCTATGGATATCCAATTTATAAGATCCAAAAAGATAGAGTGTATAAGAAGACACTAGCAAAAGTATGATAACTTGCGCAGGAAAGGTTCTTTGGCCTGGGTCCCCTAGTTTAGTGAGGAAAGCAGACATATTACGCCCCGAGCTATTTACATAAACATCACTAAATAACGTCTCTATCGTCGGCCTAAGATGGTCGTACGCTTCAACCTGTATCAGGAATTCTATAGGACCGGAATTCATAGTGGAAGTGTCTACAGCCGCAAGAGGCAACAGAAGGGAGTAACTGTTGTTAACACCGCTTAAAGGTATATCTTCAACTTGAGTCAGACCAAACATTTGATCCAATTTGTCGACAAGAACTTGATTTTCTAAGAATACAGAATTCTTCTTAGCATAAACACCGTTCAGTTTATCATGAGGAATAGCGTCCCCATCAAGATAATTTCTAATGTCGCCCAGATAAGCCAAGCTATAGCTATTTAGATAAATATCGTAACTATTTATTCTTACGAGTATTCTATAATTACTTTCCTGGGCGACATCATTCAGCTCTTCTAAGGCACGATTTCTCGGTCGAGGCAGGTTTCTTTTATTACCCATATTGATATCATTTGAAGAACGCTTTGGGTAGGCACTAAGGCTAACCCAGTCCGGAGAACCACCGTACACGACACCGGAGTATGTCAAATAGACTATGTGGAACATAGCTAAAATAGCAACGGTCAAGGATAAGAGAATGACTTTTCTACCCTGATACATAAAAAACAAAATCAATGCGAGTAAAAACTAATTCTCATTCAGGTTGTGTTTCTATAACGCGGAATAACTTTGGCCATGGTCTATTGGGATCACCTGTATGAGGTTGCCAGATAAAGTCCGCTTCAAACTGCGTCTTAGTAGCCACAGGACAGAGAGAATCATAAAAAGTATAGTTCTTGGATAAAATCCTATTATCTCCTTCATTCATTCCTTCAGGTGTATATTGTCTACCTGAATCCTTTCCAGGGGAGCACCAGTTTGAAGGTATGTAATACCTCACGTATCCTGCTTGTGCATGCCGCCCTCCTTCATTATAGGATGGAAGGACTTGCACATATCCTTTGTATTCTAAATGTAGCCCAGGCTCATGTTGATTACGATAATAGTTATATGCTGACATTGCCTTGATGTGACCTAACCAACCTAAAGAAAAAACTATAGCTCCTATCAATACTAATGTATTTAATACTCTTTTCATCTGGTTACATACTTTTTGTGTGATTCCTGGAAAATGAAATAATAAGTCATACTATTCGATAAATCTCAAGATCATTAATCCCATTTATTTGTGTTAATTGTACATATAAATAAAATAAGCGTCAACCATATTCTGTGAAAGGAGTAATCTGCACTGCTTATCACTAAAATATTACCCTAAAATTGTGTCATAGTGCTCCTTCATTCCACTAAGACCTTTTACGATTTTTTCTCCCACACGTTTAAGATAAATATACCAGGGCTCTTTAGAGGTCAACCGATCTACCAAAACGACCGATACGCCGGCCCTAGTTCCACACCAAACGTCTGTAAAAAGCTGATCTCCTATTAGAAGGGTCTGGTCTTTGTTTAAGCCGGTCAGTTCTAAGGCTCTATAAACACCCTTGGCCGAGGGTTTTCTGGCATCACCTAAAACCTCAAGGTCCGGGTCTAAACTGTGACCGAAACGCCTAGCTCTTTCTTCCAAGGCATTGGATAAGACAATAACTCTGAAGCCCAAAGACCTCATGTAGTCCAAATTCTCTTTGGCATAAGACTGAGATTCGTGAGATCCGTGGATGGCCAAAGTGTTATCAATATCTAAAAGAATCAGACGAAAGCCCAACTCATAATACTTATCCAAAGGAATAGATTTGACAGCCGGATAATAGGCTTCAGGCAGCCATTGCTTAAATATTTTGCGCTTGGGTCCCTTTTTTGAAACCAAATTTTCCATCCATTCCTTCTTCCTTGATCAGTACATGCTTTTGATTGCGGCTTATTATAGCCTATTATTCTATTGCGTGATAAACTTGACGCTAAATCAAGTTTAACTTTAAGGAGCATCACAGATGGAAGAAATTGTTTGTAAATTCGGCGGTTCTTCTTTGGCCTCGGCTGAACAGATTCGCAAGGTCTGGCATATTATCGAGTCCGATCCCAATCGCCGCTATGTTGTCGTATCCGCTCCCGGCAAAGCCAACCCCGGTGAAACCAAGGTCACCGATCTTCTTATCAATTTAGCTTCTGCCGTGACCAATCACTTCGAGGGTCAGCATTATATCGACTTAGTCGCCCAAAAATTCGGCCAAATTGCCCGAGATTTGGGTTTGGAAAAAGATTACGAAGTCCTGGTACGTCAGGACTTAAATGACCGTATTGAGAAATATAAGAATAATTCTCAGGCCCTAATGAATGCTCTGAAGGCAGCCGGCGAAGATAATAATGCCAAACTGGTAGCCGATTTTTTCAAAAAACAAGGCCTACCCGCTATTTATGTTTCACCTGCCGAAGCCGGTTTCTATCTGGAAAATCACAAGGGCGTGGTGCGCTGCCTGCCTGAATCTTACGATAACTTAAGAGAATACCTACTGGAACGTCATGAGCTGGTGGTCTTCCCCGGTTTCTTCGGCTATGACAAAGAAGGCAATATTCTAACCTTTACAAGAGGCGGATCCGATGTAAGCGGTTCTATCTTAGCTGCCTCGGTCCAGGCCGACCGCTACGAAAACTTCACCGACGTCGACTGTGTCTACGCCGTTAAACCCGACCTAGTCCCCAGTCCTCATCCCATTAAAGAGATGACCTACGACGAGATGCGTGAGCTGGCTTATACAGGCTTCAATATTTTGCACGAGGATGCCTTGGAGCCGGTCCGCCGCCATAACATCCCCCTCCATATTTTAAATACGAACAATCCCGGGGGCATGGGCACCATCATCGTCAACAAGCGAACCGATTTCGACGGTATCCTGACCGGCATTTCCGGTAAGAAAGGCTTCTGTGTCCTCCATGTCGAAAAGTACCTGATGAACCAGGAAGTCGGCTTTGCCATGGATGTTTTAAAAATCATCGCCGATTACAATGTACCTTTTGAACACATGCCTTCCGGTATCGACTCTTTGTCCATCATTTTCCGTGAAGAAGTCTTAACACCGGACAAAGAGCGGCTTATCGTGAACCGTATCTTAAAAGAATTAGAAGTGGATGCCTGCTATGTCACCCATGAACTGGCCATCATCATGGCGGTCGGTGTCGCTATGAAAAATGCAGTCGGTGTTTTGGGCAGAGCGGTCAGTGCCCTGAGTGCCGCCGGCATCAACATCGAACTGGTCGTCCAAGGCCCTTCGGAAATCTCCATTCTCTTCGGTATCAAGTCTACGCTATGTAGCTACGCTATTAGAGAGCTCTACAAAGCCTTTTTCAACCGCTAAGTTTACAGCTTAGAGAATATCGTGGTCTATTTTGGTATAAAGTAAATCAATGGCTCGGTCAAATGTTTTGGTCCGGGCCAATATCCACATAAGTTTAGCCGTCAGGGCTTCAATAGTCATAGTCAAGGCTTCCGGCATACCGTACGTTTGGTTTAGGTCATGACCCACCTGATAAAGACTCATATCGCTCCCCTCATGCTGTACTTGGGTACTCATCACCAGGAGTTTGCCCTGGCCTAAGAGTTTTCGCGCCACCAGATTTAAGTTGCTTTCTTCCAGATTAGGAAGCCCGCCCGAGCCGAACCCTTCGATAATAATGGCATCGGAATCTTTGGCCACATCTTCCAAAATGGAAGCTTTGAGTCCCGGAACCAGCTTCAGCACGGCTACATTGGGGTTCAAGGCATGGTAAAAAATCGGAGCATCCTTATATTGCTCTTCGATAAAGTAGAGGATTTTATCACCTCTGACTACGGCTACCGGCGGATAGTCAATGCTTTTGAAAGCGGCATAAGACTTAGTATGGGTCTTCTTTGCCCTGGTTCCCAAGAGGATTTGCCCGTCAAAAACAACCTTGACACCATGGGCAGCCGGGTCTTGGGCGTACAAAATGGTGTCATAAAGATTTTTTCTGGCATCGGTGTCTCTTCTGGCAATAGACTGTTGAGATCCGGTAAGAACTATGGGTTTGGCAGAATTTTGAATAAGATAACTTAAGCCTGCCGCCGTATAGGCCAAAGTATCGGTTCCGTGCGTGATAACAAAAGCATCGTAGTCCTCATAGTGGACTCGGATGGCTTCTTTTAATTGAAGCCAATGCTGAGGACCCATGTTGGTCGAATCTAAGTTTAATAATGGAAGGACCTTAATTTCGGCCAAATCTTTAATTTCGGGAACAAAGTCTAATATCTGACGCCCGCTTAGCTGGGGCGCCAGACCGTCGGGAGTGGGATTAGACGCTATGGTTCCTCCCGTTGTAATCAGCAAGACACGCTTCAAATCTGCCATAAAAACTACTCTCTCCAGTTCTCGAAGGCCCAGGCACTTAATTCGGACAAGGACGGGTGAACGGTCATAGCCTCCGTAACATTTTCATAACGATTGGGTGCGTATTTTTCGGGGTCCATGGCCAATAAATAGGTGAAGGGCGTGATTAACGAAGAGGCTTCATCGGCCATAATATGGACGCCTAAAATTCTGTGTGTATCTTTTTCGACCAAGACCTTGCAAAAACCGTCGGTTTTCTCGTGCTCAGGCAAGAATCCTCGAGCATAGCCCTGGGCCGTGTCGGAAAAACGAAGGTAACCTACCTTGTAGTCTAAATTTTGGGCAAGACATTCAGGCTCGGTCAGGCCGACTTGGCCGATTTGCAAAACCGTGAATGTCGCCCTGGGTACAGCGGAATAGTCCACTTTTCTTCGGTCTTCCGGGCTTTTCACGGCCGGGTCCATCAGGTTATGAGCCAGAATCTGTCCTTCGTAGTTTGAGACATGGCGCAACTGAGACATGCCGTTAATATCACCCATGGCATAGATACCGGGAACTACCGTTTCCAGATAGGCATTGGTCGGTATATAACCTCTGACGGTCTCCAGGCCAATGTTTTCCAAGGCCAAGGTATCGGCATTAGACCTTACACCGGTGCAGACAAAGATTTCATCGGCAGTCAGGGTCTCTTCTTCACCGCTCTCACGGTCTTTTAAACGCAAATATTTTTGCCCATCAGCCAGACCTGCTTCGATAGTTGTTTTATTAGTTAAAACATTAACGCCGTAGTCTTCTAATACATTTTTTAAGCGGTCGCTGACTTCGGGGTCTTGCTTGGGAACCAGGCGGCCGGACCTTTGGATTAGGCTGACCTTGACACCGAAGCTTTGGAAGACATAAGCAAATTCCGTACCGATATCCCCGCCTCCCAAGATAAGCATGGTCTTAGGCAGGGTTTTAGGCCAAGTTTCCCGTTTGAAAAGCGTTTCGGATGTCAGAGGCTTTACCTCTTCCAAGCCAAGGCCCGTGGGAATGTTGGTTCTGGCACCGTTGGCGATAACCACTTGACGAGCTTTGATTTGGCCCTGCTTTTGGCCATCTTTGCTGAGATTTAGAACGAAGACTGTTTCACCTTCAGTTTCTTCACGACCGGCAAAAGAAGCAAAGGCTTTATAAAGATCAATATTAGGATAAGGGGCGTAGTAGTCTACCATGCCCTCGCCTTCTTGAAGCTTAGAAAAGACCCGTTCTTCTAACTTTGGCCAATCGACCTCCATGGGATTGCCCTTCAAGGCAAGGTCCTGTCCCTGTCTAGTCATCTTAATGACATCGGCTACATGCACCATTATCTTAGTGGGGATGCAGCCGTGGTTGAGGCAAGTTCCGCCCCAATCGCTTCCTTCAATCAGGGCAACTTGGTGTCCCGTTTCAATTGCCTTATCCGGAAGGTAGGTCCCTCCGCCACTGCCGATTACGGCCAAATCATATATTTTCTTGGATAGCATCTTTATCGTTCTCCCTTAAATAGCGACCGTTCTGGTCTAAAGTTCTGATCCGGTAATATTCCGGGTCCTCCAATTTTAGCTTATCTGCGGGACCGAAGTAGACACTCTTGCTCTTTCGTTTTAGTTTTTGTACCTTTTGACCACGATTGGACCGGTTGTTGACCTGTTCTATGAGAGAAGCGTTAAACAAGACCAACTGGTCCTGGTCATTTAATAAGAAGACATCGGCTTCTTCCTGCCCCTCTTCTAAGGGCGGCAAGTACACACCTCCTACAGGCGCTTCATTGGTAAAGAAAGCGTTCTTTAGCTTCCGTCTCCTGGTCTTGGTGACATAGGAATTAAGGTCTATTCTGGACACTCTGCCGGAATCAAAACCGACCAAAATTTCACCTTGGTAACAGTCTTCTTCCTTATCGTCTTCGCCTATGGTCTGTAAGACGATAAAGACCGGCTCTTCATCCTTATCGAAGTCCAAGACATTGGGCAGGTAATTGCCCCAGTCCGAAGGTTTGTTGTCTTCCAAGTCATAAAGCGGGATACGATAACACTGGGCCAAAGAGGTAAAGACAAATAAGAGATTTTTATTCGTGCCTTCAATCTCCTGGATAATGTAGTCGCTCTCTTTGGTCTTAAGGTCTCCCGCACTTCTAAGAGAGGTTAAGGCCAACTTTTTAAGATAGCCGTGTTTGGTTAAGAAGACCTTAAGGTTAAAGTCATCGATGAAGTCTGTGTGGTCGACCTCCTTGATATCCTTTTCGTCTATCAGCTCGGTCTTACGGTCCTGGCCGTAACGCTCAATAATGCGTTCCAAGTCGTCAATAATAAGCTGATCCAAAAGATCCGGATTTTCCAAAATTTTTTGCGTTTCGGCAATTTCGTCTTCCAAGACTTTAACATCTTTTAGTCTCTTTAAAATATGCTCACGGTTCAAATTACGTAGCTTAATCTCTGCCACAAATTCGGCCTGGTCGGTATCGATGTCAAAAGCTTCACAAAGATGAGGAATAACCAAGCGCTCTTCGTCGGTTTCTCGGATAATCTTAATGGCTCGGTCGATGTCCAAAAGAATCTTTTCCAGAGCCTTCAATAAGTGGAGCCGGTCGGTCTTTTGGCCCAGTTCGAAAATCTTCCCCCTGCGTACGGTGGTCCTTCTAAAAACCAGCCACTCGGCGATGATGGACTTCACCCCCATCACCCTGGGTGTCCCGTTAATCAAAATATTGAAGTTACAGGAAAAAGACGACTCCATGGGCGTTAACTGGAAGAGTCTTTGAATCAGTAGCTCAAAGTCGGTACTGCGCTTGCAGTCCAAAGTAATCTTCAAGCCCTGTAAGTCAGTCTCGTCTCTTACGTCGTTAATATCCTTAAGCTTGCCGGATTTGACCTGGTCTACAATAGAGTCGATGATGGCCTCAACGGTTGTCGAATAAGGAATCTCGTAGATTTCGACCAGACTGTTTTTCTTATCGATACGGTATTTGCCCCTAAGTTTAAAACTCCCCCTACCGGTCTCATAGATGGCCCGCATGTCATCCAGGTTATAGATAAGCTGGCCGCCTCCCGGAAAATCCGGTGCCGGCATAACGGTCATGGGGTCCGATGCGGGGTTTTTAATATAGTTAATTGTGGCCGAGCAGACCTCTTCCAAGTTAAAGGGGCTGATATTGGATGCCATAGAAACGGCAATACCCTGGTTGGCATTCACTAAAACGGCCGGAAAAGAGGTCGGTAAGAGCGTCGGCTCTTCCAATGTTCCGTCGTAGTTGGGAACAAAGTCCACCACCTCTTGGTCAATGGAACGGAAAAGCTCTTCTGAAAAGGCATCCAGTTTAGCCTCGGTATAACGGGGTGCCGCATACTGCATGTCACGAGAATATTGCTTACCCATGTTCCCCTTAGAGTCGATATAAGGGTGAAGCAAGGCACCGTTTCCTCGAGTAAGACGGACCATGGTTTCATAGATAGTCTGGTCACCGTGAGGATTTAATTTCATGGTCTGGCCGACGATATTGGCCGACTTGGTTCTGGTGCCTTTCAGTAGACCCATCTTATACATGGTATAAAGGAGCTTACGGTGGGCCGGTTTAAAACCGTCAATCTCGGGAATGGCACGAGAAACGATAACCGACATGGCATAAGGCATGTAGTTGGTCTCTAAGGTATGGGTAATCCGTTCGTTATGAATAATGGCCGGCGCTACTTCCAAATCTTCTAAGCGCATCTGATTTTGATTTTTATTTTTCTTTTTTCCTGCCAAAGTCCTTCCCTCCTAGTCTAAGTCCAGCATGTCCATGTAAAGATGGCCGTTTTCTTCGATAAAGGTCTTGCGGCCGGCCAGGTCATTGCCCAGCCAGAGCTCGAAGCTTTGCTTCATTTTGGCCTCGTCTTCCGCATGGACTTGAATTAAGCGTCTGGTCTGAGGGTTCATAGTCGTTTGCCACATCATCTCGGGCTCATTCTCACCTAAACCCTTGGAACGTTGGACATGGAGGTTTTGGCCGCCGTGTTCTTTAATAATGGCGTTTTTCTCCTTCTCGTCGAAAGCGAAGAAGGTCTTCTCTTCACCTTTTTTCCGGTATGTCATCTCGTAGAGCGGTGACTCGGCGATGTAGATATAGCCTTCTCTAAGAAGCGTCGGGGTCAGGCGATAGAACATGGCCAAAAGCAAGGTTCTGATCTGAAAGCCGTCCACGTCGGCGTCAGTACAGATGATAATTTTGGACCAGCGCAGGTTGTTAATATCAAACTCACCGATCTGTTTGTTTTGCTTATTCTTGACCTCTACACCGGTCCCTATGACCTTCAGAAGATCCATAATAATATCGGCCTTAAAAATCTGATTTAAATCCGCCTTAAGGCAGTTCAAGATTTTACCTCTAATCGGGATAACTGCCTGGAACTCGGCATCGCGGCCCATTTTGACCGATCCCAAAGCCGAATTCCCCTCAACGATGTATATCTCTCTTTTGTCGATATCTTTAGACCGGCAGTCCACAAAATTCTTGACCCGGTTGTTGATGTCAATAGTCCCCATAAGGTTACGCTTAATGGTGACACGTTGACGTTCGGCGCTCTCTCTACTTCTCTTATTAATGAGCATCTGCTCTAAGACCTTATCCGACTGGTCCTTATTCTCTATGGACCAGACTTCCAGACGCTCTTTGATCATATCGGTAATGAAACGCTGGATGAAACGGTTGTTAATGGCCTTCTTCGTCTGGTTTTCGTAAGAGGTTTGCGTCGAGAAAGAGTTAATAACACAAATCAAAGAGTCGCTGACATCCTGCCAGGTGATACCGGGTTCATTGGCCTTATACTTATCGTTTTCTTTTAATAAGCGGTCCAAAGCCTGGGTGAAGCCGGCTCTGACGGCCTTTTCAGGAGAGCCACCGTACTCTAACCAAGATGAGTTATGGTAGTACTCTTGGAGCTGAATCTCATTATTAAAGCAAAACGAAAGTTCGACTTTAAGCTTATATTCGGGGCGGTCTTTTCTATCTTGTCCTCTTCCCTCGGATTCCCAGCTAATCGGTTCGGTAAAACCCTTGTCGGCGTTGACCTCTTTAACAAAGCCCAAAATGCCTTCGGGATAGAGAAAGTCTTCTTTCGTCCCGGTTATTTCATCTTCGAAATGAAAGGATACACCGGCATTCACGATAGCCTGGCGTTTCAAGGTATTGGTGAAAAACTCCAGACTGAAATCAATCTCGGTAAAGACTTCGCGGTCCAGTTTAAAACGCTGTCTGGAGCCGGAAGGCCTGGACTTAGGCGCCTTTTCTTTGGAAAGGCCTCCTATGTTGTTGCCTTTTTCAAAATGGAGCTTATAGATATACCCATCGCGGCACACTTCGACATCGAAATATTCGGAGGCATACTGGGTCGCACAAGCACCCAGGCCGTTTAAGCCCAATGAATACTCGTAGTTCTCCCCTTGTAAGGTATTGTATTTCCCTCCGGCGTAGAGCTCACAATAGACCAGCTCCCAGTTGAAGCGCTTTTCCTTCTGGTTATAGTCCAAAGGAATGCCTCGGCCTTCGTCAGTCACTTCAATACTGTTGTCCTTGTAGCGCTTGACCCAAATTTGATGACCGAAACCTTCTCTGGCTTCATCCAGGGAGTTCGATAAAATCTCGAAAAAGGCGTGTTGGGCCCCGACGATGTCGTCGGAGCCGAAGATGACGCCCGGTCTTAAGCGGACCCGGTCCGCTCCTTTTAATTGTGAAATACTGTCGTTATCGTATGTGCTTTGCTTCGGCATGTAGTCTCCTATGTTTTAAGATAATCCGATAATAGTACCGTCTTCCAGGATATCCATGTGGACGGCCTGAGGGTCTTTAGGAAGACCCGGCATGGTCATAATCTCTCCGGTCAGGAAAACCACAAAACCTGCACCCGCACTGATTTTGACGTCGCGGACAGTCAGCGCGAAATCCTTAGGTGCCCCTAATTTCTTGGGGTCGTCCGAGAAAGAATATTGTGTTTTGGCCACACAGATGGGTAAATCCCCAGCGCCCATGCGCTCAAACTTCTTGAGCTTAGAAATAACACCTTTCTGATAAACCACATCACCTGCCCGGTAGATTTCCTTAGCCACGGTGTTCATCTTTTGGCGAAGCGTCATGTCGGGACTATAAAGCGGCATATAGTGGCTGGGCTTGTTACATAAGTCTACCACAGCCCGGGCCAAATCCAAACCGCCCTCACCGCCTTTGGCAAAGACTTCGGAAAGAACGATCTCAATACCGGACTGGCTGACCTTGTCTCTTAGTAATTCAATCTCCGCTTCCGTATCGGTGGGGAAACGGTTGATGGCAACAACCAGGCCCACACCGTATTTTTGTAGGTTTTCAATATGTTGCAGCAAGTTGGCCAAGCCCTTATCCAAAGCTTCCAGATCTTCGTGGTCCAAATCGTCTTTGGCCACACCGCCGTTCATCTTAAGGGCTCTGATGGTCGCAACTAAAACAATGGCATCCGGTTTGAGTCCTGCTTGAGGACAGACGATATCCAAGAATTTCTCGGCACCCAAGTCGGCACCGAAGCCTGCTTCCGTAACGCAGTAGTCGGCTAACTTTAAGCCCATCTTCGTTGCCAGGACGGAGTTACAGCCGTGGGCGATGTTGGCGAAGGGACCGCCGTGAATCAGGGCCGGCGTGTTCTCGGTCGTCTGAACCAGGTTGGGTTTAATGGCGTCTTTCAGAAGAAGTGCCATAGCTCCGACGGCACCTAAATCTTTGGCCACAACTTCCTTATTATCATAAGTATAGGCTACAACCATACGGCCTAAGCGGTCTTTAAGGTCTTCCATGTCATTGGCCAGGCACAAGATGGCCATAATTTCCGACGCAACCGTAATATCAAAGGAGGATTCACGGACCACACCGTCGCCTCTCTTACCCATACCGATCACGATATTTCGAAGGGCACGGTCGTTCATGTCCAGAACACGATTCCACACGATACGCTTAGGGTCCATATTTAAGGGGTTACCCTGGTGGAGGCTGTTATCGACCATGGCGGCCAAAAGATTATGCGCCGAGGTAATGGCGTGAAAATCTCCGGTAAAGTGTAGATTAATATCTTCCATGGGAAGGACCTGGGCATAGCCTCCGCCGGCTGCTCCGCCCTTAATCCCGAAACAGGGACCCAGGGACGGTTCACGTAAGGTGGTGATAGCCTTATACCCCAACTTATTAAGGGCCATGGATAAACCGACATTGGTCGTGGTCTTCCCTTCACCGGCCGGTGTTGGGTTGATGGCGGTTACCAGAATAAGTTTACCGTCTTCTTGATTTTCTCTTTCGTCTAAGGCTTCCAGGTTTATTTTTGCCTTGTCATGACCGTAAGGTAAGATTTCCTCCGATCGAAGACCCAGCTTATCCGCTATGGTCTGAATAGGCAAAAGGGTGGTTTCTTGTGCAATCTGGACATCTGTTTTCATAGATTCTCCTTCGCATGAAAAAAAAATAAACGGACTAATCCTTTAACATTATAGAGAATTCAGGCCAAAAAGAAAGGACCCCGGTAGCCACAACCGAGGCCCTAAGCAAGAGGAGAAAAATAATGAAAAAAGAGGAGTAGCAAATCTTTTTGCTACAACTATATTAAACACTAGAAATCTGTCTACAGCATTAAGCAAATGTGAAAACAATCTGAAACTGTGTGGTTTTCTTGACAAAGTGTTTGATGAAACCTATCCTCGATAGAGTATTTAGAGAAACAAGGGGTGCCCCCGAGGCTGAGATTATACCCTCACGATCGGATCAAGTTAGTACTTGCGTCGAAATCGTTTCCGGTTAGCGAAGTCATCGGCGTCTCCTTGTATTTAGAAGGAGATTTTTTATGCAGAACAATAAGAGATTGCAAATTTTAATCGAGATTGCCCTATTCGCGGCCTTGGCCATGATTCTGGACTTTATCCCCACACCTAAGGGATTCAAAATCACCGTCAAGATGCTTCCTCTTATTATTCTGTCCCTTCGCCGTGGTCTATGGCCCGGTATCATGGGAGGACTTTTGTGGAGTATCTTGCAGATTGTATTGGGTGAAGCCAATATCATCAGTCCGGTTCAGGTCTTCCTCGATTATTTGTTTTCGTTCAGCCTTATCGGTATGGCGGGCCTTTTCCAGCCGGCTATGCAAAGAGCCTTGGCTCCCAAGGACCACAAAATGGGTAAGCCCATAGGTCTGGCAGTAGCAGCTACTTTGGTCGGATCTTTCTTAAGATATTGTATCCACTTTATTTCAGGCTTTGTCTATTACGGTCAGTACGCACCCGAAGGCCAAAGTCCTTATCTTTACTCCTTCATATTTAATGGTACGGATTTCCTCTTTGAAACCGCTACTTGTATCGTTGTCATGATTATCTTGGCAGGATTTTACAATACGCTTATCAAGGTAAAAGAAAATTAATGTTCGCTAAAGTAGAGGCGGGATTGGTTTTCTTCTATCTTTAGCCTCATAGCTTCACCGCGAAGCTTACTTATGGTATCCAGACTAGACTGAAGACTACTGGCTGCTTCTCGGGCCAAAGCCCGGGCGCTTAGCCGGTAGTCTTCTTCTTTTTTTGTAAGACTTGCCTCATCCGGCAGGTCGGTCTCCAAGAGAATCTTATCTTCCTCAATCTGCTGACTATAAGACCTACCCTTCTTGGTTTTAAGCATGAAAGCATTAAAAGATACATAGGCGCCCATTTTTCTGAGTCTGGTAAGTTCATCCCCCGTACCGGAAAACCAATGAAATATTAAAATAATCTTTTCTTTGGAAAGGCCCAACTCTTCATAGATATCCATAATTCGGCCGGCAGACCTTACCGCGTGGACTGAAAGAATATAGGGAGATTGGGCAGGACTCTTATGAACTTCTGCTAAGACTGCTTTTAAGATGGTGATAAAAACGTCTTCTTGTAGGTCTTTACTCGCTTTTTCCAGGCCTTTGGGGCTAAAATCCAAACCGATTTCGCCTATATAGCGCGTTTTCGTAAGTTCCGAACGAAAGATATCTAACTCTCTCGAGACCTCTTCTCTGTTTCCTATCCACCAGGGATGATAGCCCAAGGCCAGAAAGGGCGTTTTTAGGCTCAAATCTTCGTAAAGTTTCGCAAATGTCGAGGGCATCAGGCTCATATGAACCGGTATAAAGCCCTCTTTCTTTGCTTCTTCCAAGAAAGCCTCCCGCAGCTCCTTTCCCGGCAAGAAATCCGTATGGTAGTGGGTATCTAATAGAAAGCTCATCGTATCCGGCTCTTATTCTTATAAGTTTCTAGGCCGGACAAACGACACAAGACCTTGCCGGCCAGCATTTGGCCCATTATAGGAGGCATGTAGCTCATGGTCCCCAGATTACTTGCCTTGTCACGTCCGCCTGACCCTTGCTTCATAGGGATTTCGGATGAATAAAGAACTTCCAGTTTTCGTATGCCTCGATTGCGGCACTCCTTACGCATCACTCGAGACAAGGGACAATTCGAGGTGTCTTCAATATAAGAAAAACTTAGTTTTGTGGGATCTAATTTATTAGCCGCGCCCATGGAAGACAGGAGGGGCATTTCTTCTCTTATAGCCCATTCGGCCAAAGCCAATTTCTGACTAACCGTGTCGATGCAGTCAATGATATAGTCGGGCCGGGGAAAAGATGACAAAACGGACGGGATATTATCCGGGGTCAAAAAGACTTTCCGGCTGAAAACCCGGCAAGACGGATTGATTTCTTTAACCATGGCTTCCATGACATCCGATTTGGCCTTACCCAAAGTAGAAATAAAAGCCAGAGCCTGACGGTTAATATTCGTAATCTCAACCGTATCTCGATCCAAGAGGATTAAAGTGCCCACGCCGCCTCTGGCCAAAGCCTCGGCACAAGAAGAGCCCACGCCGCCCAAGCCTAAGACCATTACGGTGGACTTTTCCAGCCTCCTAAGCCCCTCATCTTTCAAAATAAGAGCCAGGCGCGAAAAGCGTTCATCGAATTTTTCCTTGTGTTTTAAGTCATCCATTTTTCTAATCTAGCACAAAAGGCTTTAAAAGATAAGAATTTCTGCCGACCGGTGTGCCCTCGAAGGCAAAAATCGTTATAATGGGCCATAACGTCAGGGTACGGAAAGGAAGACCTTTAAACTTATTTATGGCACGTCAGAAACAGCGAACCGAAATGCTGCAAAAGATGGGAAACCAAATCTTTCTCAATCCACCTTTATTCTTACTCCTGGGCTTCGCCGCCATCATCTTATTGGGGTCTATCTTTTTATCCTTGCCCTTTGTCACCCAAAGCGGTCACTCCATAGGTTATCTCAATGCCTTTTTTACGGCTGCCTCCGCCTCCTGTGTAACCGGCCTAACCGTTGTAAACACGGCCAAAACCTTCAATTTCGCCGGCAAGCTGATTATTCTTATCTTGATACAAATCGGGGGTCTGGGCATCATGACCTTCGCAACTCTTATTCCTATGATTATCGGCCAAAAGATCGGCCTGGTAACCCGACAAATTCTGAAAGAACAATTAAATGTGGAGTCTTTAACCGGTATCGTCAGGCTGCTGCGCTATGTTTTAACTTTCACCTTCATTGTCGAAGGTATCGGGGTAATTCTTTTAGGGATCCGTTTCATCCCTATCTTCGGCCTTAAGAAGGGGACTTGGTATGCTATCTTCCATTCTATTTCAGCCTTCTGTAATGCGGGCTTTGATGTCATGGGCGATTCTATTTATCCCTTAAGAGATGACATCCTTATTAATGTTACCCTGATGGCCCTGGTTATCATCGGCGGCTTGGGCTTTTTTGTCACCCAAGAAATCATAAGAAAAAGAAAATTTAAGCTTCTTTCCACCCATGCCAAGATTGTCTTATTGATGTCCGGTATCTTGATTTTGGTCGGTGCCCTAGGCTTCCTGGTTCTGGAATTTAACAACCCGCTGACTTTGGCCCAAGAAAAGACCCATGTTAAAATCACCCAGTCTTTCTTCCAGTCTGTGGTGGCACGTACCGCCGGTTTTTATTCGGTCCCTATCCCCGCCCTGCGTGACTCTACGGCATTTTTACTGATACTTTTGATGTTTATCGGAGGTTCTCCCGGATCTACCGCAGGCGGTCTTAAAACAACGACCTTCGGCGTGCTGATTATTACAACCATCAGTACATTAAAGGGCCAGGCCGAGCCAGGCATTTTTAATAAGCATATTCCCATTAGGACTATCCGTAAGGCCTTGTCTTTGGTAGTCGTCAGTATCGGCTTAATCTCCCTGATTACCTTCATCTTGACCATGACCGAGAAAGATTCTTTTATTAATCTCTTTTTTGAAACCGTCTCGGCCTACGGCACGGTCGGGACTACCCGCGGCATTACATCCTCCTTAACGCCCATCGGAAAGCTGTTAATAATCGTCATGATGTACTCAGGTCGTTTGGGCCCCTTAACCTTGGGCATGGCCATCAGCAACAGGGTCAGCCCCAGCCACATCCGTTATCCTGAAGCAAACATCACAATAGGGTAAAATAAGGAACGTAAAAAAATCCGATGGAGGCCTCTAGGTCTCAGCTAATAGAAAGTGTGAATGAATGCGTTTATCTGTTGTTGTATTCGGCGCAGGCCGTTTCGGTTCGGCCATTGCAATGGAGTTATTCCAGCACAATGTAGAAGTTATGGTCGTCGATAAGGAGTATGACTTAGTCCAAAATATCGCCAACCATGTAACGACCGCTATCCAATGTGACCTATCCGACGAATCGGCTGTAGAAGAGCTGGGGCTTTCGAATTTCGATGTGGCCGTTATTGCTATCGGTACCAACCTGGAATCTTCTATTATCGCTCTTATACAGGCCAAAAAATATAATATCCCGAGAATTATTGCCAAGGCCAATTCCGACATGCAAAAAACCGTCTTGGAGCAATTAGGCGCCAACCAAATTATCTTCCCCGAACGTGATATGGGGGTGCGTTTGGCCCGAAGCCTATCCGGTAACAATATTATGGAGTACATCCACTTCAGCGATAAATACTCCTTGGTTGAAGTCAAGGCCAGCCCGTCCTGGTTCGGACGGACCCTGATTGACCTGGACTTCCGTAATACCTACCACCTCAATGCCGTGGCCATCCGACGTAAATCCGAAGTGATTATCTCCAATCTGGGCCAGGAAGTGATCCGAGACGGGGACATGATTATCCTCATCGGCGAGACCAAAGACATTGAGGAATTCCAGTAGATAAGCTAAGGACATCCCGCTTTACGAGATGTCCTTTTTATTTACGCCTTATTTATGCGCTATAGCTTCTATCTCAACCAAGGCTCCCTTCGGTAGCTGCGACACTTCCACGGCACATCTGGCCGGGGGATTCTCTTGGAAGAACTCGGCATAGACTTCATTCATCTCGGAAAACATAGCCATATCTTTCAGAAACACCGTAACCTTCAAGACTTTATCCAAAGAACTTCCCGCTTCTTCTAGAATAGCTCGGACATTTTCTAAGGACTGCCTTGTCTGCTCGGCATAGGTGTCGGCCATGTTTCCTGTTTCTGCATCAATGGGAAGCTGGCCCGAAACAAAAACCAGTCTGCAAAACTCAACGCCTTGTGAGTAAGGCCCGATAGCTGCCGGTGCCTTATCCGTTGCAATCACTTTTTTAGAACACATATTGATTTTTCCTTTTCCAAACAAGATAGATGAATCATACCATTGTGAACGCCGGAATTTATAAAAATATCTTCAGATAATAATGTGATAAAATTACACGCATATGTAATTTATACAAAATGCTTAAAAAGGAGCCTACTCCATGTCCAACAAAAAGCACTTCGAAGCAGTCACATAGCTTTAGCACCCCAGTCGGTTTCCTACTTAGACCCTCTAATGAAGCTAGGTCCGCAGGTCGACGGCCCCGGAAGGCCCAAGCCTACGGAAAAGAGAAAGAAGCTGTTTAGCCGCTTCGGTCTGCCGGCTCAAACCGAAACGCTTTACCCCTTCCAGCTTTCCGGCGGCATGGCCAGGCGGGTTTTGGTCTCCACTGCCCTTATCAGAGATGCCGATGTTATCATTGCCGACGAGCCGACACCGGGCATGAGCCTGGACCAGGCTTTGGAAGCCTTAAAAATGGTTCGCGAAATTGCGGATGACGGTAAAGGAGTCCTCCTATTGTTTATTTAGAGGCTATAAAAAAGACGACCGAGCCTAAGTACCCGATCGTCTTCCTATGGAGCTTGCAGACGGACTCGAACCCCCGACCTGCTGATTACAAATCA
>CAYFQG010000011.1:0-41983 GCA_964345295.1 uncultured Oscillospiraceae bacterium | reverse complement strand
CTTTTACTTCAGCCTTGATTCCGGGCATACGCTCCAGGAGCGCGTCGTAAATCGGTACGATTTTCAGGTTATCGGATATAAAGAGGGCCAGCATAGCCGAAGTCGCTATGGGAAGCATGTGCGTCAGAGATCCGGTCATTTCGGCGATTAGGAGGATACTGGTTAAGGGGGCCTTTACCGAAGCAGCCAGGGTTCCTGCCATGGCACAGACTACAAAATAGGGGATATAGATACTGCCCATGCCAAAGCCGACCGCAATTTGGCCTAAGACATTGCCGGTCAGTGCCCCTACGGCCAAAATCGGCATGAAAATACCGCCCGGTGCTCCGGAACCGAAGCTGGTGCAGGTGAAAAGCAGCTTTACAATTAGGTAGATGACAGCGGTACTTAGGGCTACTTGATTCATTTCAGACAAGGAAACCAGATTTCTGCCGCCACCCAAAACTTCCGGCAAAAATATACCGCAAGGTAAGGCTATGGCCAGGGCCACAACAGGTCTGAATTTAGCGGGGATTTTTCCGTACAAAGTTTGGAAGTCCAAAAGTCCCTTATTTATAAGAGAACCGACCAGGCCGGATACCACGCCCAGTGGGAGGAGCCAAAGATAATGGATACCGGTAAAGTCCGGCATAGCGACAAAGCTTAGTTCGGGAACGGTGCCAAAGAAGATTTTGGAAACCAGGTCTGCCGTAAGGGCAGCGGTGGCACCTAACCGGATAAAGGGGCGTTAAAAGCAGCCGCCAAACCTGCAGCCGCACCGCCGGTGATAAGGAGTCCCTTTTCTTTTTTGGAAGAACTGAATTTTTGGCCGACGAGCTCACCTCCGCAAGCCCCCATCTGAATAGAGGGGCCTTCACGGCCCAGCGATAAACCGAAGAAAGACGCCACCGTACCGGCGAGGAAACGGACCAAGATGACCGGCATGGCCAAAATTTTCAGCCCGTGGGAGAAAATCCCTTCTACTTGGGGAATGCCGGAACCTGACGCCATGGGTTCTTTTCGGACCAGGTAGGCGATAATAAAACCTGCCAAAACGATAAAACCCAACCAGGGCAAGACCAGGAGGGGTTTTTGTCGCATCAATTGATAGGCTTTTAAGGATAAGTCGGTTCCCCGACCGATGATATAACGATATAAGACGACTATGAGTCCTGAAAAAAGGCCTGTCAAAACACCCTTCAGGCCAAGTAAGGGTAAACTTATTTCTTCATCCACACTTTCCATACCCTGAATCTAAGTCCTGTCAGAAGTAAAATTCAAGAATTTAGTGGATATAATCCTTAGCCATGAAGCCGAAGCCGTAAGCGTAGTTGAAGATTCCGGGATCATCGGACGCGGGGGCTGCCAGATAAAAAGCGGTGTCCGGGAATACATTGACGAAGTAAACCTGATTTCCTTGCTCTAAGCTGCCTACAATGCCGGCCTCCATACTGGCCCAGCTGCGGACGGCCAATGTGTTGGAGCCGACACCGGAGACGGTTCCTCTTTGGGCTTGTACCGCATTGAAATGCTTTTTGGCTTCTTCTTTATAAGCTTGGTCAGAGGGAAGGCTTTGCCTGGCCAAGAGATTGAACTTGCCATAGGCATTTTTCTCCAAGGTGTAGCGCGTTTTGGCCAAAGGTCTGTAGTCTATTAATTGCAGGTCCTGGCCTCCGACGGGAGCGGAGAAACCTATGGTGACTCCATCAATGATCATGCGGGCGATGGGATTATCCGTTTCCTCACGGCCGGTTTCGGCATTGACGAATTCGTACTGCATTTCGTAGGTATCAAAATAGTAGGTGTCGCCGGTTTTAGTCACTACCGAGTCTAAGAAATAAGAGAAAGGGGAGAAGTTTCGGTCGGTATCTTCCGGTGCAGGACTAAAACTGTCCTTTTCCTTATTATAGGCCAGTTTGTAATTGGCATTTAAAGGAAGGCTGATTTCAGGATTGAAATTTTCCTTAAGATAAGCCTCGTAGGAGGTCCGACTGATTTCTTCCAAGCCCAAGTCGGTCGTAACCCGGTTGAGCATGCGGTTGCCGGCAAAGACAATAGGAGGAATTTCATTAATGGCGGTAAAGTTAGGGAAGGCAGTATAGCTTCTGAAGGGACCGTTAACGGTATCACGGACGTAGCGTGTGATTTCGTTTATCGTAGCGGCATCGGTCACTTCCTCTTCGCCCGAATCGGTGGACAAGGGTGCTCTGGTGGGAGCACTTTCTTCCGTACTTACAGTCGGAGTGGATTCGGACGGGACGGTTTTATCCTCGTCGGGTCCGTTACCCTTACAGGCACTAAGTCCCACAAGAAATACCAGGCTCAGGGCCATCAGTTTTTTCTTAAAACTATGCATGTATATTTGTCCTCCGCTTTACAGGCCAAAGATAACTGAATTATACACTAGATACATGATAGAATCTTTCAATACAAAGCTAGAGAGGAGTTTGTCCGTGAAGCAATTGTTTTTATTAAACCACAGCGGCTTTTTGTTGGAGCTGGACAAGGCGGTCCTGGTTTTTGATTTCTTCAATGACCCGGCCGAAATTCTGTCCCGTTATACCACGACCACCAAGCCGGTTTACTTTTTTGTTTCGCACGGTCACTATGACCATTGGAATTCTGAGATATTGGATTTTGACCATCCGGGGACTTGTAGCTACTTCCTGGATGAAACCTGCCCTATGCCACCTAATTATGTGCCGCGAGAAAGCGATAGAGTCTACCAGGTTAAGAAGGGTTTTTCACATCCGTTTTCGGATGAGGAAAGAGAGAGGACCGGTCTCATTTCACTGGATGTTTTGGGATCGACCGATGAGGGTTCGTCTTTCTTACTTCGGACGACAGACGGCCCGGTTTTTCATGCCGGTGACCTTAATTTCTGGGATTGGGAAGAGAAGGATACCGACCGCGTAATGGAAGCGGCCTATCTAAAGGAACTATCCTTATTAGAGAATCTTTTAAACGGGGACCGAATTTGGCTCAGCATGATTCCGGTAGATTTGCGCCTGGGGCCCAAGGCCCTGTTGGGCGCCGAAGTATTTTTAGACCATGCGGATACAGACTATCTGGTACCCGATCATCTGAACGGTGGAGTTAAGTTGCCGGATTTGTTGGGCGAAGAAGTCGGTAAAAAAACACAAATTTTGGGCCTGACCACACCCGGCCAAAGGGTAAATCTGGACCGGCTTTAACAGGATTTTCAATATTTCAAAAGCAATTTTCGAGAAACAGGGGATTTAAGTCCCCTGTTTTTCTCTTGTGGACGGTGTACAAAAAGCACATTGTGGACAATTCAAAGAATATTTAAGAATTTTTACAATGTACTAACAAATTTAGGCCGATAAGAACACCTGTCCACAAAGTTATCCACAGTTTCCACATTTATCAACAGCTTTTCTTTGGCCTTAGCTAAAATGGCCGAACAAGACCTTGTCAAGGAATCTGTACGCGGACCGTGGACAAAATAATATTTCATGAAGATTACAGGAGTATTTCAAGGGCCTACATGTTATAATCTAGCGAGTTGACAAAACAAGGAGAAGCACTTTGTTTGACAAAAATAGTAGAAGAAATATGTTTCTTAAGTCAGAGCCTGATGAAGGGCTCATTTTGTTGTGCGGTTTGGGAAATCCGGGCAAGGAATACGAGAACACCAGGCATAACATGGGTTTTATGGCCGTGGATACTTTGGCCCAACATTACAAGGGAAACTGGCAGAAAAGCAAATTTATGGCCCTGACTAGTCAGGTTACGATTAAGGGGCGAAAAGTCCTCCTGGTTAAGCCTCAGACTTTTATGAACAGCAGCGGTGATGCCATCAGTATGTTGCAGAATTATTACAAGGTGCCCTCTCAAAATATCATGGTTATTTACGACGATATTGATATTGACTTAGGCCATATCCGTATCAGAAATAAGGGGGGAGCAGGCTCTCATAACGGCATGAAGTCGGTGAAAAAGTCCTTAGGGACGGAAGATTTCCCCAGAATTCGTTTAGGAATCGGCCCCCAGCCGGAATATATCGATATTATCGACTATGTTTTAGGCAGGCTCTCTTTGGCCGAAGAAGAGACGTTGAAACCGGTTTGGCCCAAGGTGACTTCGATTGTGGAAACCTATTTGACAGACGGTCTTGAGCTTGCCATGACCCGTTTTAATGCTTAGCTAAAGAAGGTTCATCGTGTCGGTATTAGATTACAAATGGATTTTAGAGGCAGCCTCAAGAGACCCTAAATTTGTTTCGCTCCTTAACGATTGGCAAAGAGGCGCTTTTCAAAAAGGTCAGCACCTTAACGTGATTGGTCCCGTCGAAAACCACCAGGCCTTTATAGCGGCGGCCTTGGCTTTGGCCCAAGATGAGGACCAGGGTCTTGTATTTATTGCTCAAGACAGCCTCCAGGCCAGGAGAATGGCAGAGGCACTGGAAGCCTTTTGGCCGGATGCGGTCGGTCTTTTTCCCGAGCGTGAGTTCCAGTTGTCGCCTATTGATGCCTCCTCTATGGATGCGAACCGTAAGCGGCTGGACCTGTTGAACCGTCTGATTTCGGGCCAAAAACCCTTTATCATTGTGACCGGCCAGGCCTTGCTCCAACCGGTTCCGAGCGCCGACAGCCTGAAATCCAGGACCTTGTCCTTGAGCCTCGGTCAACTTATTGAACCTCAGGATGCCGGCATGAAACTTGAGACCATGGGCTACGAAAGAGTACCCTTGGTGGACGCCCCGGGACAGTATGCTTTAAGAGGCGATATTTTGGATATTATCCCTATCGACAGGCCGGTACCCGAGGAAGAAGCGGAAGAAGACCGTTTGGACTTATACGGCATTAGAATTTCTTTTTTTGATGATGAGATTGACCAGTTGCGTTTCTTTGATCCGGTAAGCCAGCGCCAGGTGGCGCCTTGCCCTTCTATTTCGGTTCCGCCGGCCAAAGAATTTTACCTGAGCCAGGTTAAGAGGCAAGAACTGGGTCATGAGCTTGAGGCCTGGTCCAAGTCGCAGATTTTAAATATGAAAAAGCAAGGCCTCTCGCCGTCTCATTTAGAGACTTTTGAGTCCTTTATCGGGCAGGAAGTCGAGAGGATTCTTTATAGTTCGGATTCGGGCGTATTGGACCGCTATATTCCTCTTATTTTCCCCGAGAAAACGAATTTCTTGGATGTCTTGGAGAAGCTCAACTATCGGCCGATTTTATCGGAAATGCCCGACATTAGCCGAAAGATGGACGCCTATGATAGAGACCACTACCTGCAAAGTCAGCAGCTTATAGAAAAAGGCCAGGGGACCTCCTTTAATTTAGAGATTTTCTTTTCAGGTCATGAGGTCCTGAAACGCTTGGACCGGAATTTTTCTTGCCTGAATTTCTCGCTCTTGGGCCAGCCCGGCAGCGGTTTTCCTAAGTCTAAGGCCTATAGCCTTCAGAGCCGTGCTACGGAAAATTATAGGGGCTATGAGGATAAACTTTTCGCAACCTTAAAAGAGCGTCAGAACCTCAATGAAAAGACTTATATCTATGTTTTGGACCAAAATCGTCGGGACCGCATGCATACGGAGCTTTTACAACGAGCACCCGGCAGTGTGGAGCGCCTGATTCCCCTAGCTTTGGGGAGAGGTTTTGAATGGCCCGGTGCAGGACTTCTTGTCTTAGGTAGCCAGGACGTATTTGGCACGGAGCGGAAAAAGAGAAGACGACATAAGAAACAAGAAGGCCTTCCTATTGCTTTCTTCTCCGATATGAATGTCGGCGACCTGGTAGTACACGAGGTCCACGGTATAGGGCGTTACGTAGGCATTAAGACCCTGGAGATAGACGGGTCCAAACACGACTATATTGAACTGCAGTATAAAGACAACGATGTACTTTATGTGCCCGTTGAGTCTTTGGACCAGTTGCGCCGTTATGTTGCCACGGGTGGCAGCCAGGCCAAGCTGTCCTCTTTGGGCGGAGGCGAATGGAATAAATTAAAGAGTAGAGCCAGAGAGTCTATCAAGGCTTTGGCCTATGACCTGGTTAAACTCTATGCCGAACGAAGCCGGGTTAAAGGCTATGCCTTCCCACCGGACACGGTTTGGGATGAAGAGTTTGCCCATAGTTTCCCCTTTGAAGAGACCGATGATCAGCTTCAAGCCATTGCCGAAGTTAAAGCCGATATGGAAAAGGACAAGGTCATGGACCGGCTCCTTATAGGAGACGTCGGTTTCGGCAAGACCGAGGTCGCTTTCCGTGCCATGTTTAAAGCGGTTAACGGCGGTAAACAGGCAGCCCTTATGGCTCCGACTACGGTTTTGGCTCAGCAGCATTATGAAAACTTCCTGGAACGGGTAGGTAATTTTCCGGTTCGGGTAGGCCATCTTTCACGTTTTGCCTCGCCGGCTTTGCAGAAGAAGACCTTGAGAGGGCTTCGGACCGGCGATATCGATGTTGTCATCGGGACCCACCGGATTTTGTCCGATGATGTTCAGTTTAAGGACTTGGGCTTCCTCGTTATCGACGAGGAGCAGCGTTTCGGCGTGAACGATAAAGAGAAAATCAAGGCCCTCTATCCTAATATTGATGTCTTGGCTTTAAGTGCGACGCCCATCCCCAGAACCCTTCACATGTCCTTGGCGGGGGTGCGAGATATTTCCGTCATCGAAGAGCCGCCCCAGGACAGGCGAGAGGTCCAGACCTTTGTCATGGAATATCAAGAAGACGTCATAGGCGATGCTATTCAAAGAGAAATCGGCCGAGGCGGCCAGGTTTTCTATCTATTTAATAACACCAGAAAGATTAATCAAGAGGCCGAGAAGCTGGAGAAACTTCTGCCCGGGGCCCGTATTCTGGTCGCCCACGGCCAAATGCCGGAACGCTTGCTGGAGGATGTTATCCACTCTTTCGTCCAAGGCGAAGCCGATATCCTGCTTTGCACGACGATTATTGAGTCCGGTATCGATATGCCCAATGTCAATACCCTGATTGTGACCATGGCCGAGCGTCTGGGTCTGTCGCAGCTTTATCAGATAAAGGGCAGAGTCGGCCGTTCGGGTCGCCAAGCCTATGCCTATATTACATATGAAAAAGACAAGGTCATGAATGAGGACGCACAGAAACGTCTGGCCGCTATCCGGGAGTACACCGAATTAGGTGCGGGCTTTAGGATTGCACTTCGAGACCTGGAGGTTCGAGGCGCCGGTAACCTCTTGGGTGCCGAGCAGCATGGCCATATGGCGGCTATAGGTTATGAGCTTTATGTCCAGATGCTGGAAGAAGAAGTGGAAAACCTCCTGGCCGAAGAAAAGCTTAAGGAAAATCTTCAAGGAGAATCCGAAGAGCAGGCCACTAAGCCGGTCCGGATTAAGGCCTCAAAGGAAGATGGGGAAGAAGAGAAGGCCGCCGGTGCTTCTTCTTTGGACGAATCGACCTATCAGGCCCCCAAGGCAGTCCAGACCCAGATTGCCTTATCCTTGGACGCTTATATTCCGCCCGACTTGGTTCCGGACGAAGGCCAACGTATGGACATGTATCGACGCATTATGGATATCGAGAATTTGGCGGACTACTACGATGTTTTAGATGAGCTAAGTGACCGCTACGGTGAGTTGCCTCAGGCGACTTATACTTTGGCCGACATCTCCTATGTGAAGTCCAGAGCCGGACTCATGGGCATAGAACAGATTGAGATTAGAGACAAGCATATTTACATGGCGTTCGGCCAAAAGGCCAGACCCAATATGCTGGAATTGTCTAAGCTTTTGGCCCTGGAAGAGTACCACGGCCAAATCCATTTCAACGCCGGAGTCAACGCCCACCTCTTGTGGTTAAATCAGGGGCAACCATTAAATCGCGTGCCGGAAAGACTCAGAAGACTCTTTAGCCAGGTCGAAAAATTTGAATAATTGTGCCATGAAAAGGTCTTGGTTGTGCTATCATAAATGCCATTAGATCAAAAGCAAGGAGCTCATATGAAGCTAACTTCCGAGACGAAAAAAGGTATCTTATCACTGGTCGCCATCACATTGGCCATGGTCTGGGTTATGCAGCGCCTGGACTTCATACCGCGTTTCCTGAGCTCTTTTATCTCCTTTTTCTCACCGCTCTTTATCGGGGCCTTTATTGCCTTTGTGGTGAACCTTCCCATGCGGAGTTTGGAGAACTTACTGTTTTCTAAGAAGTGGAAGAGAGGCGACAAGATTAGGCAGAAAATCCGCCGTCCCATTTCCATGATTTTGGCTTTCTTGATTTTCTTCGGTATCATCGGCTCCATTATCTTCTTGGTCTTGCCTGACTTGGTGAATACCATTATTTCCTTCGGTAATAAGCTTCCGGGCACGATTAAGGACTTTCAGGATTGGGTGGCCAAGCTCGATACCAATGATTCGGACTTTGTGAAATGGCTGCAGACTTCCAGTTTCTCGGTCAATAATCTGATTCAACGCGGCATTAATTGGCTGAATCAGGCCACTACGGACATGGCCAGCTCGGCTTTTGTTTGGCTTTCGTCCGTACTTAGCCGTTTCTTTAATACATTCTTAGGTCTGGTTTTCGCCATTTACTTCCTGCTTCGTAAAGAATCTATCGGCCGTAATATGAGAGAGCTTAATTATGCGGCTTTCCCCGAACGCATCGTAGACCGCTTAGTTCAGTTCTTCAGCCTGGTTAACCGTGTCTTCTCGCGTTTTATCGGCGGTTCGGTTCTGGAGGCCCTTATCTTAGGTACTTTGAACTTTATCGGTATGAAGATATTCGGCTTCCCCTATGCCTTGACCATCAGTGTCATGATTGCCGTAGGGCAGCTTATTCCGATTTTCGGCGCGCTTATCTTCGGTGCCTTCGGTACCTTGTTCATCTTCGTGGAGTCGCCTATTCAAGGTATAGCTTATCTTTTGATGTTGCTTATCATCCAGCAGCTGGAAGGTAATTTCATCTATCCCAGAGTGGTTGGTAAGTCCGTAGGCCTGCCGTCCTTGCTCGTTTTCTTTGCGGTGACTTTCGGGTCCAAAGCTTTCGGTTTTGTCGGCCTTCTTTTGGCCGTGCCGGCCTTCTCGGTCTTCTACGTCCTGATAAGGTCCTGGTCGTCCGACCGTGTCCGCAAAAAGGGCATTGACGAAAATAAGATTCTCTATGGTATGGAAGAAGCCGATGCCGATCAGGTTATGGGGATTTCCCGTGAAGAACCTGCTACTTCTAAAGGTCAGGCAGCAAGGGAAGATGACCGGCAAGAGAAGACGCCTTCTACAGATGAGGAAAAAAACGGCTCTACTAAGGAAGAGGAGAAGAAGCCGCCCAAGGCTATCTTGCCTTTCGACTTAGATAAGCTCGAGAGAGAACTGGATATGCAGGAACAAGAAGCCGACCAGATTAAGAAAGAAGCCTGGGATACGACCAAGCGTTTCTTACATTTTAGAAGGGTCGATGAAGATTCATCGGCGGATGATGAGGAAGAAGACGACTCGAACCCGGATCAGGATTCGAAAAAGTAGCCTATAAGTGGCCGGGAGCTTGATTCTACCTTGTCAAAATAGAGAAAAAGCCTATTTCACAAGAAATTCACAGTCAAACGTTGCATTTGGATTGAATTTGTTTCGTTTTTTTATTATCATAGCAAAGGTGCATTTAGTACCGAATTGTTAGTTTTTTTTATTGTTTTAGGAGGATTATATGGCAATTAAAGTTGGTATTAATGGTTTTGGCCGTATTGGACGTTTAGTTTTCCGTGCAATGCATGACCAAGGTCTTTTAGGTAAAGAGATTGACCTGGTAGCTGTAGCGGACTTCAATACTGATGCAGACTATTTCGCTTATCAGATTAAGTATGACTCTGCTCAAGGCAGATTCAACGGTGAGATCACCACGAAGAAGAGCTCTCCCGATAAGGAAGTAAACGATATCTTCGTAGTAGACGGTGATGAAATTCTTTGCGTTCCTGCTGCTAAGACTCCGGCTGAGCTTCCTTGGAAAGAATTAGGTGTTGACTATGTTATCGAGTCTACCGGTGCTTTCACCGATATGGCTAAGGCAGAAGGTCACATCCAAGCCGGTGCTAAGAAGGTCCTCTTGACTGCTCCCGGTAAGGGCGGCGTTAAGACCATCGTTATGGGCGTTAACGAAAATGAATACGATCCCAAGGAGCACAATGTTATTTCGAACGCTTCTTGTACTACAAACTGCTTGGCACCCGTTGTCCACGTTCTGTTGAAGGAAGGCTTCGGCATCGAGAAGGGCCTCATGACCACCATCCATGCTTACACCGCTTCTCAGCACTGTGTTGACTCCGTAAGCGTTAAGAAGCCTCGTTTAGGCCGTGCTGCTGCTACGAACATTATTCCTACCACCACCGGTGCTGCTAAGGCTGTCGGTGAGGTTTTACCTGAAGTTAAGGGTAAATTAACCGGTATGGCTTTCCGTGTTCCCGTTATCACCGGTTCTGTTGTTGACTTGACCGTGACCACCGAGAAAGAAACTTCTATCGAAGAAATCGACGCTGCTATGAAGAAGGCTTCCGAGACCTACCTCAAGGGCAGACTGGAATACACCAAGGACGACATCGTCTCCAGCGACATCGTCGGCCATCCTCTGTCTTCCGTTTACGATTCTTCCGCTACCTTGGACAACAACCTCAAGGGTGAGAAGAACTTCTTCAAGATTATTTCTTGGTATGACAATGAGTGGGGTTATTCCAACCGTGTTGTTGACCTGCTCCGCTATGTTGCAGATCACGAAGCTTAAGTTGCTTATAAACACTAAGTTTAGCTGATTTAAAGAGGCCCTCTTCGGAGGGCTTCTTTTTTACAATCGGATAGTTCGAAAAGTAGCGAAGGAGCGTATTTTGCATATTTATCTGCTAGAAGACGATCCGTCTATAGCAAGACTCTTACAAGAAGGCTTGGCAAGTGGGACTTGGAAGTGAGTCTTTGCCGGGATTTTTCAAGGGTTTTGGATGAATTTAAGGCGCTTCAGCCCGACCTGGTCCTTTTGGATATTACCCTCCCTTCTTATAACGGCTACTATTGGTGCGTCTCATGATGGCCGGAGCGGTGATCATGGGCGTCTTCGTGGCGATTTTCTATCTTTATACCAGCCGTTTTGCCTTTTCCCAAAGACAAAAGGAATTCGCGCTCTATGCTATTTATGGTATGGAAGGTCGAGATGTGGGCCTGATTTTGGCCGTAGAAACCGTCTTAAACAGCCTTTTTATTTTGGCCCTGTCGACCGGTGTCGGCTTCTTACTCGGCAAGGTGCTCTTTGTTTTATTGAATCGTTTGCTCCAATACGATGATGTTCGCCTGAGTGCTTTTCCATTTTCGGCCAAAGCCTTGGCTATCAATGCCGCTGTTTTAGCGGGCCTGGCTGTTGTTTTGATTTTTTGGAACTTATTTAGCTTAAATTTAGATAGGGCCATTGAGCAGTTAAAGCAGGATAAGTCGGGATTAAAGCAAAGAAAGTCCTATTGGCAAGTCATCCTGGGTGTCTTTGGCCTGGGCTTAATTCTTAGCGGATATCAGTTGGCCCGGTCGACCTTTAATATCGTCACATCTGTTTTTGTCTTCGTAATCGCAACAATCTTGGTTATTATAGGGACTTATTTAGTTACCAATAATATTTTGGCCCTGATTTTTAAAGGGCTCAGAAGCATGAAGGGACTTTATTATAAGCCCTCTAACTTTATTTCCTTTTCCGGCATGCTATACAAGCTAAGGTCTAATACAAACTCTCTGGCTTCTTTGGCCGTCTTATCGACGGGTGTTATACTGGTAGTTGCCGTATCTTGCGGTGTCTATATCTCCCTGGAAGATTCTCTGAAATCCAATTATCCTCAAGACTACAAACTGGATTTGGTCTTTGATGAAGACCAGCATGGCCAGGCGAAAGAAGAGATTAAGACACAAGTTTTGGCCTTAGAAAAGGACTTGGAAGCCAGTCCCTACTTTAAGAATGTCCACCGTGACAGTCAGATGATTTGCCCGGGCTCCATTTCCCACGATAAAGAATTGGTGCTAGAGGCGGAAAACAACTTACTGACCGGTTATCTTTTCTTATTTCACAACGTGGATGCATACAACAAAATGTTCGATAAGGACTTTACTATTGCGTCCGATGAGCTGGTGGTGGGCGCCAATAACGATGAAATTTTAAAAGGACTAGACAATCTGAAAATAGGGGATAAGACTTATAAGGTGAAACGTGCTGAGCTATCCATTCCCTCTATCTATGCCATTGATACGGTGAAAATTTTAGTCGCGGAAGACGATGTTTTGCAGGATATAGCACGAAATTATTTGGAAAATGTCCAAGAAACTGAGAATCAAGTCTTTAAGCCGGCCTTGGTCCGTACACTGAATTTTGATGTTGAGGATGCGGAGACGGTACCGGAAGGTGAAGTCGAAACGATCGTCGAAAACGTGCTTCGTGATTCGGGTGAAAATTATAGTATGGATATCAGTATTAGAGACCAGCACAGACAAAATATCTATGAGCTAAACGGCGGCATCCTTTTCGTAGGTATCTTCCTTTCCATCGTTTTAATCCTGGGTGTTTTCCTGGTTATCTATTACAAGCAAGTGGCCGAAGCTATCCAAGACCAAAGTCAGGTGGCCATTATGCAGGCCGTGGGCTTGGAAAACGAGCTTACCCGGAACTTAACCGGAAAATCAGCGACGAGATTTATGACCGAATTGTGGACTATGCTATAGATATCGGAATCGAGAACGGCTTTATCCAGGAAGGTGATACGGCCAAAGAAAGCTTTATCCCGGTTTTCGACGGAAGCGGCCTGTAAAAGCTTTTGCCGACTGGGCGCGTGTCAAGAACGATTGAAAGGCATGTTAAGGTTCGGTAAAATAAACATATAGTCCATGAAGGAGGTACTGGTATGAAACTTGAGATATTCGGTGTCGGACTTAAAGTAGGTCCTCAGTTGGAGAAACGCATCCGGAGGAAGATGGAGAAGTTTGACAAGTATTTCGACGAGACTGCCTCATGCCAAGTCAAGTGCAGTAAAGATGGCCAAGACTTACGCAAGGTCGAGATAACCATCAATGTGAAGAAACACATTCTTAGGGCAGAGAAGACCGACGAAGATATTTTAACCGCCTTGGATTCTGCGATTGCGGTTTTGGAAGGCCAGATTAGGAAGCAGAAGTCCAAGCTAAAGAAGAGAAAGAAAGATTACGCTTACTTGGAAGATTTCTTCCTGGAAGAAGCGGATGTGGAAGCCGAATTGGAACCCGAAAGCCAAGCCGGTGATTTGAACGGTGCGACTTTCCGTTTCAAGACCTTCCCCTTAAGCCCCATGAATCACGAAGAAGCTGCCTTGCAAATGGAACTCATGGGCCATGACTTTTTCCTGTACTTAGACGGAGAGACCGGCAAGGTCAACTTAGTCTACAAGCGTCGCGACGGCAACTATGGCGTCTTAAATCCGGACTATTAGGATGTCGGACGAATTTGCATTTTACGCTGACGCACAAGCGATAGGACATGATTGGGAGGACCGCCTTCTGGAGGGATTAAACCCTCCGCAAAGGGAGGCGGTCCTCCATGATGAAGGGCCCTTGTTGATTTTGGCCGGGGCAGGATCGGGGAAGACCAGAGTCATTACCCACCGTATAGCTTATTTGGTCCAGGTCAGGGGGATATCACCCAGACGGATTTTGGCCATTACCTTTACCAACAAGGCGGCCCGAGAGATGCAGACAAGAGTGGAGGACCTCTTAGGTGAGGGCCAAAGCCAGGGCATGTGGATCGGAACTTTCCATTCCATGATGGCCCGTGTTTTGCGCCGTTTTGCCGATCAATTAGGTTTTACGAGAAATTTCTCCATTGCCGATACGGGGGCACAGCAGGCCGCAATTAAGGGTGTTATTCAGTCTTTGGATTTAGATCAGAAGACCTTCGATCCCAGAAGTGTCCACAACCAGATCTCTTCGGCTAAGAACCGCTTAATTGGACCGGACGAGTACAAGGTGCAGGCCCAAGGCGAATATTGGAAAGAGAAGGTAGCCTTAATTTATAAGGCCTACCAGGATATGTTGCGTCAAAATAACCTCATGGATTTTGACGACCTGCTTTATTATGCCGTTTTACTTTTTAAGCAGAACAAGGAAATCTTGCAAATCTATCAGTCGCGCTTCCAATACATCATGGTAGACGAGTACCAGGATACCAACCAGGCTCAGTATGAGTTGGTGCGCCTTTTATCGTTGGAGCACGGTAATCTCTGTGTGGTCGGTGATGACGACCAGTCCATCTACTCTTTCAGAGGGGCGGACATACAGAATATTTTGGACTTCGAGAAAGATTTTAAGAGGGCCAAAATTATTAAGCTAGAACAAAACTACCGGTCGACCGGCAATATTTTGGAAGCGGCCAACCGGGTTATCGGCAACAATCAGAGCCGTAAGGCCAAGAAGCTGTGGACCGACCAAGGAGAGGGCGAGAAAATCATCCGCCTCAATGCCTCAAGCGAGCAGGAGGAAGCCCTCTTTATCGCTAACGAGATTAAAAGGCAGGTCGGAGGCGGAAAGGCTTCTTACGATGACTTTGCCATTTTATATAGGATTAATGCACTTTCCAGAAACCTGGAGTTTGCCTTACAACGGAACAGTATCCCCTTTAAGATTTACGGCGGCCTACGCTTCTTTGACCGTAAAGAAATTAAAGATACCATGGCCTATCTCTATCTTATTACCAGCCCCAGAGACAGTGTGTCTTTCAGGCGGGCCGTGCAGACGCCCAGACGGGGCATCGGTGAGGCGACCTTAGATGAGTTGGAGAGGCTGGCGACTATGGCGGGAACGTCTATTATGGATATTTGTATTCATATCCAAGACTATCCCTCTTTGAGTCGTGCTCAGAATAAAATAAGAGAATTTGTGGCCCTTATCGCTCGTATGCAGAAGACCCTTTTGGCCGATAAGATGTCTTTGGCCGAATACATTGAATATGTGCAAGACGAGTCCGGTCTCATGCAAGATATCATCGACCAGCAGGACAAGGGCAAAGAGGATGCCATCAGTCGTTTGGAGAACATGAAAGAACTCCTATCCGAAGCGGTGACCTTCCAAGAATCCGGTGATGTGACCGAAGAATGGGATTTTACGGTTGACGAATTAGGAGACTTGGCCGGTGAACGTGATATCCGTGCGGAGAGTTTGGCCGGGGGAGACCTTCCCGAAGCCCTTATCGATACGCTCTTGCGTTTCTTGGACCAGGCGGCTTTGCAGTCGGATTTGGACAAGGAAGATGAAGAAGAAGAGGATAAGCACGTGAGCCTTTTGACTATCCACTCGGCCAAAGGCTTGGAGTTTAACCAGGTCTTTGTGGTGGGTATGGAGGAAGGTATTTTCCCGGGCTATCGCTCGATTGCGAATCCTTCTCAATTGGAAGAAGAAAGGCGCCTGGCCTATGTTGCCATTACCAGAGCCAGGAAAAAGCTTTATTTATCGACCTCTTCGACCAGGCTATTATTCGGACGGACCGAACGTTATATTCCGTCTCGTTTCTTAGAAGAATTACCTGACCATACCTATAACGAGATCGGGTCCAGGTTCGGAGGAGACGATTATGGCTTCGGTTCGGATTACCCGAGTCGCTCGACTTATGAAAGACCGGGCCAGCAAGTAAAAGATTTAAGGCAGGACAGGCAGAGATTCGCATCCGGCTCCGGCGGAAGAACGATTCCGGACCATACGGAGTCTAAGCCTAAAGTAAAGATTGAAACGCCCGGAGCCGGAGCCTTACAGGCCGACCAGCTTCATAAGGGCGACCGGGTCCGTCACTTTAAGTACGGTCTGGGCACCATTAAGTCCGTGGAACCTGTGGCAGGGGACGCGCTTTTGCTTATCCATTTCGACAAGGCCGGGGATAAGAGAATGTTGGCCAATATGGCAAAATTAGGGCCGGCCTAGGGAGAAAGAGAGACTTTAGATGGTACAGGAAAATGCTTTTTTTGCTATGGCGGACCGGACCCGTTATATCCAGCGTTGGTCCTTGATGCGCAATGCTCAGGAAGAAAACCTGGCCGAGCATTCTTTTCTCGTGGCGGTGATTGCCCATGGTCTGGCTCTTATTAGACAGACCCATTTCCCGGATTTGAAACCGCAGGTTTCAGCGGAGAAGGTCTTGGGCATGGCGCTTTATCACGACCTGTCCGAGGTTATTACGGGTGACTTGCCGACACCGGTTAAGTATCAGGAAGAGGATCTGACCAAGGCCTATAAGAGGATTGAAGACTTGGCGGTAAAAGATCTGTTGAACTCCTTACCCGAAGATTTAAGACCCTCTTATGAAGCTTTATTAAATCCCGAGGCCGACTCGGAAGAAGTCTTAGTTATGCTCAAGCTGGTCAAGGCGGCGGACAAGTTGTCGGCTTTGGCCAAATGCATGAGTGAACTGAAACAGGGAAATCAGGAGTTTCAAGAAGCCCAAGAAGCCACTTTGAAACGCTTAGAGGAATTGGCTATGCCTGAAGTCGAACTTTTCCTCCGAGATTTCATGCCGGCCTTTAGTCTTTCTTTGGATGAACTTAGGGAGAACAAGGTTATCAAGTAATGAAAAAACAGGGGGCCGAGGAGGCCGGGGAGAGCCGGATCGGTTTTTTACCGGTCCTTATGTTTGTATTGATGGTGATTTTGGCCATAGCGGGCTTGGGCATATGGGACTACGAAAGAAGAGTTCCCTATGAGGCTTATTATAATGAAGCCTTGGCCGAACCCTTTCTGAAAAAGGACCCCATGGAGGATTTTCCTCCGTCATATAGGGAGGCTTTAAGTAGTTTACAGGCCTTTGCTCCGGCCTGGACCTTTGAGCCGCTTTGGCTTCAAGACAGCTGGGACCAGGTCTTATACGAGGAGACCAAGAACGAGGAGAACAACCTGGTTGCCTTTGACGACACGGAATTTTACGCTCCATATAAGTGGATGGTAAAAAACGACACCGTCTATGACGGGGCCAACTGGTTTCCGGCCACTCGTGAAGGCGTGGCCTATTATATGGACCCCAGAAATTTTTTGGATCTAAGGGCTGTCTTTCAATTTTTGACTTTGGATTCGGGGAGTCAAATTAGTAGCCTGGAAGGCGTAGAAGATGTTTTTCGGGATATACCGGAACTACTGGAATTTGCTCCCACAGTCTACGAAGCGGGAAAAGAGGCGTCTTATTTGGCTGAGTCTTTGGCCATCCGGATGCGCCAGGAAATCAGCCTTACTGAGGGTGGCATCAGCCCTTTGGCTCGGGGACAAGTTCTTTTAGAAGGCGATTCGACTGCCTACTACAATTTCTATAATATAGGTGCTTATCCCGATCCGGCCGTACCAAACGGTGCGCAGGTGAACGGGGCGCGCTTTGCCAGAGGAGACTTTATCGAGAAGACCGACCCGGCTTATGCAGCCTATCATTTGCCCTGGACTTCTCCGGAAAGTGCTATAAAAGGCGGAGCGGTCTATATCCGCAACAACTATTCGAACTAGGGCCCGGACAGACTTTATTTACACAAATACGATCTCTTATCCGGAGAGTAGTGGCACCAGTAAATGCAGGCCCTGACCGCTCCCGAAGAGGAGGCTATAAGGCTCAGCAGGATTTTATTGGAAGCCGGCGGAAGACAAAGGCCATTGGTTTTTAAGATACCGGTTTTTCCGGATATGCCGGAAAATCCCATGCCTTGGGGCGGAGCGAAAGAAGCTGAGGAGAATTAAGATGGACAAAAACAACCCTACAATCTTCTTCCACCAAGTGACGAGAGACCGGACCGGAATGTTTCCCCTGGCTCAGAAACTGCCTATCTTGGATTTGTTGCGGCGTTTTTATTTACCCTTAACACTCATTTATTATTTGGCCTATTTGAGCCTGAAGCGACTGGGAACAGGTGACATTGCGCTTCTTAGGGCCAGCCTTATTGCCCTAGCTATAGAGAGCCTGGTCTATTTTTTATGCTATAAAAGACCTTTAAGAAAGCTAGGGCCATCTTATTTATGGGACTATGAAGAGGGGAGACGCCTACTGTTTTCACTCATCTTATCCTGGGGCGGAACCCTGGCTTTGGTCTACTATGGCGTTAGAAGATGGGGCTTTATCAGTCAGGCGACGGCCGGTTCTTTACTGGGGCTTTTGATTTTGGCCGGTAATGTCTTCTTGTGCCTTCTATCCTACGAGCTTTTATCGTATGTCTTTTTCGGTGTCTTAACTTACTTGGTCTCGGTGGCAAGTTTCAGTCTGGCCAATTATTTTATCGGCATCTGGATTTGGGCCTTCCTTATCTCTTTTGTCTGTGCGGTCCTTTTCGCTTTTTTTACCAACCGAGCTTTTGTTTTCCAAGACAAGGGAAATCTGTGGCAGGATTTGGTGAAGTTTGTCTTGGCCAGGATCGGGTCGTCGATTTTCTTTGAAGTCCTTCTTATGTGGCTTATGATTGAAGTGCTTCATTGGGATGAAGACTTGTCCAGGTCTTTGGGCGCTTTTTGCGTGACAGTGGCAAATTACTTTTTATCTAAATTTGTGGTATTTAGAAAGAAAGAAAATAAAAGAAAACGGTAGGATTTATAGATGACAAAACAAGACTATGTGGACATGACCTTTGACGAGGCCATGTATTATCTGGATAAGAGGGAGCGTTTTGCTTCCCGTCTGGGTTTAGACAAGTTAAGAGAAGTGTTGGAACTTCTGGGGAATCCCGACAAGGGTATTCCTACTATTCATATTGCCGGAACCAACGGTAAGGGATCGACTTGTGCTTACATCTCTTATATTTTGGCCGAAGCAGGCTATAAGGTCGGCTTGTATTCCTCACCCTATGTCTATGAGTACGGTGAAAGAATACGTGTCTTGGACGGTCATGATCAGGCCAAAACCTGGCGGACCAGGCCCGAAGCAGGTTATATTAATAAAGAAGAGACTACGCGCTACTTAAATCGCATCCGCCGGACCATAGAAAGTATGGGCTACGATAAGGAGCACCATCCCAATCACTTCGAAATGCTGACTTTGATGGCTTTTTTATTCTACCGGGAACATGAATGTGATGTCTTAGTATTGGAGACCGGTTTGGGCGGAAGGCTGGACGCAACCAATGTCATAGACCCACCCGAGGTAGCCACAATTACGGCTATCGGTTTAGACCACACACAAAGGCTGGGTAACACCTATGTGGAAATTGCAGGAGAGAAGGCCGGGATTCTCAAAAAAGGCACACAGAGCCTGGTCTTGTATGACCAATATGATGCTATAAAGGACCATATTGCTGCAGCCGATGTAGAAGCACTCTTTCGTCATAAGGCAGAAGAACTGGATATCCGATTTTTCCCGGTTCGTAAAAATCAGGTCATTCCTTTAAGCCATGATTTGGAAGGGCAGACTTTCGAGCTTTCAACAGGGCCTCTCAAGGGGGAAACACTTCAGACTAAGCTCTTGGCCCGTTATGAAACTTATAATGCGCAATTGGCTATTGAGACGGTTTTGGCCTTCAAGAACGCTATCGACAAGGATGCCATTATTAAGGGCCTTTACTATTGTTATTGGCCCGGACGCTTAGAAAGACTTACCCATAATCCTTCTGCCTTCCTGGACGGCGGCCACAATCCTCAGGGGACTCGGGCCCTAAGAGAGTCACTGGACTATCTTTTCCCGCCAAGCTCTTGTCCCGACCATAGAGAGGTGCACCTGGTTTGCATGATGAAAGACAAGGACGCCAAAACCATGTTTCAGAACATGCTTAAAGGCGGCCGAGTCAGCCACCTGGTCTTAAGCCGAGTGGCCGGTATTAAACGTGCTATGGAGCCCGAGGACATGGCCGGGATTGTTGAAGAAGTTGAAGTAGACCTTTTGGCCAAAGAGAACTACCCCGAGATTCACATTGTGCCGGATTATGAAGAAGCCTTGGTAGAAGCCTGGCATCTGGCTCAAGCTGAGCAAGCTATTATTATGGCCTGGGGAAGTTTTTATCAGGCCGAGCGCTTTCGTGATAAAATGAGAGCCTTAGCATCCGGACAAAACGAGGAGAATTGATATGCGCTACATCAGTACCCGCCAAGACCCAAACACCTACAGCTCTGCCCAAGTGATTTTACAGGGCCTGGCCCCCGACGGTGGCCTCTTTGTACCGGAAAGTATTCCCCGGGTAAGCAAGGAAACATGGCAGGGCCTTATTGAGGCTTCTTATGCCGAAAGAGCCCTTTATATTTTGTCCCTTTACCTGGATTTTAGTCCTGCCCGATTAAGACCTATTCTGGCCAAGGTCTACGGTGAGGAAAATTTTAACCCCGCACCGGCTCCGCTGGTTCAACTGAATACCTATGATGACAGCGCCTATATGCTGGAATTATGGCACGGACCCAGTGCCGCCTTTAAGGACCTGGCCCTTCAGCTCTTGCCACATCTGATGCAGCTGTCCAGAGAAGACTTGGGCGATAAGAGGCACTATTCTATTGTGGCCGCGACTTCGGGGGATACGGGCAAGGCCGCCATGGAAGCTTTTCGCGGCATGGACGATATGTCTATTGTGGTTTATTATCCGGCCAAAGGCGTCAGCCCTATTCAAGAGAAGCAAATGCTGTCCGCCCAAGGCGACAATTGTTTTGTCTACGCTGTAGACGGAGACTTCGACTTGGCTCAGCGTCAGGTTAAGACCATTTTTCAGGATAAGGCTTTAGAAGAAACTTTGGCCGAGAAAAACATTTGCCTTAGCTCCGCCAATTCCATGAACTGGGGAAGACTATTGCCGCAAATTGTCTACTATGCTTCCGCTTATTTAGACCTCTTAGGCCAAGAAAAATTAGAGGCTGAAGAAGTCTTTGATGTTGTTGTCCCATCCGGCAATTTCGGCAATATCATGGCTGCCTGGTATGCCAAGCAGATGGGTGTGCCCATCGGAAATCTCTACTGTGCTTCCAATAAGAACAAGGTTTTAAGCGACTTTATCCGTACGGGAACTTATGACCGTAAAAGGTCTTTATTTAAGACAAGCAGCCCTTCCATGGATATTTTAGTTTCTTCTAATATCGAGAGACTCTTGTTTGAACTGACCGGCCATGACAAGGCCAAAGTAAGTGCCTGGATGGAGAGCTTGCAAGAGAAAGGGACCTACCAGTTAGACCCGGAAACCAGAAGAGAACTTAAAGCACTTTTCCAAGGTGCCTACGCAGATGATCGCCTGGTCGCCTCTACCATTAAAAGCGTCTACGATACGACTGACCATATGATTGATCCCCATACGGCGGTGGCCTTTGCCGCCTATGATCTCCTGACTCGCAAAGAGAAAAAGGAGGATTTAAACAAGGTCGTCTATGTTTCAACCGCTTCTATTTATAAGTTCCCCGAGGCTGTGGCAGAGGCGGTTTTCCCGGCCAGGGAAGTTAGGTCTTTGAGTTTGCAGGAATTAATCGACAAACTGGAGACCGAGTCCGGTATAGAGCTTTCCGCTAGTATTGAAAGGGCCCTGGCTTATAGCGAGGATGCCGGAGCCGCTTTAAAACGTGAAGATATCAAAGCATCGCTTATCCAAAGCCTTAATCAGTTAACCGGCAGGGACATAGGACTTTAGGCGATGAAGTTGGAGAAGTTTTCCCGCCATAAGGCTACCCACGGCTATATGGCGGCCAAATATCCGGCCATCCTCATGAACATTTCCTTGGCTATCCTGATTTTTATCCCGGGTGTAACGTATCTTGCTTGGCTTTTGGCCTTTATTTTTCTTTATAGAGAGAAGGATTCTAATTTTTTACGGCTCCACCAAAGCCAGAATGTATTTCTTCTCCTGATTCTTAGCATTTTGCGTCTGGCCTTAAGTACTACGGGAGACTTTTTAATACGTCGCGCTGTCCGGTCTCAGAGCCAGAATTTTTATATGCAAAGCCTTATATGGAACAAGAGGCTGGACCTCTTGGGTCTCAGCCTCCAAATCATCGTTTTGATCATTTTAATTGTACAAGCCTTTATGGCCTATTCTTATATTTTTCTGAAATTGCCGGGCTTAGGTACTCTGGCCCACAAGCTGGAAGAAGCGACTAGGCCGGGTCCTCTGCGGTAAGTTTTTCCTTTTGTTTATTGACTAGGAAGATACCGATTACGATGGACAGCAGTGCGACCAGTGTCTGCCAGTTCCAAATCTGATCGCCCATGAAAAGCCAGGAGAAAAGGGATCCCCAGACTGGAACCAGGGCGTGGAAAATAACTACGTGAGAGGTGGGGTGGTGCTTTAAGAGCAAAGACCAGATGCCGTAGGCCAGAGCCGACAGTACCATGAGATAGGCCAAGACCAAGATGCCCTGATAACCCGGAGCGTTCAGTCTACCACCGCCGAAAAAGCCTACCAGCATGAGGCCGGCGCCGCCCAAAATAAATTGATAGGCGGTCAGAGAAATAGGGTTATGCTTCTGGCTGAAGCGGCTCATGAAGATAGAAGCAAAGGCATTGGCCAAAGCAGACAAGAGGACAAAACCCTCGCCGTTCAGACGGAAGGCAAAGTTTAAATTACTATCCAAATTTAAGACGATGATGCCGACCAGGGCCAAAAGCGTTGCCAGAATTTTCTGAGTGGTCAGCTTTTCCGAACGCATGAAAATGGTCGCGATGATAACCGTAAAGAAAATATTGGTGGCACTTAAGATTGCACCCACCGATCCGGTTACGACAGCCAGACCCAGGTAGAAGGAGATGTACTGGCCTGCAGTCTGGGTGAGGGCCAAGACCAGGACCGGACCTGTCATAGCTTTATTAAAGGACGGTTTTTCTCCGGTCAGGGGTCTGCTGATTAATAAGGTCAAGAGACCTGCGCCGAAGAAGCGTACACCGGCGAATAAAATGATGTTGAACACATTGGATGTGTCCATTTGGAAATACTGGTAGCCCATTTTGATCATAGGCGAGGCCGAGCCCCAGAGCATGGTGCAGAATATGGCGGCTAAAACCCAGCTGTATTGCTTAACATTATGTGTCCTTTGGTCCGTCATGTGATTTTTTAAAACTCCTATTTCTTTTTTTATTTGATATCTCTAAGCTGCAAGGCTAAAGAACTCACAACCAGGCCAATAAGCATGACCAGGACGGATACCACCAGGCTCGTTACAATCTGCTTAGTGTCCGATCCGATTCCGGTTAGCTTAATGGCTCCTAAGCTTGTATAAGCAATGAGTTGGAAGTCCTCTTTTAGCTTAAAGACTTTGATGAGGGCCCAGCCCATGAGGTTATAGAAGATCGGTCCCAGCATCTGAGGGTATATGATACCAAATAAAAGCCCTGCGCCCATACTTTGTGTTAAAGAAACTAAAGCTAAGATTAAACGCATGAGTGCCAAGTGGCCTACAAACTGTACACCCAGAGGGATCCAGAGCAAATTGAAGTTCTTAATAAGGAAGGGTTCATAATTTAGAATCAGGCTGGTAAGGGTGTAAACAAGGCAGGTTAGGATCATTAGAATTAAGAGAGAAAAGGCCCCCACCAGGAATTGGAGAAGGGGATATACTTTTCGATTCTATAAATTTTTCAAAGGCCCGCATCATGAAAAAGACATGACCAGAGAAAAAATCAGTAAGATGGCTAGGACTCCGCCAATAAAGGTACAGCAAATCATCTTCTCGGCATCATTCTTTGTCCTCCTAGTGTTGACCGGTTAGGGCCAGATAATATTCTTCTAAGCTGTTGCGGTGGAGGGTAAAGCCTTTAATCTCTAAACCTTTACGGACCAAACCCAGGACGATGCGACCGGTGTCTTCTTAGGAAGCATAGATGTGGATATCGTTAGGGCTTACTTGTTGGACCTTGCTATAGCCCAACTCGGCCAAAGCCTCCAAGGCCACATCGGTCCGATCCACTCGAATTTCTATGCGGTCTCGGCTCTTATCTTCAAAGGTCTCGTGATCGAGCTCCTGCAGAATTTGGCCCTGGTCAATAATTGCGAAGCGGTTTGCAATCCTGGAAAGTTCATCGAGGATGGGGCTTGAAATAATAAAAGTCACCTTGAACTCTTTATTGAGCTAGGTGATAAGATTTCGGACTTCGGCTATACCCTGTGGGTCCAGACCGTTGATGGGTTCGTCCAGAATAATTAGCTGGGATTGCCGACCATGGCCAGGCCAAAGCCCAACCTTTGTTTCATGCCCATAGAAAAGGACTTGACCGGCTTTTTACCGACCCGGCTCGGGCAAAACTTCCTGACCTTGTTCATTATAGAAGTGGTAGGAACCTTGAGTCGGGTGGGCCAGGCCGGCCATCATACGCATCAGTGTGGTTTTGCCGGCGCCGTTACGGCCGATTAGGCCGTAGATATCGCCCCGGTGGACCGAAATAGACGCACCGTCAACGGCCTTTTGCTGGCCGAAGACCTTGCTGAGTTGCTTGGTTTCCAAAATAACAGAGATGTTTCTCTCCTTGTAAACTATTGACGTAGGCGGAAGTTCTTCGGGGCCAGCCGGATGACCAGGGGAATAGAGACCAGGATAAAGACCAGCTCCAGTCCGGCCACAGCCAGGTAAATCATTAGCGGCAAGTCGGCATTAATATAGAGGAACATAGTCACAAAGTAGATTGCAAAATTGGCCAGCTGCATGGGTAAAGATTTCACTTGCATATTGGAGTTGTAGGGCTGGAAGAGATAATAGGTGACCAAGTAGTAGAAGTTAAAGAAGATGGTTTGCACGACAATGGTTCCGAGGACTATCAGGATATCCGGGCCTTGTTCGGGGATAAAGAGAAATGCCCAGCCGCCCAAGCCGATGACCAAGACCAGGATAATGGGGGCGGTTAATTTGGCCAAATACAAGAAACGGATTTTTAAACCTTCACGTACCAAGTCGGACCGACGATAGAAGCTATAGGGGAGGAGGTTACGGTCCATATTGGCAAAAATAAGTGAGGTAAAGTTTCGGCCAAAAGAGAAGACGATGGCAGAAAGGTAAAAGATAGTCGGCATCATCTTGATAATCTGGAATTGGGCCAGACCTTGCCTAAAGGATTCCTTATTTTGGAGAATCAGGCTCACAATGAGAAGAATCAAAACGCCGCCCAGGCAGACAAAAAAGCGGATTAAAACGGGCCTGGTGAAGATCTTTTTAAAGCGGTAGAAGAAAAGAGCATGGGCATAGGCCAGGCCGGATTTACCTTCGGTGATCTTGGCCGGTACATGGTCGGTGTAGGCGTCTTTTTTTACGATGAATTGGTTTAAAACAAGGGAATTATCCTCAATGGCGTTCATGTTGGCGATGAAGCCCTGGATGTCTAAGGACTTACGTTTCAGTATATGGAAGTTATAAGTCCTGAGGTAAAGGAAGGAAGGGACAGCCAGAAGTGCCGCAATCAGGCATAAAAGGGCCAGGGATAAGCTGGTCAAGGGGTAGGGCTTCATCAAGAAGAAGGGGAGATAGGCCACGACCATGCCCAGAAGGGCTACAGGGAATTTAAAAAGCCAGTTCTGGTACTTGCTTTCCAAGAAATCTGTTTTCTCCCTTATCAGGCAGCCCAGTGCTTCGGCGGCAAGTCGGACTAAGACATAGCTTAAAAGAAGCAAGAAGAGATGGCCTATGGGGAGCCCCATGAAAGCAAAACTGACGAGACCGAAGACCAAAAAGAAACAAACGTTAATTAATAAGGGCAAGAACATCTTCAACATATAGAAGCGTTTGGGATTTTCCTTAAAGATTAGGAGCATCTCATAGTATTCGCGTTCGGGTTTGGCCATAGATACGGTCTGCAGACCTATGGGCACAATAAGATTAAGGCCTAAGAAAATACCGTACAGGTATAGACCCAGCTCTTCTTGGGGCAGGGTTTCTGCCGCTGTCAGGGGGAAGAAGAAGAAAAGACCGAAATAAAAGACCTTATGAATAATCTGCTTGAAAAAAACTATGACCAGGGCCAGGATCGTAAAAAGCGCATTGGCTTGAGACACCTGGTGCAGGCTATAAGGAATGTGTTTTCCGATTAGAGGTAATTTTCTTAAATAGTAAATAAAACGATGGATTCTTTGGATAGAAAGATAGCGCCAGTAGTGGCCCATGCTCTTGAGGTACGCCTTAGTCATGGTGCCATGCCTCCGGAGTTTCTAATGCCTGAGCCTCTTCTTGGGCTAATTGGGCTTCGTCGCTCTCATCCGTCAAGAGGTCTACCAGGTAGCGCTCGAAATCAGGGTCTTTAAACTTCTCGTCCGGCAGGGCCTGAAGTACGCCTTTTCTTAAGAGGATAATATCGTCACAGAGGCTTTTGGCCAAATCCAGGATGTGAGTACTCATGATGATGATATGGTCTTGCTTGTAAGATCTTAAGAAGTCCTTAATTTGAGCGGCCAAAACAATATCTAAGCTGGTCAAGGGTTCATCTAACAGGATGACCGGCGGTTTGGCCAAAAAGACCATGAGCATCATAATTTTGTTCTTCATACCGTGGGAGTAATCGCGAATCAGGCGGTCCCAATCTTCTCGGTCTAAGCTGACCAGCTCAAAGGCTTGTCTTATGGACGCTTCGTCAGACGGCAGATTATGAATATCTAAAAAGAGTTTGACGCATTCATAGCCGGTCATAAATTCGGGGACCAGAGGGTTGGAAAAAAGAAGACCAACGTCTTCCGCCTTAAGCGGGCGCTTGGTTCCGTCGATTTCTAAAAATAAGTGGCCCTGGTCTTGGGGGATGTCGCCATAGAGGATATTAAATAGTGTTGTCTTACCGGCTCCGTTTCGTCCGATTAATCCGGATATTTTGCCCTGGTCTATAACAGCGGAAGCCCCGGTCAAGACTTTTTTATCATCGAAGGCCTTGTGGATATTCTCGATATGTAGTCGCATCATGTAACGGTCTCCTTACCGGTCCCTAGAAAGGACCTATGAATCAAATTTTCACAAATACGGTTCTCATTTTATAGTCCCGGCTCTTGCCTGTAAATGTGTCCTCAAGGATGGAAATATGCTATTTTAGTAGCAAGTAAAAAGGAGGAAGCTAAATGGACGTTTTTGAAGCCATGCAGAGGCGTAAATCCGTTAGATCTTACAGCGGAGATTTAGCCGACCCGGATGATTTACAGAAAATCCTCCACTTCGGCATGCAGGCCCCTATTGCTATGGGAAGATATGAAGATATGCATATCACGGTCGTCAGTGACCCTGCTGTCTTAGATGCTTTTGAAAAACACCAATCAGACTTGCAGGGAAGAGAGGCGCATCCGTTTTTGGGAGCCCCTCAAGTAATAGTTGTATCGATAAAACCCTCGGGACCCGAACCCCTTAATATGGAATATGCCAACGGAGGGTTTGTCTTAGAGAATATGTCTTTGGCCGCCACAGCTTTGGGCTTAGGGTCTTGTGTCATTTACGGAGTCTTTCGCAGAGCCTTGTCTAAACCCGAGCTTTTTGACCTCTTGGATTTACCCGAAGGTCATCAGGTCCTGGGAGGCCTTGCCCTAGGTAAGACCGAAGAAAGCTTCGATCTTAGAGACGAGGCACACCGGATGGAGACTACTTTTTTAGACTAGTATTGGAGAAGCTATGAGTTATTTTTCACAAGACGGCGGAGGCGGCATTATTTACGTCACGGGCCATCGCCATCCGGATACAGACAGTATTGTTTCCGCTATTGCCTATGCGCATTTGAGACAGAAACAAGGCCACAATGTGGTCCCTTGTCGATTGGGAGATCTTACGACCGAGAGTCGTTTTATCCTGGAACGCTTTAATCAGGCAGAACCGCTTTTCATTCAAGATGCCAGGTCGCAATTAGACGAGAGCATCATGGACGATGCCAATAAGGTCAGCGAGAACGCCATCTTAAGAGATGTTATTGAACGTTTTGACGGCGACCATAAGGTTTTTACGGTCCAGGATGAGAGAAGCCATCTTTTAGGCCTGGTTACGAATTCTTCTATAGGTCAGGTCATTTGGGGTGATACGGCCAAAGCCATCGATTTGCTGGCGAAAACGTCCGTTGAGAATATAGCCAAGTCTATTGACGGTACCCTACTTTATGCACCAGACGAGTCCGACCATAACGGTAAGGTCAGCATTATTGCCTTATCGGCTAACCATCTGAATTACTACGAATTGGACAAGCGCATCGTTGTTTTAGGCAATGATACGCAAAGCCAGCTTAGGGCCATCGAGAAGGGGGCTTCGGTCCTGGTATTAGTCTGGACCAAGCAGGTGGCGCCCATGGTTATGGAAGCGGCCAAAAAAGCCAAGTGTTCGATTATATTGTCGGGCCACGGAGCTATGAATACTTCACGTTATATTTATTATGCTATCCCGGTTAAGAGTATTATGGCCAAAGATTTAATTGTTTTCTCCGAAGCCGAATTTGTCGATGATGCCAGGGAGAAGATGATGCGGTCCAGGCACCGCGCCTATCCTATCGTGGATGCCGAAAACCGTGTTATGGGCATGACGTCGCGCTATCGCTTACTGAATGCCCCTAAGAGACGTTTTGTTTTAGTAGACCACAACGAGGCCAAGCAATCGGTTCCCCATATTGAGTTGGCCGAAGTCTTAGAGATTATTGACCACCACCGCATCGGAGACCTTACATCCGACAGGCCTATTGCTTTTAGAAATGAGCCTTTGGGCGCAACGGCAACCATTGTTTCTAAAATGTTCTTGGAAAACAATGTCCAGCCGGATCCGGATGTAGCGGGCCTTCTTTTAGCCGCCATCATCGCCGATACGCTGAACTTTAAGTCGCCTACCACGACTGACCAGGACCGTGCCATGGCCAAACATTGGTCAGACTTCACCGGTATTAACATCGAAGAATTGGCCGAATCCATCTTCAAGGCGTCGTCACAAAACTTTCTGGACGATCTGCCGTCTTTGCTGGAAGGCGATGTCAAAGAATATATGGTTCAGGACCGCAAGATTATCATCTCGCAGCGTAACCTCTATCGACTGAATGAAACCGAAGGTATCCAAAATGCCTTAGAAGAGTTTATGGAACAGAAGGCCAAAGACAAGGATGCCTATCTTTGGATCATGATGTTTACTACGGCCCGAGACAACGGCTCGATTTTCTATGCAGCCGGTCCCGGCAAGGAGATTGTTAGTGAGGTCTTCCCGAACAGGGAAGGTGAGTCACACACATTCCAGCCCGGAGTGGTCTCGAGAAAAAATCAAGTTGTACCCAAAATATTTTTATATCTGCGAGAAGGAGGATTCTACCGCGCTTAAAAGCCGGCAAAAGATATTATGCAAGAGAAGAAAAATAAGAAAACGCCACAAAAACCTTATTTACAAGATAACCTGGTCCACCAAGCGGACCAAAAGACCGGTTTCAAAGCTTTTTTAGCCAAACAAAATATTATTATTTCTTTTAAACGTTACATGATTGACGCCCTAGGCGCCATGGCGCTGGGCCTTTTTGCTTCATTATTAATAGGTACTATTATCAATACCTTGGCCATGATTTTCCCGGACGGGTCGGCTTGGCATGACGGTTTGCAGAAGATAGGATCATTCGGCAGTCAGGCAGCCGGTGCGGCTATGGCTATTGCTATCGGTTATGCTTTGGAAGCACCGCCTTTGGTTCTGTTTTCCTTGGCGGGTGTAGGCATGGCCGCCAACACCCTGGGGGGAGCAGGCGGACCTTTGGCCGTATTCTTTATTGCGGTGCCGGCCTGTGAGCTGGGTAAACTGGTATCCAAGACCACGGCGGTTGATATTATCCTGACGCCTTTCGTGACCCTGGTTTCGGGCGGAGGATTGGCCTTAGGCATAGCGCCTTGGTTAGGAAATTTTGCCAATCTCATCGGCAGCTTCGTCATGAGTCTCACCGACCAGCAACCGCTCTTAATGGGTATCCTGGTTTCGGTCATCATGGGACTTCTTTTGACCTTGCCCATAAGCTCGGCGGCTATCGCGGCTTCCTTCGGCTTGGTAGGCTTGGCCGGCGGTGCGGGCTTGGCCGGTTGTTGTGCCCAGATGGTGGGCTTTGCCGTTATTTCTTATAAGGAAAACGGTTTGGGCGGCCTCTTGGCCCAAGGCTTGGGTACATCTATGTTACAGATGCCTAATATCATGCGAAATCCTCGCATTCTAATTCCGCCGACTTTGGCCGCAGCCATTACCGGACCTATCGCTACGGTTGTGTTTAAACTTCAGATGAACGGTCCTGCCATTGCATCCGGCATGGGGACCTCCGGCTTAGTCGGTCCTATCGGTCAGGTAACCGGATGGTTCGCACCTTCGGAAAAAGCCTTGGAATACGGTGCGACACTTTTAGCTCCGGGGCCCAAGGAGTGGCTGGGTTTGATTCTGGTCTGTATTGTTTTGCCGGCTATCTTATCTTATTTGTTTTCTGTTATTTTACGTAAAATCGGATGGATTAAAGAAAACGATCTTAAGATTAAATTAAATTAAGACAAAAAAAGAGGGGAGGAGCTGCTTAAGTCTCTTCCCCTTTTTCTTGTTAATCGATGTTGACCTCATAAGTATTATCCTGTGCTGTAGGATTTTCCTTAGGCAGGTCCACAATTAACAGACCATCTTCATATCTGGCACGGATTTGGTCTACCAGGACCCCTTCTACATTGAAACTTCTTTCCATGGATCTGTAAGATCTTTCTTGGTGGATAAAGTTTCGATCGGTCAAAGCCGTCTCCCGGCTTTCCTCATCGGGACTGTTTTGTGACGCACTGGCATGAGAAGCTTTTATAGTAAGGATATTATCCTTTACGCGCAGTGAAATATCCTCTTTTTTCATGCCGGGCAGCTCAACGGTCATCTCATACTTGTCACCCAAATCTTCTACGTCCATGCGCATGTCCTGCATGCTGTAATCACGGAAGAGCTTATCCATGGAACGCATCATACCGTCAAAATCAAAAGGAACTAAACCGAACATATGTCAAAACCTCCTCGCTGTTCTTGTTCTCTTTACGCTTACTACTATATGGTTTGACTTTGACTATCTTTGATATTTGTTTTTAAGAATTGAAGCTCTTTTTGTGAATATTCTATTATCTTGACTTTTCATGCTAAAATAAGCCTATGTCTGAACCTAAGGAGGATTTGATGACAGCTTATGATTTAGGAAGGGGCTTCGCTTGTACGATGAATGAGGCCTTTTCACATATATTTGATCAACTGCTTAACGCCAAGCAAGAAGAGAACTTATCTGAAAGAGACTTTGCCAGGGGCTTGGAACAGGATTTCGCTTCAGCTCAGGCCGATTGGCTGAGCCGGGACCAGGAATTCTTGCAAGGCCTTTCTTTGGATGCTTATTTAGGGACTTTAAACGAAGACGATTTTTACCTTTTCTTTAAAGGTATGGCGGAGCAATCCGATTTTCCCTTGCCCGAGGTTTTTGAAGTCAAGTTTTCGGCCTTGCCTGAAGCCAAGCAGGAAGTTTTCCTAAATGATGTCTTAAAGTTAAGACCCGACTTATCGGATAGCGATGAACGCCGCTTGGAAGAGGTCTTTTTCCTCCAGCAAGCTTTGCATCTTTTGGCCATCTCTAATAAGGCAGACCTTATGGAAGAGCTTATTGATTGGTACTTGCAAGGTCCTCAGCCGGATGAAAGAGTTTCCGACGCTATGGCGTCTTATGTGAAGGCCCTAGCGCCGGAGCTTCTGGATGATCTTATTCTTATCCTGGAGAGAGAAATCAAAGAAAATCCGAATTCGGATCGAGGCTTGGACCGACTTTTGGAAGGTATGGTGGTTTTGGCCCAGAAGTCGCCCGACGGAAGGCAAAAGGCTTATCCCGTGTTCCGTTTAGCCTTTAGGAAGTTTACAAATAAGCAACTGGTGACCATTTGTTTGGGAGACTTAGGCACCTTAAGTGCTATACCTTTATTAAGATCTTATATAGAAGACCATCACGAAACGATTGATCGGAGTCTTTATTTAGAAATTATTTCGGCTATTAAGAGATTGGGCGGCTCTACGGAAGACTTGCCCAGACCTTTCGGCCAGGATTTAGATCTGGACGATCGGCTAAAATTCTTATTCGGCCTGGGAGGGGGAGCTTAGGATATGGCTTCTGTTAGTTTAAAAAACATCATTGATGAGTTTAATCTGGAAGAATTGACCTCTTTCGGCAATACCGAAGATATCTTGATTTCCGTAGCCGACGTCACTAGGCCGGGCTTGCAGCTGTCCGGATCTTACGAGCACTTCGGTGCCGACCGTATTCAGCTGTTGGGCAACATGGAGATGGCTTATTTGGACGCCCAGACGGCCGAAGACAGGATGTATAAGTTGGACCAGTTGATGTCCAGAGGCATTCCTTGTTTGGTTATTTCTCGCCAGCATGAACCTTTCGTGGAACTTCTGGAGTGCTCTAGACGCTATTCCGTACCCTTGTTGAGAACACCCGAGGTCACCTCGGTCTTCATGAGTGCTCTTATAAAATACCTCAATGTGGAACTGGCACCGGAAACCACCTTGCACGGCGTTTTGGTTGAGATTTACGGTGAAGGTATTCTGATGCTGGGTGAAAGCGGCGTCGGCAAGTCCGAGACCGCTATGGAAATTGTCAAAAGAGGCCATCGCCTCATAGCCGACGACCTGGTAGAAGTGAGAAGGGTGTCCGATACGACTCTTTTAGGCCAGGCTCCGGAGATTATCCGCCACCTGATTGAGATTCGCGGTTTGGGTATTTTGGACGTTAAAGAACTTTTCGGTGTTTCTTCCATCAAGCAACAGGAGTCGATTGACTTCGTTATTAAATTGGAACTTTGGGATGAACGAAAATCCTATGAGCGCTTGGGTATTAATGAAGAAACTACCGACATCTTGGGTATACGCGTACCCTCGATTACCATACCGGTACGGCCGGGCCGAAATTTGGCCATTATTGTGGAAGTTGCCGCGATTAACTTCCGCCAGCGCCGTATGGGTTACAATGCTGCCGAAGAGCTGACCAAGCGCCTTTTCGGCAATTAGGAGGTATGATGACAAATCATTTATGGACTTCAATTGAACAGACACATAAGCTGAAGGTTTTAGAACAAGAGCCTATGTCAAAGCACACCACTTACAAGATAGGAGGACCGGCGGATTATTTCGCCGAACCTTCTTCGGTTGAAGCTTTGATAGACCTTTTGACTTTGGCCAAAGAAAAAAACATGCCCTGCCTGGTCTTAGGTAAGGGATCTAATGTATTGGTAGCGGATAAGGGCATCAGAGGCCTGGTTATTAGTTTGGGAGAGCGCTTCGGACACTACGGTTTTCTGGAAAACTTCCCCGGAGAAGACGATTACCATTGGAACTTACAGCATCTTCACCAAAGACCCGTGCTGAATCATCGGGGTAAGGCCTATTTTTATTCTGAGGCCGGTGCTGCCATGATTGACGCATCGCGTTATGCTTCGTCACAGGGCCTGACCGGACTGGAGTTTGCCACAGGCATCCCCGGATCGGTCGGCGGAGCTATTTTCATGAATGCCGGAGCCTACGAGGGCTCTACAGTGGATGTAGCAAAAATAACCTACTACTTAGATGAAGATTTGAAAATTAAGGCCCTGGAAGGGACCGACCAGGGTTTCGGCTACAGAATGTCAGCCTTTCAGAAGGGTGAGAGAATTATCCTGTCGACCTGTTATGTTTTAGAAGAGGACGATCCTCAGATTATAAAAGACCGCGTCAACGACTATACGGCCAGACGAGAGCATTCCCAGCCTTTGGATATGCCCAGTTGCGGTTCGGTTTTCAAAAGACCTGAAGGCCACTATGTCGGTAAACTTATCACCGATGCCGGATTAAAAGGCAAAGCCATAGGCGGTGCCCAGGTGTCTTTGAAACATGCGGGCTTTATTGTCAATCAGGGCGGCGCCACGGCTCAAAATGTTTTAGACCTCATCCATTTTATCCAAGACGAAATCTATAATAGATTCGGTGTACGCTTGGAGACCGAAGTGCGTCGGATCGGAGATTACTAATGGATGTCTTAATCGTTACCGGTATGTCCGGCTCGGGAAAGAGTGTTGTCGCCAACAGTCTGGAAGATTACGGCTATTTTTGTATAGATAATTTGCCGGCCCACCTGGTAGGAGACTTGGTCAGCAAGTTGGTAGCCAATAAGCAAAACGAAGGTTTGGGCGTGGGGCCTTTGGCCATTGTAGTCGATAGCCGGTCTAAAGAGTATTTCTCGGGTTTTGCGCAGAGCCTTAAACAGCTCCAAGAAAACGGCATCAGCTATAAAATTCTATTTCTGGAAGCTTCGGACGATGTCATCATGAGTCGTTATAAGCAGTCCAGGAGAAACCATCCCTTGGCCAAAGACCAGGGCCTAGCCCAAGGCATCCGGCGTGAACGAGAACTCCTAGAGCCGCTTTTAGAACAAGCGGATCAGCGCATAAGAACCGACTATTTGTCGCCCAAAGATTTGGCCGATAAGGTTTTTCAATATATCCACAGAGACGACCAGGCCGATCCCAGCCAAAAGCTCTCTATCGTCGTCCAATCGTTCGGCTTCAAATACGGTATGCCGGAAGATTGTGACTCTGTTGTAGATGTCCGCTTTTTGCCCAATCCATATTATGTGGATGCTCTGAGGCCTTTAAGCGGCCAGGACCGGGAGATTCGAGATTATGTCTACCACTTCCCGGAGACCCGGATTTTTATGGACAAGCAGTTAGACCTGTTCTTATATCTTTTGCCTTACTATATAAGGGAAGGCAAATTTACCTTTACCATAGGGGTAGGCTGTACAGGTGGTCGACATCGGTCGGTTCTTTTGGCGGAAGACTTAAGCCGGAGTTTACGTGAGGCAGGCTATAGGGTTACCTTAGTCCACCGCGATATTGCCAAAGATTTACAGAAAACGAGGGACGCTTAGCCATGCGACCCAGCAGTTTTTCTTATCAAGTAAAAGAAGAGTTCCTGGAATTGGAAAAAGAGAAGGGGCTCTTAGAAGATCCTTTTATTGCCGATTTGTGGTTGGGCATGGTATTAGCTTCTTCGGCGACCTTTATGTCCAAAGAAATCACGATTAAAAGCCAACACCGTCCCTTTATTGAAACCGTTGACCAGGTGGCCAAGAGCCTGACCGGTGAAGCGGGCGATATTCAAGTTAATAAGAACTTTTATACCTGGAAGACCGATAAGCCGGATGCGGTGGCAAGCCTTAGAGAAAACCTGGAAGACACCTTAGGCTATGAATTTTTGCGGGCCAATGTAACAGAACAGGCTGAAAACTTCGAAGAAGAAGAAAGAATGTGCCTTTTGCGTGCCGTTTTTTTGGCCGTGGGATCCATGGCCGCACCGGAAAAGTCTTACCAAATTGCCTTGTCTTTTAGAAGACCCCAGGTTTTAGCTTTTTGCCAAGATCTTTTGGACTTGGCCAATATCAGCAATTTTGTCCAAGAGTCTTTTACGGGTTCTGTCTTGTACATTAAAAACGGCGACTGTATTGCGGACTTTTTGGCCGAGACCGGTGCTAACAAATCCTATTTGGATTTCGAAAGTGTCCGTGTCCGAAAAAATATGAATGAGCAGGTCAACCGGACGGTGAATTTTGATACGGCCAATATGGGGCGTATTGCCGAGAGCGCAGCCCGGCAGATTGCTATTATTAAAGCACTGGATGATAAAGATTTACTAGATACACTTCCTGACGAGTTACAAGAGGTGGCCAGGGTGCGCTTTGAAAATCCGGGTTATTCGCTTAGAGAACTGGGGGACCTTTTAGTACCTCCTATCGGTAAATCAGGTGTCTATCATCGTTTGGGTAAGTTAGAGACTTTGGCCAAAGAACTCTTAGGGGAGATCAAATAATGGGATTGGAAATAGCTTTAGTTGAACCGGAGATTCCGCAGAATACCGGAAATATTATTAGAACTTGTGTAGCCTTGGGGGCGAGTTTACACCTGGTCGGTAAATTGGGTTTCAGCCTAGAAGACCGATATCTGAAAAGGTCGGGCTTAGATTACTGGTACAACATGACCGACTTATATCTTTGGGACAATGTGGAAGACCTCCTGAAAGAAAAAGTTCATTATGCTATTTACTATACGTCCACTAAGGGGACTAAGGTCTACAGCGAGCCTGCTTATGAAGAAGATACACTGATTCTTTTCGGCAAAGAGACCAAAGGTTTACCTGAACCCTTGCTTTTAGCCCATCCCGAACGCATGATTCGCATTCCCATGATTGAGGGGACCAGGTCTTTAAACCTGTCTAACTCTGTCGCCATTGTCGCTTATGAATATGCAAGGCAGCAAAACTTTAAAGGCTTGGGAACAGAAGGGCATCTAAGAGGTTTAAACTAATTTTTCTAAATAGGACTTGACCTGGTCTAAATCATCCAGGCAGGCCAAAAGTTTACCCTCTCCGTCCGGCTCTAATAGGTCCGGCACCATAATGACCGGGATATCCGCCCGGTTGGCTGCTTTAATGCCCTGGTGTGAATCTTCCAGGACCAGGGAGGTTTGAGCTGCCGGAAGAGGATAGTTCTTAGCTTCCGGTCTTTCGATATAAGCAGTGGCTTCTTTAATAGCCAGGTGGAAAATTTCCGGATCCGGTTTAGAGTGTGTGACTTGGTCACCGCAGGCAAAGCCTATAAAATAAGGTAGAAGACCGGTCTTATCCAGAATTTTAAGGACCATGGGTCTTTCGGTTGAACTGGCCACAACGGCGGGAATTTCTTGTTCTTTCAGAAATTCCAATAAACGGAAAGCTCCCTTTTTGACCGGGATACCCCTCGTCTCTTTAATTTCGTTTTGCCGCTTAATAACTTCATTAATATAGAAATCAAAATCTAAATCGGGGAAGTAGGAGCGAAATTTCATCGCTTCCATCCTCCGATTCACACCTAAGACGGATTGGAACTGCCAGTCTTCCAGGGGCAGGTCCATCTTCGCGGCAATCTCGAAAAAAGCTTCTCTGGCGATACGCTCGGTATCAACCAATAAACCATCCATATCAAAAATGACTAATCGTAAATCCATGCTGCCAATTATGCTATACTTGGCGAAGAATTTCAGCCCAAGAGGAGGAAAAAAGCCATGTTAGATATTCAATTAATCAGAAAAGATCCGGACCTGGTAAGTCAGGCCCTGGCCAAAAGAGGCTTGGAGATAGACTTTAGCTCCTTTTTGGCAGAAGATCAGTTAAGACGTCAGAAAATCACTGAGGTTGAGCAGATGAAGGCTAAACGTAACAAGCTGTCGGCTCAGGTACCTCAACTGAAGAAGGCCGGCCAGGACGCCACTGAGGTTTTGGCCGAATTGAAGGCATTATCCGATTCCATCAAGACCTTGGATGAAGAAGTTAACCAGCTTAGCAAAGACCAGGAGATTTTCTTGCTGGCCCTGCCCAATATGCCGGATGAGGATGTTATAGCGGGCGGCAAAGAGAATAATCAGGTGGAGAAGGTTTACGGAACCAAGCCCGAGTTTGACTTCGAACCGCTCCATCATGTGGATTTGGCCGAGAAGCTGGGCCTTATTGATTACACGCGCGGTGCTAAATTGTCCGGAAACGGCTTCTGGATTTATAAAGGTGACGGAGCCAGACTGGAATGGGCCTTGCTGAACTACTTTATCGACACCCATTTGGCCGACGGTTATGAAATGTTCTTGGTACCCCATATTTTGAATTACCAATCCGGCCTTACCGCAGGTCAGTTCCCGAAATTTGAAGAAGATGTCTACTGGTTTGAGACCGAAGAGGAGACCTTGAAGCAGAATAAGCAGTTTATCCTGCCCACGGCCGAAACCGCCTTAGTAAACCTTTATCGCGATGAGATTTTGGAAGAGAAAGACTTGCCGAAGAAGTTCTTTGCCTATTCACCTTGCTATCGTAAAGAGGCGGGTTCTTATCGGGCCGAAGAAAGAGGCATGATCAGAGGCCATCAGTTTAATAAAGTCGAAATGTTCCAGTACACCACGCCCGAGGATTCCCCCAAGGCTTTTGCGGAATTAGTCGGCAAGGCCTGTAAGCTGGTCGAGGGACTGGGCCTTCATTATCGCTTATCCCGTCTGGCGGCCGGTGACTGTTCGGCTTCTATGGCCAAAACGTGGGATATCGAAGTCTGGATCCCCAGCATGAATGATTTTAAGGAAGTGAGCTCGGCTTCTAATGCCAAAGACTACCAGGCCAGAAGAGGCAATATGCGCTATAGAAAGGCCGATGATAATAAGACCTACTATGTTCACACCTTAAATGCTTCGGGTTTGGCCACGTCCAGAGTGATTCCCGCTATCTTAGAGCAAAACCAACAGGCGGACGGAAGTGTCATTATTCCCGAAGTGCTTAGGAAGTATATGGGCGGTCAAGAGCGACTTGCACCCTAAAGAAAAAACTGCTATAATTAGTTAGTATGTCGCAAGTAGGACGCTTGTGCCCTTTTGCCTGTGACTACGGAATAAAATGAAGTATTAGGGAAGGAGGTGTATTGATGCCAACGTTCAACCAACTCGTCAAGCAAGGACGTAAGACAAAGCAAGAAAAGTCTAAGTCTCCGGCCTTACATGTGAACATGAATACCTTGAAGAAGCGTACGACACACGTAAACTCTCCGCAGAAGCGCGGCGTTTGTACCGTTGTGAAGACCACTACGCCTAAGAAGCCTAACTCGGCTATGCGTAAGGTCGCCCGTGTCCGCCTCACCTCGGGTATGGAAGTTACGGCCTATATCCCCGGTATCGGCCACAACCTGCAAGAACACAGTGTTGTGCTTATCCGTGGCGGTAGGGTTAAGGACTTGCCCGGTGTTCGTTACCACGTTGTAAGAGGAACTTTGGATACAGCCGGTGTACAAGATCGTATGCAAGGCCGTTCCAAGTACGGAGCTAAGAAACCTAAGGCCGCTAAGGTCAAGAAGTAGGATCAGGTTGAACTCATTTGCTCAGTACATCTTGTCTAGAACAAATAATTTTGTAGGCGGACAATGAGCACTGACAAGGCTTTAGAAGAGCCATGAGTACCTGTGATAGGGGCAATATATGCCCGGTTTTATCATGAAAAGGAGGGAAGACTAGTGCCACGTAAAGGACACGTCCCAAAAAGAGAAGTTCTCCCTGATCCGGTATATCATGATGTGAGAGTATCTAAGCTCATTAACAACATCATGTTAGACGGAAAAAAGGGATTAGCCCAGTCCATCGTGTACGGTGCCTTTGACATTATCAAAGAGAAGACCGACATGGATGGCTTAGAAGTATTTGAAAAAGCACTGGAAAATGTCATGCCTATGCTTGAAGTCAAGGCCAGAAGAGTTGGCGGTGCCAACTATCAGGTCCCGATTGAAGTTAGGCCCGAACGCCGCCAAACTTTAGCATTGCGTTGGATTACCCAGTATTCCCGTACCAGAAGCGAGAAGACCATGAAGGAGCGTCTGGCCAACGAACTCATTGATGCTATGAATGAGACCGGCGGCGCTTTCAGACGTAAAGAAGAAATGCACCGTATGGCTGAAGCTAACCGTGCTTTCGCACACTTCCGCTGGTAGGGATTGAAAGGAGTATGTTTCGATGCCTAGAGATTTCTCATTAGAAAACACCAGAAATATCGGTATCATGGCTCACATCGATGCCGGTAAGACTACCACTACTGAGAGAATTCTTTACTATACAGGTAAGATTCATAAAATCGGTGAGACCCATGATGGCGGTGCTACCATGGACTACATGCAGCAGGAGCAAGAGCGTGGTATTACCATTACCTCTGCCGCTACGACTGCTCAGTGGAAGGGCCACAGAGTCAATATCATTGATACGCCCGGACACGTTGACTTTACTGTTGAAGTAGAGCGCTCACTTAGAGTTTTGGACGGTGCGGTTACCTTGCTGGATGCCAAGAGCGGTGTTGAGCCTCAGACTGAAACCGTTTGGCGTCAAGCCGATCATTATAAGGTCCCCCGCCTGGTCTATATTAATAAGATGGACGTAACCGGAGCAGATTTCTTCTACTCTGTCCAGACTATTAAGGACCGTCTCAAGGCTAATGCTGTGCCTATCCAGATTCCTATCGGTAAGGAAGAAAGCTTCGACGGAATCATTGACTTGGTTGCGATGGAAGCCGAAGTCTATCTGGATGAAATGGGTACCCAGTACGAAGCCAGAGAAATTCCCGATGAGTATAAGGAATTGGCTCAGGAATGGCGTGACAAGATGGTTGAAGCGATTGCCGAGACCAACGAAGACCTCACCATGAAATACCTGGAAGGTGAAGAGATTACCGTCGATGAGCTCAAGGCTGCCTTGCGTGAAGCTACGGTTAATGTCGATATTATCCCCGTTTGCTGCGGCTCTTCTTATAAGAATAAGGGTGTACAGCTTATGTTGGATGCTATTGTCGACTACATGCCTTCTCCTCTGGATATTCCTCCTATTAAGGGGGTGGATGTCGAGACCGGAGAAGAGGATATTCGTAAAGCTTCCGATGATGAGCCTTTCTCGGCTTTGGCCTTTAAGATTGTAACGGACCCCTATGTCGGTAAGTTAGCCTTCTTCAGAGTTTACTCCGGAGTCTTGGAAGCCGGTTCTTATGTTGAGAACTCTACCAAGGGACAAAGAGAGCGTATGGGCCGTATCTTGCTCATGCACGCTAACCATAGAGAAGAGGTTGAGAAAGTCTATGCCGGTGATATTGCCGCTGCTGTAGGCCTTAAGAATACAAGCACAGGTGACACGCTTTGCGACGGTGATCATCCGATTATTTTGGAATCTATGGAATTCCCCGAGCCTGTTATCAGTGTTGCTATCGAGCCTAAGTCCAAGGCTTCTCAGGACAAGATGATGATTGCCCTGATGAAGTTGGCGGAAGAAGACCCGACCTTTAAGACACACACCAATGAAGAAACCGGTCAGACCATTATCTCCGGTATGGGTGAGCTCCACTTGGATATTATCGTGGACCGTCTCTTCCGTGAGTTTAAGGTAGAGGCCAATGTCGGTGCACCTCAGGTTGCATATAAAGAAACCATCACCAAGCCTGTCAAGGCCGAAGGTAAATTCATCCGTCAGTCCGGCGGTCGCGGTCAATACGGTCACGTTATCCTGGAACTCGAGCCTAGGGAGCCCGGTACCGGATATGAATTCAATAACAATACAGTCGGTGGTTCCGTACCTAAAGAATTCGTCGAACCGACGAACCAAGGTATTCAGGAAGCCATGCAGGCCGGTGTTGTGGCCGGTTACCCGGTTGTGGACATCAGAGTAAACCTCGTAGATGGTTCTTACCACGATGTTGACTCTTCGGAAATGGCCTTTAAGATTGCCGGTTCTATGGGTTTCAAAGAAGGTATGCGTAAAGCTGATCCTGTCTTACTTGAGCCTATCATGCTGGTAGACATCACCGTCCCCGAAGAATACATGGGCGACGTTATCGGTGACATCAACTCTCGCCGCGGACGTATCGACGGCATGCTGGCTGTCTCCGGTGCTCAGAAGATTACCGCCTTTGTACCTTTGGCCGAAATGTTCGGCTATGCAACCGCCCTTCGTTCCAGAACGCAGGGAAGAGGTACCTTCGTAATGCAGACTTCGCACTTCGAGCAAGTGCCTAAGAGCATTCAGGAAAAGGTTGTTTCGAAGTAAGCCCTTGGGTTTACTTCAGAAATTATTTAGTCAGGCCGGCACCTTCGGTAGCGACTTAAAGCCTTGCTAAAAGCGGGTTTTAGTGTAAAATACCTTGTAGGTGTCAGCCGAATAAGTAAATAAAAGAAAAGGCTCTTTACCGAGAGTCGCAATTAGGAGGATTATTAGAAATGGGTAAAGCAAAATTTGAAAGAAATAAACCCCACGTCAACATCGGTACTTTAGGCCACGTTGACCACGGTAAGACCACATTGACAGCTGCCATCACCAAGGTTTTATCCTTACAAGATAGCCAAGACAACACCTTTACAGATTACGCCAACATCGACAAGGCTCCTGAAGAGAGAGAGCGTGGTATCACCATTAACACCTCTCACGTTGAGTACGAGACTGCTAACCGTCACTATGCTCACGTTGACTGCCCCGGCCACGCCGACTATGTAAAGAACATGATTACTGGTGCTGCCCAGATGGACGGTGCTATTCTGGTTGTTTCTTCGGCTGACGGTGTTATGCCTCAGACCCGCGAGCACATTCTGTTAGCTCGTCAGGTTGGCGTTCCCTACATCGTTGTTTTCATGAA